>ONMA01000049.1 GCA_900318815.1 uncultured Prevotellaceae bacterium
TAATTTTGCAGACAAATTATTAACTATGCAGACTATTATGACAAAAGAAATGGCTATTGATGCCTGGAAAAAGGCATTGGAACATAAGAAAGAAGCTGGTCTGAAATTTGAGAAGTGGCTTCAGGAAAAAGGTATCGAAGGTAAGGTAGTAACGTTATGACGTGTACCGAAACTATGAACAAGAACTTGACGACAAGACAGGAATATGACGAGACAAAGGCTATCGTAGAAGCCCTAATCGCTGAGGCAACGGAGAAAGGCATGCTTGAACCCGAGATGGACAATGAGTACACTCGTCAGATTTCAGATTTGAGCAAGCAAATGGCTGTGTATGAAGATGAGCGGTAAGAGAAGCATTACTATGTCTAAAGCCAAAAAGATGCACAACGAAGGGCTTGATGATGAACAATGGGAAGCCTATTTCCAAGGTGAAAAACCCATAGATCTTCCTATAGAGACGGAATCACTTACAAACGTTCGTCAAGCTTTAGCAGGCAAAACAATTAAACCTCTTGAGAAATGGCTGTAAAACAAGTTCATTATGGTGAAATTTCTCACGTTCTATCCGCAGGTCGTACCGACCCACGGCTACCGAGAGGTGACGCTTTCAGCGTCTTTCAATCGCAGCACAAAAAAAAGATGGCAAAATCGTAAAAAGTGTCACTTTTCGATATAACTATCTTATATCCAGATAGATAATATCGGTGACAGGTAATTTTTATCTGTCACTCTTTGCCACTTTCTGTCACTGTCAAGGCCACTTTCTGTAAACGCCAGTTTCCTATTTTGGGAGAGTTAAAGGATTGGTCTTTAAAGTGGAAGAGATATCATTTCATA
This sequence comes from uncultured Prevotellaceae bacterium, assembly GCA_900318815.1. Classification (GTDB taxonomy): domain Bacteria; phylum Bacteroidota; class Bacteroidia; order Bacteroidales; family Bacteroidaceae; genus Prevotella. The sequence continues at coordinate 838 of ONMA01000049.1, forward strand.
CAGCAAAACAAGTTGTTTTGGTGTCGCAAAGATGGCTTTTACAATGGCAAAAGATGGTTCTTTGGAAAGCAAAACAAGTTGTTTTGCTGTGAGCCCGTCAGTTGATTGGACGACACAGGATGCAACAAACCATTCCATAGAGACGCCCTTGAATAGTGTATGGTGTGGAATGTATGATGTCAAAGGAAGGGCCAAGTTTGCTTGTCCACATCCCATTAGCTAACATGCGGGCAGCATGAGTGCATTCCTCACTGTTGGGATAAGCATATAAAGCCACTTTCTCTATCCCCTCTTCATGCTCGTCGTTATTGCAAACATGATAGCCTAATGCCTTAAATGCTTCAATGAAAGTCTGAACTCGTATGTCACTATTTGCATTCTGGGGCCAAACGTCAACACCATCGACATCCTCATCAGGCCACATCCAACAATCCTTACGCCCAAAGGCCCAGGCTATGCAGTTATAGTCAACATCCTCTGGACTTGTTATCAGGAATCCCTCATCATAGCGCAAGCCAGGGAAGGCCCTCAATATTTCTTCAATTCGGCTATCCATAGCTTACAAGCTTCTGTGACTGTTTCTCCATTGCCTATTTTCTTGTGAAAAATGGCATTGAGTGCCCATACAAGATTGGATGGTTCGCGTTCTATTTCTTCTACGATAAATGGCACTGCATTGCCGCCCATATTGACAATTTGAGCGAATGCGGGATGGGCTGTGACTGCGCTTACAGATGACAGGAACTTTGTATCGCGCTTCCACTCATTATGGTATTTGTAGAATAGCAGCCTGTCATCTCCTTCTCCCATGGTATCCATAAGAAAAGCAACGACTGCATGTTTATCTTTTACGCTCATCTCCCTCATCAATCCCACGTAGGGAGCCATGGGAGTAGTCTGGATATTTTTTGCTAAAGTTGCATTCATAACAATTCTCTTTTAATAGTTCAGCGCCTGCAAAGATAATCATTATATCTGAAACATCCAAACAAACAGTTCGTTTTATTCCTTTTTACTGGTCACATAGGAGAAGGACAGTTTCTTTTATCTCTGTGAACACTGTGTTTTTTTCTGTTAATAATGCGAATTTTTTGAGGAAAAATTGCAAAGTTTTTATTTTTATAGCTATATTTGTACCATTTTCCTGAACATTATATCATTACTAACTAAAAAAACAATTGCTTATGAAGAAATTTACATTCATGACGGTTGCTCTTCTGTTTGCCTTGGTGGCCTTCGCCGCTGGGCCGAAGAGACAGTTTGATACGCAGTTGTACGTGCCCGCAAAGGCTACCGTGCAGTTGGGTGGACAGTTCAACGCCAAGGCAGCTCCCAAGGCCCTGGCCAAAAAATCTATGAGGAAAGCCGCCAAGGCCAATGCCCCCAAAAAGGCCATTGACTCGGCTGCCGACTTAGTGGGCGACTACACCTGGAACTACCTCCAGGCAAGTGACCTTTCTACAGACATTGAGTCGCTCCAAACGACTGCCGGTTCAGCCCATGTGACCATTACGCAGTCGACGGAGAATGAGGGAGGACTCACCATTACGGGTATGTTTGATTATCCTCTTGAGGCTACTTTAGACACGGAGTCCGAACCCGGTTACAGCTACTTGGTGATTGAGGAAGGCCAACTGGCAGGTACCTCGTCGTACGGTGACTACGTGCTTAATGGCATGTTTTACTTCGAAGGAAACCAAGACTATGAGGCTGGGTGGTACTACTCTGACATCTACGGTTTTGTAGCCGATGACGGCACCATTACCTTCGAGGAATGGTTCTGCCGTGTACTCTCTGGTGGACAATACGACGGCTATAGTCTGACCCCCTATTGGGTTGAAGGCAGTACGTTTACTGCTTCAGAGCCGCTTGTTGTGGTAGAGCTTCCCGATGGCTTGGAGCCCGAGGCTTACATGATGTTGTATGCAGAAGAGGACGGCGGAGCAGCAAAAAATGCTGTTCCTGTCAATGTGGCTGTCGATGGCGATGACGTCTATTTCCAGGGCATCAGCTACTATATTCCCGAGGCATGGGTGAAGGGCAAGATGGTGGGCAACACGGTCACCTTCCCTGAAATGCAGTATCTTGGCGAGTATTCGTCGTATACCTCGTATGCATTCTATAATGGCGACGCTGTGTTCACCTATGATGCAGCAGCCGATACCTATAGTGCTGAGGGCGAAATCTTTGGTGTGCTGGGCGACCGTTATTACGACGGCCATTATTTCAACCCCGTGCTGAAGAAGGTGGTTGAGAGGGCTGTGATGCCTGCCGACCCCGCCATCACCGCATTGGAAGAGGGTAATTATGGCTGGAAGCTTTCGTTCAACGTGCCCGCAGTCGATGTCAATGGCGAAGGACTTGTCACATCGAAGCTGTCGTATATGCTTTACACCGATGTGGAAGGAGAGATTGCCCCGCTTACCTTTACGCCTGACACCCATGAAATGCTGGAGGGCGACATGACCGAGATTCCTTACGGATTCACGGAGAACTATGACTTCTACAATACGCAAATATACCTCAACGGCCTCTTCTCCGGCGAATGGAACAACATCGGTATTCAGAGTATCTACCGTGGCGGCGGCGAGGAAAACGCTACCGAGATCCAGTGGTTCCACATCAAGGACTATACCGTAGGTACACCTACGGCAGGTGAAGTCGTCTTCAACTTCAACGAAATGAACGTCAAGACGTCGAGTAACAACTCTACTGACGGTGACATCACGACCGACAAGGTCATTAACGTGGGCGGTGTCACGCTGACCATCTCGCCGAAGGACGAAGGGGCAACCTCCCCCAACCGTTTCTGGGGTACAAATGGGGGCCCGCAACTGCGTGTCTACAGCGGCACGCTCACCTTCTCTGTGCCCGCAGGCTTCTTGATTACGGAGATGGACTTCACCGACAAAAACAAGTGGAACGAGAAAAATGCTTTCGACAGCGGTGAGTTTGCCGATGATATCTGGACTGGTTCGGCCCAGCAAGTGGTGCTCAGCATCGCAGGCAACACCCAGATTAACAAGATCTATGTGGTGGTAGCGGAAGACCCGAACGTGAATACCTTCAGCTTCGACGACGGTACCATGCAGGGCTGGACTTCCCTCGATGCTGATGGCGACGGCTACGACTGGGCTTACACGGCCGACCTGACTGGTCACGACGGCAATCCAGGTGCAGTCTTCTCCAAGAGCTACGAAAACAATGTAGGTGCGCTGACTCCCGATAACTTCCTCGTTTCGCCGAAGGTGAAGCTCGACGGCAGCATCTCTTTCTATGCCTGCGCACAGGATGCCAGCTATCCCGCAGAGCATTTCGGCGTGTTCGTCTCGACGCAGGGCAACACCTCGGCCGATGACTTCCAGTCGGTGGAGGAGTGGACGCTGACCGCCTCGCGTGCCGGCAACGCTGCCAATGCCCGTGGCGCTTTCCGTTCGCCCCGCAAGGTTCAGGGCAACTGGTACAAATACACCGTCGACCTGAGCAGCTATGAAGGTGTTGAAGGCTATGTGGCCATTCGCCACTTCGACTGCACCGACAACTTCTACATCGTGGTTGACGACATTACCCTCTTGACCTCCTGGCTGGAGAAGCCCGACTATGTCATTACGCCCGAAGAGGGCACGGTGGAGAGCCTGAGCAACTTCCAGATAAAGTTCAACAACTACGACGTGACGGCTGAGGGCGTTCAGGCCACGCTGGCTAACGGCACGACCGGCACTTCACAGCAGGGTATCGTCTCTGCTGAGAACAACATCCTGACCATCAGCTTCGAGGAGACCACCGAGGCTGGCGACTACACGCTGACCATCACTGGCGTAAAGGATGGCGAGGGCAATCCCGTTGACCTGAGCTTCAGCTACAACATCGAGGAAGGCTTAGAGTTGTTGGCCCTGCCCGAAGGACTGGAGACCGAGGAGTGGACCATCGAGGGAACATTCACCGACAGTGACGGCTCTTCCGAAATACAGCGCGCTACCGAGGTGGCCTTCGACGGCGACGACATCTATGTGAAGGGTATTCCCTTCTACTTCGAGGACTCCTGGATGAAGGGTACCATCGACCAGCAAACAGGCATCGCCACCTTCCCAAGCGGACAGTTTGTGGGCGAGGATGAATACGGCACAGAGTTTATGCTGGGCTACGGTGAGGATGGTGTCTGCGACATTGAGTTCGCCTACGACGCTGATGCCCAGACACTCACACAGATTACTCCGAGTATCGTTGAGAACGGTTCTTCTGCCACTGAGCTTGAACCGTGGGGCTGGTGGACCGACATGGTCATCTTCGGCGGCGTCATCGAGACTGTGGAGGTGCCCGAGGACTTAGTGACCGACGCTTACCTCTTCAAGGCTAATGAGTATGTGGAAGAGGATGTCAAGGACGAAGAGGGCAACGTGATTGACACCAACGTTTCCTGGGAGGAGTACACCTATCAGATGCAGGTGGGCTTCGACGGAAAGGATGTCTACTTCAACGGCTTCTCTGACAACACCGCTGAGTTCTGGGCCAAGGGCACGCTGAGCGACGACGGCACCACCGTCACCATCCCTGCCAGCCAGTTCCTGGGCGAGCTGAACATCCTGTGGTACTCTTTCAAGTACTACCTCACCGCCGTGGACGGTGACGGCAACCTGACCGACATCGTGCTCAACTACGATGCCGAGACCAACACCTTCAGCACCGACCAAATAGTAATGCTCAACGAGAGCAGGACGGAGCTGAATCCCTACCAGATCTTCAGCGATGTGACCATCAGCAAGATGGAGGAATTTGCCGCAACGCCCGTCGACCCGGAGATTGTTGATTATAAAATTGAGGCAACCTATCCGCATGTAGACCTCAACATCCCTTGTGAGGATGCGGAAGGAAACATGCTGTTGAAGAACAAGATGTTCTATCAGCTCTTTGTGGTCAAGGACAATAAGATTGAGCCGCTGACCATCGAGGCAGCCCTCTATCAGTATCTGGAAGAGGACATGGTGATGATTCCCTATACTTATGACGACTCCTACGACATCTATGCCGGTGGCGACCGTTTCTATCTGAACCAGGATGCCAGCGAGATTGCCAGCTGGGAGAACTTCGGTGTGCAGAGCATCTATACCGGCGGTGGCGAGACCCATAAGTCGAGGGTTGTATGGGTTGATCCCTTCTCCACGGGCATCACCAACGTGAATGCTAACGACCGTAATGCCGTCATCTTCGACCTCCAGGGACGCCGCGTGGCTCAGCCCACTAAGGGTCTCTACATCATGGGTGGCAAGAAGATGGTGAAGAAGTAAGCACTGATAATACGCTTCGCGTCTGAAGTAAAACAAAACAAAACCAAAGAAAACAGGAAAAAACAACTGTTTTTCTTTGGTTTTGTTTTGTTTTTTGTGGTTTTTTATCCGACGCGAAGTGTAGTTAGTCCTCTTCCATCGCGTCGTCGATGCGGCCCGCCCAGAGGTATTTCCTGGTCTCGGCAGCGGCTACGCCGCTCAGTAGCAGCAGGGCGACGAGGTTGGGGATGGCCATGAGCGCGTTCATGCAGTCGGCGATGTTCCAGATGATGTCCAGGTTGATGATGCTGCCGAAGAACAGGGCCACGATGTAGAGGATGCGGTAGAAGCGGCTGCTTCTCACTTCCGTCTTCTCGCCGCTCACCTCTAAGTAGTTCACGGCACTCTCGCCGTAGTAGCTCCAGCCCAGGATGGTGCTGAAGGCGAAGGTGAGGATGCCGAAGGCCAGCAGGGGTGCCCCCACGTAGGGAATCTTGGAGAAGGCCACCTTTGTCAGGGCTGCGCCGTCGGCAAAGGTGATGTCGGGATAGGCCAGAATGCTGCTCACGAGTACCAGTCCCGTGAGGGCGCAGATAATCACCGTGTCCCAGAACGTGCCCGTACTGCTTACCAGCGCCTGGCGCACGGGGTTGCGTGTCTGGGCTGCTGCGGCCACGATGGGTGCCGAGCCCATGCCGCTCTCGTTGCTGAAGAGCCCTCGGGCAATGCCATAGCGGGCGGCCATCATCACCGTGGCCCCCACAAAGCCGCCTCCAGCTGCCGACGGGTTGAAGGCCGACCGCACGATGAGCTGAACGGCGGGCCACACGTAGTTGCCGTTCATGCAGAGGATGACGATGCAGCCTGCCACGTAGAGCAGGGCCATGAAGGGCACCAGCACCATGCACACACGGGCAATGGCCTTCACGCCGCCCAGGATGACCGAGGCCGTGAGCACGCAGACAAACACGCCCACCACCCAGGTGGGTATGCCGAAGGTCTCGTTGGCCAGCAGGGCGATGGAGTTGGCCTGCACGGTGCAGCCAATGCCGAACGAGGCCAAGGCGGTGAACACGGCGAAGAGCAAGGCCAGCCACTTCATGCCCAGTCCGCGCTCTAAGGCATACATCGGTCCGCCGTAGGTGCGGCCGTCGCTGCCCCTCACACGGTATTTCACGGCCAGCAACCCCTCGGCATACTTCGTCGACATACCGAAGATGCCCGTCAGCCAGCACCACAGCACGGCTCCCGGGCCGCCCAAGGCCACTGCCGTGGCCACGCCCACGATGTTGCCCGTGCCGATGGTGGCCGCCAGTGCCGTGGCCAACGCCCCGAACTGGCTCACGTCGCCCGCACCCTTGTGGTCCTTCTTCACCGACAGGCGAATGCCTAACAGCAGCTTCCGTTGCGGAACGCGCAGGCGGACAGTGAGATACAGGTGCGTGCCTAACAGCAGGATAATCATGGGCCAGCCCCACAGCACGGAACTTAACCACGAAAAGAAATCATTAATACTATCCATATCATAACAGGTTATCTATTTTACGACCACGAATTTCACGAATTAAACTAATTTTTTCTTTTTAAACAACGGATTACACGGATTATACGGATTTTTTTAACCACGAATTTCACTAATTTCACTAAAAAATCCGTATAATCCGTGTAATCCGTTGTTGTTATTCATACTTGCGAAAGTTGAGTTAGTTTAATTCGTGAAATTCGCGAAATTCGTGGTCGTAAAAAAAGGTTATTCGTTTACTTTCCATTCCAGAATGCCGCCCGACTGTCCTTGCTGCAGCTTGGCCACGATTTTCAGGCCACAGGTCTGCACGGGTTTGAAGTCGACGGAGTTATAGCAGTCGCGCAGGACGGTATAGGTCGAGTGCTGTTCCACTTCCTTCCAGGCACCGTCCTCTGTCTGGTAGTAGAGTATCCACGATGCCGGCACGCGGAAGGAGCCGTCGTAGTGGTCGAAGTCGAGCCAGTACACCTGCACGTTGCTCACCGTCTTCGGGCTGTCCCACTTGTAGCTGATGGCCTCGTTGGTGCCGCGTTTCAGCCACCAGTAGTGGTAGGGCTTCGAGGTGTCGCTGCTGCGCTTGGGTTCCCACTGGTCGTTGGTGCCGCCGGCCCAGGAGTCTACGGGTGCCGTCTCGGGGGCATCGTTCTGGATGGGGCCTCGGTTGGCAAAGGTCTGTGCCTGCGAGGCCAGCGTCTCGGCGGGCGTAACGACAGCCACCGTGGGATTATTGGCCACCCACACCTCCATGGCCTGCGGCCCACGGTTGTTCCAGGTGGAGTAGGGGATGGCACGGAAAGTCGTCTGCACCACGTCGCCCGAGCGTTCCACCTTGCGGGCCTCGCCGTCAATGACCATGACGCCGCCTAACAGTTCCTTCTCGAAATGGGCCGTGAGCGTGGTGCCATCGGTCAGGTACTTGTCGAAGATGGTCTTGTCGGGCTGGTCGCCGGCCTCGATGCAGAACACTACCGGTCCGCGCTCCAAGGCCACCTTGCCGCGCAGGTCCTCGGCATTGTCGTTGGCCACGATGCGGCGCACGTCCATGGGCAGGTTCAGCTCAATGACATCGCCCTTCTTCCAGATGCGGTCGATGGTGACGTAGTCCCTGTTCTCCGGGTAGAGGCTGTTGCCGTTCACCGTCACGCTGTAGGCTTGGGCCTTGTCGGCGTAGGTGTAGAGGTTGTTGTTGGTGGGCGAGGTCTTCAGCCATGAGGGAATGCGCAGCTTGATGGCAAACTTGCCGCCGCCCTTGTTCACACGGATGCGAATCTTGCCGTTCCACGGGTAGTCGGTCGTCTGTTCCAGCTCCACCTTGTTCTTACCCACCTGGATGTTGGCACGGCCCTGGGCGTAGAGGTTCACGTAGAGTGCGGCTCCTCCTACGGCATACATATATCCCGGCACCGAGGCCACGAAGCGCGTCACGTTGCCCGGACAGCAGGCGCAGCCGAACCAGCGCTGCCGCTCATGCTCGCCGCTGCTCTCTAACGGGTTGTCGTAGAAGAAGCGGTCGCCGCTCAGCGACACCCCGCTCAATACATTATTATATAAGGCACGCTCGCAAACATCTATATACTTGCTTTCGCCCGTGGCCAGGAACATGCGGTAGTTCCAGTACACGTTGGCAATGGCGGCGCAGGTCTCGCAGTAGGCCGTGTGCGAGTTCAGCTCGTAGTTGGGACCGAAGCCCTCGCCCTGCGCACGCGAGCCGATGCCGCCCGTGATGAACAGCTTCTTCGTTGACATGTTCTGCCAGATGCGCTGCAGGGCCTGCTGGTAGTCCTTGTCGCCCATGAGTGCGGCCACGTCGGCCACGCCGCTATACAAGTAGCCGGCCCGCACGGCATGGCCCACAATCTCGTCCTGCTGCAGGATGGGCTTGTGGTCCTGCGAGTACTCGCTGGGATGGTGCCCGTCGGTGCAGCGTCCCGTCTCGTCGACGAAGTAGCGGGCACCGTCTAAATAGGTTCTGTCGCCCGTCACCTTGTACAGCTTGCACAGGGCCATCTCGATGATGGGGTGCCCACCCGGACGGTGAATCTGTCCGTCGGCGGGGCCGAAGGTCTTGCACACTAAGTCGGCATTCTTGATGGCCACGTCGAGGAAGTTCCTCTTGCCCGTGGCGCGGTAGTGGGCCACGGCACTCTCGATGAGGTGGCCGCTGTTATACAGCTCGTGCGAGTTGATCTTCTCCCAGCGCGAGTGTCCCCACCAGCCACTGAGCCGCGTACAGCGGTTGGTCACGCAGGTGGTCAGATACCCGTCGGGTTCCTGAGCCAAGGCAATGATGTTGATGACGGAGTCTAAGTAGTGGTCCAGTTTCTTGTCGTACTTGGCGGCTAAGGCATACGACGCGCCCTCAATCACCTTGTAGGGGTCGGTATCGTCGAAGGAGAAGTCGCCCCGGTGTTCTTTCACGTCGTAGTGGGCGTGTCCCAGGTTGGTGGCGGCAAGGGCGAAGTTGTCGAAACGCCCGTTCTTCTCGCACTCGCGAAAGGCCGACGGAATGCTCACTGTGCGGTTCGTCTCGATGCGCGGTGCCCAGAAGGCATCGGTCAGATGTACCTGCGTGAAGGACACTTCCTGGATGGGAGCGTCCTTTGGCGTTGTCTTGGCGGCCTGTGCCGACACCGTGAAGGCGGATGTCAGGCCGAGGAGGAGGATAATTTTCTCTGTCATATCTGTTGTTATTGGTTACTCGACCAGCAAAATTACGATTTTTTTTGAGTACTGGCAAGAGAAATTGACAAAAAATACTTGCAGGATTAAGGATTTCTCCGTAACTTTGCGCGGTAACTGACTAAAAACAGACAACTAATCTTTTTTATTTATACAACCTAAAAATTGATATGGTATGAAAACTACTTTACTTAGAAAACTGTTTGTAACTCTGGTATGCCTCGTTTCCGGCCTGTCGGCACAGGCGCAGTTCACCGCTACCCTGGAGCAGCATCCTGCCGACAACTGGGGCGACGCTCCCGTCTCGTTTGTTCTTTCCGAGGTGGCCACGGCACTCAACAGCGATGCCGCCACGCTCGTCTCGGCCTATCAGTCGTGGACGGCTGAGGGCAGCACCGAGGCCAACATGTTCTTCCTGACCACCCCCGACGGCCTTAGCGACGACTACACGCAGGGCGGCAAGGGCGGCTTTTGGGTGAATGCCGACGGCGTGCCCCAGGCATGGGGCGACGACAACTCGGCTTTGCGCTGGTACAACACCATTGGCATGAACTTGGAAGGCGATGCCTTCGTCATCAACATCGGGCAGTTCCCCGGACAATGTGCCGCCGGCGACGTGTACAAGCCGAAGTTCGTCCTGAAGTATGGCGAGAAGGAAGCTACCTTCGAGGTGACCATCAGCATCATGGCCAATCCTTTCGTGGCTCCCGAGCCTGCCACCCTCATTGAGAAGGATCTCAACGTGGTGGGCGAGGCCGAGGTGAGCGTGGTGCAGGACATCCGTAGCGGCTATGACTCTGATAAGGTCTATGTGAAGCTGAGCGACCTCTGCGAGAAACTGGGCATCGAGTCGCCCGTCGACGTGCAGGACAACCTCGCCCAGCTGCTCTATACCACTTGGTTCAACCCTGAGACCACCGACAAGAAGGACTCGCTCACTAACAAGAGCACCGCTGGCGCACCGGGCTTCTGGTACACCGACATCCGCGTCGGGGCCGACAAGGTGGCCACGGGCGAGTGTGCCGCTGCTTCTTATAGCCAAGGCGACTACTTCTTCATGGAGGCCTTCGCCTTCAATGCCGAGAACGACACGCTCTCGTGCAGCATGGGACAGTATCCCAACCGCATGAAGGGCGGCGAGGAGTTCTTTGCTAACATCTATATTATTTATGGCGACAAGGCTTATCGCATTCGCTATAACCTGAGTATTCCCGCACGCGAGGAAGGCAACGGACTGGAAGGCTACGTCAAGGTGGGCGAGGCAATTGCCGAGGTGGAACAGAACCCGACCAAAGACTACTCAACCTCTACCGTCCGTCCCGACATGGAGGCTATCGCAGCCGCTCTGGGCTGCGAGGTGGCCGACGTGGAGATGAAGGCTCTCGACGACATGAACAGCTTTGCCGGGTCTACGGCCAACAACGGCGGCTTCTGGTTCTCGTTCGACGGCACCGTCATGGGCTGGGGAACAGGGTGTGCCCTCTTCGTGGAGCCTGCCGCAGCGGGCGACTTCAGCCGTCTCAACGTGGGCCAGTTCCCAGATGCCCTTACCGTGGGCAATGAGGTAAGTGCTTACCTCTATTTCATGAACGGACAGAACTACTATGCTTATACGGTTCATCTCACCATCACCGAGCCGCAGGAGGTGAGCCAGGACTTCGAGAGCGTGGCCACACGCTCCATGACCCTGCAGGCAACGGTGCCCGATGACTATCCCGTCGATGGAACGGTGAGCATTCCCGTCGACATCATCGAGAGTCTCGTCGGCACGGCCGATCCGGTGCTCTATGGCCTGAACATCGAGTCGGTGGCCGAGGAGACGGGCGAAGTGTTCTCCAAGAGCTACAGCTGCGACCCGAAACCCGGCTTCTGGCTCAACTCCGACGGACGGGTCTCTGTCTGGGGCGACGCTGATGCTCGCGTCGGTATCTGCTATGCCGACGGCGTGTTCTCCTTCTTCTCCTACCCCGGACGCAACAACATGGGCGACGTGTTCAAGACCACCCTCTTCCTGGTGAACGAGGACACGAACAAGATGATTACCTGCAACATCACCCTGGCTTTCGTCGAGTCTATCGAGACCAAGGAGGAGGTGGGCTCTGAGGTGGTCACCATCCCCGTGAGTGCCAAGGACCAGATGGTAGTCATTGACATCACCAAGGCCACGGAGGCCTTAGGCATCTCTGTCGACGACCTGCTGAACACAGATAATGAGTACCTGCGCGGTCTCAAGGACGACGGCACCTATGGCGAACCCAGTGCAGCAGGCAATGGCCTGAGCTTCAACCTCTCGGGCAGCTTCGACGCCTACGGCGACATCATCGTGACGATGGAGCGCAACGACGAGGGCAACGTCATGCTCGTCTGCTACAGCAACGAGGCAGTGGCCGATGACTTCCAGGTGAACGGCCAGTTCTGCATCGAGGTGGGCGATAAACTGTATGTCTACTACGTGAAGTTTGTCTCTGAGAAAATCTATGCCGACGGCATCGCCTCTCCTCGCTCCACGCTCCACTCTCCTCTCTCCTCTCTCTACGACCTCTCTGGCCGCAAGGTGATGCAGCCCGCACGCGGCTTCTACATCCAAAACGGCAAGAAGTTTGTCGTGAAATAACAATAACTCAACTTTCCCACCAGTATTTTTTTATCAAGAATTTGAGAATTAGAGAATTATACACAATGATAACTCCAACTGAAGATATTTCGATTATTCTCTAATTCTCTAATTCTTGATAAATAGATAAAAGGTGGGAACTTCTGTAATGGTAATCTTTTACTGCAATGAAACGATATTTTTTACTAGTTGCCCTCGTGGCAATCTCAGCGACAATGAATGCAGCTAAACTTCGCATCGACCGCATCGACCCCACCGACTGGTACGTCGGCCTGAAGAACTCGCAAGTGCAACTGATGGTCTATGGCAAGGACATAGCCACCGTGAAGTCGGTGACCACCGACTATCCCGGTGCCGTCGTCGATAGTGTGGTGCGGCTCGACTCGCCTAATTATCTGCTGGTCTACATGAACCTCCGCGATGCTCAGCCGGGCACGATGACCCTGAAGTTCGACAAACTGAAGGTTTCCTATCTGCTCAAGCCTCGCGCCATGAAGGGCGAGGAGCGGCATGGCTTCGACATCGGCGATGTGCTCTATCTGCTCATGCCCGACCGCTTTGCTTCGGGGCGCGCCGACAATGACCAGATAAAGGGCATGAACGCTTACATCAATGACCGCTCGAAGCCGTCGCTGCGGCATGGCGGCGACATGGAGGGCATCCGGCAGCATCTCGACTATTTTACGGATCTCGGTGTTACTGCCCTCTGGTTCACGCCGGTTCTTGAGAACAACTCGCCCGACACGGACAATGGTTATTCTACTTATCATGGCTATGCCACGACGGACTACTATCGGGTCGACCCTCGTTTCGGCTCTAACGAGGAGTATTGCCAACTGATTCGCGAGGCACATGCGAAGGGACTCAAAGTGGTGATGGACATGATCTTTAATCATTGTGGCTTCGAACACCCGTGGGTCAAGGACATGCCTACGAAGGACTGGTTCAACACGCCTGAATGGCTCAGCGAGGAGCAGGGCCTAAGCGGGCGCGACCCGATGACGGGCTTCGGCGATGGCAAACAGGAGAGTAAGTACTTGCAGACCAGCTATAAGCTGACTCCCGTGGTCGATCCCTACGCCTCGGAGGTTGATATGAGGGAGACGGTCGAGGGATGGTTCGTCCCTTCTATGCCCGACCTCAACCAGCGTAACCCTCACCTCATGCGATATCTCATCCAGAACAGCATCTGGTGGATCGAGACGGCTGGCATCGACGGCATACGCATGGATACGTATCCTTACGCCTTCGCCGAACCGATGGCGCAGTGGATGAAGGAGCTCGACGAGGAGTACCCCAACTTCAACACCGTCGGCGAGACGTGGGTCACGGAACCGCCCTACACCGCTGCCTGGCAGAAGGACTCGAAGCTCTCTGAACATAACAGCTACCTGAAGACGGTCATGGACTTTTCGTTCTTCGAGAAGCTCAACTTGGCGAAAAACGAGGAGACCGACGCCTGGTGGAACGGCCTGAACCGGCTCTATAACTCGTTTGTCTATGATTATCTCTATCCTAACCCGTCGTCTGTGCTGGCCTTCATCGAGAACCACGACACGGATCGCTTCCTCGGCGATGGTCGCGACACGCTCATGCTGAAGCAGGCATTGGCCCTGCTGCTCACGGTGCGCCGCATTCCCCAGCTCTATTATGGCACCGAGGTGCTGATGAACGGCACGAAGGAACTCACCGACGGCAACGTGCGCAAGGACTTCCCCGGCGGCTTCCCCGGCGACCAGCACAGTTGCTTCACGAAAGAAGAGCGTTCGCGCATGGAGAACAGCATGTTTACCTGGCTCAGCCGCCTGCTCCACTGGCGCAATGGCAATGAGACCATCATCCGAGGCTACCAGACGCAGTTCATTCCTTACAACGGCATCTATGTCCTCACTCGTCGCTGGCACCGCAACACGGTGATGACCATCCTCAATGGCACATCGAAGTCTGCCACGCTCTCCGTGAAACGCTATCAGGAGGTCATCGGCAACGTCAAACGCGCGAAAGATATTCTCACCGGCCGCTATGTTGACCTTTCAAACGATGTCGTGATGAAGCCGAGACAGTCGTTCATCCTCGAATTTACAGAAGAATAGCGCCCTTATATATAATATAATAAGGTGTAAGAAGAGACCGAACTTGATTTTTGTCAATTTCGGTCTCTTTTTCGCATGTTATTTGAAATTTTTCCGTGAAAAAGTTTGGTGTTTCGGGAAATAGTAGTACCTTTGCATCCGCTAACGAGGAAACGACCTCTGCGGCACAAAGTAAAGAGTTCTTTGAGAGACTTACATAGACAGAAACAAGAAGTAGTACAAGAAGCGAGGGCGGATGATTTCCGTCCTTGGGTAGAAACAGACCGTCAATT
>ONMA01000010.1 GCA_900318815.1 uncultured Prevotellaceae bacterium
ATACGACCTCATCTGGGCTTACGGATAGGAAAAACACCTTCGTGGGACATTCAAGCCGCCAAAGCGATTTTGGGGAAAGGGGAATTGTGCGCCCAAGTGCGACGTCTTGTAAAACATTATTACTTGCTGTGGTCATGAGGGCAATCCATTGGGTTCATGTCCCAATATTACGCATTAAAAAAACTTCTGCGGATTTTGGGAAGAAATCTATTTTTACATTGCTGCTTGCCTCTCTTACGATGGGATCATCAGCGCAGACGGAAAACCCACGCGGCATCTACAAGATGATGACGTTGACAGGAAAGATGGGCGAGGTTAAAGCTCCCTTTGAGCAGTATAAGGTATGCACCGACAGCATCACGCTGATGGTCTCGTTTAATGCAGCATTCTTCAGCATCAGCGACAACGACCACAAGGTCTTCACCTATACAGGCGACCAGCCAAAGGACGAAAACGACAAGAGCACTCTCATCTACGACAGCAATGCCGAACACTTTTCCATGAAGTGGTGGAGCCAGTATGCCAGTCACGTGCATTTCCCCAACAACGACTGGTGCATCGAGAAATACGAGTCGGGCCAATATTCCGAATTTGGCCGCATCGCCTTCGATGCACTGACGGGCAAGGCCGAAGTTGACCCGCACAATCCTCTTTCTGGGACTTGGCGCATCATCGGCTATGTGGACGAACTGCGCGATGTCAAGAAAGAACTGCCGAAGCTGCATGAGCAATACCGTACAAGCAAATACTTCAATAGTTTCATGGTGCTGTCACCTGAGAATGCTGTACTGATTACTTCTGGACGCGGTGGCGGCGTTGACAAGGTGGAGTACGACGGCAAGAAAGACTACAAGATGGGCAACAAGACCTATCGGGTGAAGTGGCTGTCGAAAGACCGCATCGCCGTGGAAGAGCACATCGACTACCGTAAAGACTGGCAAATTCTGGAGCGTGTCACCGATGGCCAGACACCACTGAGTTGCATCGCCAGCCAGAATATGCATAGAAACAGATAAATTGTTTTGACTATCAAAAGAGATTCGGGAGGCCGACGCTGAATCGCCAGCATCGGCCTCCCGAATCTCTTTTCCGTCTGAACCTTTTATAGTTGGATTATGTTGAGCCTCGCAGCCGAGAAAGCGTCCTCGAAATCTTTATATTTCATAAATCCTTTGCCATTTGTTTGTACAATTCAGATATTTTGCCTACCTTTGCAGCGTAATCCCCCGGAGTCCCTGTCCTAAAGACAAACTTCGGGGTTAAGTTTTTCTTGTAGGCAGGTGCAAAAGAACGAATTTTTTTCCGATTAGCCGCCATTTCGGCTATACCTTTTATATATTATTGGCAATTTCATTGTCAAAGTTCCTTGTCGAATACTGGGCCAGTCTTTCAGCCATTACCCTGTTGAAGTCCACTTTTGGTATCAGATTCTTCACGCCCACCTTGACCGTGGAGATATTAGGTTCTGCATTCCGCTCCTCGCCACGCGCTCGACCTATGGTCGCTTTGCTCAGCCAAGAACTCCTTACCACAATACTTACACTTTCTAATTGCTTTCAATAAGCAGAGATATGATATCATCAAGTAAAACAAGTTGTTTTGCTATCGCAAAGATGGCTTTTGCATAGGCAAAAGATGGTATTTTGGAAAGCAAAACAAGTTGTTTTGCTGTGAGTGATAGTAGTGACAGGTAAAAAAGAAGTGTCACTTCAGATAACTATCTGACAATAAACATGTTAGCACTAAAAGTGACAGATTCTCAAAAAATGGCCAAAATATTTTCAAAAAGAATTATGATTAGTCTTGCTGGCGCAATGACTAATCATAATTCTTAGTTGTCCTCAATGGTGAGAGTACCTTAGTAGGCCCACTTCAGATAGGAAGCTCCGTGAACGAAGCCGGCACCGAATGCGGTGAGAATCAGGTTGTCGCCCTTCTTGAGCAGCTGCTCGTTCTCCCAAAGAGCAAGGGGAATAGTTGCTGCCGAGGTGTTGCCGAAGTGCTCGATGTTGACCATGACCTGGTTCAGGGGCACTTCCAACCGCTTGGCCACTGCCTCGATGATGCGCATGTTGGCCTGGTGGGGTACAATCCAGTCGATGTTGTCCTTGGTGAGTCCGTTGCGCTCGGCAATGAGGGCACAGTCGTCGCTCATGTTGGTCACTGCATAGCGGAACACGGTGCGTCCTTCCTGATAGATGTAGTGCAGACGGTGATCCACTGTGAAGTAGCTGGGTGGGCAGACAGAGCCTCCGGCCTTCATGTGCAGGAAAGGCAGTCCCTTGCCGTCGCAGCGGAAATAGCTGTCTATCACGCCGATGTTCTCCTCTTCCGTCGCCTCGACGAGTACTGCGGCAGCACCGTCGCCGAAGAGCGGGCAGGTCTGGCGATCCTTGTAGTCGGTGACCGACGACATCTTGTCGGCACCGATTACGATAATCCTTTTCATGCGACCGCTCTGAATCATCATGGCCGCCTGGTCGAGCGCATAGAGGAATCCGCAGCAGGCAGCCCAGAAGTCGAAGGCGTAGGCATTCTTCAGTCCCAGCTTGCCGAGTACGATACTGGCTGTCGACGGGAACTTGTAGTCGGCCGTCGATGTAGCCACCACCAGCGCGTCGATAGTGTCGGGGTCGATGCCTGTCTTCTTGATGAGTTGCTTGGCAGCCTTGCGCGCCATATAGGAAGTGCCGAGACCCTCTTCGGTGAGGATTCGGCGCTCCTTGATACCTACGCGCGTCATAATCCACTCGTCGTTGGTATCAACCATGCGCGCCAGTTCCTCGTTTGTGAGAACATAGTCGGGCACGTATCCGCCAACGCCTGTGATGATCGCGTTGATTTTACTCATTATTCAGCTACAGCTTCGTCCTCCATCTTGATAGCCACCTTGCCGCGATAGTAGCCACAAGTGGGGCATACGGTGTGGTAGATGTAATAAGCGCCACAGTTAGGGCATACAGCCAGTGTGGGTGCTACGGCCTTGTCGTGAGTACGACGCTTAGCGGTACGAGTGTTCGATTGTCTTCTTTTAGGATGTGCCATAATTCAATTTACTATTTATGATTTAACGATTTACGATTTAGTGTGTCGGGCGTATGGTGAATGTCTTCACTCTTCACCCTTCATTTTTAACTTCAAGAGTGCTTCCCATCGCGGGTCCACCGCCTTCTCTGCGTCCTCATTACTGCTTCGGGCAGCCGAGAGCTCTTTGAGCTTCTCGCTCATAGCAACGTTGCAATCGCCAGGTTGATGAACGTGCTGGATGGGTATCGCGAGGGCAATGGCCTCATAGATGAACCATGACGTGTCGAGCGTGCCTTCGGACTCGTCGACCACGATGATGTCGTCTTGCTCAGAGTATTCGCTTCCTAACTTGACAACCAGCTGCAATTCGGTCTCGATGGGCTGATCCATCGGGTCGAGGCAGCGGTCGCAGGGAATGCGAACAGTGCCGCTGATGGCGAGTTGGAGTTCATAAAAGCCGACGGCCTTGCGTATAGACCCCGACACGTGCAATGCTCCGCCCTGTACCTCAGCGCCGTCTAAAGCACTGAAATACTGGTCGTCCAGCTCCCACTCCAAGGGCATCACGTCCTCCGTAAGTGCCTTTAAATCAATGTTAAAGCGCTCTAAACTACACATACACACTTCTTTAGCGGCTGCAAAGTTACAAACTTTTTTCGAGACAGCGCAAAGAAACTGCATTTTTTTCTGCTTTGATTGTAAAAATATGTTTCGTAAAAATGTGTTTCTCCCACCTTGAAGTGCCTTATATATATAATATGGTATAGGAAAACAGAGGCAGATGGTGTTGATTTGTACAAAGGTCTTCAACTATTTCCTGCATTCTTTTGTTGTTTAATAAATTTTAAAACTTTTTTTGGCATGTTATCAGTGCGAATGCATTATCTTTGCACTCAAGTTCATAACCAAATAATTAAAAAACTAAAATCTATGAAGAGAATTGCTTTGCTCATGGGAATGGCATTGATGGTATTGATGTCATGGGCACAGTCAGATCCCATCACGGAAGTTCCTGCTGATGGCGAGGAATTTGTTTACATGCGGTCTGGTAAGTGCTATTATCCGCGTCCCTATATCAATTCAGAGGGAGAGGAAATCTACTACATTTACGAAGGCGACCAAGGTGGTAGTATGACGATAGTTAAGGTGGGTAGCGATGTCTATATCAAGAATCCTGTTTACGGGTTGGTTCGCGACACCTATGTGAAAGGCAAGATGAGCGATGATGGCAAGACCATCACGGTGTCCTTGCCCCAGGTCCTCTACTACGACGAAGCCTATCAGACCAATGTCGTGATGGGCGTTGGTAAGATGGAAGGCTATGACCTGTATCTCGACCCAAAGGTCAATTCAGTGACCTACACGCTGTCGGAGGATGAGAAGACCATCACGTTGGAAGGCTCTTCGAATATGACCCCCTTGGGTGCTTACTGGGCTGACAATGAGGAGTTTGCCGGGCGTGCAGAGTGGGAAACGGAGCTTACCCTGTATGTGCAGAAACTGAGCGTAACCCATCTGCCGGAAGGAGTCACTACGACTGAAATGCCGCTTGCAGGTATGCGCTTTATTGCAGGTGCGAAGGAGCAGGTGAGCAGCACGGTCAAGGTGGGCTTCGATGCTGACACCATTTACGTGCAGGGTCTTGTTCCCTTGATGCCCGATGCCTGGGCAAAGGGCACGTTCAAGGGAGGAATAGCCCATTTCCCCGTACAGTTCCTGGGCTATGATGCCAATGACAACAAGTACTATCTGGCCAGCCTGAGTGGCGACAGCAAGAACATGGCTCCCTTCACCATGAGCTATGATGAAGACCTGAAGAGCTTTGCAGCCGATGCAAAGGCCGTGATTACTCCCAGCGATCTGGATTACGACGCTAATCAGGTCTATGCCACCTATACGGGCCTGTACATTGGCAAGCGTCCTGAGCCTATCGCAGTTCCCACCGGCCTGACCGTGAAGCCGATGACGCTGGAAGGCATCTATAATGATGGTGAGCGTGAGCTGTCGATAACCAAGATTGTAAAGGTGGCCTTGAGTGGCAGCGATGTCTATATGCAAGGACTTTTCGGTAGTGTGCCCGATGGCTGGATCAAGGGTTCGTTCGACGAGCTGGGCGTTGGTCTGCAGTTCCCCTTCGGCCAGTATGTGGGCTTCGACGACAACGGTAACGTTTTCGCCATGGGCGACCGTTCGGAGTTGTCGGGCTTCACTGGCATTGGCCTGAATATTGACGATCCCAGCGAAATCAAGTTCGTCTACGACGCAAAGAAGGATACCTATCGCTTGCTGAACAAGCTCTATGCCAGCCGCAAGAAGAGCGAACTGGGTCAGGGCAACTGCTTTGATGTGGGCATGATGATCAACGCTGGTGACACCTGGATTGCAGCCAATCAGGGCTATGGGAATTCCCAGGACGTGGCAGAAGTGCGGATTAGCGAAGGTGTGACGGCTTTGCTGAGTCAGGGAGCCAACTCCAGTTTTGTGCCTAAATACTACGATTCGGGCGAGGCCGTCCGCATGTATGCCGGCAATATGATGACCATTTCTTCGCCCGACAAGACCATTGTCAAAGTGGTGTTCAACATGACGGGAGCCGAGAATCAGATGAAACTGACGGCCAATGAGGGCAATTATAGCTTTGCTGATGGCGTAGGCACCTGGAAGGGCGAGAGCAATCAGGTGGTGTTCTCTGTTCCCAACGAGAGCGGTACGCAGGCACGTATCCAGTCCATGCTGTTGTTCTACATCGACTACTCGAGCACGCTGGTTGAGGTTCCTAAGGAGTTGATAGCCGATCCCTACCTGTTGGAAGGTATGTTTGAAGACCTGGCCTACTGGGAACCGCCCGTGCAGCACTCCATGACCGTGAACATCGGCTTCCTCGACGATGAGGTCTATTTCCAGGGCCTGAGCCAGCGCATTCCCGAGGCCTGGGTGAAGGGTAAGCTGGTCGATGGTAAGGTCAGCGTTCCTGAATGGTATATGGGTTCGTATATCATGCACATCTTCATCGATATTGAGAACCAGCTGAAGTTCAGCGGTGCCGAGTTTAATTATAATGAGGCTACTGGCCAGTTCACATGTGCCAAGTATGAGACGCTGGATCCTACGGTACAGAGCATATCGATGGCAGGCGTGGAGGGCTACACGAATTTAGCTATTACCAAGATGGCCGCTACACCCGCAACACCGGCCAATCCTGAGATAGAGGTATTTAATGGTGTCGGCAGCAACCGCTTCCTGACCTTCGAGATTAAGCAGCAGGATACGGAGGGCAAGCAGTTGGTGGCTAAGAACCTGGGCTACATTATCTATATAGAAAAAGGTGGCGTCCAGTCGCAGCTGACGTTTACCAAAGACCTGTATCGCAAGTTGACCGAGGACATGACCGTTGTGCCTTACGGCTTCACGAGCACCAACTTCCGCATTAACCGCGTGAACTTGTTGCAGGGTGGAACCGAAATCAGAAGCTGGAATAAGATTGGCATCCAGAGCGTCTATACCGTTGGTACCACTGTCAACGCTTCAGAAGTTGTCTGGAAAGACTTGGAGCAATATTGGATTGAGGGCATTGGCGAAGTGGGCACGACGGAAGAGTTGGTTACCTACTACGACATGCAGGGCCGTCTGGCCGACGCTCATGCCAAGGGCCTTCTGCTGAAGCAGGTGCGCCAGGCCGACGGAACGGTGAAGACCATCAAAGTGATGCGCCGATAAAGGAATATAAGAAACCAAATAAAACAGGAAAAAGCAGGCAAACATTGCTTTTTCCTGTTTTATTTGGCTTCTACTTGTTCTGCAGATGATACAATGCATACAGAAAACATGTTAAATATCAAAAAAAAGAGGGTGTTGCCGAAAATTCTTAGCATTCAGTTCTGCAATTTCAATATAAAGTAGTAACTTTGCGGTCTCAATGATAATTATCAGTATTTAGCAAAGGAATGGAATTGACAAGACTGACAGCCATCTCGCCTATTGATGGCCGTTACAGAGAGAAAACAGAGCCACTTGGCGAGTATTTTTCGGAATATGCGCTTGTGCGCTATCGCGTAAGAGTAGAGATTGAATATTTTATCGCGCTTTGCGAGCTTCCCTTGCCCCAGCTGGAAAGTTTCGACCACGGGCTTTTCGAGCGTTTGCGCGATATTTACCGTAACTTCAGCCCTGCCGAGGCGCAGCGCGTGAAGGACATAGAGCGAGTGACCAACCACGACGTGAAGGCCGTGGAGTATTTCATCAAGGAAGAACTTGACAAGATGGGTGGACTGGATGCCTACAAGGAGTTCATCCATTTTGGCCTCACCTCTCAGGATATCAATAATACCAGCGTGCCTCTTTCCATCAAAGAAGCACTCGAAAAGGTTTACTATCCGCTTCTTGAAGAGCTGATAGAACAACTCCACGACTATGCCGAAGAGTGGAAAAACGTGCCCATGCTGGCCAAGACCCACGGACAGCCCGCCTCGCCCACACGGCTTGGCAAGGAGATGATGGTCTATGTCTATCGTCTTGAGGAGCAGCTGCGCGCACTCAGAGATACGCCCATCACGGCCAAGTTTGGCGGTGCCACGGGTAACATGAACGCCCATCATGTGGCTTATCCGCAGTATGACTGGCGCGAGATAGCTAACGAGTTTGTCAGCGAGAAGCTGGGACTGGAACGCGAACAGTACACCACCCAGATTAGCAACTACGACTGGCTGGCAGCCATCTTTGATGGTCTGCGCCGCATCAACACTATCGTCATCGACCTGGACCGTGACTTCTGGATGTACATCTCGATGGAGTATTTCAAGCAGAAAATCAAGGCAGGCGAAGTGGGGTCGAGTGCTATGCCCCACAAGGTGAACCCGATAGACTATGAGAACAGCGAGGGCAACCTGGGCATGGCCAATGCCATTCTGGCATTCTTGGCACAGAAATTGCCGGTAAGTCGCTTGCAGCGCGACTTGACCGACTCAACGGTGCTGCGCAACGTGGGCGTGCCTATGGGGCATAGCCTCATTGCCTTCCAAAGCACGCTGAAAGGCTTGCGCAAGCTCATCCTGAACGAGGACAAGCTCCATGAGGACTTGGAGCAGACGTGGGCCGTGGTGGCCGAGGCCATACAGACCATCCTGCGCCGTGAGGCCTATCCGCATCCTTACGAGGCACTGAAAGCCCTCACTCGTACCAACGAGAAGATGACAGAGAAAACCATCCATGAGTTCATCCAGTCGCTCCATGTAAGCGACAGCGTGAAAGAAGAGTTGATGGCCATCACGCCATGGAACTACGTGGGACTCTGAGTGGAATACCTCCTAATAGAAATACATTACAACTGCCGTGAAGGCACAATAAAAAACAACACAATTTTAAGTAAAAAAGAACAACGATTATGGATTCAGAGAACGAAAAGATGCAGGATGGACAGACTGCACAGGAACAGGGAAGTGGCCGTGAGGGCTACCAGAAAGAGTACAGACCAGTAGGACGCTCGCCGCGTCCGCGTATTCACACAGGACAGCGTCCCGCCTCGACGGGATATGAGCGTCCCAGTTTCAACAGAAGCAATGATGACGAGGGTGGTTTCCGTCCCGAGGGCTTCGGTGCCGGCTTGCAGGGCCAGGCTCCGCGCCAGCAGGGTGGCTATCGTCCGCGTAATAATTATAATGGTGGCGGCTACCAGCAGCGTGGCGGCTACGGACAGAAACCCCAGCAGGGTGGCTTCCGTCCTCGCTACAATCAGGATGGCGACGACCGTCAGGGCTATCAGCCGCGTCCTCAGTATGGACAGCAGGAAGGTGGCTACCAGCCCCGTCAGGGCGGCTACGCTCAGTCTCGCCAGGGCGGTTACGGCCAGCCTCGTCAGGGCGGCTACGGTCAGCCTCGTCAGGGTGGTTACGGTCAGCCTCGTCAGGGCGGCTACGGTCAGCCCCGTCAGGGCGGCTATGGTCAGCCTCGCCAGGGCGGTTACGGTCAGCCCCGTCAGGGCGGTTTCCGCAAGCGTACTGCCGACTATAATCCCAATGCGAAATATAGCTTAAAGAAGCGTATCGAGTACAAGGAGCAGAACTATGACCCCAATGAGCCGTTGCGACTCAATAAGTTCTTGGCCAATGCCGGTGTTTGCAGCCGTCGTGAGGCCGATGAGTTCATACAGGCTGGTGTGGTGACCGTGAACGGCGAGGTCGTGACCGAGCTGGGTACGAAGGTGCTGCGCACGGATGTGGTTCGTTTCCACGACGACCCCGTATCGCTTGAGAAGAAAGTCTATGTCCTGCTGAACAAGCCGAAGGACTATGTGACGACGAGCGACGACCCGCAGCAGCGCAAGACGGTGATGGACTTGGTGAAGAACGCCTGCCCCGAGCGCATCTATCCCGTAGGTCGTCTGGACCGCAACACCACGGGCGTGCTGCTGCTGACCAATGATGGCGACATGGCCTCGAAACTCACTCATCCCAAGTATAGGAAGAAGAAGATTTACCATGTGTATCTCGACCGTAACGTGACGGCCCATGACATGCAGCGTATTGCCGAGGGCGTGATTCTCGACGACGGCGAAATCAAGGCCGACGATATCCAGTATGCCGACCCCGTAGACAAGAAGCAGGTGGGCATAGAGATCCATTCGGGCAAGAACCGCATTGTGCGCCGTATCTTCGAAAGCCTTGGCTACAAGGTGATCAAGCTCGATCGTGTGCAGTTTGCCGGACTCACCAAGAAGAACCTGAAGCGTGGCGACTGGCGCTACCTCACCGAGGAGGAGGTCGACCGCCTGCGTATGGGAGCATACGAGTAGTTCAGTAAGTTGCGATTTTGTCGCAACAAACAAAACCCAAATAGCAATGAAACGAACAAAGATTATTGACGTGCTGAAAAGCACGGAATACGGAAAAGAAGTTTGCGTGAAGGGCTGGGTGCGCTCGCACCGAGGCAGTAAGAACGTCGATTTTATTGCCCTCAACGATGGCTCCACCATCAAGAACGTGCAGATAGTAGCCGACACTGCCAAGTTTGACGACGAACTGCTGAAGCAAATCACCACAGGTGCCTGTATCTGTGCTGAAGGTACACTGGTGGAGAGCCAGGGGGCTGGTCAGAGTAGTGAGATCCAGGCCGCCAACTTGGTGGTCTACGGTCTTTGCGGCGGTGACTATCCCATGCAGAAGAAAGGCCAGAGCTTTGAGGCTATGCGCAAGAACGCCCACATGCGTCTGCGCACCAATACCTTTGGCGCCGTGATGCGCATCCGTCACAACATGGCGATGGCCATCCACACCTATTTCCACGAGCATGGCTTCTTCTATTTCCACACGCCGCTCATCACCGCCAGCGACTGCGAGGGTGCCGGCAACATGTTCCAGGTGACGACCAAGAACCTCTACGACCTGAAGAAGGACGAGCAGGGGAAAATTATCTACGACGATGACTTCTTTGGCGAGCAGACATCGCTCACCGTGAGCGGACAGTTGGAAGGCGAGCTGGGTGCTACGGCACTGGGTGCTATCTATACCTTTGGCCCCACGTTCCGCGCCGAGAACTCGAACACGCCGCGCCATCTGGCTGAGTTCTGGATGGTAGAGCCCGAGGTGGCCTTCCTGGATCAGGAGGAACTGATGGACTTGGAGGAGGATTTCATCAAGTACTGTGTGCGCTGGGCACTCGACAACTGTAAGGACGACCTGGAGTTCCTGAACAAGATGATCGACAAGACCCTCTTGCAGCGACTGGAGGGCGTACTCAAGGAAACCTTCGTGCGCCTGCCTTATACTGAGGGTATCAACATCCTGCAGGAGGCCATCAAGAACGGCAAGAAGTTCGAGTTCCCCTGCAACTGGGGCGATGACCTGGCATCGGAGCATGAGCGTTACCTCGTTGAGGAACACTTCAAGAAACCTGTTATCATGACCGACTATCCTCGTGCCTTCAAGTCGTTCTATATGAAGCAGAATGCTACCACACCCGAGGGTGAGGCCACTGGAACGGGAGCTTCCGTTGGCTACAAGGGAGCC
The DNA here is from genome assembly GCA_900318815.1 of uncultured Prevotellaceae bacterium. GTDB lineage: Bacteria > Bacteroidota > Bacteroidia > Bacteroidales > Bacteroidaceae > Prevotella. The sequence goes on from ONMA01000010.1 coordinate 11,028, forward strand.
GTGGCTCCCGGCCCGACGATGCAGGGTACCGATGTGCTGTTCCCGCAGATTGGCGAAATCATCGGAGGGTCGGTGCGTGAGGAGAGCTATGACAAGTTGATGGGTGAGATTGAACGCCGTCAGATGGATAAGACCCATCTCTGGTGGTACATCGACACCCGCCGCTGGGGCTCTTGCCCGCATGCCGGCTTCGGCTTGGGCTTCGAGCGCCTGATACTCTTCGTCACGGGCATGCAAAACATCCGCGACGTGATTCCATTCCCCCGCACGCCTAAATCGGCCGAGTTCTAAACTACGGGGAGACAGATGTTTTTCTGATAATTTTTTAGCCATCAGCATCGATAAGATAATTTTTTAGTCGAAGCTGATGGCTATTTGAAAAAAAATAGCTACCTTTGCATCTGAGATATCATTATTCATTTAAATTACTACGAACATGAAAAAAATTATCGCTCTAACAATTGTGGCTATTTTCTGCGTACAAGGTATGCGTGCCCAGGAAGAGACAGAGATTGGGCTATTCAACCATCTGTCGGCAGGCATTTCGCTTGGAACCACGGGTGTTGGTATCGAAGTGGCTGCTCCGCTGAACAATATGTTCCATTTGCGTGCCGGCTATTCGTTTATGCCGAAGTTCAAAGTGAAAGTCAACAAGACCTTCGATAATCCCTCGGAAGACTTCCTGCGTAAGGAGGATGGAAGCGGTTATTATGATAATGTTGACATTGAGGCTAAGCCCAACATTGGCGACCTGAAGCTCCTTCTCGACTACTATCCCCAGAAGAACAGGGCCTTCCATTTCACCGTGGGTGCCTACATCGGTAGCAGCAAGGTGGCCAGTGCCGTGACTACCAACCACTTCATCAACCAGAACTACTGGGGCAACTCGGGCCCCGAGTTGGGCAACACTTCGAATACTTACACGGTGGTGTCGGAACCGGACGGCAGCGTGAAGGCCGATGTGAAGGTCAATAGTTTCAAGCCGTATGTGGGTCTGGGTTTCGGTCGTGCCGTTCCTAATAAGAACCTGAGCGTGTGCGTCGACCTCGGTGTGCAGTTCTGGGGCAAGCCATCACTCTGGACGAAGATTGACGATAACATCGGTACGGAGTATCGTAAGGTGGAGAAGAGCAAAATCCTGAGCAAGCAGAGCTACTGTGAGGACATCGTTGATGCGCTGGACAAGGCCGAGAAGTTTATTGTTTATCCCGTGCTCACGGTGCGTCTGAATGGTCGTATCTTCTAACTGAAATGAGTATTAACAAATTATTCTTTATTTAGCAAAATGATTATGAAAAAGAATTTTCTTTATTTTGGTATGGCTGCATGCGTAGCCATGTGCATGTTGTCGTGTGGATCTGACGACAGCGACAGCCCCGCCACGCCTTCCCAGACCGTGATTGCTGAGCCTACCCATGCAAAGGATGCTGTGGCTTTCGTTATTCCGAAGGATAAGGTGACCTCCACCCAGACCGTGACCAATGAGGAAGGTCAGGAGGTGAATGTCTGCCTGACCAGTGTGGACATCACCGAGGGTCAGAAGGCCGTCTTCGAGTTGACTACCGAGACCGAGGGCAAGACGAAGCTGAAGTATGTGGCTTACAACTGTGAGCTGACTGGCAATGTCTATACGGTGAAGGACAACAACGGCAAAGTCCTGGGTACTATTGAGAAAGATGTTACGCGCGGCTCCAGCAGCGTGAGTATCAGCATCTCTGTGAAGATTAACGTTCCTGGACTTGGCGAGGTGGAGTTTGTTACCGACGACCCCGTAGTGGTGCAGGCCGTGGTTGATGCCATCGTCAAGACGGTAAACACGATTAATCTGTGCCGTAACTGGAACATTCAGCGCATGAAGCTGACGCTGGTATTCGATGACAAGAACAAGGCCGATGCATCACGCTTAGAGAACAGCGGCAGTCTGTCGAACTTCATCGAGCTGGCAGAGAACAATGGCGTGAACCTCACGGATAACGACAAGAAGCATCTGCAGAAAACAATCTCGTCTGTAGACATCGACAAGAACCTTGCCCTGTTCACCATCAACTATAACAACGGCGAGTCGGATGCCGCCAACTGGGAGTGGGTGAACAATACGAACGAGCAGCAGATTCGCATCAAACTGAAGGACGGTGACATGGGCAACAAGTTCCTGAAGGATAACAGTGTCATCGAGGTTCAGTTCCCCGAGGGCCAGAACATGTGTATTCTTATCCTGAGCACCCGTCTTGAGGAAGATAAGTGTACTGCTTCGCTGATGATTAACTTGAAGTAAGGGAAAATACGTGTTCAGACGAGGGCAATCCCCTCGTCTGAAATAGTGATGAGCCGTCGGCGATATAGGTCGCCGACGGCCTTTTTGTAGGCCTTCTTCGACACCTTGAAGCGGTCGGCAATCAGTTCGGCAGGACTCTTGTCGCCCAGGTCGCAACGGCCGTCGTTCTCGTAGAGGTAGCGCAGGAGTACCTCGGCGAAGTCAAGCGTATGACGGTGGCCCGTGGGCTGTAGGGTAAGGTCGGTCTTACCGTCCTGGCGCACGTGGTCGACGTAGGCCATCACTCGGTCGCCCGTCCTGAGTGGCTGGAAGAGCTGGTTGTCGTAGAGCTGACCCTGATAGCGGTTGTTGATGATGGTCTTGAAGCCCAGATCGGTCTTCTGCCAGATGAGGCAGTCTACGGCCTCGCCGTGCTTGAGGATGGGCGGTCTGTCCTGTTGACCTGCTTGCCCTTGCAGGTACTTCTCCACCTTGGCGGTGGCCATGAGCCGATAGGTCTCTTCGTCCATCTTGATATAGACGATGTAGCGTTTGCCTCGTTCCATGCGCTTCTTCTGTTCGCGGAAAGGGCAGAAGAGGTCTTTCATCAGACCCCAGTTCAGGAATGCACCGTATTCGTTGGTCCATGCCACTTCGAGGCAGGCAAACTCGCCCACTTTGGCCAATGGGTGCTCGGTGGTGGCTATGAGCCGTTCTTCCTGGTCGAGGTAAAGGAATACTTCTATTTCGTCGCCTATATGCATTTGGGGTGTGACGTAGCGGGTGGGCAGGAGAATCTCGCCTCCCTCTTCGCCACCGTCTAAGTAGAGACCGAAGTCGGTGCGCTTGACGATGCGTAGGGTGTTGTAGTCGCCGAGTCGTATCATAAGGTCCCCCTTTCTGCCCCCGAGGGGGCTACTGTAGTGTTGTCGTTGATGGCTGTAGTAAGGTCTTCAGAAGCCTCCTCGGTATCCGAATGCGGGACTTCCAGCAGACCGTCGCGCATGTGGATGGTGCGGTCGGTGAGGGTGGCAAGCTGCTCGTCGTGGGTCACGATGACGAAGGTCTGCCCGAACTTGTCGCGCAGGTCGAAGAACAGTTGGTGCAGTTCCTCCTTGTTCTTGGTGTCGAGCGAACCACTGGGTTCGTCGGCCAAGATAACCTTCGGATTGTTGACTAATGCGCGGGCCACCGCAACGCGCTGTTTCTCGCCGCCGCTCAGTTCGTTGGGCTTGTGCTTGGCGCGGTCGCTCAGTCCCATGAAGGCAAGCAGCTCCTCGGCACGCGCCTTGGCGTCCTTGGTCGAACGGCCGGCAATATAGGCGGGAATCATGATGTTCTCGATGGCTGTGAACTCCGGCAGCAGCTGGTGGAACTGGAACACGAAGCCAAGGTGCTTATTGCGGAAGTCGCTCAGTTTCTTCTGTGAGAGGGTGGTGACGTCGATGCCGTCGACGCACACGGTACCTGTGTCGGGGCGGTCGAGCGTTCCGATGATCTGCAGCAGGGTGGTTTTGCCCGCACCGCTGGGGCCTACGATGCTCACCACTTCGCCCTGGGCGATGTGCAGGTCGATGCCTTTGAGCACTTGGAGCGAGCCGAAGCTCTTGGTGATATTGGTGATGTTAATCATTATTGCTGGATAATGGGTATTGGGTGATGAGTTCATTCATCGTTATTCTTTCTTTTCTTATGCAGCCAATGCAGGATGGTGTCGTAGATGCTCTTCTCCTCATGGTGCTGAGCCTCGGTGAAGCTCATCACCTCATCCTTGGTCGGCGCACCGTACTGGTCGGGGAAGATGATCATCAGGTTGCGTCCGCCAGAATAGTACTTGGTAAGCTCGTCGGGCAGTCGGTCGAGCGCATTCTTATAGCTGCGAGTTCCTTTTCGTGCCGTCACCACGACCAACAGGTGGTCAGCGGGCATAGAGGTGCATAGTTGCGGAAGTTCGTTCCAGTGTTCCATCTGCTTGTACTTGCTGCGCAGGGTGGAATGGTTGTTGTCTATGTATTCGGCAATTTCTGACAGCGATTCCTGGCGTCCGTGGAACTGGATGCGGCATTCCAGTTCATGGGCCAGTCGGCAAAGCCGCTCCAGCCACCGGTAGAAGCCCGGCTCATACTCAGCCCTTGACGGCACGGCCACCTGTATGCAGCGCAGGGTGGTGAGTGGCTGGGCAAATCGGGTAAGGATGATTTGTCGGTTCAGGCCGTTGTATAGACTCTGGATGAACTGTCCCCAGAACTTCTGTGTCACCTCGGTATGCACGTGCATGCCCATCACAATCTCCGAGCAGCCGTGTTCGCGGAAGGCATGCTTGATGCCGTTGGCGATGTTGGTGGCCAGTCGCACTTGCGTGGTCAGTCGCAGGTCGGCTGAACTGGCCTGCCGTTGCAGTTTCTCAAGCAGTTGCAGTCCCTGTTCGCGCTCGGCATTGCTGTTCTCCCCGTCGTACACCACGTTCAGGGCCACCAGATCGCGGTTGTGCTTCCTTTGGAGCAGATAGGAGGCCAGCGTGAGCAGCTGTGGGGCAATATCGGGATATTTCACGCAGAGGAGTATTCGCTCGTCGTCACCCGTCGGCTTACTGACCACCATACTGGCTTTGTCGCGGAATACAATCTGCTTCGCGGCCATCTCGGTCATCAGGGTCGAAATGACACAGGTGACGAGAATCATGATGACCACACCGTTGAGCATGTGGTCGTCGACGAGCATCGTGCCAGGCACCACCTCCAACTTCCTTCCCACCATAATCATGGCGATGGCTCCGGCAGCATGAGCCGAGGTCAGTCCGAACATCATGTGGCCCTCGGCCTTCGGCAGTCGGAACAGGAGGCTGGAGATATAGGCGGCAAGTGCCTTTCCAAAGGTTCCGAAGAAGGCGATGAGGAACATAATCCACAACACCTCGGGGCCATTGGTCAGCATGCGCAGGTTGATGATCATGCCTACGCCAATCAGGAAATAGGGAATGAACAGCGCGTTGCCGATAAACTCGATGCGGTTCATCAGCGGCGAAACATGGGGGATGTAGCGGTTCAGTATCAGGCCTGAAAGGAATGCGCCGAAGATGCCTTCCAGCCCGATAAGGTCGGACAGGGCAGCACTAAAGAACATCACGGCCATAATGAAGATGTACTGCATCACGGCATCGCTGTAGCGGCGCAGGAAGTAGCGCGTCAGCCGTGGGATGAGCAGCACGCTGCCCACGCAGAAGGCGGCGAACTTCAGGACGAACAGCAGCCAGAACTGTAGTCCGCTATTCTCGCTGAACGAGTTCGAGAAACCTGCCACCATGACCAGTGCCAGGAAGAGGGAAATCATCGACGACCCCACGCTGAGCATGACGCTTGAGTTGCGTTGCAGGCCGTAGCGGCCAATGATGGGGTAGGCTATCAGGGTGTTCGAGGCCATGATGCAACCCAGCAGGAACGATGCCCGTCCGCTATAGTTAAGGAGCGACATCGACATCAGGTAGGTCAGGATAAGGGGCACGAAGCACGTCAGCAGTCCGAAGATGATAAACTGCCTGGAGTTCTTCTTCACGCTCTCCAGATCCATCTCCAGTCCTGCGAGGAACATGATGTAGAGCAGGCCTACGCGCCCGAACAGTTCGAAGGAGTCATCAAGCTTCAGCACGTGAAGCCCGTCGGGACCGATAATCACGCCTGCCAGCACCATGCCGATGATGTGGGGAATCCTCAGTTTGCTCATAATGATGGGAGCAAACAGAATAATCAGAAGTACCACGAAAAAGATGGCCGTGGGACTTTCTATTGGCTGATATGATGGTAGAAATGACATTTCGGTGCAAAGTTACGAAAAAATAGTGGTAAATCTTTCGTATTTCACAATTATTTCCTACCTTTGCACGCAAAAAGTAAGGTAAAAGATTAAAAACAGAACGAAATGAAAGTTGCAATCGTAGGTGCGAGCGGTGCTGTGGGACAGGAATTCCTGCGCCTGCTCGATGAGAGAGATTTTCCGATGGACGAACTGGTGCTCTTTGGCTCTGAGCGCTCGGCTGGTCGTAAGTACGCTTTCCGTGGCAAGGAAATTGAAGTGAGGCTGTTGCAGCATAACGACGATTTCAAGGACATCGACATCGCCTTCACCAGTGCTGGTGCCGGTACGTCGAAGGAGTTTGCCGAGACCATTACGAAGTATGGCTGTGTGATGATTGACAATTCAAGTGCCTTCCGCATGGATGACGATGTGCCCTTGGTGGTGCCTGAATGTAATGCCGAGGATGCCCTGAACCGCCCGCGTGGTATCATTGCCAACCCCAACTGCACCACTATTATGATGGTGGTCGTTCTCCAGCCGTTGGAGAACCTGAGTCACATCAAGCGCATCCACGTGGCCTCCTATCAGAGCGCTTCGGGTGCCGGTGCCGCCGCAATGGCCGAACTGCAGCAGCAGTACAAGGAGATTGTGGAGACGGGCGAGGTGAAGACCATCAAGAAGTTCCCCCATCAGCTGGCCTACAATGTGATTCCTCAGATTGACGTGTTCCAGCCCAATGGCTACACCAAGGAGGAGATGAAGATGTACAACGAGACACGGAAGATTATGCATACTGATGCGAAGTGCTCGGCTATGTGTGTGCGTGTCAGCTCGTTGCGCAGTCATAGTGAGAGCGTGTGGATTGAGACCGAGCGTCCCATCAGCGTCGAAGAGGCTCAGCAGGCTATTGCTGCCGCTCCAGGCTGCTCGCTGGTCGACGACCCCGCCACGCTTACCTATCCCATGCCCCTTGAAACGGCAGGTAAGGACGATGTGTTCGTGGGCCGTGTGCGCAAGGACCTGAGCGATGAGAACGGCCTGACGTTCTGGCTCTCAGGCGATCAGATCCGCAAGGGTGCTGCCCTGAATGCCGTCCAGATAGGCGAATATCTTATCCGAGTGGGTAATGTGAAGTAATCATGGCAGATTTTTCGCTCGCGCTCCTTCGCTGGTTTAAGGCGAACGGGCGCGAGCTTCCTTGGCGACAGACCCGTGACCCTTACCCCATCTGGTTGAGCGAGATTATCCTTCAGCAGACGCGGGTGCAGCAGGGCTGGGACTACTGGGAGCGGTTCATGCGTCGCTGGCCTACTGTCGAGCAGCTGGCTGCGGCCACGGAGGATGAGGTGTTGCGCGAGTGGCAGGGCCTGGGTTACTACAGCCGGGCGCGTAACCTGCATGCTGCAGCCCGCCAGATAGTCCAGATGGGTGGCTTTCCGCAGACGCTCGAAGGCATTAAGAGCCTGAAAGGGGTGGGCGACTATACGGCTGCCGCCATTGGTTCGTTCGCGTTCGGGCTGCCCGCAGCCGTCGTCGATGGTAATGTCTATCGTGTCTTAGCCCGCTATTTCGGCATTTCTACACCCATCAATACGACTGCTGCCAAACACGAGTTTGCTGCCTTGGCTCAGTCGCTCCTGCCATTACCTACCACCCAAACCCTATCATCCACCAACCTGGTAGCCGACTATAATCAGGCTATCATGGACTTCGGCGCCATTCTGTGTACACCTTCCTCGCCCCAATGTCCCGTCTGTCCGTTGCAGGAGTCCTGCGTAGCCTTTCGTGAGGGTAGGGTAGGTGAACTCCCCGTAAAGGAGAAAAAACTCGTAGTGAAGACTCGCCACCTTGTCTATATATATATAAGGTGTCAAGGGCGTGTTGCCCTTCATCGTCGGGGTGAGGGCGACATCTGGCAGGGGCTTTGGGAACCGTATGTGATTGAGAGAGGAGAGGATTTTAGTGGAGAGAGGAGAGAGGAGAGAGGAGAGAGGATACTTTCGACTATGATGGATGAGCAGAACTATTCTCTCTCCTCTCTCCTCTCTCCTCTCTCCTCTAAAATCCTCTCCACAAAAGTCCTAAAGAGAAACGTGAAGCACGTCTTGACGCACCGCATCCTCATGGCCGATTTCTATCTTCTTGAGACCGACACTCCCCCTCAGCTTCCTGCAGATTATATCTGGATTCCAGAAGAGGAGCGTGACAACTATGCCGTTCCCCGCTTAGTGGAGCTTCTGTTCGAATCCCTCCCGTAACCACAAAAGCCCCCTAAGAAGAAAGGAAAAGCCCCTTCCCTGTAAAGAAGAAACAAGCACCCCCTCCCTGTAAGAAGAAAGGAAAAGCCCCCTTCCCTGTAAGAAGAAAAAACAAGCCACCCCTTTCCTGTAGGCAGCGACTTTGTCGCTGCAACCCGGGAAGGGGTGCTTGCTTCTTGCCTGAACGCTTACTTCGCGGGTACGTCTTCGAGCGTCTTCTTTAGTAACTGCCAGAACGGCTCAACGGTAGCGATGAGCGCGCGTTCTGTGGTGGTGTGTGGCGACCTCATCGTTGGGCCGAGGCTCACCACGTCAAGGTGCGGGTACTTGCCCAGGATGACCGAACACTCCAGTCCGGCGTGATCCACCTGAATAATGCCGTCCTGTCCGAACAGCTCCTTGTATTCCTTCAGCAGCAGGTGCAGGATTTCCGACTCGGGGTTCGGATTCCATCCGCCATAGCTTCCGGCGGTCTCCACCTTCATGCCGGCCATGGAGAAGCAGCTCTCCAAGGTCTTCACTACATATTCCTTCATGTCCTCGCGGCTCGAGCGTGCCAGGATCTTGATGGATGCACATCCCTCGCCGATGTTGATAATGGCGAGGTTACTGCTGGTCTCGACTACTGCGGGATAGGCGGGGATGAAGCGGATGACGCCGTCGTGGCAGGCAAAGATGGCATCCACGACGTTGTCCTGAATCTCCTCCGGCATCTGTGTCTTCGGGGCTTCCACCTCCAGACAGGTCAGTTGGATACCCTGCGGCTCAATGAGCTTGAACTCGTCGTTGAACGTGGCCGACCATTCCTCCACCATTTCTTTCACCGCAGCCACGTTCTCCTTGGGCAGCGTGAGCACGGCCTCGGCCTTGAAGGGGATGGCATTGCGCATGTTGCCGCCTTGCCAGGTGCAGAGGCGTGCCTCACAATCCTCGATGGCCTGGCGCACCACCTGCACCAGCAGTTTGTTGGCGTTGCCCCGTCCCTCGTTAATCTCCAGTCCGCTGTGTCCGCCGCGCAGTCCCTGCACCGTGATGTTCACGGCTACGTCGGCAGGATCGGTCTCCACTTCCTTGTATTCGAGTGTGGCGGTCACGTCGATACCGCCGGCACTTCCGATGACGAACTTCCCCCAGGTCTCGGAGTCGAGGTTCAGCAGGATGTCGCCCTGCAGTTCTCCTTCGGGCAGGTCGTTGGCACCGTACATGCCGGTTTCCTCGTCGGCGGTGATGAGTGCGTCGATGGGGCCGTGCTTCAGCGTCTTGTCCTCCATGATGGCCATGATGGCGGCCACGCCCATGCCGTTGTCGGCACCTAAGGTGGTTCCTTTAGCCTTCACCCATTCGCCGTCGATCCACGGCTCAATGGGGTCGGTCTCGAAGTTGTGTGTCGACTCAGGAGTCTTCTGCGGCACCATGTCCATGTGTGCCTGCAGGATGATGCCCTTCCTGTCTTCCATGCCTGGTGTGGCTGGTTTGCGCATCACGATGTTGCCTGCGGGGTCCTTGAAGGCTTCTACCTCGGCTTCCTTGCCGAAGTCGAGCAGGAACTGCTGGATTCTCTCTAAGTGTCCGCTTGGGCGGGGCACCTGTGTCAGTCGGTAGAAATTGCGCCAGATGCATGCTGGTGCGAGGTTCTGAATTTCATTCATAGGTTTTAGTTTTTTTCGAGGTACGAGGGTCTTTCGGAGGTACGGGGGTACGAAGGTACGGAGGTACGAGGATAGACCTTTCTCGCATCTACTGGTTAGTAATATTGTTTAATTTTGTTTCGTAATTCTTCTTCAGTCCCGTAATGGTCATTGACGTTCTCGAAGCTAATAGTTCGAATGAGGAAAACTCTTCATCGGAAATGTAGTTCTGTTCGTATGCTATTTCCATTTGGCACATGGTTTCGCAAAGAGAACCGTATGAAATATCAAGAAATCTTATTCTGTCTTTCAAGGAGAATCGGCCTGTTCCTTCTGCAATGTTTGAAGGAATAGATATGGCTGCTCTACGCATTTGGTCGCATAGGGCATGTTTTTCGAAATCAGGAAACTTCGTCAAAAGCATATATACAGTCTTTACCAATTGTTTGGCAAGATTATAAGAATCTAATTTTCTATAGTAAAAGTCGTTCATGTTACTTAGTTATTGGGATTAATAAAACTACTTTCGTATCTTCGTCCCCCGTCTATCCTCGTACCCCCGTACCTCCGTACCCCCGTACCTTCGAATCTCTCTCCTCTATAATTCCCGTAAACTCCAGCGCGAGCCACGCATAGATGCCTAAAAGCACGACGAGGAAGGTCTGCACCGTATGCACGATGAGTACGAAGTAGAGAGCCTGCTCGTCCTGCACTCCGTAGAGGATGAGCATGGTCTTGATGGCGAAGTGCCAGGGACCTGCGCCGTTGGGCGTAGGCACGATGACCGCGAAGTTGGCCACCACAAAGCACACCAGCGCACAGCCGAGCCCTAAGTGCTCGGTGAAGTCGAAGCAGAAGAAGGTGAGGTAGAAATGCAGGAAATAGCTTGCCCAGATGCCTACCGAAAAAAACAGGTAGAGCGGCAGGTTATGGATGCCGCGCAGCGACAGCACGCCCTCCCATATCCCTGATAGTGTTGTCTTTACCTTATTATAGAAGGTCAGCTTCTTCAGCAGCAGGTGAAGAAGCAGGAGCACGGCCACCGCACAGATTGCCGTCACCAAATAACCCGTCAGCGAGAATCCGTTCAGGATGCGGTCGATGGAGGTGCCCGTCTTATGGAAGAAAGAGCCGAAGGCACTCATCTCGACGAGCAGGATGATGCCCGAATAGAACATGACGATGAGCGTGTCTACGGCTCGCTCGGTGACCACCGTGCCCAAGGCCTTCGGAAACGAAATGCCGTCCCACCGCTTCAGTACGCCGCAGCGCATGAACTCACCGATGCGAGGCACCACTAACGATGCCGCATAGCTCAGGAAGATGCTGTTCATCGTCACCGACGTGCGGGGCTGCTCGCCGATAGGTTCCAGCGTCTGCCGCCATCGCCAGCCACGCATGGCCTGTGCCAGTATGCCGAACGGCAGCGAGAGAAGCATCCACGACCACCGCATCTCGTGCCACAGCACATGCTCTATGCGCTGGAAGTCGAACCCCCGGTACATCCACCAGAGTATCGCCCCGCCCAGCACCAACGGCAGCAGAATCTTTATGATTTTGTTAAGCCTCTTCATAATGCACATGCAAAGATACACATTTTTGGCCAGTAAGTGCGTCCTTTAACTCCCTTTAACTCCTTTAACTCCAATAACTCCCTTAAATGTTGTACCTTTGCAACATATTGAACGTAACATAGAAGTAATGAAGCAAGTCAGACCCAAGAAGAATCTCGGTCAGCACTTCCTGACCGACCTCACGATAGCCCGCCGTATTGCCGATACCGTAGACGAGCCGTATCCCGAACTGCCCGTTCTCGAAGTTGGCCCTGGCATGGGTGTTATGACCCAGTTCCTTGCCGAGAAGCCCCGTCTGCTCAAGGTGGTCGAGATCGACCGCGAGAGTGTGGAGTATCTGGAGAAGAGGTTTCCCTTTTTTCGGGGGTACGAAGGTTCGGAGGTTCGGGGGTGCGAGGATAGTTTGAGCGAAAAAGGTAATCTCGTACCTCCGTACCACCGTACCACCGTACCCCCGAGTCCTTCTGCCCAGATTATCTCCGGCGACTTCCTCCGCATGGACCTCCGCACGCTCTTCGATGGTGGTCAGTTCGTGCTCACGGGCAACTACCCCTACGACATCTCGTCGCAGATCTTCTTCAAGATGCTCGACAACCGCGACCTCATTCCCTGTTGCACGGGTATGATACAGCATGAGGTGGCGTTGCGGCTGGCAGCCCAGCCCGGCAGTAAACAGTATGGCATCCTTTCGGTCTTAATACAGGCATGGTACGATGTGGAATATCTCTTCACCGTTGCACCTTCGGTCTTCAACCCGCCTCCCAAGGTGCAGAGTGCCGTCATCCGTATGGTGCGCAACGACGTGAAGCAGCTCGGCTGCGACGAACAGCTCTTCAAGCGTGTGGTGAAGACCACCTTCAACCAAAGGAGGAAAATGCTCCGCGTATCCCTGCGCCAGCTGCTCCCGCCAGATGCCTCGCTCTTCACGACCCACCCCTCACTCCTTACCCGCCGCCCTGAACAGCTCGCCATCCCGGAGTTTGTAGAGTTGACCAATCTGGTAGAGCAAGCCCTCGCAAGTCAGTAAGTTCCTCCCTTCCTTCATTTTGGTAGGTTTATCATCAAAAGAATCTCATCACCCGTCGTTATCTTCTCAGGATAACGACGGTTTTCTTATCATATACTTATGGTATATCTTTAAGATACCAATAGGGTAATACTCTTTAACCGACGGTATCTTCTATAGATACCAACTAATTTTATGTCATTTTAAACAACGGATTTCACGGATTAAACGGATTTTTGGCTACGCGATGTTATTGTCAATTCTCCGTTCAGTCGGAAATCCGAACGAACGGGTATCGCAAAACGTTTCATCACACCTTGTCGAAACGTTCCATCACACCTTGTCGAGACATTCCTTACACCGTGATAAATCACTAATCACACTTTGATTAATAATTAATCACGGTGTAATGAATGATTAATCAGGTTGTAATCAATCATTCGTCATGCTGAGAGTAAACATTGTCCTGCCTGTGACGAAGCATCCGGTGCTCTTTTCTTTTTAACCACGAATTGCACTAATTAAACGAATTCTTTCTATGCAGACCAGCATTTCACGAATGCATCTAAAGATGCAACTAATTTCACGCGCTCGACCTTGGTCGCTTTGCTTGCAAAGAATTGGCTGCGCAGCCAAAATTAGTGAAATTAGTCGGCCGTTTACGACCCATTTGTGAAATTCTTGGACGAGCCAAGCACGTAGCGAGTCCTTATTATCCGCATGGCAATTAGTGAAATTCGTGTAATTAGTGGTTTTAAAAAGTTGGAAAGTTATTCTTCCGTTCGTGCCTGGAGGATGCGAACATCGTCAACGGGGCGGTCGTAGTCATCGGTAAAGACGTTCTGGATGCGCTCAATGACCTCCATTCCTTCGATGACCTCGCCGAAGACAGTATATTGTCCGTCAAGGTGGGGCGTGCCGCCAATCCTCTTGTAGGTCTGAAACATCTCGGGCGTGATGGTTACTTGGTGGTTGGTCATGGTGTCGAGCCGCTCCTGTATGGATTGCAAGTCCTTCGAAGAAAACGTCTTTCCCCATACAATATAGAACTGGCAACCACTCGAGCGGCGTCCGGGATTCACCTCATCGCCCTCCCGGGCCATGGCCAGCACACCACGGCGATGATAGTGCAGCAGTCGCGGACGGGAGCCACTCGCCTGGGTCGTGGGCCACTGAGGCTGCCCTTCACTTGTCTGGGACGCTTGTTGGTCGTCGTCGATGGCAAAAAACTCCGGCTCCAAGGTGTAGCCCACGTCGCCTTCGCCCACCGTCTGCCCTGGCTCAGCATGTCGGCTGGTCGGGTCGCCGGCCTGAATCATAAACCCTTTGATGACTCGGTGGAACAGCAGCGAGTCGTAGAAATGCTCATTGACCAGTTTCAGGAAATTGTCGCGATGACGCGGCGTGTCGTCGTAGAGCATCACCTTGATCGTTCCTTCGGTCGTCTCCAGCACCACCCGATGGCGTTGCCCCATCATAGGCAGGGCAGCCATCATGCCCATCAGTATTAGCAGTATTCTATTCATTGGCTCCTTTGTTTTTCTGCAAAAGTACACAATTCTGCCGATGCGGCCAAATAATCCCTTGACAAAAGCGACCTCTTTGGGGTATAAATGAAAAAACCTCGCCCTCGAAGCCGCCATTTCAGAATTTGTTTGTACCTTTGCGCCCCTATGAAGGCTGAATTAGAAAAAATCCGGGCCATGCGAATGAAGGACGTGGAAGCCCTTGTCTATGCGCCCGTAAATGATGAACTGCCGCCCGAACGGCGGTTGGAGAGCTGTATCGGGATGTCGGACTTGGTAGCGAAGATGGTGACTTTCGTCATCTGCCACGTGATTGTCGACTATGCCGAACAGCTGAAGGACGAGCGTCTCTCGGTGGCCAATGCGTTCCTGCAACGGGTTACCTCGACCCATCTTTGCAACCTGAAGCTCACGCAGGAGGGCATCGTCTATCGTTTCAGGGGGCAGGCTTTCGACCTGCATGAGGAGTTCAAGACGATGACGCTGACCCGTTCGGTGTATGAGCACCTGGTTATGTTCTACTTCTTGTATGTACACCCCAAGTCACAGGAAGAGCGCAGCGTGACGTGGAACTACTGGAAAATCAACAGCAAGAAGAACCTCCTTGACTATTCGCCCGAGGGCAGCAACCTGATGAAGGAAGAGCAGGAGGAGGCCCAGCGCGAGATTGAGGTGCTGCGTAGTGAGATCTTCTCCACGCAGTTAGGCATGCTGTGCCGTAAGAAGTTGGATGAGTGGACGGCGATAGGAAAGCCTACGCAGAACGGCTGTATCGAGTTCTTCAGGAATCAGGAACGGATGGATGTCAGGCGAGTGTCCTACAGTCAGGCGTGGAAGTACCTGTTCGACAAGGAGGAGATGACCTTGCTCTACCGTCACTTGAGTATCCATTGCCACCCCGTCTACAACGGTCTGTTGCAATACCAGAGCCAGGGGCTGGACGACGAGGGCTACGACGGACTTCCGCTCTATCTGTCGAGCTGCTTCCTTTCCTGTCTTTGCCGGCTGTTTCTCCGGCTCATTCCCAACGGCAACAAACTGTTGAGGAAGGAGTTCTCCAAGCAGGAACTCTATGTGTTCAATGCCCTTTCGCAATTGCCTGTAGGTGAAGAAGAATCGGAGAGTCATGGAAAGGAATAAGGAAATCTACAGGGTGACGCTCGTTGGCGGCGCGGTCAACGTGGTGCTGCTGCTCTTCAAGTTCGTGGCGGGCATAGTGGGGCATAGTGCCGCGATGGTGGCCGATGCCGTGCATTCGTTGTCCGACTTTGTGACCGACATCATCGTGCTGGTGTTCGTGCGCATCAGCGGCAAGCCCCAGGACAAGTCGCACGACTACGGTCACGGCAAGTACGAGACGCTGGCCATGACGCTGATAGGCGTGGCGTTGCTCGCTGTGGCGATGGGTATATTATATAATGGTGTAACGAAGGTGGTGGCTTGGCTGAGTGGCCAGCAGTTGGAGGCCCCGGGCCTGCTGGCCCTCTGGGCGGCCCTCCTGTCGGTGGCGCTCAAGGAAGGTGTCTACCAGTATTCCATGGTAAAGGCCCGTCAGCTGCATTCGCAGGCCGTTGAGGCCAATGCCTGGCATCATCGCAGCGATGCCTTGTCGTCGATAGGGACGGCCGTCGGTATCGGCGGAGCCATCTTCTTCGGGCAGCGTTGGACGGTACTCGACCCCCTTGCCTCGCTCATTGTGGGCTTGTTTATCGTGAAGGTGTCGGTCGACCTCTTGCGTAATGGCATAGGCGACCTGACGGAGCAGTCGTTGCCCGATGCCGTCGAAGAGGAGATACTTCGGTTAGTGGCCGCCTTGCCGGGACTCACCGAGCCGCACGACCTCCGTACCCGCCGCATCGGCAATCACTATGCCATTGAGCTTCACATCCTGATGGACGGCAACATCACCTTGCGCGAGGCCCACGACAAGGCCTCGGAGGTGGAGGATTTGCTAAGAAGACAATACGGCGAGGAGACCCATGTGGCCGTGCATGTAGAGCCGAGGCTATGACCTGGCCATCTTCTTCTGCCAGTTGCCCAGTCGCATGCGTGTCAGGAAGATGAGGCCCCGGAAGGTGAGCTCAACGGCCATCGCCGTCCAGACACCTCGCAGGCCGTAGCGTGGTGCTAAGAAGGCGGCTGTCGTCAGGCGCACGCCCCACATCGAGGCTAAGCTCATCAGGGCCGGTTTCATCGTGTCGCCGGCACCGATGAACACGCCGTTTACCACGATGGAGGCGGCAAACATCGGTTCGGCCCATGCCTCGATGCGCAGCACGTCGGTGCCTAAGGCGATAATCTCTTCCACAGGCGACATCAGCGACATCAGTTCCGGGGCAAACACCCACATCAGCACGCCCATCAGCGTCATCACGCCGATGCCCAATGCCACCGACATGTTGGCAAACGAGCGAGTCAGCATCCGCTGCCCGGCACCAATGCCCTGCCCAACGAGCGTGGTGGCGGCCTCGGCAATGCCGTAGCCCGGCATATAGCACAGGCTTTCCACCGTGATGGCCAGCGAGTGGGCCGCAATGGCGACGGTTCCTAACGGGGCCACAATCAGCGTACTCACTATCTGGGCCGAACCCATCAGCAGGTGCTGCAGGCCCATCGGGGCACCAATCTTGAAGGCGGTATGCACCACGTCGGAGGTGGGACGGAAGGACTTGTTGAGTGAAGAGTGAAGAGTGAAGAGTGAAGAATTAAGAGTGAAGAGTGAAGAATTTGCTTCCTTAAAAATTCCCAGCATCTCGCTCCGCCACAGCAGGAAGTAGAGCATGAGCAGGGCGGTGATGAGTTCGGCAAGGCCGGTGCCGATGGCGGCTCCCATGACGCCAAGGCCAAGGATATAGATAAAGAAGTAGTTGAAGATGACGTCCATGACGCACATCAGGATGTTGAGTGCCGAGGGTATCTTCATGTTGCCCGAACACTTCAGCATCGAGCCGGCCAGTCCCTCCATCTGGAAGAAGATGCCGCAGAAGCAGATAATGGCAAAGTAGACGGAGGCATCGTGGGCAATCTCCTCGCTGCCGCCCAGCCAATAGGGCAGGGGCCAGGCAACGCAGAGTCCGACAATCGTCATGAAGAGGCTCCACAGCAGGCAGCACACCAGCGACTGGCGAAGCACGCGCCGAGCCGCCTCGAAGTCGTTGGCACCGATGAAGTGGGCCACCTGCACCGAGAATCCCATGGAGGCCGCCGACGCCAGTCCGCCCATCAGCCAGCCCGTCGTCTCCACCAGTCCGATGGCCGCTGAGGCCTTCGCTCCCAGATGGCCCACCATCGAGGCATCGATGAAGAACATTACCGTGGCCGAGATTTGGGCCAGGATGGAGGGAATGGACAGGCCGACGATGAGCCGCAGCTTCTCGCCCTGCGTCATCGTCCGCCCTTCGCGAATATAGGAAAGCAAGTCCTTTTTTTCTTTCTGTGCCATCGTGGCTGCAAAGTTACGATTTTCTTTTCGCTTAACCTAATAATATATAAGGTAAAATTGAATAAAACTTTTGGAATTTCAGAAAAATACATCAAATAATTGACTTCTTGACCAAAATAACCTTAATAATCCTTTGCCAATAAAAAAAATATTCATATTTTTGCAAGAAATTAAATGATGTAACCATGAACAGATTCGTTAAATTAGCAGTAAAGACATGCCTGTGTGCATGTGTTTTCTTTGTCGGCATATCCTGTAAGAATACCGACGTTTACGAGGCTCCTTCAGGCGATAGCGACAAGCCTGTGGAGAAAGTAGCTAACAATTTCAACTTCTCGACCACCCGCGCTGTGCAGCTGACCGTCGATTATTCGGCCTTCAAGACCTACGGCCCCGTGTTCTTCAGTGTATATAAGGAGAACCCCATGGTCAACGAGAACACCGGCGACGAGTACATCGACGAGAGCATCGAGCCAGTCTTTGAGGACTACACCGACGAGAAGGGCAAGTACGATGCCACCATCGTCCTGCCTTCCTACGCCCAGCAGCTCTATGTGGTGACGGGTAACTTCCTCGTCAGCGAGAAGGTGATCAAGACCGAGGTGGTCAATGGTGTTGCTAAGGCTGTGGCCTCTGCCGCCAAGGCCCTGACGCGCAGCCCCTATCGCATCCAGGGTGAGGGCGTTTCCACCAACGACCTGTCCACCATGTACAGCCTCTCCTACATCGTTGATGCCAGCGGCAAGAAGACCGACGAGCAGATCTATAAGGAGTGGTACACGCCCCTTGGCACGTGGAACTCGGCCAGCGGTCGTCCCGACTACCTGCTCGACCCCGCTACCGCCGATCCCTCTCTGTTCTTTACCGACGAGGAGTTTGCCGGTCTGTATGCCACGGCCTGTGCAGCCCTCAACTCGGGCACCACTTGCAAGGAGTCCTATCGTTCCTACGCCGACCTGACCCTTACGCAGGAGTCGGAGGTGAGCATCACCGTGCTGGGTAGCAGCACCTGCTGGCTCAGTTCTTTGGGCTATTATTACTACACGGACGACAACAAGCCTACCACTCCGATGGACCTGAACGTCATCATGATCTTCCCCAACACGCAGGACGGCCAGTGGCCCAGGGGTGCCGGTGCCAACAACAATTACAACGGCAACATCGGTGTTCACCGTGGCGACGTGGTGCAGCTCATGTACTATCCCAACATTGCCAATGATGGCGACCTCTCGGGAGCCACCGCGAAGTTCCCCAAGGGCACCAAGATTGGCTTCCTACTGAAGACGAATGCCTGGGGCATGCAGGGCAACGACTACACCATCATCAACTTCAACGACCGCAACCGTAAGTACAACGTCTGGGGCTCTTCCACCGATGGCCTGTCCTATTGCCGTCCCTTCGGAACGCCGGGTCAGAACCCCTACCAGTATCCCAACCCCAACGCTGACAGCCGCACGGCTAAGTTCAACTATGTGGCTCCCAATGGCGACAAGCACGCCATCATCTCGTTCGAGGATGCCTGCAATGACCTTGACTACGATGACCTGGTCTTCGCCCTCAATCCCTATAGCGCATTTGCTGAGCTTCCCGAGGTGGAGGACAGGAAAACCACGACCGTGGGTGTTTATGCCTTTGAGGACCTATGGCCCAACCGTGGCGACTACGACATGAACGATGCCGTTGTGGAGGCCAAGAACGAGGTACACTTCGACACCAAAGGTAAGGTTACCAAGCAGGTGTTCTATCTGACCACTTATCAGAACTATGTGGAGCTGACGAGCGGCCTGGCTCTCCGCCTGAACACCAAGGCTAACCCGTCGAGCATCGTGATGAAGAAGATTGCTCCTAACCAGACCGAGGCTGCTGCGGCTAACTTCACCAAGGAGGGCAACGTCTACTACCTGACCGACGACATCAAGGGTGAGATAGGCACCACCTATATCTTCGAGCTGAGCTATTCGAGTGCCCAGCAGAGCAGCAACCTCGCTTCGGTGCAGCCCTTCATCTACCGGGCTGAGGCCGACGGCAAGCTGTGGGAAGTACACATCCCCTTCGAGGCTCCTACCGCCAAGATGAACACCGCCTATTTCGGCACCCAGGATGATGCCTCTGTTCCCTCCGAGGGTAAGTATTTCGTGCGCGAGGGCAGCTATCCCTTCGCCTTCTATCTGGCAGGTGTCAAGGCCGAGTCGTTCTTGAACACCATCCTGCAGAGAAGCAACGAGAGCAAGCGCATCGACTCCTTCTATCCCGGCTTCATCCAGTGGTCTGCCAGCAACGGCGAACTGAACGCCGACTGGTACCTGAACCCGAGGTAAACCGTCCATTCGCTAAACTATTTCACCCTCTTCTTTTTCTGTCAAGAATTTGAGAATTAGAGAATTATACACATTGATAACTCCAACTGAAGATAATTTGAATTTCTAGAATGATGAGTGAGCAGTCCATTCTATGAATTCTATGGTCGCCTGCGACCTCTTCAAGAGAAGTTTTCTACAATGATAATTCTCTAATTCTCTAATTCTTGACAGAAAAAAGGTGGGAACTTCAATCAGGGTAACTTTTTTCTTGCTTTTTTCTCGTTTTTGGGAAAAAATGTTTGTTTTTGGAAAAATAATCGTCGGAAAACTTTGCGATTTCAGAAATTTTTGTTATCTTTGCTCCATCATTAATCAATCACGAATGCCTTATGAAAAGTTTTGTTAAGTTTTTTACGAGAGCATGCACAGTGGCATGTATCTTGTTTATCGGAATTTCCTGTAAGGATACCGACGAGTTTGTTACCCATTCTGGTGAAAGGGGAAGGCCTGTGTCGGACGAAGCCAACAGCTTCGAGTTCACCACCACGAAAGACGTTGATCTCCTTGTTGACTATTCGGCTGTCGATACTCATGGCCCCGTGCTTTTTAGCATCTACACCGTTAATCCTATTGTCAACGAGAATACGGATTATGCCTATGTAGACGAGAGCATTTCCCCCGTCTTTGCGGCCTACACCAATGAGAAGGGTAAGTTTGAGTCCATCGTTACCCTGCCCACATACGCCAAGGTGCTGCACATCGTTACTGGCGATATTATGGTGGGACTGCGGCGGATGATGGTCGAGGTGGTCAACGGCGAAGCCGAGGCCGTACTCAAGACCAATGTGAGTGCGACACGCGCCATGCCCTTCCGTGCTGCGGCAGCCGGCGAGACCGATGACATGACCCCGTTGTTCAACTTCTACTGCAACATCAACAGCAGTGGCAAGCAATATGGCCAGCCGGTCTACAAGGAGTGGCTGACACCATTAGGAAAGTGGGAAAATTCCAACGGACGCCCCAAGTATCTGCTGGATCCCGCTACGGCATCCCCGGGACTGATTTTCCCCACCGACATTGTTGAAGGTCTTTACGAAACAGCCAAGAAGGCACTCAATTCCGGCACGACTTGTAAGGAGCAGTATCGCGCCAGTACCGACATGACCCTCATCAAGGATTCGGAAGTGAGCATCACCGGACTGGGCAGCTTCACCTGCTGGTGCAACAGCCTTGGCTATTACTTCTACGACCAGAACAGCATTCCTCAAAGCACTCAGGACCTGAACATCATCATGCTCTTCCCCAATACGCAGGATGGAAAGAGGTACGATAAGTGCGATTATAATGGAAGTATTGGTATGCTGCGCGGCGATGCCATCCAGCTGATGTACTATCCCAACATTGCCAACAATGGCGACCTCTCGGGTGCCACCAAGATATTCCCGAAGGGCACCAAGATTGGCTTCATTGTGAAGTCCAATGGATGGGGATGTATAGACCAGGCTCATAGTTTCAATTATGGTGGTTGGAAAACCAAGAAGATGAACATCTGGGCCGCGTCTACCGAGGGCATGTCTTATTGCTATGCCAAGGATAAGAGTACTGCCGATATTGCATGCGGTAGCAAATGGAATTATCCTAATGCCAATGGCGAGGCCCGCACGGCCAAGTTCGCTTACGTAGCTCCCAACGGCGACCAGTACACCATCATCTCGGTGGAGGATGCGTGCGACGACCAGGACTTCGACGACCTGATTTTCGCCCTCAACCCTGCTAATGCGTTCACGGAACAAGCTATCGTGGAGGATGGTAAGACCACCACGGTAGGTGTCTATGCCTTTGAGGATAAATGGCCTAACCGTGGCGACTACGACATGAACGACGTGATGGTGGAATGCGAGCACGAGATGTATTTTGATAGCAAAGGCTTGGTCACGAAGGAACGGTTCAGGCTGACTACCGATCAGAATTATGTTACGTTGGTCAGTGGCTTGGCTGCCCGCCTTACCACCAAGGTCAACCCGAAAAGCGTCGTGATGAAGAAGATTGCTCCCAACTCAACTCAGGAGACCAATGCCTCCTACGTGAGTGAAAAAGAAAGTGGCAGCACAGTCTACTACCTTACGGAGGATGTAACGGCAGAGTTGAAGTCGTCCTACATTATCGAGCTGACCTATTCTTCGGGACAAAGTCTTGTCAACCTGGCCCAAATCGAGCCTTTCATCTATCGTATCGAGGATGGCAAGGTGTGTGAGATTCACCTGCCCAACCATACTCCTACTCAGCGAATGGACTGGAGTTTCTTCGGGACGGGCGACGACCTGTCGGAGCCGACGAAGGGCAAGTACTATGTGCGCAACAGCTTGTATCCGTTCGCCTTCTATCTGGCCAACGCTCGCTTGTCTTCCTTCGAGGAAACCATCCTGATGCGTAAGAACGAGAGCATCCCCATTGACCAGTTCTATCCTGAGTTTATTCACTGGGCTGTCAGCAATGGTGAGGCCAATCCTGAATGGTACTTGCATCCCTTCAGCGAATAAGGATTTCGAGGGGACGGGGGTACGGAGGTACGAGATTTTTTTCGGAGGTACGAAGGTACGGGGGTACGGAGGTACGAGAATAGACTTTTCGCGGAAAAAACGATGTGCAGTCTATCCTCGTACCTCCGTACCCCCGTACCTTCGTACCCCCGAAAAACCGATTTACCTCCGTACCCCCGTACCCCCGTACCCCCGAAAACCCAAAAACTCAAATCCCCCTCTTTGTAAACTTCTTTTATTTATTCCTTGTCCTTTATACAAATAGGGTAAATAGTCGTTGGATTCGCCATAAATGCTTGGTTGATTTATGTCAATGCCGACTAAAAGATATGGATTTACAGCCGTTTATCGGTAAAAAACAACAATTGAACAAAAAATATTCATAAAATCCATTGTTGTTTAAAATATTTTTTGTATATTTGCTCCAAATTAATCAATAAATTATTACCTATGTCTAAATTTGTTAAATCTTTTGTAAGAACGTGCATATATGCATGCATCTTCTTTGTCGGCATTTCCTGTAAGGATTCCGATGACTTCGCTACCAACTCTACGGGCGGCAAGGAAAAAGTGACGAAAGAAGCCAATACCTTCGACTTCTCCACCACACAGGAGGTGTATCTGAATGTCGACTATTCGGACTTCAAGATTTATGGACCCGTGTTTTTCTCTATCTATCACGTGAATCCCTTCGTGAACGAGAATACGGGCAGTGAGTTCATCGACGAGAGCATCGCTCCCATCTATGGCGGCTATACCGACAAGAACGGTAAGTTCTCGGGTACCATCACCCTGCCGGCCTACGCCAAGGTGCTGCACGTCGTGACGGGTAACTTCATGGTGGCCGACCGCCACATGGTGGTGCAGGCCGTCGATGGCGAGGCTACGGCCATTGCAGAAGACAAGGCCAAAAGTACTCGCACCCGGGCTCCTCAGCGTGTGGCTGGTGCTGGCACTTCTACTAATGACATCACCAAGATGAAGAATCTCTATGAAAATAGCGGCACCCCGTATTATAAGCGTTGGTACACGCCTTTAGGCACGTGGAATTCTGCAAGTGGGCGTCCCGATTACTTGCTTGACAAGTCGACCGCTGCTCCTGGCCTGGTGTTCACCGATGAAGAGTTCGATGGCCTGTATGCTACGGCCTGTTCGGCTCTGAACTCGGGAACCTCGATGAAGGAAACCTATCGTGCTGCCAGTGACATGACGATTACTAAGGATTCTGAGGTGAGTATCACCCTCTTAGGTAGCAGCACCTGCTGGAACAGTTCGTTGGGCTACTATTATTATACGGGTGATGCGCCTACCAACAAGATGGATTTGAACATCATCATGATCTTCCCCAACACACAGGATGGTGAGTGGCCTCGTGGCTCCTATCCCAACAACAAGTACAATGGCAACATCGGTGCGTTGCGTGGCGATGTGGTGCAGCTCATGTACTACCCCAACATTGCCAATGGCGACTTTTCTGACGCAACCCCTACGTTCCCCAAGGGTACTAAGATTGGCTTTATCCTGAAGTCCAATGGATGGGGATGTCTGGGTAAGGACTACGCTGTAAACGGTTCTTACAGTAATTATAAGCCCGTTTGGGCTTCCTCTACCGACGGCCTCTCTACTTCACTTGAGTCGGGCAAGACTTACTCCAATCCCAATGGTGAGAGCCGTACCGCCAAGTTCGGTTTCCAATCGGCCAATGGCAATAAGTACGCGATTATTTCTTTCGAGGATGCCAACGACGATAAGGACTACGACGACCTGGTTTTCGCCCTCAATCCTGCCAATGCTTTCGAAGATGTGACTGGTGTCGAGAATAGGGAAGTTTCCACTTTCGATGTTTATGGTTTTGAGGACAAGTGGCCCAGTGCCCATGACTACGATATGAACGACGGCATGTTCGAGGTGGAGCATGTGAAGGAGTTCTACGTTCATGCTGGGACAGGTTCTGAGACACTGGTGAAGGAGACTTTCAAGATTACGACAGATCACAATTACATCACTCAGACGAACAGTTTTGGCCTCATGTTGAGTACTAAGGCTGCGATTGCTACCATCTATGCGAACAAGGCACCTTCCGGCACCGCTCCTGATCCGTCGACAGCCTCCAAGATGGATAATAAACTGTATTATTGGCATCCGAACTTCACGTTCGTCAAGTCAAACACGTCCGCTAAGAACGGTGTATATTATTACTATTTCAATGACGCTTACAATGGTGACCATCAAAAAACTACTTATTGGATAGAGGTGACTTACGCATCGGCTCAGATTGAGAGTATGGCCGATGTGAAACCATTCCTGGCAGTCAAGACGGGAAGCACCTACAGGGAGGTGCATATCCCATTCCAGGCTCCGGGTCCGAATGTGAATGCCAGTTTTTTCGGAACGGGAGACGATTGCAGCGATCATGCAGGTAAGAAGAATTATTATACCTGTACGGGCCTATATCCTTTTGGCTTCCGTTTGGCTGGTGCTAAGTTGGAGGATTTCAAGTCTACTCTTCTGAATAGAGAAAAAGAGAGCATCCCTATTGACCAATTGTTCCCGACATTCATTACTTGGGCGCGTAGCAATGGTGCGGTTGATCAGGACTGGTATCAGCACCCGGATCCCACAGCCACCAAGCCAGAGTAAGGCGGCGTAACCATTTCCTATAACAAATAGCAGAAGCAGGCACTCGAAAGTGCCTGCTTTTCTTGCTAGTTTCAGGAAATATCACTAACTTTGCAGAAAAATTACCACATAGTACAATGGAGGAAACAGAAGGAAGATACATCAACCCCTATACCGACTACGGGTTCAAGTACCTTTTCGGCACGGAGCCGAACAAGGAGTTCACCCTGGCTTTCGTGAATGAAATGCTGAGGGGCAAGGAGGTGATTAAGTCTCTGACGCTGATACCGTCGGAGCAGCTGGGCGACACGAAGGAAGACCGCCGTGCCGTGTTCGACGTGTATGCTGAGACCGAGCGTGGCGAGAAGATTATTATTGAGATGCAGAAGGCCGACCAGCAGTACTTCAAGGACCGCTCCGTTTACTACTCTTCGTTCCCCATCCGTTCGCAGGGTGAGAAGGGGAAGTGGAAATTCGGCCTGAAGGCCGTCTACACCATCGGCATCCTCGACTTCGTGTTCGATGAGGATAAGGACGACGAGGAGTACTACCATCATGAGGTGAAGCTGATGGACGTGAAGAAGAAGACAGTGTTCTACAACAACCTCACCTACATCTACCTGGAGATGCCGAAGTTCAAGAAGACGGAGGACGAGCTTGAGACGCTCTTCGACAAGTGGCTCTACGCGCTGAAGAACCTGCCTCAGCTGCTGGAGCGGCCTGCAGCCCTTCAGGAGCGCATCTTCAAGAAGTTTTTCGACGTGGCCCAGACGGCCAACCTCTCGAAGGAGGAGTACGCCAAGTATTGTGAAAGTGAGAAAATCTACCACGATCTCGACGGTGCTTTCCGCACGGCAAGTCAGAAAGGCTTTACAAGAGGTGTCATGAAGGGGCATGCCGAGGGGCATGCCGAGGGACTTGCCGAGGGCCTTACCAAGGGGCGTGCCGAGGGACTTGCCGAGGGCCTTACCAAGGGACTTGCCAAGGGCCTTACCAAGGGGCGTGATGAACGAAACTTGGAGATTGCCCGTAAGATGAAATCGAGGGGAATGTCTTTTGACGAGATTGCCGAAATGACCGACCTTACTGTCGATGAGATAGAGAAGTTGTAGGGCGTGAATTGCGCTAACATCTGAAACGAATTACCGTAATGCCCGTAATTTACCCGTAATGGAAGTCAAAGAAGAATTACGGAGCAATTATGGGCATTACGGTAATTGGTTTCCAAGCAGACAAAACGTATTAAGAGAGACCTACTCTGTTCTAATGTGTGCGGCAAAAATCGTCGTAGTTAATCAGTTCCTTGTTAATCAGGCGTGGACGGTCGTTCTGATAGAGCGGGCTGATGAGATCACGCTCTGGACGGTACCATTTAGTGCCTATCCCGGCCAAATGCAGTACAAGATGAGGAAGGTCGTCTGTTATGAAAGGTCTGTCGGTGGCGGCCTCAATCTCCTGCACCAATTCAGGGTGCCTCTCCTTATATGTGTCTGAAACATAGATAAGGAACGGAATGTCGAACTGGCAGTGAACAGCCCTGGCATCCATAGCCGTGAAGTCGTATGTGCGTCCTGTGTGGTTTCTGAAGTCATAGCACTCGTCGCCATGGTCAGAAAAATAGATGACGATGGCATCCTTCTTCCTGTACATGTCGATAATCTCATTGACAACCATATCGTTGTATCGTGTGGCATTGTCGTACTCTGCCACTACTTGCCGCTGGTTTTCGTCCAGGTCAGTGCGATTAGCATAGTCGCTGGCACTGAAGTGGCTGAACCTGTCAATGGGATATTTCATCTTTGGTGGAAAGTGCTGCCCGCCGAGATGGAAGAATATCAGGTTGTAAGGATGGTCTTCCAATTGTTCCCGGTGTTGTCGGTATAAGTCCAGAAGTTCCCCGTCATAGTCGAACATGCCATGATTGCGTTCGTCCATGATGTACGGTTCAATGGCAGGGTGGCTGAAGAAACCGGCTTTAGCATTAAACTGGTCGTGTTCAGCCTCCTTAGTGAACTGATTGCTGTAGAAAGTGACGTGATAGCCTGCATTCTTCAGCAGTGCAGGAAAGAGGGGGGCCTCGCACCAGGAGATGCTGTCGTCGGCACTTGCCATTGACAGGAAACGCTTGAAGCACTCAGAGGTGAGGTTGTAGGCCGCCACAACATCTTGAAACACATAGAGGTTCTTTTCTTTGGACAATAGCGGATTGGTGTCTTTCCCATATCCGTAGAGGCTCGAATGGTGCTTGTTGAACGATTCTCCTATGATGATGACGATGTTGGGCGAGCTGTATGCACAGCTGTCAACGCTTGCTTCTTTCAAGAATCTGGCACAGATGTCGTATTCTTCATGGCTTTCAATGAATTGTAGCACGGACTGCTCCAATTTCCAGAGCATGTTACGTTTGATGGGCAAGCCTTTGGCTATCTTGTAGTTCTGTTCGTAGTTGGTAGAGAACATGACCAAGTGGCCGAGCATCAGAAGGACGATGCCGCCTGCTACCCATCTGAACTTTCCGAAGCTGACGAGTTTATTACCCCAATTGTGCAGGCACCATGCTTCCAGTATGGCCAGAACGGTATAGAAGAAGACAATCCAGTAGAACTTGGCAGTTGTCAGGTATGTGACGACGAATCCTGAAGCTTCCGTCTGGTTGGTCTCGTTGATTAGCTCCAGCGTGAAGGCATCCCAGTGAAGTCCGAAGAAGACGTAAAGGAAAATGTTACTGGCAGAGAAGAAATAGATGATTACGTGCCAGCATGTATGCCAGAGCTTCTCGAAACCCTTTCCGGGTAGCCGTCCGATAAGACAGAGTACGTAGGAAAGGGAAATATAGAACAGCAAATTGAAAACCACCGAGACAACGTAGAGAACTGCATTGGGATGCCGTATCAGCAAAAATTCTGGAATCAGCAATAGAATGCTGTAGGTAAGAATAATGACTAATGTCGACTGACTGACATTGAACATGCTGGTTTTGAGAAGTTCTTTCATATAGAAATATAAAATAAGTGTTAAGATTGTCAGGCTACTTCCTATGATTTTTGCAATGACGATGCAAATTTACAACATTTTTTTTAGCTTGATATGTTTTATTGGCATTATGATGATGTATGACAGATAAAAAATGTTAAATTGGTGATAGTGGTTTAATATTCCGTGGTTGCGTGGAGACATTTTCAACAAATTTTCGTAATTTTGCATCTAATTAGGCCATTTCTTTTGATAGAAATTGGTCAAAAACACAGGTTATGAGTCGGCTGGAAGTGCTACTTTTGGGTAATCACGGAATTCCAGCAGGTGTAGAAAGCCTATTATCGACAAGTAACCGTTTGGTAAACAGGTGGTTATCTTGGGCAATGAAAACTTGCTCATGTAACGGTTCATAATGCTAAAAAAAATGTGTACCCATAACAACCCATGCTGGTATGTCATGACCCACTTGGACCTGCGGCGGTTCCAGGAGTGGCTGAAGATGGAGAATGCTCAGCGATTAGGAACTGGCAGACCAATCATAGAGCCTTTCTATCCCTGTGATTTTCTGCGGTTGGATACTGACATCTCTGCCGATTTGGCGAATTATGTGTTCCTGAAGGCTTCCGAAAGTGACATTAACAGTCTGGTGGAAGACAAGCGAAACAAGATTTCGTATAAGCAGCTGAGGTATTATTTAGACACCGACGGAACCCGTGCCACGGTGCCCGACAAGATGATGCAAAGCTTTTTGGACGCATGCGTGAAGCACCGGGGACAGTTCGAGATTTCCCCGCCGCTCACCAGCATCGAGGCCATGGACAAAGTGAAGATTAAGACTGGCCCTTTTGCTGGCCAGGAAGCCTCGGTGGTGCGTGTGCATCTTTCGCGCGGAGCCATCCACTTGGATCTGGCCCTCCCGCTGCTTTCCGGTGTGATGAGCATACGGATGTCGGATGTCAAGAAGAACCAGATAGCCATCCTAAACCGCGATTCGGTCGATGCCATCCGTACCGACTTCATCGAGTACACCCAGAACCACCTGCTGCTCATCCTGGAGCATCGCATCAAGCGGGTGGCCGACGAGGAGGTGAACCGGCGTGACGCAGACATGCTTACCCGTCTCTACCGCTATCGCTGCCATCAGGTCAACAATGAGTCGGCTCACATCCACTTCATGGCCCTGATGCTCATCTGCGCCCATCTGTGCCGCTACACTGCTGAGGAACAGGAACTGAGGCAGAAGGCGCAGGAGTTGCTGGCCGGGCTGAATCAGAAGAGCGAGTCGAAGGCGGCCACCGATACGCGAACCTATCTCTGGATAGCGCTCTATATCTCGACCAACGACCCAGCCTATCGCGATGCGGCCAAGCGTTATGTACAGGACTATGAGCCCAAGTCGCCCAAGCTCCGTCGCTTCGTTTCGCTCATCCGCAGAGGGGTGAAAGTTTAAACTATTATTTTACTTGCAGAAAAAGAATGAAGAATTATATTTTTATCACATTGACTGTAGTCGTGGCATGGCTGCTTGGCAGCTGTGCCTCCCCCGTCAATGTAGCCTATTTTCAGAATGCAGAGGCCATACGTGGTATGACCCTGCAGGCTGAACAGCCATTGCGCCTACGCCCCAAAGATAAAATCAATATTGTGGTCAACAGTACCGACCCCATGCTGGAGCAGCAGTTCAATCTGACCTCCGTAACGCAGAATACAAATGTGATAGGTGCCAGCGTGAAACCGATGACCTCGGCTGGCGGTGGAACGTCACAGATGCTGGCCTATACGGTCGACGAGCAGGGCGATATCGACTTCCCAATTTTGGGTAAGGTCTCGGTGCTGGGCAAGACTCGCCAGGAGGTGGCAGCCTATTTGCAGGCGCGTCTCGTTGCCCGCGATTTGGTGAAGGATCCCATTGTGACGGTAGAATACGTCAATATGGGGGTGAACGTGTTGGGGGAGGTGAACCGTCCAGGACGTATTGACATTCTGAAAGATAACTTCACGGTTATAGATGCCATTGCCTACGCTGGTGACCTGACCATCAATGGATTGCGGGAAAATGTGATGGTGAGCCGTGAGGTGGATGGTGAAGACCATACCTATATCATCAACTTGTGCGACAGGCAGGAAACGCTCAACTCGCCGGCCTATTATTTACAGCAGAACGATGTGGTCTACGTATCACCTAATCCTAAGCGTCGGCGTGAAGCGTTCTCGGCTGGCAATACGTATAACCAGCCGACCTTCTGGATTACACTGGCCTCGTTCCTCACCACCGTGGGCGTGCTCCTAATAAAATAATCTTTAAGAGGAAGGTTAAAAAGAGAAATGGCAAAATATAACGAAAACGCCATCTCTGTCGCTGGTTTGTGGCGCATGTGCGTCGCGCGCTGGCAGTGGTTTGTTCTTTCTCTTGTAATCTTTATGATTGGTGCCATTCGGTATCTTGTAGTTACACCCAACATGTACACGCGTAATGCTTCCATCATGGTAATTGAGGAAAGTATGGGCAATAGTTCTTCGAACAAGGGTGGTGATATTTTCAATGATATCGGTCTTGTCAAGCAGAACAACAATCTTACCAATGTTGTGCGCCATATCAATTCGCTTGATGTCATGATGGAAGTAGTACGCCGTTTGGATGTATCTATTGAGCCTGACGTCGTTCTTGATAAAGCTGAAGATATTCAGTCTCGCCTTACTATCAGTATTGAGGATGAAAAGTCTACCATTATAAATCTTACGTATATTGATTTTTCTGTTGAAGAAGCCGAACGTGTGTTGACACTAATTGTTCAGGTGTACAATGAAAAGTGGTTAGAGGCAAAATTAATGGTAACGAAGAACACGTCGCGGTTTATTGATACACGTCTGCGCTTGCTGGAGCAGGATTTAAGCATTGTTGACGATAGCATTGCAACCTTTAAGAGTCGTTATGGTATTACTAATCTGGATCAAGTGAGTAACATCTATTTGCAGCAGCAAAGCCAGTCGGATGCTGAAATCCTGAAACTTAGGAACCAGAAGGCTATGGCGGGGTATATCCGCGAATTGTTGAACGACAAGTCGGGGAAGCCGCAGCTTCTAATTGTCAACTCAGGCATTGACAACCAAATCATCGAATCTCAAATCCAGCTTTACAATGACCAGTTATTGCAGTTACAGAGCCATTTGGAGTACACCTCAGAACAGAATCCGCTGATTGTTACGCAAGAGAAAGAACTAAGTGCCTTGCGCAAGAATATTCTGGCCAATATCAACAACCATATCCGCACCATTAACATCCAGCTACAGATTATTGACGATTACCATGAGTTGAACAAATCAAGAATTACCTCTAATCCTGAGCAGGCCAAATACCTGACGACAATTGAACGTGAGCAGAAGGTAAAGGAAAGCCTCTACATGTACTTGCTGCAGAAGAAAGAGGAAAATGAAATCAGTAGTAGTTACCGATCGGCCAATTCGCAGATGATAGATATTCCTCATGGTAGTGATAGTCCATCTTCACCTGATGCAACTAAAATTCTCCTTGCTGCTTTTCTGTTAGGAATCCTTTTGCCTGTGACGGTGATTTTCTTACGAGCCACGCTGAATGAGAGTGTACGTGACCATTTTGATGTTGAGAATATAGAGAACATACCGTTTCTTGGTGAAGTGCCGGTATCTGAAAGTACGAGTCATCAGATTAACTTCCAGCGTCGTCTCAGGCTGATACCTCCTAAGGACCCTATCGTGGTGGCCCACGGTAAGCAAGACCCTGTGAACGAGGCATTCCGTATGGTGCGTACCAGGTTGGAAGCTATTAACAATGATCATCCCGATACCAGCAAGGTGTTTATGGTCACATCAACCAACGAGGCTTCTGGCAAGACCTTTGTGGCTATGAACTTAGCTTTGGTACTTGCAATTGGTGAAAGGCATGTGTTGTTCATCGACTGCGACCTGCGCAAGGCTGCTGCCTCTCGCCGCTGGAATGCTCCGGAAAAAGGTTTGGCCGACTATCTGAACGGACGGTCGAGCTATCCCACCCAGCTGCTCTATCGCATCAAAGGCTTCCCTACGCTCGACATCATGGGGGCTGGCTTCATTCCCTCAAACCCCACCGAGTTGTTGCGCAGCACCCTCTTCGAACGCTTGATCAACACCATGCGCCCGCAATACGGCTATATCATCCTCGACTGTCCGACTGAAGGCTTATTGGCTGATGCTGAAATCATCAAGAAAAATGTTGACCATTCATTGTTTGTTGTCCGTGCTGGCCAGTATCTGCGTCAAAGGTTGGTTGAGTTGGAAGAGCCTGCAGTACCAGGAAAGAAGATTTTCCAATATGTGGTATTGAATGGCGTGGAAATCAATACCAGATACTACACGCATGAGAATGCCGACTCGGAAGAGAACAAGGAGGCCATGGAAAACAGTGTTATTACGAAATATTTCATCAAAATTATACGATATGTTTACAGTTCATTCATCCAGCTACATCGATGATGACGTAAAGATTGGCGAGGGAACTAAGATCTGGCATTTCTGCCATGTACAGAAAGGGGCAGTGATAGGTGAGAACTGCTCGTTGGGTCAGAACGTCAACATCGGAAACAATGTGAAAATAGGAAATGGTGTGCGCATCCAGAACAATGTCTCCGTCTACGAAGGCGTAGAGTTGGAGGACAACGTCTTTTGCGGCCCGTCGTGTGTGTTTACCAACGTCCTTGTGCCCCGTGCCCATTATCCTGTGCATGGGAAATACAACAAGACGCTGGTCAAGGAAGGAGCCTCATTAGGTGCCAACTGCACCATCGTGTGCGGCCATACCATCGGACGCGGTGCCATGATTGCCGCCGGAGCCGTGGTTACCCACGACGTACCCGACTTCGCCCTGATGGCGGGCGTGCCTGCCCGCCAGATTGGTACGGTGAACGAACAGGGAGAGATCATCGAGCGTACCAAATAAGTCCTCAATCTCAGAAACGAATTTGACTAATTGGATCATAATGATGAGTTTCAGAAACGAATTTGACTAATTGGATCATAATGATGAGTTTCAGAAACGAATTAGACTAATTGGATCATAATGATGAGTTTCTGAAACGAATTTGACTAATTGGATTTTAATTTTTTCTTAATGATAGTATCGAGTAATAATTATTAAAATTAGAAAAATTCGTGAATAAAACTAAGGTCAATTAAGGAAATTCGTTTCCCCAAAATCTTAAGAAAATAAAGGTCTATTAAGGCAATTCGTTTCCTAAAAATCTGTTAGTCAAATTACGGTCAATTAAGGAAATTCGTTTCTTAAAAAAAGTAATTCGTTTCTCCAGATCTATTAAGAAAATTAAGGTCTATTAGGAAAATTCGTTTCTAAAAAAAAGTAATTCGTTTCTCCAGATCTATTAAGAAAATTAAGGTCTATTAGGAAAATTCGTTTCTAAAAGAAAAAGTATTTCGTTTCTAAAAACCTAAACCGATTAATATTATGATGCAGTTCAGAGATTTAGCGAGACAATACCAGGTCTTGAAAACCGATATTGACCAGGCCATGCTGTCAGTGGCCGCCGAGAGCCATTACATCATGGGCCCGCAAGTAAAGGAACTGGAGCAGGCTTTGGCAGCCTACACCGGAGTAAAACACTGTCTGACCTGTGCCAATGGCACCGATGCCCTTACCCTTGCGCTGAAAGCCTGGGGCATTGGCCCGGGCGATGCCGTGTTCGTACCCGACTTCACCTTCTTCTCCTCGGCCGAGGTCGTTTCGTTGGAAGGAGCCACCCCCGTTTTTGTCGACGTGGATGCCGAGACCTTCAATGTTGATGTGGTCAGTTTGGAGAAGGCCATTCAGCTTACGCTGGCCGAAGGGAAACTTACCCCCCGTGTCATTGTGGCTGTCGACCTGTTCGGTCTTCCCGCCAACTATCCCCTTGTAAAGGAAGTTGCCGAGAAGTACAACCTGTTGATACTCGAGGACGGAGCGCAGGGCTTTGGCGGCAGCATCAATGGCCGCAAAGCCTGTTCCTTTGGCGACATCAGCACCACCTCGTTCTTCCCCGCCAAGCCCCTTGGCTGCTATGGTGACGGCGGTGCCGTTTTTACCGACAATGATGAGTGGGCACAGCTCATGGCTTCCTACCGTGTGCATGGCAAAGGCGACAACAAGTACGACAATGTGCGCATCGGACTGAACTCACGCCTTGACACTATGCAGGCCGCTATTCTTTTAGTGAAGTTGCGTGCGTTCGACGGTGAGGTGGAGCGAGTCAACGAGTCCGCCTGCCATTACACACAGTTGCTCAAGGACTATGTGCCTACGCCCGTCATCCCCGACGGCTTCCGTTCCAGCTGGGCGCAGTACACCCTCCGGCTGGCCGACGAGGCACAGCGCACTCATCTGCAAGACGCTTTGAAGCAGGCAGGCATCCCCTCGATGGTCTACTATCCGAAACCCATGCACCAGCAGACCGCTTTCAAGGAAAGCAATGCCCAGTGTCCTACTGCCGACCGTCTCTGTTCCACCGTTCTTTCCCTGCCCATGCACCCCTATTTGGAGCCATCCGACATCGAATTTATCTGCTCAACCCTTATCAAGTCATTATAGAATACAGGACCATAAATTCAGGAGGATTATGACTTACGTTGTAAATGAGCGGCTCAACCTGCAGCCACTCCTCGATGAGTTCTTGGACGAAAAAAACCGTGAGATGGAGATGGGCGACACACTGAAGTGCTACGTTCTCACCATCCACCAGAAGTGGGAGATGGTACGTCGGAAGTATCCACGTGTCATCTGTGACCTCATGATTATTTGGATTTACTTTTGGCACGACTTCTGTGCCAAGCTCCGCCAGACCCGACACCTCTATCACGCCATCTCTGGCAAGAAGCACCGTCTCTACAGCCGTGTGGAGGTGCTTGGACGCATGACCCGTGCTGGCTTCCTGATTGTGAACGAAGAGAAACGCCACAACATGCTGGTGGTCGAGGCAAAGAAAGTGGCTGACCCCGTTCCGAAACGTACCGACAATTTCTCGCCTATCATACGGCTGATGCGTGTGGGCAAGGACGGTAAACTGATAAAGGTGTATAAGTTCCGCACGATGTACAGCTATTCGGAGTATTTGCAAGAATATGTGTATAATCTGAACAAACTACAGGAAGGAGGCAAACTGGCCAACGACTTCCGCATCAACTTCTGGGGCAGGATTCTCCGGCCTTACTGGCTCGACGAATTGCCCATGCTGTTGAATGTGTTGAAAGGCAACATGAAGTGGGTCGGTGTGCGTCCGCTGTCAGAACACTACTTCTCATTGTATACAAAGGAGATGCAGGAGCTTCGCATCAAGGTGAAGCCCGGCCTGCTGCCCCCGTTCTATTACGAGAAGGAGTCGCCCAAGGACTTGGATGAGATTCAGGCATCCGAACGCCGCTACATCGAGGCCTATCTGCAGCATCCTTTCCGCACCGATTGGCGATATTTCTGGGGTACCATTGCCAATATTATATTAAGGAGAAAGCACAGCCATTAATTCCTCTTCCCATACAAAACAGGTTGATGGCTGGGTCGTCAAGTAGTGCCATCAAGACTATATGAAAATGAAAACTATAATTTGCATAGATAATGAAAGTTAGTGTAATTATTCCTGTTTACAACGTCAAACCTTATTTGGAACGCTGTGTGCAGTCAGTGCTTGGCCAAACCTATAAGGATATTGAGATTATTCTTGTAGATGATGGTAGCACCGATGGCAGTGGGCAGCTGTGTGACGAATTAGCTGCAGAACATTCGCAAATAAGAGTCATCCATCAGGAAAATCAAGGACTCTCAGCTGCGCGTAATATTGGTATCCAGCAGGCAACAGGTGAGTACATCGTATTTGTCGATTCGGATGATGAGTGGTTACTAAAAGAGGGTTTACAAAAGATAGTACAAACTGCTAAGAAAGATACTGACTTGGTCATTTTTAAAGCTGTACATATTTATAAAGGCGAAAAACAAGTCTTTACTCCTGACTATGATAAGAAAAATATAGACAAATTGGATAATGCAGAAGCAGTGTTTGCTCATCTTGTAAATACACAGCAGTTTAACATGAGTGCGTGTTTCTTGCTTATTAGACGTGAAATGCTTATCGCGAACAAAATTTATTTTCCTATTGGTTTGTTTAGCGAAGATGTCTATTGGAGCATGCACCTTTGGCAACATGCTTATGTGGTGAGAGTTGTCAACTTAAATTTTTATGGTTACCACCATCGTGAAGGAAGTATATCAACAACTTCAACTATTCAAGTTTACACTAGTTATGATCAAATTTTTAATTATTGGAAATCAGAATGTTATAGGGGCTGCAAAAATTCAGAAACTATTTTGACTTATTTGTCTACCATGTGGATTAACAGAGGCTATGCGTATTATAAGCTTCCTATTACTGACAAACCTGTAGCTCTTCAGATATTGCAGCGACATGTAGATTTGCTATTCCATGCGCATTTGCCAAAAACAAGACGGGTGCGTAGGATGATTAGAATCTTAGGCATAAAGAAAACAGCAATACTATTAGGGTGGTATTGGCAATTGCGAATGTTGATTATTGGTAATGCTATTTAAGCTACAAAACAATATATTTATAGTAGGACTTTTGTCCATAGGATTCATGGCCATCAAGGTCTATGAGCGAGCATTCTGTCTTATAACAATTGTTACCCTGATAGCTTTTGTGTCTCAGATGTGTCTTCTTTTGTATTTTTCACGTGAGAAAGAGAGAAATTATTCTGAAAGTACTTTATTTTGGACAACGTTCTTTTATAGTTTAATTTGTGGATCGTTGTTTATGAGTTCATGCTATCTATATGATGGTGATACATTCATGTTTACAAAAAAGGATGCCATGATATATTATAGAGAAAGCATGAATGTGACAAAAGTGGGGATGATTGCAAATGTCAAACAAATCATGGAACATTATGAATTTGATGATTGGGGGTCATTAACTTTCGATAGTTTGATGATGTATATCATTCCTGATAAGTTTTTTCTTAATTTAGTTTATATGCTAACGGGATCTTTATCAGGGATTCTGTTGTTTCGTATAGGCAAATATCTCATGCCTTTGTCTTATGCATTCTTATCAGCTATCACCTATTCCACATCATCGTATCTTATATGCTTTCATTGTACGTTTCTCAAGGAATCTTTATTTGTTTTTCTTGTGATTTGTGCCATGTACTTTTTTTACAAAGTTATTGGGGATGGGTTGGATCGGTCATTTGTTGGCGTGGGCTTAAGCCTTTTATGTATTATGTTCTTCCGACCTGCTGTGGGAGCATTTATGATTATATCTTTTTTTACTTACTATGCCGTAACACAACGTGGGGCAATTTCTTTGTTTTTGTATATGCTGATTTTTGTTGCCCTCGTTGTCTCATTAACTGCACTACAAGGCATGGTAGATAATTACACTGGAGGTGATATGGATAATCTGGTTGACTATGGTACTAAAGGTGGTTATTCTTCATCGTTCAGCTATTTTGTCAGCATATTTGGTGCTTTATTCGGCCCATTTCCGTCATTGTTCCCAAAAGAAGAGGGCGTTCCATTAACTATAAATTACTATGGAGCGGGACTAACATATCGATTGTTTTTGGTGTACCCTCTTTGGATTGGGGTTTTTTGGACAATCAAAAAGTTTGTATCTTTGATGATACCTATAACAGCATTTGTATTGGTTGAAATGTTGAGTACAGGATTCGTGATGGCTAGTCTTGAATTACGTAAAGTGATATTGCATGTACCTTTTATGTATGTCTTAGCTTTCTTCGGTCTTCATCGTTGGCATACGGAAAAAGGACTTGAACACCTGTCAGAATCGATGCTTTTTACTTTAGCTGTAGGCATTCTTGTCTTGTGGAATATTTTTAGGGTGTCATAGGTCTTTTGTTAACAATTTATCTTTTAAAAAGGTTTAAGCTTATGAATATTTTAGTTGTTTGTAAACTCCCAGATCATACTGTCCGGGAAAATGTGTTGTTGCCTTTATTGTGTAGTAATACAATAAATCATATATATGTTCTTAGAGACAAAAAAGGTGATGATTTTAATGATAGAGTTACATATCTGTATCCAAAAGCTACATTAGGTGGAAAATTCCGACATTTTGTTAAGATATGGATGGGTGTAAAGGCTGTACGATTATATAATATAGGTGCTATTGTGGGGGTGTTAAATACACCACATGGATTTATAGGTAGAATAGTAGGGATAATGACGCGAGTTCCTTATGTCCACATGACAATAGCTGGTCATCGGGAATTTTGGATGGATGGACCAGTAATGGAAAAACTTAATATATGGGCTTTTGGTCATGGTGCTGCTATCACCGTAACAGGTAAGCAGACACAGCATTATCTGGAAGAAAAAGGTGTCCGAAAAGATAAAATATTTATCTTGCCTAATTTACCGAATGAAGCTTTTACTAAAGTGGAAACAAATGATAACCGTCATTATGATATCGTATCGTTCTCTAGGATAGATCTTAACAAAAATATTATCCTGCTGATAAAGGCTTTAGCAAGATTAAAAGATAAGTTCCAGTTGAGAGTAGCTATAGCAGGAGATGGTGACCAGTTGGAAAACATTAAGAATGCAGCTAGAGAATATGGTGTTTCAGAAATGATAGATTTCATGGGATATGTGAGTGGCTTTGACAACAAGGTGAAGGTACTTTCTGATAGTAAGATTTTTATTTCCTGTTCCAAAGGCGAGGGATTCCCTGTCTCGTTGTTGGAGGCCATGAACTGTGGTTGTGTGCCAGTTGTGTCGAATGTTGGTGATATTGTAGATGTCATTCGGAATGGTAAGAATGGTTATGTCTTTAATGATACAGATGACGAAACCGAGTTCTCTGGCTATTTAGAGCAACTTCTCGCCGACAGTAATAGCATCGCAGCCATGCGCCAGGAAGCCTACAAAATCAAGGACGAAATTTCTGTTGCCAATAATGGAAAGATTTGGGACAAAGTTTTTGCATACATTTGTCACTGAATGTTATGATTAGACTAACCTTTATAGGCGATATTTTCCCTGCTGATGAACTTTTTACGTATGGCTTTGGCATTAAGTCAAAGACTAATAATGAAAATGTTCTGTGCTGGAAGGAGAATATTAGCCAAATTGTTGGTCATGCCGACTACATCGTGGGCAATTTAGAAAGCCCGTTAGTTGATGATAAGGATGCAAAAGATAAGACATTTTACGGTGTTCCCTTGTTTGCAGATGTGCTGAAAGACAGCGGAATCAACATCCTTAATTTGGCCAACAATCATATTGCGGAACACGGAGCCGAAGGATTCGTCAAGACTGTAGAAACGTTGCATGGAAAGGGAATCAAGACCATAGGTGTTTTGAAGGAAGGTGAGTCCGAAATCCTCACCATCAAGAAGGAGCAAACAACAATATGCATGGCAAGCTTTTGCGACGAACGAGTTTGCGCAATAACAAACCCTGGCTGCTATGCAAGTTTGGAGAAGAAAAATGTGTTTTACATTTTGGAGCGCATGAAAGCATTGAATCCTGATGTCATCATCTTTATCTTCCACTGGGGTAATGAATACATCCATTTCCCTTCACTGGAACAAAGGACATTGGCATACAAACTTATTGACAATGGTGCTAGCCTAATTATAGGCCATCACCCACATGTGATACAACCCTACGAAAGCTATCATGGTGGTCATATCATCTATTCTCTTGGCAATTTCTGTTTCGATGATGTACAGTCGGAACATTTCGGAAAGGGAATGATTGCCAATGTGGACATTCAAAAACGTGTCATTCATGACATATCTTTTTCAGGAGTCTCGATTCAGGACATGGCATATAGCGATTGTTTGGTTAAACCAATGGATTGTCGTGACTTTGAACAATACTTTGCACAGATTAATGACAAGTATAATCAATTCAAAACGAAGTCAGATTGGGAATACAATAGGATATATCAACGTACACTTGATAAGGAGCATACCAAGGAACGTATTTCTATGCGGCTGAATGTTGCAAAAAAAGTAGTAAGCTTGCGACATAGACACAAAATGCAGTTACTCAATAATATTAAAAATTACATATTTAAATGATAGGAATGAGTATATATAGTATTATAGACAGGAAAGTTCTGATTCCTTTAGGTGACAAATTGAAGGGCAGAAATTTGTATGGAGAGTTCAAAAATGCGTTAAATACGGAATGGCTCTCAGAATCGGAATTATTAGAATTGCAAAACGAGAAACTTCAAAAACTGGTTAAGCATTGTTATAATAATGTGCCTTATTACAAAAAGGTTTTTGACGATTGTCATCTTGTGCCTGATGATATCAGGACAAGAGCTGATCTCGTGAAGTTGCCAATTTTGACAAAGGAGATTATTCGGGAACATTATGACGAGTTGGTGTCGAAAGATATAGAAAAAAGAAAGTATATTGACAGTTCTACAGGCGGTAGTACAGGTACGCCTATGCGTTTTAAAGAAGATGTTGAGACATGGAATAAATTGAAAAGTCTAAACTTTAGAGGATGGACATGGGCTGGATTTAATGTCGGTGAAAAAATGTTTACTTTAGCA
The DNA here is from genome assembly GCA_900318815.1 of uncultured Prevotellaceae bacterium. Taxonomy (GTDB): domain Bacteria; phylum Bacteroidota; class Bacteroidia; order Bacteroidales; family Bacteroidaceae; genus Prevotella. The sequence goes on from ONMA01000010.1 coordinate 51,545, forward strand.
GGTAATTCATTGGTGAAAAAGAATACTAGTAATAGTAAGATGATGGTAAAAAATCTGTATGATCTTATGATTATGCGGAATGAGAAGCATGATTGTACAGACATTACCCCAGAAGCTCTTGGACGTTATTATAAAGCAATGATGGATTACAAACCAGTAGCTATACGTGGCTATGCGTCATCTTTGTTTTTCTTAGCAAAATATATTGAGCAGGAGCATTTGCCTGTTTGTAAAGTTAAGGTTGTTTTTACTACAGGTGAAAAATTACATCCAAAGTATCGCTATAAAATACAACAGGTTTTTCATGCTCCTGTGTTTGATGGTTATGGGGCATCTGATGGAGGAGTTACGGCTCATGAGTGCTATATGCATGAAGGTTTACATATTGGAGAAGAACACTGCGTTGTTGAGATTACAGACATAGGTGGGATGCAATTGCCCGATGGAGAGGTTGGGCATGTAATTATTACAGACCTGAATAATTATGTTTTTCCTTTCTTGCGCTACAAGGTTGGTGATTTAGCATATATAAAAAAAGAATTATGCTCTTGTGGGAGGAAACATCGATTGCTGGGTGAAGTGATTGGACGTGAGGGACGTGCAATATACAATAAGCAAGGCCGTCCTTTCTCCTCAATTGTTATTGACAATATGATGTTTAAAGATTTGGATATCCATACAGAAGAATGTCAAAGATTATACGAGAGGATGGATAAATTCCAGATAAGACAAGATAAAAATGGAGATTTGCGTATTTTGATAAAGCCTATTGATAAACATGAACCAATAGAGACTTTTGAATATATCAAGGATAATTTTAATCAATATTTCTCTGATTCAAAGGTTGAAATAGTGTTCGTTGATGATATTCCACCTTTGCCCTCCGGGAAGGAAGATTATTGTATTTCTGAATATGATGTATTTCATTAAATAAATAATGATTGCAGTTGTAAAAAGTACACGGTTTATAGGAGATTCCAATTGTTAATAATTTTACAAGTATATTGTTATGAAGATTTCTATTATTGCAGGAGCTAGACCAAATTTTATCAAGATAGCACCAATTATAAATGCTATAAAGGTAGAACAGCAAAATGGAAAAAACCTATCATATAGGTTAGTACATACAGGGCAGCATTATGATGAAAAAATGAGTCGTACTTTTTTTGAAGAGTTGAATATCCCACAACCAGATGTTAATCTTGGTTGTGGAGGAGGCACGCAAGCAGAACAGACTGCCAATATTATGGTGAGATTTGAAAAGGAACTGATGGAAAATCCATGTGATATGATTATCGTGGTGGGTGATGTTACTTCAACGATGGCATGTTCTATTGTAGCTAAAAAACTTAACACGAAAGTTGCTCATGTGGAGGCAGGAATTCGAAGCTGGGATTTGACAATGCCAGAAGAAATCAATCGTATGGTAACTGACGCATTAGCTGACTATTTCTTTACGACAACAGAGATTGCCAATCGAAACCTTAGGCATTTTGGTGTACCAGAGGAAAAAATCTTTTTTGTAGGAAATGTCATGATTGATACGCTAAAGGCGAATATGGATAGATTCAGAAAACCTTTGGAGTATAGTGAATTAAGATTGGAGAAAGAAAAGTACTTCGTGCTAACTATGCATCGGCCTGCGAATGTTGATGAGGCGGAAAAATTAAAACGAACGATGGAGGAAATTACGAATAATGTCCATGGAATGCCGATAGTTTTTCCAATTCATCCCCGTACTGCTAAGATTTTCAAAGATTTGGGAATAGAAGCTAATAATCTAAAGGTGATAGATCCACAAGGGTATTTAGAATTTAATTATTTAGTGAAAGATTCGTTTGGTGTCATAACAGATTCTGGTGGTATTACAGAAGAAACGACTGTAATGCACATACCGTGTCTAACATTGAGAGATAATACGGAACGACCTGAAACTTGTGATATTGGAACTAATAAATTGATTGGCACGGATCCTCAAAATATTAAGCCTGCTTTGGATTTACTTTTTTCTGGTAAATGGAAGAAAGGTGGGATTCCTGAACTTTGGGATGGACACACGGCAGAGAGAATTGTTGATATATTATTAAAATTGTAATTAAACAAATGTCCAAAGATAATAAAAGAATAGCCTTCTTCTTAGGCCATCCCGCACATTTCCATTTATTCAAGAATGTGGCAAACAACCTCTTGAAAAATGGCTATGAGGTTAGATTTTTTGTAAAAAGGAAAGACATTGTTGAACAGCTTGTAAAAGAGACAGGATACGATTATGACGTTGTGCGTGGCTCTGAAAGAAATTCTTCTTCAAAAATGTCGCTTATATGGTCGCTATTAACTATGGACTTACGGGTTGCATGGTATCTCTTAAAATGGCGTCCTCGGATTTTGCTTGGCACATATACGCCCATTATCTCAAGATTTGCTGGTATTCCTGTTATATCTTGTAATGAGGATGATGCTGACGTAGTTCCAAGATTTGCTAAGTTGAGCTATCCGTATGCCAAAGACATCCTTGTGCCCTCCGTCTGTGACTGTGGGAAATGGAATGAGAAGGCCATCAAATACAATAGCTATCATGAATTAGCATATCTGCATCCGAGAAACTTTACACCAGACAAAACAGTTGTGGAAAAATATTTCGAAGCCGACCAACCATATTGCATTATCAGATTTGCCAAACTGAATGCACATCATGATAGCGGAATTAAAGGTATAACAGTTGGAATAGCGCAAAGAATTATCGATATTTTAAAGCCACACATGCGCATCTTCATCACGTCGGAGAGACCTTTAGAACCTCAGTTAGAGCCTTACAGAATCAAGATTGACCCTGTGGATATGCATCATGTTATGGCTTTTGCAAGTTTGTATATCGGTGATAGCCAGACTATGGCCGCTGAAGCTGGTGTTCTTGGAGTTCCTTTTGTTCGTTTCAATGATTTTGTTGGAAGAATTGGTTATTTAAGAGATCTGGAGGACAAGTATCACTTAGGATATGGAATTAAGACCCATGAAACAGACCGTCTTTACACGACTATAGAAGAACTGATTTCAATGCCAGACAGAAAGAGTGTTTATTTGGAGCGGAAGCAGCGTATGCTCTCAGAGAAAATAGACCTTTCAGCCTTTTTGTACTGGTTTGTGGAACACTATCCAGAAAGCCGACAGATTATGAGGAATGATTCCAATTATCAATATTCGATTAAATAAGAAATGAGTCAATTTGAAATACCAGCTCCCTTTCCTATCCCGTTTTTTGACCATGGAAGCAATATTGGGGAAACAATTAAAAACTCCAGTCAGCGCAGGAAAATGAATCCGTTATATTTCGTCTACAGAAAGATTCGGAATATCATTTTGTATTGGCTTGCTTTCTTTTGCCCGTTAAACTCATGGAGAGTCAAGATGAATAGGTGGAGGGGGGTTCATATCGGAAAAAACGTATATATTGGTCTTCAGTGTAGCATTGATAATGCCTATCCTGAATATGTGTTTCTTGAAGATAATTGTGCATTGGCTGCCGAAGTCACTATAGTTGCTCACTCCAACCCATTTAAGCATTTTGAAGGAGTAATTGAACCAAAAGTGGCTCCTGTTGTCGTTCGCAAAGGAGCATGGGTGAGTATTAGGGCAACGTTGCTCGGGGGAGCAGACATTGGGGAGTATGCCATTGTTTCGGCGGCATCGGTGGTAAGCAGTAAAGTGCATGATTACACAATGGTCGTTGGCAATCCTGCGAAAAAGGTATTTGAGTTTGATTATATTTTAAAGAACAAATAATAATAGTATTTTATGGAACTGAATGATTTTATCAAAGAGTTTGCACTCCAGTTTGATGAGACTGATGAGAGCGAGATAAAGGCAGAAACGGTTTTCCGTGATCTGGAAGAGTGGTCATCGCTAATTGGAATGGGAGTAATGACTTTCATAAGAAAAAAATGTGGTGTGCAATTAAGCCTGAACGACTTCAAATCTGCTACAACCGTGGCAGAACTGTTTGATTTGGTTAAGTCGAAATTATAAATCTTATGTATAATCCTTTTACCTTAGAAGGGAAAAACATACTGGTAACGGGTGCTTCAGCAGGCATTGGCCGAGGTATAGCCATATCCTGCTCCAGGATGGGGGCTTGTGTCTATGCAATAGGCAGAAATGCTGACAGGCTGAACGAAACCATCTGCCAGATGGAGGGTACGGGGCATAAAGCGGTGATTTGTGACTTGACATCTCGTCAGGATGTTGCTGCGTTTGTATCGGAGCTACCTAAACTGGATGGTGTGGTACATTGCGCTGGTATCGGCCAGCGCATTCCCTGCAAACAACTGACTGAGACTGACGTGGACAATTTAATGGATATTAATTTTAAGGCTCCCGTTTTGTTACAGACAGAGCTGCTTACCCAGAAGAGACTAAATAAAGGGGCATCTGTCATATTTATCGCCTCCATTGCATCATGGTCTCCCAGTACGGGAAATGCCGTCTATAGCGCATCGAAAGGAGCACTTATCTCATACGCTAAATGCCTTGGCTTAGAACTGGCTCCAAGACAGATTCGTGTGAATTGTATCAGTCCTGCTATGGTGTGGACTGAACTTGCTACTAATGATGGAATGAGCATAGAGGAATTGAAAGTCGATGAGGAACGTTATCCGTTAAAACGCTATGGTCAGCCAGAGGATATTGCGCATTTAGCCATTTATATGCTGTCTGATGCATCAGCGTGGATGACCAATTCGAATGTAGAAATAACAGGAGGTGGGTGTTAAGAATGGCATACATTAAGGCAATATCGTATTATCTTCCTAAGAACGTCGTCACCAACGAACAGTTGGTGGAAGAATTCCCAGAGTGGAGTGTAGAGAAGATTGCTAAGAAGATTGGCATCAACCAGAGGCATGTGGCCGCAGAAGGAGAGACAGCTGGCGATATGGCATGCAGAGCTGCTGAAAGGCTTTTCGAAGAGCATGACATAGACAAAGCAGACATTGACTTCGTGCTACTTTGCACACAAAGCCCTGACTATTTCCTGCCGAGTACATCGTGCATCATTCAGCACCAGCTTGGACTTTCTACTAAATGCGGTGCCTTTGACTTTAATCTTGGATGTTCGGGCTACGAATATGGGCTGGCTGTGGCAAAAGGATTAATAGAAAGTGGTATATCAAAGAATATCCTTTTAATGACGGCTGAGACGTACAATAAGCATATCCACCTGAAGGATAAAGGGAATAGAACGATATTCGGAGACGGTGCTTCTGCGTCCTTGATAACCACAGAAGGATTTGCAGAAATAGGCGATTTCGTTCTTGGTACAGATGGCAGCGGCTATGATAAGCTGATTCACAAATCAGGAGCCATGCGACAGTATCAGCCTTTGAATGACTTGGTTTATGATGAAGATGGAAATCCTGTTTCCAGTGATTTCTTGTATATGGATGGACGGGCTATCTTTGATTTCACATCGGATGTGGTTCCATCAATGATAGAAGAACTACTGGCTAAAAGTAGGATGTCGATGGACGATGTTGCCCTCTTTGTCTTCCACCAGGCTAACAAATACATGATTAACTATCTGCGGAAGTTGATGGAAATAGATAAAGACAAATTCTACGTCTTTATGGAGAATGTGGGCAATACCGTATCTTCCACCATTCCCATTGCGCTTTGTGAGGCACAGAAAGAAGATAGACTGCATGGCAACGTCCTTCTTGCGGGATTTGGCGTTGGCCTGTCATACGCAGCAACAATGCTAAAATGTAAATGACTACAAAGATGACACATGGTATCGCATGCATGACCAATGATGTGGAAACCACATCAATTGTGAATGGCGGTCTTCGGGATGATACAGGCGTGAAAGTATGGAAGGAAGGTCTGCCAATGCTCCTTGACTTGTATGAAAAGTATGGAGTGAAAGCTACTTTCTTTTATATAGCTAACTTCGCTAAACAGCATCCGGAAATCATAAAGATTGTGCAGAAACGAGGACATGAGATAGCTTGTCACGGGCTGACACATCGGCACGACAAGGCTTTTGATGTCATGCCCTTTGAAGAACAATTGGAACATCTGTCAACAGCTAAGAAGATTCTGGAGGACATTGCAGGTGAGGAAGTGGTATCTTTCCGAGCTCCTGCTCTCCGTGTCAATTTCGATACTCCGAAGGCTTTGATTGAGGCAGGTTTCAAGTATGACAGCTCGGTAGCTCCTCAGCGTATGGACATGTTCATGTCTCTTGGCTCTAAAAACAAAATGCAATGGTTAAAAGCTCCAAGAACGCCCTATAGGGCCAGTTCCGAGAACTTGACAAGAAGAGGCGATTCATCTATTATAGAGATACCTGTTTCCTCATTTATTGTTCCTTATATCGGAACATTTATGAGAATATCGCCATTGATGAACTCCATGATTAGGCGATTGCTCTATCTTGAGACTCGCAACTCGGATAAAGCCATTAATTTCCTAATCCATCCTAACGAGGTAATAACAGAGGAAGATTTGCATGTTAAAACACAGCGGCGGGCATCAAGTTATGTTGGTTATTTGTTGTCAGACTTACTCAGAAGGAGATTAAAACAGAAGAATTTGGGAGTTGATGCATTATACCTTTTTGAGGAAGAGATTAGATTTTGGTCAACTAAAGAATATCTCTTCAAATGTGTAAAAGATATTCATCCTGAAACGTAAAAATATAATAATGCCAAGTGGCATTAGCAGTTTGCTATGAAGGGGAATAGTGTTGTACTATTGAATGCATAAATAATTGTGAATAATGGCTTTCGTTTATACTCCAGATAATGCTCGATTAATGAAGAATACCATCCTGCTCTATTTTAGGATGGGGCTTATGATGTGCATTAATTTGTATACGTCAAGAATAGTGTTACATACTCTTGGTATTGAAGATTTCGGCATATATAATGTGGTAGGAGGCTTAGCAGTTATTTTCACTTTTATGAATGATAGTATGACTGCCTCTACTCAGCGCTTCTTGTCATTTGAGATGGGGGCAGGAAACAAAGAACGACTTCATGAAATCTTTATGACAAGCGTGCATATTCATCTTATTATATCTCTTGTTGTTATTCTCATTGGCGAAACTGTTGGGTTGTGGTTTGTTGTTAATAAAATGGTTATTCCTGCAGAACGCATAACTGCGGCTCTTTGGTGTTATCAGTTCAGCATTTTTATAGCTGTTCTTGATGTGTTAAGCTATCCTTATATTTCAGCCATAATTGCTCACGAAAGAATGTCTTCATTTGCATATATCGCAATATTGGATGCAACATTGAAATTACTACTTGTCTATCTCTTGTTAGTGTTTGATTATGATAGGCTTATTCTCTATGCGGGGTTGTATGCTTTTGAGAAGTTTTTAATAAGGATGGTTTATAATATTTATTGTGTCAGGCATTTTGAAGAGTGTAAATATCAGTGGATTTTTAAAAGACAACTTTTTAAGGAGATGGCTGTTTTTGCTGGTTGGAAAATGTGGGGTAATCTTGCGCTTGTTTTTTATACGCAAGGGTTAAATATCCTCCTAAACGTTTTCTTTGGTCCTGTTGTCAATGCTGCACGCGGTTCTGCTACTCAGGCTCAGGCAACAGTTGGGAATATTGCTAATAATTTCCAAATGGCCATGAATCCACAAATAACAAAAACATATGCAACAGGACAGAATGATAAGACACGACTTCTCATTTTCAAAAGTAGTAGACTCACTTTTTGTTTGTTGTTAACTATCTGTTTACCATTAATCGCTGAGACCCCAACTGTTCTTGGTCTATGGCTTAAAGAAGTACCTGAAGGTAGTGTCGTTTTTTTGCGATTTCTTTTGATAATTCTGATGGTTCAACAGTTCTATAGTCCGCTAAACACGGCAGTTGCGGCAACAGGAAGGATAAAAAAATATGAGATGGTGGTAAGTGGTATGATGCTAACTGTTTTGCCGATAGCTTATGTTGTGTTAAAAATGGGTGGCTCCCCTTGGTCTGTTTTTGTAGTTTATCTAATTCTTTCTGTTTTAGCGTATTTCGTCAATCTATATATTGTTCTGCCAATGATGAAGGTTAAGTTTGTTACCTATGCTAAATGTGTATTGAAGCCCTGTTTGGTGGTTCTTTTACTTTCTTTGATAGTCCCTTCGGGATTGAAATTATTCTTAGAAACGAGCATGTTTCTTTCATTATTAACTATTTTCCTAACCATTATCTGCACGATTACGTTTAGTTTCTTTTTCGGTCTTGATGAAGATGAACGCAGTCTAATTGTTAGTAAAATAAATTTGGTTATACCCAAGCTTCATAAATCAATGTAGGGTTACAATTATTGAGATAGTGAGACTCTTTTTATGAACTGTAATTTTGATACTGTTGTTAAGTTCATGATTGAATATGATGTACAAGTTCCAATTCCCTTTTTATTTGGAATAATTATTCTTATGAGTGGAATAATTATATTCTTATATTATACTAAAGATAGTTACTCTTCTTTCATAAAAAGTGCTTCTTTTTGTTTACTTATGGGATATGCAATAGTTATAATATCTGCGACGATATTGTTTCGAAGTCCAAAGCCTGAAATGACATATTATATATGTCCGTTTTGGACATACGGCGTTCTATATAACAGAATGTTGGCAGAGAATATCCTCAATATATTTATGTTTATTCCTATAGGTTTTTTTACAGGTGTCGGGCTTGGAGTGAAGAAAACTATTACGATATTATGTATTGGCTTTATGTTATCTGTAGCTATAGAAGTGATACAGTTAGTTACAAGGCGAGGAATATTTAATATTGATGATGTGATTCATAACACAATAGGGTGTCTCATTGGCTATGGCCTCTTCCGGCTTTTCTATATGATGAAACCTTGGTTACAGTGGAAACTAAAAACAACATAAATAACTTATACAACGATATATAAATGATTTCAATTGATAGTGTTAAGTATGGGTACGATTTTAGGAAGAACTAAAACAAAGATAAAGACCAGTGAGGGAACTGTACTTTATCGTAGAGTGACTACGGTGCGTATGCCCAATGGTAAATGCCGTTATCCTGTAGACTATTATGATGCTACACCAGGCACAGTTGAGGTTTCTGACAAAGAACTGGAAAACCTCCGAAATCCTGTGTACAAATTTATCATGTAAGAGGTTTTATGGAAATGACAGATGGCTATCCTTTCGTTTTTGTGATGAATGACAAAAGTGTTAAGGATGATGTATTGGAATATGCATTGTGGACAGTGGAGAAACTCAAGTAATCATTCAATTTGAAGTTCGAAGGCAATGAGAAAGAATTTTTTGAAAAAAAAATGTTAGAAATTACCTACACTTCATACACCAGGGCATAAGGCGTTGATACTGAGGAAGAAAAGTGGTGTAGGTAATGGTGTAAAGGGTGTAGGTAACAGTTAAAAAGGGTGTATCTAAACATAAAATATGATTAATTTCAAGCAAATTCCAGAGTGGTGGGCCTTCTGTGGCAATAGCCAATGCAAGCATGCAGAAGAGTGCCTGCGACAACGAGCCTTTAAGGAGGTGCCACAGACGGTGACGCGCTGGGCGTGTGTGCTGCCGACGGCTATCAAGGATGGTGAATGCGGCTATTTCCAGAAGGCAGAAAAAGTACGTATGGCCCGTGGCTTTAAAAATCTCTTCAAGAATATAAAAAGCAGGGATGCCCAACATGCGATACGCATGGAGCTGACGGCGTATTTCGGGAGCAAAGGGACTTACTATCGGTACAGGGACGGCGAGCGGTGGATGAATCCTGAGCTACAGCAAATGATAGCCGACTTGATGTTAAGTCATGGTGTGAAGGAGGTGCCTGTTTTCGACGAATACGATGAAGCCTACGATTTCACAAAGGCATCTACGTAATGTCCCACCCCCTGGGACAAACCGTCCCACCCGTTGGGACAGACAGTCCCACCCGTTGGGACAATAGCAAAGTAAGAATGTAAATGAGACTATCAATAATTAGAACCGACAAAAAAGGTGTGGTTCACCTGAGTGTGAAATCAGCGGAATGGCTGATGGAGCGCATTAAGACCGACACGAAGGCGGGCGACATAGCCCGTCTACGGGAGCATGTGGCCTTGTTTGGTCATGTGGAAGGGAGTGACATGGAAACGAAGGTCGCCCGCATCTGCCCGTTGGCAGAACTGGCAAAGACCGAGAATGGGAACATAGAGACAAAGGCCTTCAACGGTCTGATATGGCTGCATGTGGCAGGACTGATGCGCAAGGAGGACGTGGAGCATGTAAAAGAGAATTCGAAAATCCTTCCGACAACCTTTGCCGCCTTCATGGGAGCTGACGGCCGCAGCGTGGAGATACTGGTCTCGGTAGCTAAGAAGGGTGCGGCGTTGCCAACTACTGAAGCGGAGATGCTCCGCTTCTGCCAGAGAGCCTACGATGTGGCTGTTGGCGTATATGACGGTGTGCTTGCAAAACCTGTTGACCGACAGGCTATTAGCTTTACAGACGGCTTTCTGATGCCGTTAGACAGGCAACCTTATTTCCATCCTGAAGCCACGCCGTTGGTCGTCGATGACAGGCTTACGGTTGGCAGACCGAATGCTGTGGCAGGCGAGGAGTGGGCCGAGCAGCGTGAGGTGGACTTAGAACTCTATGGCGACTACGAACTGATGTACCGTGGTGCAGTAGAGGAAGCCCACGAAGCGACCAAAGGGGTCATTGAGTCGCAGTGGGAGGAGGCCTATATCACGGAACTGGCTCGGCGGCTCTGCCTCTTGGGCATGCCCGAAGAGGAGGCGTTCCTGCATATCAGTAACCATCATGCCTATCGGGCAGCCTACAACGAATATAACTACCGTGCCATCGTCTCTGCCGTCTATGCGGAGGAGAAACCCGGTAGCCAACAGGGGCCGGCGACGGTGGGCAAGGAAACACGGCAGATGATTGCTTTCCTGAAGAGCCGCTACGTGTTCCGCTACAATACGGTGATGGGCTATACGGAGTTCCGGCCCAACAATACATGGATTCTGGACTGGCAGCCCTGCGACGAGAACGCCATCAACGGCATGACGCTACAGGCACGGCTCGCAGGATTGGACGCGCGTGACAAGGACGTGCGCCGCTATGTCCACTCCGACATGATACGGAGGAGTGATCCCGTCGGCGACTTCCTTTTGAAGGCATCGAATGCGTGGGACGGCGAGACAGACCACATCGCCATGCTGGCCCGACAGGTGCCGTGCGACATTCCGCAATGGGAAACGTGGTTCAAGAAGTGGTTCGTCTCGATGGTCGCCCAGTGGATGATGCCCCGCCAGGAGTATGGCAATGCCATCGTCCCGCTGCTAATCTCGCCTCAGGGCGACGGCAAGACCAGTTTCTGCCGGATGATCCTGCCGCGTGAACTGAGCTGGGGGTTCTTGGAGAACCTCGACGTCAGCGAGAAGCGCGCTACGCTGCAGGCCATGCACAACTTCCTGCTCATCAACCTTGACGAGTTCAACCAGATCAGCCCGAAGATTCAGGAGGGATTTCTGAAGAATGTCATCCAGCTGCCCAGCGTGAAGATCAAGCGCCCGTATGGCAAGCATGTCGAGGAGTTCAAGCGCAACGCCTCGTTCATCGCCACGACCAACGACATGCACGTGCTGAGCGACCCGACGGGAAGCCGACGCTTTATCTGCGTGCAGCTTACGGCACCGATCAATACCAGTTACAAGCCGAACTACGAGGCACTCTACGGACAGGCATACGATATCGTGATGAAACGGCAGATGAAATGGTATTTTGAGGCCGACGAGGTGCAGGCCATCATGGCCCACAATCGCGACTATCTGTTAGTGCCGCCCGCTATGCTCTTTTTCCATGAGTATTTCGAGGTGGTGCAGGACGAGTATGCGGGCACATGGCTCTCCGTGACTGCCATCTTCGAGCGTCTCCGTACACTCGTAGGTTCCCGCCTTAACATCGCTGGCGTCATTAACTTCGGTCGCATGATAAGCAACATCGAGGGTATCTGTCGCAAGCGCACTAAGACTGGCATGGTCTATCTGGTGAAGGAAAAAGTTTGACTACACCTCTATACACCGCTTCATACACCCGATAATTCGTTGATTTAAAACCAATTATATTAAAAGTGTAGGTAGTGTATGTAATTTCGATAAATTTTTAAAAATGATGAAATTGTTTACTGACAGTCTGCACAAGATAGCGTATTCGGCCGATGCATCCGTGTATCGGGAGATACCCTACGGCGTGGCCTACCCCGAGACGGTGGACGACGTGCGGGAGTTGTTCGCGTTGGCACGGGAGAAAGGTGTCGACCTGATTCCCCGTGCGGGCGGTACCTCGATAGCCGGACAGGTGGTGGGAGCGGGCATCGTGGTGGATGTCAGCAAGCACTGGAACAAGATTGTTGAGATTAACGCCGAGGAGCGGTGGGCCAGGGTGCAGCCGGGCGTGGTGAGAGACGAGCTGAATCTCGCCCTGAAGTCCTACGGCCTGTTCTTCAGCCCGGAGACTTCGACGAGCAACCGCTGCTGCATGGGCGGCATGTTCGGCAATAACTCCTGCGGCACACATTCCTTAGTCTATGGCAGCACACGCCACCACGTGATAGCGGCCAAAGGGGTGCTGGCCGATGGAAATGTGGAGGAGTTCAGAGACTATCAACTGGATGAATTAGAGGAGCGGTTTGGCGAGAGGTTCTGGGAGAAAACGTCGCATGAGTCGCTGATAGAGAGTATCTATGCGCAGCTCGTCGGCTTTGCCTACGACGAGAAGACCGTAAGCCTGATTGCTGACCACTACCCTGACAAGGAACTGAACCGGCGCAGCTGCGGGTATGCCATTGACGAGGTGATAGAGCATCTCATTCCCAACGACAAGGGGAGTATCAACCTTTGCAAACTGTTGGCTGGAAGTGAGGGGACGCTGGCCTTTATCACGGAACTCACGGTGAGTCTCGACCCGCTGCCTCCCAAGGAGATGATGGTGGTGTGCGGGCATTGCGACGACCTGATGAAGAGCTTCGAGGGGAACTTGGTGGCACTTCGACATCATCCGACGGCCATCGAACTGATGGACGGTGAGATTCTTGAACTGAGCAAGGGGAATAGCGCCATCCATGCTCAGCTATCCATCCTCCAAATAGAAAATCCTGCGGCCCTGCTCATCACCGAACTGCGGGCAGAGAACCGCGAAGACATAGACCGTAAGGCTGATGCGCTGGAACAGGACTTGTTGCAGAGCGGGTTAGTGTACAAATGTACGCGCGTCTATGGAGCCGATGTCGCCAAGGTGTGGAACCTGCGCAAGGCCGGGTTGGGCATTCTGGGAGGCATGAAGGGGGATGCCCGGCCGATGGGCGTGATTGAAGATACGGCGGTGGCTCCGAGTCGGTTGCCTGCCTATATGAGGGACTTCCGCGACATGCTTGGGCGGTTGGATGCGAAGTGTGTCTTTTACGGACATATCAGCACGGGCGAACTCCACTTGCGGCCGATTATCAACCTGAAAACCAAGGAAGGACGGGAACTGTTCCGCAAGATTGCCTACGAGACTGCCCTCTTGGTGAAGAAACACCGGGGCAGCATCAGTGGCGAACATGGCGACGGACGGCTGCGCGGCGAGTTCATCCCCTTGCTCTATGGGCAGGAGGCTTACGAGCTGATGCGGCAGGTGAAGCATTGCTGGGATCCGGAAAATCTGCTGAACCGACATAAGATTGTAGACACGCTGCCCATGGATAGCATGCTGCGCTTCGACGAGGGACAGCAGTATGTGATAGAGAACACGATAGGGGCCGACCATACCTATTATAACTGGAAGGCTGCTTTCGACGAGTGCGATACGCCGGGGGCTACGGGAGCCAGGTCGCAGACGCATGCCCTGATGTGCTCCATAGAGCAATGCAACGGGGCTGGCGACTGCCGCAAGTCGAACTTGATGGGCGGTACGATGTGCCCGGCCTTCAAGGTGAGCGGCGACGAGACCAAGACGACGAGGGCCAGGGCTAACGTGCTGCGCGAAGTGCTGACACGCGGCGGCGATGCGCAGTTGGTCAAGGAGGTGCTGGACTCTTGCCTGGCCTGCAAAGGCTGTAGGGGAGAGTGTCCGTCGAATGTAGACTTGACAAAGATCAGGGCCGAATTGCTGCAACACTACTATGACCAGCATGGTATGCCCCTGCGCACGTGGTTGGTGGCCAGGCTGTTGCAGATAGAACAGATGGGCCGATATGTCAGGCCGCTCTATAACTTCGCTGCACAGTGGAAGCCCACGGCAAGCATCATCAAGCGCATCGTGAAGTTTGCACCTGAGCGGAGCATCCCGCAGCTGAGCAAACGGACAATGGTGCAGTTGGTGACAGCCACGGTTTCGCACGGTTTGTCACGGAGGGAAGAAGAGGCCACGGTTTCGCACGGTTTGCCTCGGAAGGAAGAAAGGGGAAAGAGGGTGTTGCTCTATGCTGATGAGTTCACTAACCAGCAGGAGGCAGAGTTGGGACTGACATTTGCCAAACTGCTGATGCGTTTGGGCTATCAGGTAGAGACCATCGCCTTTGAGAGTGGACGTACCGCCATCTCCAAAGGCTGCCTGAAACGGGCGAAGAAGATTGCAACGAAAAACGTGCAAAAACTCTTCACTCTTCACTCTTCACTCTTAGTCGGCCTCGAACCGTCGGCTGTCCTGACCTTCCGCGACGAATATCCCGACTTGGTGCCTGCCGAGCTAAGGGCCGAAGCGATACGGATAGGGAAGAGTTGCCTGCTCTACGACGAGTTCCTGCAACAGGAGATGGCCAACGGGAATATCCGTGCAGAGGACTTCAAGACCGACGAGATGGAAATCTGGTTGCACGGGCATTGTCACCAGAAAGCACTGGTGGGTATTGACAAGACTGCCAACGTGCTACGCACGCTGCTGAGAGGGGCCAAGGTGCATGTCATTCCCAGCGGCTGCTGCGGAATGGCCGGTTCGTTTGGCTATGAGAAAGAACACTACAAGACTTCCTTGGCCATTGGCGAAATGGTACTCTTCCCTGCCATCAGGAGGGCTTATCGCTCGAAGTCCAAGGCGGAGAATCTGAAAACGCCATTCTTCGTGGCTGCCCCAGGCACTTCCTGCCGTCAGCAGATTCTCGACGGTACAGGCGTCAGGGCCGTACATCCTATAGAGATATTGTACAGATATGTTCTGTAACCAAATATACCGCAAGCGGTCTGATAAAAAACCAAATAAAACCAAATAAGACAAAATAAAACCACTATTGTTTTTTCTTGTTTTTCTTGTTTTGTTTTGTTTTTCTTAAAGACGCGAAGCGTAGCATCATTTAGTTGATTACTAAAATGAAAAAATAAGAAACTTCAATTATGTTTATATAATCCTAACCAAAACATCAAATGGAAATGAAAAACTTTGCACTTATTGGTGCTGCGGGCTATATCGCCCCTCGACACATCAAGGCCATTGCCGACACAGGAAATAACCTGATGGCAGCATACGACAAGTTTGACAGTGTAGGACGTCTCGACAGTTCGTTCCCCGACTGTGCTTTCTTCACGGAGAATGAGCAGTTCGACCGTTATTGCTCGAAGCAGATGCGAAAGGCCAATCCTTTGGACTTTACGTCTATCTGTACGCCCAACTACACCCACGATGCTTTCATCCGCTACGGTCTTCGCTTGGGCACGGACGTTATCTGCGAAAAGCCGTTGGTGCTGAACCCCTGGAACATTGACAACCTCGTGGAGATGGAAAAGGAGACGGGCCACAAGGCTTATACCATCCTGCAACTGCGACTGCACGATGCCATTTCGGCATTGAAGAAGAAGGTGGATGAAGGGCCGCAAGACAAGGTGTACGACGTGGATCTCACCTATATCACCTCGCGTGGCAAGTGGTATTATGTTTCTTGGAAAGGCGACATCCGCAAGAGCGGCGGTGTGGCCACCAACATTGGCGTACATTTCTACGACATGTTGCAGTGGGTCTTCGGCCCCGTGAAAAGGAATGTTGTCCATGTGATGAGTTTCGACCGCGTGGCTGGTTTCTTGGAGTTGGAGAAAGCCCGCGTGCGCTACTTCCTGAGCATCAACGCCGAGTGTCTGCCCCCGAATGCTGTGCAGGGCGAGAAGAAGACCTATCGCACGCTGAACATCGACGGCGATGAGTTTGAGTTCAGTCAGGGCTTCACCGAGCTTCATACGAAGAGCTACGAGAAGATTCTGGCAGGCGAGGGCTTCCGCATCAGCGAGGCACGTCCCAGCATCGAGATTGTGACCGACATCCGTAACGCCAATCCTATCGGACTGAAGGGCGACTACCATCCATTAGCCAAGATGCCATTGGCTGCACACCCCTTCGGATGGGACGACAAGAGATAGAATGATTCCATAAGAATGGAAAAAGAAATACCCAAGGTCATTCATTATTGCTGGTTTGGTGGCAATCCGCTTCCAGATTTGGCCAAGAAATGTATGGCTTCATGGCGCAGGTTCTTCCCAGACTACGAGATTAAAGAATGGAACGAGCAGAACTTTGATGTGTACCGTGTGCCGTATGTCGCTGAGGCCTATTGTCTGAAGCAGTATGCCCATGTGAGCGACTATGCCAGGTTCTGGATTCTCTATCACTATGGGGGCATCTATTTCGATACGGATGTGGAGGTCATTCGTTCCATGGATGACATCCTTGCCCGTGGCTCGTTCTTAGGGTTTGAGTGTCAGGAAGGTACTCTGCTCGATAATCCGCATGGCAACATGGCTGCAGGGTTGGGTATGGGTGTCGGTAAAGGTCATCCTTTCTTTGCCAAGATGATCGACTACTATGACCACCATCACTATGTGGGATGGAGCGGCAAAAGTACGGGCAATGTGACCCTACAAGCCACGCAATTTCTGGACTATGACCAGAAGGAGGTGCTTGAAGGGGGCATTGTCAGCGTGAACGGTCTCCTCATTTATCCGATTGATTATTTCTGTCCGCTTAATTACTATACAGGAGAGATGAACATCACGGAGAACACACGATCCATTCACCACTACATGGCTTCTTGGGTGACGAGGCATGAAAATCGCTTGCAGGCTTTGTGGCAACGGATAAGATATATCTATGTGAGAATACTATGTCAACTGAAACATTAACTTTTAAAATTCCGAGAGTATGAAACGCTTACCTTTTCCATTATTACTCTTCATCCTGTTGCTATCAGGCTGTAGCACGGAAGAAGCGTCGCAACACGACCGAATCACCGCCGAATTCTTGGAGAATCTGGGCAAGGAAGTGAGTACGCAGCAATGGTGGCGCACCAGCGTTACGTTGAGGGTCAACGTGACGACCGATGCCCCCATCTGTATGTGGCTGCTTTCTTCGGAGGGTTCCGATACGAAGTGCTATGACTATAAAGAGGCTGCGCGCAGTGGTGCAGTGATTATGACTGCCCCACAAGGACAGGGCACCGTACTCAGACTGTGCTACCTCTACAAGGACAAAGTGAAAACACAGAATATTGTCCTCAGTGGCAAGTCGGAGGATGTAATCTACTTGAACGCATTGTCTTCGCGCATCACCCGCGTCGACAATCCGCCGGCATCGCTTTGCGGAAGTAGTATTCACAAGGATGCCCAGTATTTTCAGTTTGACCACGACCAGTTGGCCGACTTCTACTCGATGATGGAACTGGTCAAGCACAATGAGGATGCCAAGAACGTTCTCAATCTGAACACCAATTATGAATTGGAGTCCAATGGCCCATTCTCTATTACGTGGGTGAATGGTTATGAAGGTTCGCAGTCTTCGCGCATCTTAGGCTACTACTATCATTCGGCCGATACTTGGGACGACCTAAAGTATGTGGATTTGTCGGAGACCCATAAATGGGATTATATTGACGGGCTGGCCAAGGTGCAGTATCAAATCAGTAAGGACGATGAGGTAGAGGGTGGAATTATCCTGAAGGCCAATACCTGGTATGATGCCAACTTTGACCTTTCGGATAAATTTGGTGCTACTACTTGCAATAATCCAGACCGCGTGGGTGATGATGCCTTTAACTCTCAGGAGGTCTATTACCGCTATGAGGGCTTTGTCTCTGCTTTGCGTGGAATCTCGTTCCAGATTGATGTGCCAGTGGGAATGCGTGTGGGATTCTATCTGCGTTCTGATGGTGAAGAGCCTTATCCTGAACAGTATGACATTTTGACAGATTTGAAAATTAAGCCTTACTTAGATAAAAGAGAACGCTTCAGGGGTACTTGTTTCTGTGTTGAGGAATTTAACATCGTGGGAAATGGCAGGGGCAAGCATCGCAGTTTCATTAAGGAATATGACAACGTCATCTGGATGGGTATGGAAGACCTGGTTAAAGGCGGTGACCATGACTGCAATGACGTGATTTTCGGTGTGGTTGCCCACGTGAAGATTGAAATGCCTGACATCGTGGAGCCGATACTGCCAGAGGAAAAAGAACCTGATAATCCAGACAACCCCGACAATCCGGATAATCCCGACAACCCCGATAATCCTGACAATCCTGACAAGCCAGATAATCCCGACAATCCCGACAATCCCGATAATCCGGACAACCCCGATAATCCGGACAACCCCGACGACCCTGACCAAATAGAGAACTCCACTCCCTTCCCCTGGACGATAGCCTACGAGGACGTACACCGCGACCCGGACTTCGACTTCAACGATGCCGTCATCAAAGTGGTGCCCGACTATGACAACGAGCTTTGCTGCGTGACGGTGATGGCTGCCGGTTCCAATGCGCGTATGTACCTGCACTTCGACGGTCCCGACGGCGACCAGAACTTAGGCGAGATACATAAGTTGTTAGGGAGCAGTACCCTGGACAATATCAATACCGAGAACTTCCTGCCTGAGACCTCGTTTGTTGAGGTGGACTGTGTGCCCTGGCCAAAGGACTACACCATGGCCAAGGACGGACGGCGGTTCTATATTGAGATACAGCGAGGCACCTGCAACGACTGTACCGACGTCATCACCCTGCCCGAATATCCAGGCGAGATGCCTGAGGCGCTGTTGGTGGCGGGTGAATGGCAGTGGCCGATAGAAGGTGTGAACGTGACTACCACCTACAGCGACTTTCCTAACTGGGCGCACGACTTGACCAAGACACGCTACTGGGAGTGGTATAAGTCGCCGAAGATAAATACAAATGTTACCTATTAATCACAGAAGACAAATGAGAGGAATGATGTTATGGGGCTTCGTGCTGTGTACGCTGGGTATGCACGCACAGAATGCACAGAATGCCGAAGACAGCACCGTAGTGAATAAGGATCCTTTCTACCTGCAACTCTACGGTGGTATCAACAAGTCGGCCAACGAACACCTGCCCTGGACGGAGTTTTCAGAGTACCCCTGGGCTCTCGGTGCCTTCGTGGCCCTGGGCCGCGAGGTGACGCCGCTGTGGGGATGGCGCGTAGCCCTGCGTCTGAACCACAACAAGAGCCGAAACGTGCCGGAGTGCGAGTCGAAGGACACATGGGGATGGAACAACACCGGACTGTTTGCCGATGCCACGTTCGATGTGACCGATTTGTTCCACAAGAAGGATACTGCCCAGCATAAGTTCAACCTGAAGGCTTTTGCCGGCGTGGGGGCGGCCTATACCTGGGGCTTCGACCAGGTGCCGCTGTCCTACACCCATCCTTACTCGCGCAGCAGTAAACTGCTGCCGGCGGTGATGGCGGGCGTGACGGCCACCTGGAAGCTGAGCAGGCATTGGCGACTCGGCGCAGAGCTGAGCCACACACTGTTTGAGGACCACTTCAATGGCGTGGGGGCCGATGCGCCCTTGGACATGCGTACCAACCTGAAGATAGGTCTTACCTACCTGTTCTATAAGAAAAAGGTGGTACACACCAAGCCTGTGATACGCAAAGTCAAGCTGAAGGAGTGCCCGCCGCTGCCGCTGCTGATGCCCGACCCGGAGGAGACCAAGCTGCGACAGATTCAGGGACATGCCTTCCTCGACTTCCCGGTGAACGAGACGGTGATCTATCCCGAATACCGCAAGAACCCCGAGGAACTGGCCAGGATCTATGCGTCGGTAGACAGTGCCATGTTCGACCAGTCGGTGGTCATCACCCGCATCTCGCTCCACGGCTATGCGTCGCCTGAGAGTCCCTACAGCAACAACACCCGACTGGCCAAGGGACGAACGGAGGCACTGAAGACGCAGCTGATACGCAAGTACAACTTCGACACAAAGGTGTTCCAGACCAACTACACACCGGAGGACTGGGACAACCTGCGCGGATTCCTTATCGACACCGATACACGTAAGGTGAAGGGTGAGTTCTGGTATGACAACAAGGCTTACGTGGAAACGCCCGAGGTGCCCGACTACGTGCTTAGCCATCGCAATGAACTGCTCCGCGTCATTGGACGTAACATCGACCCGGATGCCAAGGAGGAACTCCTGAAGCGGGTAGGGGGCGGCGAGCCGTACAAGTGGCTCCTGGAGCATGTCTATCCCGGACTGCGTCATACCGACTATATTATCGAGTACAAGATCAGGCCGTTCTCCGTGGAGAAAGGACGCAGACTCATCTACTCTCATCCCGAGGGACTGAGCTTAGAGGAGATGTATAAGGTGGCCATGAGCTATGAGGAGGGGTCGGACAACTGGCTCGATGCACTGCTCATCGCCGTGGATCGCTATCCCAACAACGAGACGGCTAACTTCAACGCGGCCTGTGGATGTGTGATGACCAAGCGACTGAGGGATGCGAAGAAGTATCTGCAGAAGGCTGGCGACACCCGCCAGTCGCGCTACGTGGCCGACGTTATCAAGGCCATGGAGGGCGACGTGGACTGGAGATTAGAAAACAAGCGCATCGTCATCAACAGGGATGAATAGAATAACAACAAGGATTGAGTTTATATTAACTAAACTTTTCCACTAGTCTTATTTTTATCAAGAATTTGAGAATTAGAGAATTATTCACTAAGATAACTCTAACTGAAGATATTTCGAATTTAGAGAATGGTGAGTGCGCAGTCCGTTCTATGAATTCTAAGGTCGCTTGCGACCTCTTCAAGAGAAGTTTTGTACAATGATAATTCTCTAATTACTGCGTTCCTCGTGGGTCTTCGACAAATCTCTCTAATTCTTGATAAATAGAAAAAAGATAGGAAACTTCAATTGTTAAAATAATAATTAAAAAATGAACAACATTAAGATTTGTGTTATTGGCCTCGGCTATGTGGGACTGCCACTGGCCCGCCTGTTCTCTACCAAGTTCGAGACAATTGGTTTCGACATGAACCAGCGACGAGTCGATGCGTTGATGCAGGGTCACGACGCAACGCTCGAGGTGAGCGACGAACTGTTGCAGGATGCCATCAACAACCACGGGTTTGTCTGCACGACCGACTTGGAGAAGATTCGCAGCTGCAACTTCTATGTGGTGGCCGTGCCCACGCCCGTCGACGAGGATGACTACCCCGACCTGAGACCTCTCATCGGCGCCAGTGAGACCGTAGGCAAGGTGATTTCCAAAGGCGACATCGTGGTCTACGAGAGTACCGTCTACCCGGGCGTTACCGAAGAGAAATGTCTGCCCGTGGTGGAGGAGGTGAGCGGAATGAAGTTCAATGTGGACTTCTTTGCCGGCTATTCGCCCGAGCGCATCAACCCAGGCGATAAACTGCATACCGTGGAGAAAATCAAGAAAGTGACATCGGGCTCTACGCCTGAGATTGCCGACATCGTGGACAGCGTGTACAATGCCGTCCTGGTCAACGGTACGCACAAGGCTCCCAGCATCAAGGTGGCTGAGGCTTCGAAAATTATTGAGAACTCGCAGCGAGACGTTAATATTGCCTTCATGAACGAGCTGGCACGTATTTTCAATGTCATGGGCATTGATACGCACGACGTCATCGAGGCGGCCTCGTCGAAGTGGAACTTCATCAAGCTCTCGCCGGGACTGGTGGGAGGACACTGCATCAGCGTGGATCCCTACTACCTCATCCAGAAGGCACAGGCATACGGCGTGTGGCCTCGCATCATGATGAATGCCCGCCGACTGAACGACACGATGGGTGAGTATGTGGCCGAGCAGGTCATCAAGATGATGAACAAGAAGGGCGTGTTGGTGAAGGATGCCAAGATATTGCTCCTCGGTATCACGTTCAAGGAGAACTGCCCCGATATCCGTAATACTAAGGTGGTGGACATCTATCGGCACTTGCGCGAATACACGCCGAACATCACCGTCTGCGACCCTTGGGCCAACAAGGATGCCGTGCTGCATGAGTATAAGCTCGACATCTGTAGCGAACTGCCGCAGGAACAGTTCGATGTCATCATCCTGGCCGTAGCCCACAATGAGTTCCTGGCTGTAGACTATCGTAGTCTGAAGAAGGAGGGCGGTGTCGTGTACGACGTGAAGGGCATCCTGCCTCGCGACATCGTTGACGGTCGACTGTAATCTCGTTCCTCCGTACCCCCGTACCTCCGTACCCCCGTACCCCCGTACATCAATAAACTGGAAATGCAGCCCTTGGGTCACTACCCTTGGGCTGCATTTCTTCTAATATTAATAACTAAAAACCTTGATTCTTAATGAAAAGTGGTCATCGTGCTTACTCGAAACACTCCTTGACCGTGGCAGTACGCGTCGTCACGACGCCCCTGCACTTCAACATCTTGTTATCCTTTCTATCAATCTTTCTTTACCTAACTAACTAATACAACTACTGACTTTCTTTCTTTGCTTTCTCTCGCCTTCACAGGCTTTCATTGAAACGAATCTTTTACCTTTTTCAACCTTGCGGTTGATCGCTTTCTGCGAAAACTAACTAATACCTTGTATCTTATTACCTAATGAAGATTTCTATGTCCTTTGTTCTTTTGACGATGCAAAGGTACGAACTTTTTCTCTATCCCGCATCATCTTTTTCCCGTTTTCCTTGAAAAACCGCCTCATTATTGACTCACGTCAATCAAGCCTGTGTGCGAACACAAGCATATTGTGTTCGTACACGGGCTTACGGAATACCTCTTTTGAGTTTGTGCGATTGAAAGACGCTGAAAGCGTCACCTCTCAATAGCCGTAGGTCGGAACGACCTGCGGATAGAATGTGAGAAGGTACATCGACCCTGAAGGGGTCGCCCATTGCACTGTTGGGGCAATCCGTACTCACGGTTGCCCTCCCCTTCTTCAGGGTGCTTTCCCCTCTCTTGTCTACTGTCCGCAGGTCGTTCCGACCCACGGCTATTGAGAGGTGACGCTTTCAGCGTCTTTCAGTCGCATGAATTTGTTCGAGCTGCGGGTGAAAGTAACAAATTGAACGAAATGGTTTTTTAAAAATTCTTTTATGCCAATTTCATTCAACCTTACAGGTCGAATTTGTTTCTGAACAGTTTTTTAATTTTTGTTTCCGAGGATGTTGTCGGCGGCTTCGCGTGCCTGATCGTTCAGGTTGACGTTGCGGTTCACCTTGGCTTCGATGGTTCCGGCACGCATGATGTCGGCCATGTCAACGCCGGTGGCACTCTTCAGTACGTCGAAGGCCTGCTTGATGGCCACGGGCACGCCTCCGCTCATGGCGGTGATACCAGCTCCGTCGCCACTTCCACTGTAGATGCTCACGTCCTTGATGCTGCTGATGGGCTTGGCCACGTTCTCCACCACCTGGGGCAGTACCTCAATCATCATCTGCATCACGGCAGCGTTGTTGTACTTCTTGTAGGCCTCGGCCTTCTTGTCCATGGCCAGCGCCTCGGCTTCGCCTTTCTTCTGGATGGCGTATGCCTCTGCTTCGCCCTTGGCCTTGATACCGGCGGCCTCCTGTTCTAAGCGGTAGCGGGCGGCATCGCTCTCGGCGTTCTGGGCCAGTGCGCGCTGCTCAGCCTCGTAGCGCTGGGCCTCGGCTACGCGCTTGCGCTGCTCCAGGTCGGCCTGTGCGTCAATCTCCACCTTGTACTTGTCGGCATCGGCTTTCTTCTCCACCTCGGCAGCCAACTGGTTCTGCTTGATTTCAATCTGTTCTTTCGAGAGGATTTGCTCGCGCTTTGTTTTCTCAATCTCGGCCTCTACCGTCTTGATGTTGATGGTCTTCTGCTGTTCCTGCTGCTGAATGGCGTAGGCGGCATCGGCATCGGCCTGGGCGGTGTCGGCCTCCTTCTTCAGGGCGGCGCGGCGCAGGGCCAGCTCGTTGTTCTTCACGGCAATGGCGGTATCGGCATCCACACGGGCATCATTGCTCTGCTTGTCGGCCTTCGACACCTCAATCTTCACATCGCGCTCGGCCACGGCACGGTTGATGGCGGCATCCTTCTTGATTTTTGCCGTGTTGTCGGCACCTAAGTCCTTGATGAGACCTTCGCGGTCGGTCACGTTCTGGATGTTGCACGAGATGATGTCAATGCCTAACTTGGCCATGTCGGGCGAGGCCTTGGCCATCACCTGGTCGGAGAAACCGTCGCGGTCGGTGTTCAGCGAGCGCAGGTCCAGCGTACCGATGATTTCGCGCATGTTGCCCTGCAGCGAGTCCTGAAGCTGGGCGGCAATCTCGTCGGGGCTCATGTTCAGGAAGTTCTTCGCGGCAAGGCGGGTGCCTTCGCTGTTGGGCGTGACGCGGATTTTGGCCACCGCGTCCACGTCGACGTTGATGAAGTCGTTCGTAGGCACGCTCTCCTCGGTCTTGATGTCAACGGTAATCTGGCCCAGGTAAACGCGGTCCATGCGCTCGAAGAACGGGATGCGGAAACCGCCTGAACCGATGAGTACGCGCGGCTCCTTGCTGAGTCCGGAGATGATGTAGGCGAATGAAGGCGGGGCCTTGACGTATGAGATGAAGATGAACACAATCAGCACCAGAATACCCATGCCGATGTAGACATAAAGTGGATCAATCATAGTTGTTGGGGTTTTATTGGTTAGACAGATAGAATTGCTTGTACCATTCGGCAAACTTACGCAGGCCCAGGTAGAGTGGTGTCGAGGGCTTGAAACCGTAGTCGCGTTCCAAGGCCGAGGTGTCGGCGTAGGTCACGGGCACGTCGCCTGCCTGCATGGGCACCAGCTTCTTGTGGGCCTCGAAGTCGTAGTCCTCGGGCAGTACGCCGGCACGAATCAGCTCCTTCTGGAGCGTGTCGACGAAGTCGAGCAGGTTCTCCGGGCTGTTGTTACCGATGTTGTAGACGGCGTAGGGAGGCAAGGGCAGGCCGTCTTCGCCGTTCTTCTTATCGGGGGCACCTTGCATGATGCGCACCACGCCCTCCACGATGTCGTCGACAAAGGTGAAGTCGCGCTTACAGTTGCCGAAGTTGAAAATCTCGATGGTGTCGCCGCGGCGCAGTTTGTTGGTAAACCCGAAGTAGGCCATGTCGGGACGACCGGCGGGACCGTAGACGGTGAAGAAGCGCAGGCCCGTCGAGGGGATGTTGTAGAGCTTGGAATAGGCGTGAGCCAGCAGCTCGTTGCTCTTCTTGGTGGCTGCGTAGAGCGAGACGGGGTTGTCCACCTTGTCGTCGGTAGAGTAGGGCACCTTCTTGTTCGAGCCGTAGACCGAGGAGGAAGAGGCGTAGACCAGGTGCTCCACGGGGTTGTGGCGGCAGGCCTCCAAGATGTTGTAGAAGCCGATGAGGTTCGACTGGATGTAGGCATCGGGATTGGTGATGGAGTAGCGCACGCCGGCCTGTGCGGCAAGGTTTACCACCACGGCGGGCTTGTAGTCGGCAAACAGTCCGTCGATGGTTCCCTTGTCGGCAATGTCGCCCTTGATGAACACCCAGCGGTTGCCATTGGCTTTCTGTTCCTCGTTCTTGGTTTCCAGCTCTTTCAGGCGATACTCCTTCAGACTCACGTCGTAGTAGTCGTTCATGTTGTCGATGCCCACGATGGTGGCACCTTTCACGTCGTCCAGCAGGCGTTTCACCAGATTGCTCCCGATGAATCCTGCGGCACCAGTCACAAGAATGGTCTTGTTGTTCAGTTCAATCTTTTGCATATTATACTTACTTATGTTTCCCACCTTTTCTTTTTAACCACGAATTTCACTAACCTATATTATTCATGAAAATTGACCTCATATTCGTATCTTATTCTTTAACATATAATTACCATGTAATTTCTCATATAATTTTCTCCGCATAGAATGAATAATTCAAGCTAATTAAACTAATTTTTTCTATTTACTTATTATCCGCATGGCAATTCTTTGCAAGCAAAGCGACCAAGGTCGAGCGCGTGAAATTCGTGAAATTCGTGGTTTTAAAAGAGTGGGAAAGTTGAGTTGTTATTATTTGTTTAGTGTTTCCCAAATCGTTCTACGGCCTCATAGTACGTGTCTAAGCTGCCGATGTCGAACCGTCCGGCACTCATGGGCCAGGCGTGCATCGTGGTATGCTCCACCATGTAGTGAGCCAGGTTGCCCGGAGCATCCTTGCCGCAGCCATTCTCCACCGAGTGGCGCACCAGCTCTAAGTCCTCCTTCTTATATATATAGAAAGGTGGAACAGCCCAATGGCTCTTGGGCACCTGCGGCTTCTCTTCCATGCCGAGTACGCGCTGGTTGGCGTCAATCTCCACGACACCCGTGCGTTGCAGTTTCTCGATGCTGGGCTGCTCGTGGCACATGATGCACGAGGTCTGCTTTTCTTTGGCGAAGTCCACGAACTCGCGGAACGAGAAGAACAGCAGGTTGTCGGCGGCCACCACCAACAGGTCGTCGTCGAGACCGAGTTTGTCCATGGCCAACAGCAGGTCGCAGACGGCACCAAGGCGCGTCTCGTTGGTCTCCGTCCCGTCGTCGATGATGGTAATCGGCTTGTTGTAGTGCAGGCCCGTCTTCCACTCCTCGAAGATGGGCGCAAACTTATGGTTGGTCACAATGATGTGTTCGTCAATCTCGGGGATGGTGTCGATGTCGTCGAGCATGCGCCCCAGGATGGTCGAAGTTCCTATCTTCAGCAGGGGCTTCGGGAAGTTCCGTGTCAGCTCGCCCAGCCTTGTGGCGTAGCCGGCTGCAATGACTATATTCTTCATAGTGGTTAGTTGTCAGTTGTCAATGAATCTGGCTCCGTCGTCTGGCTGCACCCAGAACACCTGGAAGGTGCTTTCATACTCAGGGAACTGCTCCAAGTAGCGGCGGGTAAGCTCCTGCTCGATGCTCTCTTGGCAGGCCGGGTCGACCAGTGCGATGCAGGCTCCCTTGAAGCCAGCGCCTGAAAAACGTCCGCCATAGACGCCGGGCAGCGAGCGCATAATCTCGTAGATGGCAATCAGTTCGGGCGAACCGCACTCATAGTTGTGGATGGACGACTCGCATGAGTCGAACGACAGCTTGCCGAACAGTTTCATGTTGCCTGTCTCCCATGCCGTCACGCCCTGGCGCACGCGGCGGTATTCCGAGTAGAAATGCTCGGCGCGGCGGGCAAAGCGGGCGGGCATGGCAATGCGCGTCTTGTCGAACGTGGCCTTCGGTATGTCGCGGAGGAAGGTCTTGTCGAACGTCTTCAGTGGCTGGTCCAGATAGGCCAGCATGTTCCATGCCGCCGTCTTGCACTCGTAGACGCGCAGGTTGTAGTCGCTGTTGACCAATGAGCGCGTGAGGCCAGAGAAGAAGATGCCAATGGAGAAGTCGGGCATGTTGGGGTTGCGCCGGATGATGCGCCACTCGTTCGAGTCGCAGTCTAAGAACAGCAGACCGTCCTTGCGTCCCAGGGCGATGCAGGCTTGGTCCAGCAATCCGTTGTTCAGTCCGATGTACTCGCGTTCGGCTTCCGAGGCTATCGTCACCACCTCGAAAGGCTGCAGCGTGATGCCGTTGGCCTTGGCGAAGGCCATCACGTAGGCGATGAGCACGGCAGCCGACGAGGACAGACCGCCTACGGGCAGCGAGCCTTTGATGACGCCCTCAATGCCGTGCGTCAGTTCAAAGCGCTTCTTCAGGGCGTATTTGGCACCGCGGGCATAGTCGCCCCAGTGGTGTTCCTTCACTTGCGACCGCTGTCCGATGTCGAAGCTGACGTCGCCCTCGAAAGTCATTGACGACAGTTTCACCTGACCGTCTTCACGAATGTTGAACCACAGGTCGACGCCCTTGTCGATGGCAAATCCCGTTACCAGTCCATGCTGGTGGTCCACGTGGGCTCCAAGGGGGCACACGCGGTACGGGGAGAAAATATGAAACTGATAAGTATTCATTTCTTTTATAAGAATGATTTAATGATTCGGTTAGTGCATTTCATTTGTGTGGCTTTATGAATTGTTGCTGTTGCCATGATAATCTCGTTTTTGTCGCTACAAAGTTACAACTTTATGTTGAAACAGTTACTTTTTATAATAACTTTTTTATCTCATAGCATAATTTTTAACAGTGTTCTTCTTATCCTGTGACGGCTGTCACAGGAAAAAATTACAAAAATCCCCACTCATCCGTTATAGAAAAGCGGGGAAATCAATATGGATTATGGATAAGATTTCCTTCCCCCGCATCACGACTACCGTCCAGGCAGAGCCTTGGGCCGAGGGTCACGTGGCACGCATTACGCCCACCCGCGCCATTTCCACCACGCCCCGTCAGCATCAAACCATTAAAGCCTGCATACTGCCCAGATGAGCGCACTCGTCAAGAAATACGGCCGCAGGCAGGATGCCGTCATCACCGACTGCTTCGTAGTCATGCCAGAAGGCGTGACCGACGACGAGGGCAACCGTCGCTACTGCAGGCGAGGCCGCAGTGTTTTTTCGTGCGTGTATTCATCAGGAATCATGAAACTAACATAAAGATTAAAAATATGAGACCAAAACCAAACAGTTTTTCTTCAAGGCTCGCCATGATGCTGCTCACGCTTGTCATGGCTCTCGCGGCGCAGACGGCGGGGGCGGCAGACATCACGCAGAACACGGCAGTGGTGATTAGTTCTGACGGGCGAAGATGAAAAAAACAAAGCATCTTCGCTCGCTTTTCCATTATAGCTTGTAGTTTTTCCCGCACGATTGCCGTTTATTTAGAAAAAAATCGTATCTTTGCACGCAAATTATAAAGGAAATGGTGAGAATGGCAATAGTCAAGATACCCAACGTCGCAGAGGAAGTTCGCATAGGCTACAGCTTCAACTACCTCGTCCGCGTCATTGCCGAGACCGAGGCCGCCGAGGCCGTGCAGTGGGACTTCACCGGCGTCACATTCCTGCACCCCTTCTTCCTTGCCCCGCTCTCCATCTACAAGAACACCTCTGGCAAGAACATTGAGTGCATCAACATCCCCCTGCGCATTCAGTCCTACCTCAACAGCATCTGCTTCGACCGCATGCTCCACTTCGGCAGCGAGAAGCGCGAGGACGTCGAGGCCGTGATACAGAAATACACCGACAAGACCTACCTCCCCTTGTGCAGTTTCGCCATGACCGATGCCAACAAGGACACCTTCGGCTCCATCATCCAGTCCGTGCTCACGAAGCAGGCAGGCATCGGAAGGGGCGGATCCTCGCTCAGCTACCTCATCAGCGAACTGCTCGACAACATCTACGAGCACTCACGCAGCAGCTACGGCTACGTATTCTCGCAATATCTGGAGCGCGAGGGCGTCATCGACCTCTGCATCGCCGACCGAGGCATCACCATCGCGGGCAGCTTCCAACAGGCCGGGCTCTATCAGGACGAGATAGACGGCAGCGAGACCGAGGCCCTGAAGCTGGCCAACGAGGGCTATTCCACCAAGAACCGCCCCGAGGCTGAGAACCGTGGCTACGGCATCTCCACCTCGAAGGAGATGCTCGTCGTGGGCATGAAGGGAGCCTTCTTCATGCTCTCCGGCGGTGCCTTCCACCGCTACGAGAACTGTGCCAACGACTACATCGACCTGCGCAACCTCTTCCGCTGGCAGGGCACCGTCATCCTTATGCGCATCCCCGTCGTCCTGCCCGAAGGATTCAACTACATCGACTATTTAGAATAAGAAAGATATGACACAGACCATCAGACTACAGGACATCTACAGTGCCGACCTCTACACACGCTCCCGTGCTTCCGAACTGCGTGCGAGCATCAGTCCCGAGGCCGACCAGGTGACGCTCGACTTCGAGGGCATCGGCTTCATGTCGCGCTCGTTTGCCGACGAACTTTGCAACATCATGGACGACCAGAAGGCCGTGCGCTTCCAATTCGTCAACCGCACCGCCGACATCGAGGCCATGATGCAGAAGGTGGCCGATGGCCGCAGCCGTGAGCGCAAGCGCGGCGTAGGCAACGCCAAGATGTACGAGTTCACCGACATGGAGAAGCTCTCCGAGTTCCTGCTGGCCATGTAGATTTCTATAAAAGGTATCTACGATTTTAACCAACCGACACGACATTAAACGAGACGGGATTTCAACGATGAGAAAGATTGAGGGGATAAATTCTCTAAGGTACGCGCGATTGAAGAGGCGCGCGGGTCGCCCGCGTCAAGATACGGCTTTTCTTGCATTTACGCAAGGGAGGCCTGATTGTTTTTTTTGTATATATCGATTTACCAATTTATCTATTTTAGCCGCGTCAGCGGCATTAGGATAATGACAAACTCGAAGGAGGGTGCCACCGAAAGCCACGGCGGACGGCTCCGCCCTCCTTGGAGAAGACGTAGTTGTAGTCGGCCTGCAGGGTATAGATGCCGTTACCCGTCTCAGGATCCATGCCGTTGTAGGGAGTGAACACACAGAGGTTGTGGCCTGCCACGTAGGCACGGGCGTTCTTGATGTAGCCGCCAAACCACTTGGGATTGAAGGTGTAGCGACAGGAGCCGTATGTGTTTGCGCAATTTAGGTGAAGCTGATATACTAAAACTGGAGTGTAGGGCGTTATTGTGATAAGAGAAGAATGTGCAGATGAAACAATTTAACAACGAGCAACGGCGAGTGATTGAGGCGTGGGGCGGTCGTCATTTAGTGCTGGCCCCGCCGGGATGCGGCAAGACGGCGGTGCTGGCCGAGCGCATCGTGTGGGCACATGAACAGCGGGGTGTGCCGTTTAAGGACATGGCCTGCCTGACATTTACCAACCGTGCAGCGAGGGGAATGCGCGAACGTATCTACGAGCGGTTGCCGCAATGTGAAGGACTCGACGAGTTGTTCGTGGGCAACGTGCATCGTTTCTGCTCGAAGTTCCTGTTTGAACAGGGCGTAGTGCCAGAGACGACCGCCATCATCGATACGGACATGTCGATCAGCATCATTGCCGACTACCTAGGCGAGGACGAACTGAAGGTGTTGGGCGAGGCGAAGCACCGGCAACGCTATTCGCAGGTTATCAACCTGCAACATCTGATGTACCAGTGTCAGAAAGGCTATCCTGGAAGGCTGATGGTACACAGGGAGGCACTGCCTGCGAGTGTACTCAGGGAACTGTGCGTGGCCTTCGGTCTGAGCTACTCGCAGGCCTCGACGGTAGAGCTGTATCAGCATGCCGCATACTATCGCGACCAGCATGCCCTGTTGAGCAGCGAGGCACTGTGGATGTTGGAGGCTCTCTATGCGGCAGGCTGCTATGAGCGCTACAAGCGGGAGAACGACCTGCTGGACTTCGAGGACTTGTTGCTCAGGGCGTATGATGAGATGTCGGGTTTTAGAGGAGAGTGGAGAGAGGAGAGAGGAGAGAGGATAGAGGAGAGTGGAGAGAGGAGAGAACTAAGAAAATACAACTGGATTCAAGTCGACGAGGTGCAGGACCTGAATCCGCTCCAGCTGGCCATTGTCGACCTGTTTACCGACGACGAGGCCACGGTGGTGTACTTAGGCGATGCACAGCAGGCCATTTTCTCGTTCATGGGCGCACAGACCGACACCTTAGAGATGTTGAGGAAAAGATGTCAGGAGAGTGGCGGGCTGCACAATTTCTATATGAACTACCGGTCGCCGGGCTATCTCTTGGACGTGTTCAACACCTACGCGGAACGGCAGTTGGGCATTGCCCGCGAGCTACTGCCCACTACACAGAGGCAGACGGAACGCCAGCCGGGCGACTTGCTGCTGATGGATAGCGAGACCAATATTGACGAGACGAACTGGGTGGCCAGGGCCGTACACCGGCTCTACACAGGCCATCCCGACGAGTCGGTGGCCGTGGTGGTGGCCTTCAATAGCGATGCCGACGAGGTGAGTGCTGCGCTGACGGCCATGCAAGTGCCTCACTTCAAAATCTCGGGCACCGACCTTTTCACTACCCCCGTCGTGCGCTTGCTGCTGGCCCATTTAGGAGTACTCTCTATGGAGCAGAACTTCATTGCCTGGGCTAACATCCTGACAGGCATGCACGTGTTTGCTTCCAGTTCGGCCTCGCGCCATTTTGTACGTGTACTGATGGAGCAAGGCATATCGCCGGTAGACTTCATGGACTACGACCACTCGACCTACGTGGCTGAGTTCGTGAAGGCGTGGGAGTCGCAGGACTTTGTGGTCTTCGACACGGAGACCACGGGGCTGCATGTAGCCGAGGACGATGTGGTGCAGTTGGCTGCCGTGCGAGTGAGGCAGGGCAGGGTAGTGGACGAGCTGAACCTCTTCATAGAGACCGACCGCGAGATACCCGGGATGCTGGGCGACGTGGTGAATCCCTTGGTGGATGAATACGCCCGGCACCCCCATCTGTCGCATGCGGAGGCCCTGGAACGTTTCGCTGCCTTTGCCAAGGGATGTCAGCTGTTAGGGCATAACGCCACGTTCGACTATCAAATCCTGTCGTTTCAGATGCGTCGCTATGCACCCGCGATGTCGATGGAACAGCTGTGGCCCTGCTACTATGACTCGCTGAAGCTGGCACGGCTGTTGCGGCCACGGTTAGGAAGCTACAAACTGAAGTCGCTCATTGGCGAGTTGGGACTGGAGGGGCAAAACTCGCACTTGGCCAATGACGACATCATGGCCACGCTGAACTTGGCCAAAGACTGCTACGAACAGGGACGCGAACGGGTAGGGCGGCAGCTGGAGTTGGTGGCCCGGCATTGGCGAACGGCCGAGAAACTGCGCCGTCTTTACGGCGAACTGTATCGTGAAGGGCGGGAAAGGCTGTATCAGGTTCCGGCAGAAGGCTCTGCGATGCCCAGCAATCCGCTGGCCTGTTTCGTGCAGGAAACCTACGACTGGCTGAGGAAGAACGAGGTGGTGGGCGAAGAGCCGAAGCTCCCATATATAATAAGGTATATAGAGGAGGAAATGACGGAGGGCGTATGGGACAAGACTGAAAGCAACACCCCTCTCAGGGAGTTGTTAGACCGGCATGTCCAGAACCTCTCGACCATGAAAGAGGCCGACCTCTGCGGGTCGGCCAGTATGACGGAGCGCGTGTTTGTCTCTACGGTACACAAGGCCAAGGGACTGGAGTTCGACAATGTGGTGGTCTATGATGCCGTGGAGGGCAAATATCCCAGCGCATACGCCGATGCGCGTGGCGACGGCGAGGAGGCTCGGAAGTTCTATGTGGCCATCTCGCGAGCCCGTCGCAGGCTCATCATCACCTATTGCCGCAACAGCCTGAACCGCTGGGGGCGCTGGTTCAGCAAGCAGCTTTCGCCCTATATGGAGAGCATCCGCGGCTATTTCTGACTATAGTCCGAGTCCGATGCTCAGCATGAACCATCGCCCGCGTTGCGGAACGAGCCTTGTGTTCATGCCGCTGCGGTAGTATTTCGTGTTGAAGAGGTTGCTCACGTTCAGGCCCAGGGTGAGATTGTCTAACAGCTTGTACTCTGCCCCGGCATCGAGGATGGCCCGTGCATCGATGTCCAGTTCCGACACCAGTTCGTTTTCGGTCAGCCAGATTTCCTGCTCCAGCAGCTCTGCGCCCTTGGCCAGGTCGCCAATTGTCACATAGTAGACCATTTCTTTGCCAATCTCATATAACTTCATCATGGTGCTTAAAGATACGTTATAGGAGGTCTGTCTGCTTTCGAAGGTGAGCTTTGAAAACAGCTTGAGTCGGTTGGTTGCTTTCCAGGCCAGCACGGTATTGGAGGTGATGGCTGGCGTACAGTTGTTGTCGTCGATGTCTTTATAGCTCAGGTTGAGCTTGAGGGTCTTTATCCACGACAGGTTGAAGTTGGCCGAAATCCTCTTGGTTTGATAGGAGGCCATGAACTCGGCGCCGATGGTTTTGTTCTTTCCGCTGTTCGAGTGGTTGATGACCTCTGTGAGTATAAGGTCGTTGGCCTGGTTGTGGAACAGGTTGAGTTCCCAGTTAAGGCCTTTCACCCACTCTGTTCCGGCGAAGGTGAGCTGATAGGAGTGGAGCGATTCGGGTGCCAAGAGGGAATTGTATTCGTTCTTGACATAGTCAATGTCGTGCGTGCTGAAGAGCTGTAGGAACTGGTTGATTTTCTGGTAGAGATAGGGGGCATCGACAAACGACTTGGAGTAGCTGAACTTTACGTTCCACTTGGGACGTACAAGGATAAGAGCCAGGCGGGGCGAAAGTTCGTTGATTTTGGAGTCGTTGTAGCGACGCTTGTGGTCGTAGCGCACGCCTGCATTGACGATGAACGAGCGCCATTTGTGTTTGAGCTGCAGGAACGCATTGTAGTTGGACTCCTTACCCTTTCCCACCTCGGCCAGCAGGGGGCTCTCCGGCATGGACTTGTTAAAGTCGTAGCCTATGCTGTAGCGCACGTCCTCCAGCTTGAAATGGGCATATTCGGCACCGAAGGTCACGTAGCCCTTGTGTGAGCTGTTGTCAATATAGCTCATGTCGCCTTTCATCTGCCAGCCAAGGGTGGTCTCCTGTCCGTTGATGTAGCGTGACGTGGCTTCATGTTCCTTGAACAAGTTGACCAGGGTGGTGTCTACACTGATGATTTCTCCGAACTCCGGCACCTTGCTGTCGCTGATGACCTGATAATGGGTCAGGTCGCTGTTGTCGAAGGTCAGGGCTTGCTCAATATAGACCTTGTCCAGCTGGAAGATATAGCTCAGCCGGCCGTGGTGCGACCGTGTGGCAAAGCCCGGGTTCAGTCCGTTGAAGGTGCGGTATTTGTCGTAGGAGTAGGACTCGCCGGTGGTGCTGATGGTGAGGGGCGAGATGACCTGCGAGAACTGTGTGTTGTAGATGAACTTCAAGTCTTTCCATTTCAGCGAGAGGCCGAATTCGTAGGAGGGCTTGCGTCCGATGGCTCCCACGTTGACCGTGTCGTTAAACAGTCCGCGCTTGCGGTTTTCCGAGACGACGGGCTGGTTCTCGCCGTCGGCTGTGTAGATGCTGCCCCACAGCAGTATGTCGAGGTCGTAGAAGTGCTTGCCCAGCATGATGTCGCCGCGCCGCTGTCCGTAGTTGCCAATGCCTGCGTGCATCTTGATGCCGTCAACGTCGGCTCCCTCCTTGGTGATGAGGTTGACCACGGCAGTCAGGGCCACGCCGCCATAGAGCGACGAGGCCGGGCCTCGCAGCACCTCGATTTGTTTCAGCTTCTCAAGGCTGATGCTGAAGTCGGGACTGGCAATGTTGGTGCAGTAGCTGTTCAGGCGGTGCCCGTTGAGCATGATGAGGATTTTCTCCTGGCCGTTGCTGAAGATGCCGCGCATGGCAATGTTGATATCGTCGTTACAGTCAATGATGTTCATGCCCGGCACGTAGGCTGCCAGTACTTCCTGTAGGTTGCGGGCACCGCTGTTGTGAATCATCTCCTCGGTGATGAGCGTGGTGGGCACGGGCACCTCGCTGAGGCTCTCGGCCTGGATGGATGCGGTGGTGATGGTCGATGTGCGTCCTTGACGGATGCGCCTCACCATCTCTACGAAGCGGGCCGGGTCCTGAACCGACGGGCTGTAGTAGGGGTCGAGCCTGAGCAGGTCGGAAGTGCTGGCCTCGGCCTGCTCCATGTCGTCGTTGCCCAGATGGCAGAGTACAATCAGCCGGTAGGCACTCGGCCGCAGGTTGCTGCTGAAGCTGCCGATGTTGTTTTGCAGCAGGGTCAGCGCGTTGTCTATGTGGCCTATGCGGTATTCCTCCTCGGCCTGGTCATAGATTTCGCGCTGGGTGTTGCCCTGGGCGTGGAGCATGGAGAGTGAAGGGTGAAGGATGAAGAGTGCTGCCCACAACATCATCCTCCAGAGCCATTGTTTGGTAGTTCTTTCAGTCATAGCGGTAGCCATTCGCTTTTCACTTCTTCTTGATGGGGATGGTAAAGGTGAAGGTGGTTCCCGAGCCGCAGGTCGACTCGAAGGTGATGCGTCCCTCGTGCTTGTTCTCGATGATGTCGCGCGTGATGCTCATGCCGAGTCCGGTGCCCTGGCCAACGGGCTTCGTGGTGAAGAAGTTCTCGAAGAGGCGTTCCTTCACGTCGTCGGTCATGCCTTCGCCGTTGTCGGCAATGGTGATGACGAGTTCTTCCGGTACGGGCGAGGTGGGGCGCAGGGGCACGGGGACGGTACTGACGCTGACGCAGATCTTGGGCTGATAGTCTTTCAGGCCGGAGAGCGACTTGTGCCAGACGGCGTAGCAGGCATTGTTCATCACGTTGAGTACGGCACGGCTCAGGTCCTGCGGGATGACCATCATCTTGGGGATGCCCTCCTGATAGTCTTCGTGAATGCTGATGTTGAAGTTCTTGTAGTTGGCCCGCATGGCGTGGTACGACAGCCACACATATTCCCTCACCAGCTTGCACACGTCGGTGGGCAGGAACTCGTTGTCCTTGCCGCGAGAGACGAGCAGGATGCCTTGGATGATGCTGATGGCCCGCTCTCCGTGTTCCACAATCCTGGCCATGTTCTCCTTCAGGTCGGCCACGATGTCCTCCACTTCCTCACGGTCGTCCTCTGGCAGGCGGTCCTCGTTGCTCTCTACAATCTCGGTGAGGTCGCTGAGCAGCTTGGTCGACATCTTGCTGAAGTTGATGACGAAGTTCAGCGGGTTCTGTATTTCGTGGGCAATACCCGCGCTGAGCATTCCCAGCGAAGCCAACTTCTCCTGTTTCTGCAGTTGCTGTTGGAGTGTTTCTATTTGTTCTTTCATAAGCTTATTATTCAGTTAGTGCAGGCAAAATGATAGAAAACTCGCTATAGTCGTTTTTGACTGATTTCACGTTGATGTCGCCCCCGTGGTTCTGCACGATTTCGCGGCTCAGGTAGAGGCCCACGCCCGAGGCCTCGCCCGTGGTCTTCGTGGTGAAGAAGGGGTCGAACAGCTTGCCGACGATGCCCTCCTCGATGCCTACGCCGTTGTCGTGGATGGTGATGCATACGCTCTTGCCGTCCTGTTCCTTTGCGGAAAGGCTGATGGCGGGCTGATAGTTCTGGAAGGCAGCGGGCGAACCGCTGCCCGTGCCCGTCGGGAAGTTCTGCCGCTGCGCTTTCTTGACGACGGCATAGACGGCGTTGCCCAGCATGCTCATAACGGCCTTGCTCAGTTGCTCGGCATTGCCGTTGATGCGCAAGGGCTGGTCGGGCAGGTCGAAGTCGGTTTGAATGTGATATTGGTTGATGTCTTTCTCGTAGTACTTCAGCAGCATGTCCCTGTCCTGCTTCAGCATGGCCGTGAGGTCCATGGGTATGATGCCGCCCGAGCGGTCCTTCAGCATCTCCTCCATGGCCTTCAGGGTGCGGGTGGTGTTCTGTCCGTGCTCGCTCACCTTCTGCAGGTTGCCGTGCAGCATGCTGAGTACGTCGATGGTGTCCTCATAGTTCTCCTGTGCCATCACCTCCTTGTCGTCCTCGATGTTGGCTTCGAGGTCTTTCACCAAGCCTTCCGAGAGCTTGGCAAAGTTGTTGATGTAGTTCAGCGGGTTCAGGATGCGGTCGATGAGACCCTGTGTCAGCTTGCCCACGGTGGCCATCTTCTCCTGGCGTATCAGTTCGTTCTGTGCCTCGCTCAGCTTCGCAAGTGCCGTCTCCAGTCGTTTCGACTTCTCCTCGATTTCGTCCCTCTGTTTCACCACCTCGGTGGTGCGCTCCTGTACGAGGCGTTCCAGCTGCATCTTTTCCTTCTCTACCCGCTTCACTCGCCAGCGCGAGAAGTTGTTGAAGCCGTGTATGAGCAGGATGATGTAGAGGATGACCATGTACCAGCGCATGTAGAAGGGGTGGCTGATGACATAGTCGATGCTGACGATTTCCGACAGTCGCCCGTGGTCGTCGCGTGCCTGCACCTCTAAGGTGTAGGAGCCGCCAGGCTGGTTGAAGAACACCGCCTCTTTGCTCGTCGACCATGCACTCCACGCCTCTCCGGCCACGCGGTAGCGGTATTCGTCGCGTTGGTTGATGGAGATGCGGTCGAGGGCGAAGGTGAAGCGGATGTTGCGATGGTCTCTGGAGATGAGGGGCAGGATTTTGGGGCACTCGCCGAAGCCGCCCCAGAGCACGCTGTCGCCCGTGACGACGATCGACCTGATGAGCAGCCGGGGCTTGCGGGTGGCGATGGGGTCTTTCTGTGTACGGCTGATGAGGGTCAGGCCGTTGTCGCCTCCGAGCCATATCTGCTTGTTCTCCACGAGCATGGAACGGGTGGCAGTGGCCGACAAGGGGTACAGCAGTTGGTCTAACGACGTGAGGCGCTTGCCGTCTTTCCATGCGTAGAGGTTCTTGCCCTCGTTGTCGGTGAGCCAGGTAATCCCGTCCTTGTCGGTATGGGAAAACTGCGGATAGGGGAAAGGCTCCGTGGCGGTGGCATCTATGACGACCGCCTTGCCGTCGATGTCGACGATGGTGGCGGCATTGTTCTTGTTGTCATCGGCCATTACGAGTTCGAACTCCTGCTGGTGCCGTTTCCTTTTCCATATCTGGCCGTACAGGTTCTGCACCCACAGGCAGCCTGCCTCATCCTCGAAAATCTTTATCACCTTTCCCGTATGGCTTATCAGCTGGCGCATGCCGTTCAAGTCGTTCAGGTAGAGGCCGTTCAGCTCGCCGCTGTAGAAGGTGTTGTCCTTTACGTGCAGGGTCATGGTGCTGGCATCGGTGAGCTGCGTCACCTTACCGTCGGACTGTATGCAGTAGAGGCCGTTGCTGGTGGCGGCCAGCAGGTTGCCTGCCATCGTCTGTAGGTCGTAGCAGGCATGTGCAAAACCGTCGACGAGCTGGAATTGCATGCCGTTGCACCAATACAGTCCGCTCAATGTTCCCACATAATAGTGGTGGTTGAATTTCTGAATGGTCTGTACCTCGCCGTGCAGTCCCTCTTTCTCGGAGAAATGAGAGTAGGCCGACGGGATTCTTACGGCGAAGACGCCGTTGTCGGTGGCTCCCCACAACAGGCCGCTGCCGTCGTAGGAGATATGAATGACGTTGTTGGAACAGAGACCGTTGGCCTCGGTAAGTCCGAAGAGCTTGTTGTCCCTTACGTCGGTAATGATGATGCCGTTGCCGTTGGTGGCCACGGCTTTCAGGCCGTTGTCCAACTGCAGCACCTGCATCACCATCTGGTTGTCGCTGTAGACGACGGTCTTCTCCTTGGGCGGGCTCTTGTGCTTCTGCATGCTGATGGAGTCGCCTTCGATGGAATACACCTGTTTCTCCCCCACCAGGAAGAACACCTTCCCGTTCTCTTCCCAGATCTTGTCTACTTCGCCCTTGACGGCGGTATGCTGTCTGGTGGCTTGCAGCTGTGGCACTCCGTTGGGGGCAATGACCACCCTGCCTATGTAGTTGTAGCCACCCGTCCAGATGGTTCCCTTGGAGTCCTTGAAGATGTCGGTGATGCGGGTAATGCCCGGCGTGTGCAGGATGTTCCATTCGGCATTGTCGTAGTAGAGCAGGCCTTCGAAGTTGGCTACGAAGAGGGTGCCGTCGTCATTGGCTATGATGTCGAAGTTGCGGTTGTGGGCCATGTAGTCCTTGGCCGTGTAGTTGCGTATGAAGGGAAGGCCCTGAGCCAAGGAGGGGAAAGGAAGGAGAGATAGGAGAAAAACAATAAAAAGCCTCCCCAAGCCCCTCCAAAGGAGGGGATGTCTGATTACATGATAACTTTGCGTTTTCTTCATTGCTCTTACTCTTTTATTATCTATCTAAACATCCCTCCCTTTGGGAGGGCTTGGGTAGGCTTTTTTATGTTTTTTATCTATCTAAACATCCCTCCCTTTGGGAGGGCTTGGGTGGGCTTATAAACGACTCGAACGGCACGCTCTTACCTATATAGTAATCCCATTCCTGCTGGGTGAGGTCTCGCTTCAGGCGGCTCTTGATGTCGTTGACCATGAGCTTGATGGAAGTGAGGACCATGGTGAGGTTGCCCTTCTGCTCGCTAATCCAGATGTTCTGCTTCGCGTTGTCGCTGGTGAAGTACATAATCCAGTTGTTGGCGTTCAGAATGTTCATGGGGTCTATCTTTGCCCCCTTTTCCGTTGAGATCATCCACAGGTTCAGCAGCCCGTCGTAGCTCGACGAGTAGAGCTGTGTGCCGTTCAGCTTGAGGCGTGAGATGCGCGACCTGTGTCCCACCAGTCGGTTCTGCCTTCCGTTCTCGTCGACGATGTAGATGGTGCCGTCGCTCATGCCGTAGGCATCGATATGGGCGTTTGCTGAGTTGGCGTAGGCGGTCACTTTTCCGCTGACGGGTACTTTCTTTGTTTCAATCCTGTTCAGGTCGACGATTTCGTGCATGTAGCCTCGGTCGTCGAAGATGAGCGGGTGGTGGTGGTTTCGTCCAGCGGCGATGATGGTGAAGTCGAAGTTGCGCGTCTTGACTTGCCTGTAGGTGCGCAAGTCCACAAAGGTCACTTCCTTCGTGCCGATGACGGCCACGTGGTCGTCGTCGATGAACGACAGGTAGCTCGGCTTCTCCACGCCTCTGATCTGTATCTCCTTCATGGTGTCGTTTTTTGGAAAGACCACGAACTGCCCCTGATGGCTGATGGACATGATGCTTCCCTTCCTGCTGTAGATGACGTTGCGGAAGTCGTAGTTGCTGTCGCGCAGCAGGACGGTCGATGTGAGCTGCCCATGCTCGTAGTGGTGGCGAATAATCTCGCCGAAGTTGCTCACGGTGGCCAGTTCGCTGTTGCTCTGCTCGGCGAAGTCGATGCCCGTAATCACGCCGTTGTGTACCGGCCACGTGTGGATGCTCTGGCTGGCCATCATGAGGGCCTGCAGCACGGCGGGGTTGTAGAGGTCGCCATTGTAGCGGTTGGTGAAGACGTAGGCGGCGTAGGCCAGCAGTTCGGCCATCTCCTTGTTGCCCGACTTGTGCTGTGTGGTGGATAGCGAGCCCAAGGAGCGGCCAAGGGCCTGGTAGCGCAGGGTGTCGGCAACACTCCTTGCCAGCTCGGCCTGTATGCGCTGATGCTCGGCCATGAGCTGTTGACGCTCGGCGGTCAGACGGGCATCCTGTGCCAGACGTTCCGACTCCTTGGCGCGCAGCTCCGAGGTCTTGGCCTGCTGCTCGGAGAGGAGTGCCTTCTGTCGCTCTTCGTAGGCCAGCTGCGTCTGCTTCTGGGCCTCGACGCGCTGCTCGTCGGAGATGGCTCTCTGTTCGCTGGCTATCTCCTCCAACTGACTGCTCACACTCCGCAACACCGCCGAGCGCTTCTCCTGCTTCTCCAGCTCGGCTATCTGTGCTTCCAGCTCTAAGACCTTGTCGTGCTCTAACTGCCACCCAGTCAGTCCTGTTACTGTTCCAAAGACCAGTAACACGCCGACGAGGATTACTGTTAGACGGTTAGACGGATTGACGGTACTCTTCACTTTTCTTGACGGTTATTAAGCCTCCCCAAGCCCCTCCAAAGGAGGGGATGTTTGGTTACAAAAATTACAGAAAGCCTCCCCAAGCCCCTCCAAAGGAGGGGATGTTTGGTTACATGATTTGTCTGCTTTTTATTCATTGCTCTTACTCTTTTATTATCTATCTAAACACCCCTCCCTTTGGGAGGGCTTGGGTAGGCTTCTTTATACTTTTATCTATCTAAACATCCCTCCCTTTGGGAGGGCTTGGGTAGGCTTTTACTTGGGTAGGCTTTTACTTGGGTAGGCTTTTACTTGGGTAGGCTAAACTCTTTTAACAGCCAGCACGGTAATGTCGTCGCTCTGTTCGGCTTCGCCCACGAAGTCGGCCACGTCGGCCTTGATGCCCTCGACCACCTGCTGACAGTTGCTCTGAGTAAGCTTCTCGAGCGTAGCCACCAGACGTTCTTCGCCAAACTCCTGTAGCTGGGCGTTCATGGCCTCGGTGATGCCGTCGGTAAACATGACCAGCGTGTCGCCCTTGTCGAGAGTGAGCGTGTGCTCGTGATACTCAATGCCGTCGATGGCTCCCACCATCGGGTCTTCGCTCATGGGCAGAGCCGTCACCGTGCCGTTGCTGTGCATCACGTAGGGCGGGTTGTGGCCGGCGTTGCAGTAGGTGAGTTCGCCCGTGGTCAGGTTGTAGATGCCGTAGAACACGGTGACGAACATGCAGTCGACGGACTCGGCGGCGAGCAGTCGGTTGCTGTAGGTGATGCAGTCGGAGGCCGTTCCTCCGTGTATGCCGGTGGCGCGGATGAGGGTGCGGCTCACGGCCATGAAGATGGCGGCGGGGATGCCCTTGCCACTCACGTCGGCAATAATCACGCCGATGCGGTTCTCGTCGATGCGGAAGAAGTCGTAGAAGTCGCCGCCCACGTCCTTTGCCGGTGTCATCGATGCGGCTATGTCTATCTTGTCGGCCTCCTCGGGGAAGGGCGGGAACACGCGGGGCAGGATGGCCTGCTGTATCTCGCAGGCAATGGCGAGGTCGCTCTTCAGCGACTCCAGCTGCGAGTGTTCGCGCTGCATCTCGTGTACGTATCTTATCTGCTCAATGGCTTTCTCGATGGTGATGCTCAGGTCGTCGAGGTCGATGGGCTTGGTGGCGAAGTCGAAGGCTCCGTTGTTCATGGCCTGACGGATGTTGCTCATGTCACCGTAGGCGCTCACCATGATGACCTTTAGCGCGGGGTTGCGCATCTCGTTGATCTTGGCCAGCAGCGTGAGACCGTCCATCTCGGGCATGTTGATGTCGGAGAGGATAATCTCGATGTCGGGGTGCTTGAGCATCATCGTGAGGGCTTCGAGTCCATTGTGGGCGAATATGAACTCATATTCTCCCTTGCGTATTTTCCTTCTGAAATATTGCGTCAACAACAGTTCGAGGTCGTTCTCGTCATCGACACTTAGAATTTTTACAGGCATGTTTTGTTTGATTTTGTGTGAAACTGATGCAAAAGTAGTGAAAAGTATTGAGAATGGCAAATTTTTTCCCGCTTTTGTTGCAAAGAGCTTTTGCTTTTATTGGCAAAGTATGGCATTTGCGGCGCAAAAGTATGGCATTTAGCAACCGTAAATGCCATACTTGCCAGGAGGAAGTATGGCATTTACTGAGAGGAAGTACGGCATTTACGGTCGTGTACGATGTCACCAATCGGAATCGTCTTTTATGGTTTCTGAGCCCCGTCGTTGTATTTCTGAACGGAATAGAGCTCGCTGCCAGCAAGAATGTGGCGGCGATGCTGTAATTTAACCACGCGCATGGCGGGTTGCTGATAGCTCTTCTTCATGATGTCTTGGCTTTACCTATTCTGTACCGCCATTGTACCTCGGGTGGATGAGCAGAGGGTTCGTAGGGGGTTCCCTTAAATCACCTTATTTCCCCTTAAATCCGCTTAATTGGCTTCTGTCAGGGACCATCCCCCGAAAAACGGCAGAATTTGAAAAAATTACTCGATATGGGCAAGAAACAGACTTCACAAATTCCTAACATCCTTCTGTCCGTGAAGGATGCCTCCGTCGCCATCTCTGTCAGCTCAAAGATGGTGCGATTGCTTATTGCCTCTGGCAGACTGAAAGCTGTCAACCTCGGCAAGCGGATGACACGCATAAGCCTACAGGAACTTACAGACTTTGCCCAAGGGCAAGGTTGTAATGTCGTGCTACCTTCTTCTTCCCTTCCTTTTAATAATAAGAGAAGGGAAAAGAAAAAGAGAAACGCCACCGCCAAGCCAGAGACGGGCAGCATAAATAAGAATATGAGAATACAGGAGGTGGCGCATCGGGCGGCTGGAGAGACGATGATGACGACGATGAGAAGAATAAGAACCATTATAGACCGCGTAGGCGCAAATAACTATGGCAAAAAGCAAAAATACACCCTTGAAAGATGAGCCACTGACTCAGTACGATGACCTTTGCAGCAAGGTTGACGACCTTGTTAAGGTTATCAATCAGCAGAACGTATATCTGAAGAACATTGCCCAGCACGGAGGCTACGACAGCGAGTTCAACTATATCAACAATGAGTTCAACGTCCGCAAGACAATGGAGGATGCTATGGACGAGTATCTTCAGAAGAAGAATCTGCAGATAGAAAAGCCAGGAGAAGATAATCTCCTAACCAAAGCGAAACAGGTGTTGCAGGAATACATGGATGCACTTGGAGATGCTACGGAAGCTCATAAGCGGTATGCCGAGACAAGAAATAAGTTGGCTATCGAGTTCCTTTACACCGATGAAGCGGAGCATCAGGCAGAGATACAGAGGCTTTGGGTGAACAGACGCAAGCGGCTTGAACAGGGGCTGACAAGATAACACTCGTTCCCCTTACATCTGTCCCATACTAACAAAAAGTAGCGACATCCAAGAGTTGAACGCCGCTACTTCTTCATTTAATTATGATTTGGTTCTTATCTGTCCCAAATGCTGCTACTGCCACCTTGATCACTAAGATTGAGCTCATCAGCAGAATCGCTCCAGCCGCTGGATTGCAGACCTCTCATATCACCACTTCCAGCCAGAAGCCGTGTCGAGTGTTGTAACTTAATTGCCTTCATGGAAGGCTTTATATATTCTTTCTTCATATCGCTTACTTGACAAGTATTTTTTTACCTTTATTGATATACATTCCGCGTTGTGAGGGCTTTCCGCTGAGCTTGCGTCCGTCTCCCCTCGCCCTTTGGAGAGGGGCCGGGGGTGAGGCTGATGCCTGTTGTTTCTTCTCCGTCAAAGCTTAATGCAAACGCACGTGCCTTAGCTCCAGCGTTGTTCTTGATGTATGGCACTGAGAAGTAGGC
Source organism: uncultured Prevotellaceae bacterium (assembly GCA_900318815.1). GTDB lineage: Bacteria > Bacteroidota > Bacteroidia > Bacteroidales > Bacteroidaceae > Prevotella. The sequence goes on from ONMA01000010.1 coordinate 96,504, forward strand.
ACGACATGAGCGAATCTGGCGGTCAATGGTTGAGTAGTACAGTGTGTTTGAGTCACCCAAGAACAGGATGCTCTTGTCATCAGCTATCACACTGACTGGCGAGTATGTACCCACCATCTGTACTGTCTCCAGCCCTGTGGTCTCACTCTCCACAGTCTGAGCCGTCGAGTTGCTGATGGTTACGCCCTGGAATACAGGATTGCTGATGTCGTCACCACTCGTCCACTTCACCAGATAGGGTACTCCAGCCTCAATCGCTGTTGCCGTCTTGAACCACAGATACAGCGTGCCGTTCTCCGTGTTGAAGCCGTTCTTCTGTGTCACGTCCATAGTCATCAACGTAGCACCAGCAAAGTCCGCATGGGCAGCAATCTGCGCTGCACTCAACGAGAACGGCAGACACAGCGTGTTCCAGGCACCGTCCTTGTAGAGTGTGCGGCCCGAGAGCGTCACGTCGGCCACGCAGCCGTCAGCCGTGTTGATGACCGTGCTGTTGTCGGTGTTGTCGGCGAGAGTGACGGTGGCGGGCGTGCCGTAGAAGTTGCCGTCGAACCAGATGCCATGCTCGTAGGCCTTCACGATGCCGTAGTCCTGTACGAGACTGCCGACATCCGGCAGGCTGACGACGGCTGGCGTGCCCTGGTTGGTGGGCAGGTTGTCGGTGGCGACGTAGTAGCAGTTGTCGATGGTCGGCTCGTAGATGCCTTCGTTGCCTGTATACCAGCGGGCGAAGGTGCTGTTGAGCATGCCTGCGGCTACGCTGCCAGGCTTCATCAGCGAGTTCTTGATGGCGGGCTTGTTGTAGACCCCCCATCCGATGAAGCCGCCGCAATTGTTGGTGCCGGCAGTGGTGGCAAAGGAGCCGTCGAACACGCAGCCTTCGATGGTGATGTCGTTGCCGCTTCCGCTCAGTGTGCTGACCAGTCCGCCGTGCGTGCCGTCACCCTTGATGCTGCTGTTGATGTTGACCGAACTGATGCAGCCCGTGAGGGTCAACGCGGCGTGCGACTCTGACACGATGCCGCCGGCGAACGGTGCGCTGGTGGTGATGGTACCCGCGACGTGCAGGTTCTTGATGGTGGCGTTGCTCACGTGGCTGAACGGAGCGGCGTTATTCGCAGAGGAGTTGTAGTTGACGGTCAGCGTATGGCCGTCGCCATTGAATGTACTCTGGAACGAGTAGGTTTCACTGACGCCCACCATCTCCGATACACTGATATCGGCGGTCAGCTTCACGGTCTGGTCGCTAAAGGTATAGCCTAAAGCCACCAGATTGCAGAAGGTCGCCCAGTCGTCGGCATTGTTGATAAGGAGGTTACCGTCGTCATCAGCCTGAAATCCTTTCATCCATGAGGTGGCACTTATCGTCACGTCGTTGTCGGGCATGTTGAGTGTATAGCGGTTACCCGAGCGCGTTAGCTTACCGGCACTGGTCTGGAAACCAGCGGGGATATAGCCATTACGGTAGCCGCTAAGCATCAGACTGATATCTTGGCCGATGGCACCATAGAACACGCCGTCATACTCGAAGCACTTGTCATAGACTGTCAGCCCGCTGACGTTATACGCTCCCTTTGCAGTCTCGGAGCAAGCGACGATGACATTCGCGCCAGCAGTAATGGGACGTACGCGCATGCCTTGCGCCGAGCCCAACGTCGCGATATAGAAGCAGTTCACAATCCTGCCGGCAACGAAGTCACGCACCAAGGTTCCACCATCGTTAATGAGAGACTCGCCTGCTGCCGCTGCAATGTTAGTGTTAGGGGCATATAGAGAATTACTAACATCGGGGAAATCATATCCGGTGGGGAAGCCCCGCCCTATGAGACCGCCACAGCTGGTGGTACCACTTGTCGTGAACAGACGACCGTCATAGACGCAACCCGTAATGTGGAGTTCACGGCATGCCAAGGCCGCAATGCCACCGTGTGATGCCTCGCCGAAAATACTGCTGTGGATGACAGTACTGACGCGGCAGTTTATGATATAGTTAATTACTTTAAGAAGTTCACCATAAGGGCAGGCTACAAGTCCTGCTGCGTATTTTTTGGAAGTGTAGATGTCGCCAGTCACCTTAAGGTCGCGAATGGTGGCATCCTTGATGTGGCGGAAGGGGGCGCAGTATTCTTCGGCGAAGGGCTTTGCGGATGAGCCTTTGGTAAAGGTCAGCGTATGGCCGTCGCCGAGGAAGGCGCCCTGAAACGAGTGAGCCTCACTTACCCCCACCATCGTAGAAGTGCTGATGTCGGCGGTCAGCTTCACTTGTTTCCCATAGTAGTTCTTGGCACCGCTGTTGACGTCATTGGCAAATAAGCACCAATCCATGTTGCTGCCGATGAGGTATGGACTGTCGGCAGTACCTTCGCCTGCGAGCTGTGAGCCGAAAACGACGATCTTGAATGTATTCGAGTCAGCATAAGCTCCATGCCCTGCGAGGACGAGTGTGTATTCGCCCTCAGTGCTGATGGTGACAGGAAATTTATCAACGGCCTTCCCATTCAGCGTGGCAGTGTAGTCGGAGCCTAATTCGAGGGGCATGCTCTCTACGCCTGTCACAGTTGGCGTGATGCTGACTCCTTCATTGAGGCTGTAAGATTCTGCTATTCCGCTGATGTCGCAGAGAACATAGTAGGTGTTAGCATCTGCTGCAGAGATGCTGTAGTACATTTCATTAGATGGTGGGTTGGTGAATACCCGATAGCCTCCGCTGACGGTGCATGCGTTTGCAGGTGAACCAATCTGAGGTGTGATGTAGTAACAATTGGTGATAGTGCCGCTACCAGCCTGCAAGCCCATGGGGTGCATGGACGATATATTGGTGTAGGTGCCCTTCTCAAGACAGTTCACGAGTGTGGGCGTAGCGCTGTCGCTCCACCCCCAGAACACGCCGACATTGGGACGGTTGCCATCCACACCACTGACGGCACCGGCAAAAATACAGTCCTTGATAGTGGTGGTTGACGACTGTCCATGACCGATGAAACCGCCGGTATAGTCGCTGCTGGTCCTGATTGTGGCAGTGACGATGCAATCCTCTATGAGGTTAGTGCCGCCGGCGAAAGCCACAAGACCTGACGAGTGTCTTATGTTTGTGGTGACAGTGCCCGCAATAGTAAGATTCTTGATGGTAGCACCATCGATGTAGATGAAGGGAGCCAGGCTCGAATTGTAGGTAGTGAGGTCTGCGGTGATGGTGTGGCCGCCACCGAGGAAGGTGCCACTGAAGGGACGGGCGTTTTCTGCGTTTTCATCATAGATGCCTACACCCCTCGCAATTTCGATGTCAGCATCCAGCTGCACGAACTGGCCGCTATAGTTGTAGCCGTTGACGACATTTTGTGCCAACGCGTTCCAGTCGGCTGTACTCGTGATGCGCCAGGGGTTGGCCTGAGTTCCAGCACCGGAGAGCGTTGCCTCTCCTTCGATATAAGGCACAATCTTCTTGCCGGCTATATTATCGGTCGTGGCTATTGTTGTCGTACCGTCAATGAGAAATTGCTTGCCCTCGATGAAAGAGAAACTGGAAAGGTGTATCTCTGGATGTCCGCTTGTGTAGCCAGTACTATAGATGAAGTCTTCCAGGTTGGTCCACCCCAGTTTCAATCTGCCATTGTGATACCCCTCAAACATAAATCCAGGCCCAATGCCTGCACCACCATCGCCATAGGCAGAAACCTGACCGCCACTGATGGTGATGTCACCGCATACACCATATCCTTCATATTCTGCAAGATCACTTCGGCCCATGCCGCCACCGATGCCTGCGGACATACTTCCACCACGGGCTTTGACCACGCCACCATTGATGGTGATGGTTCCACCACTGCGATTCTTATAGTCGCCGCCGATGCCTGCAGCTCTCGAACCGCCTTTGACGTCGATGGTGCCGCCATTGATGGTGATTTCACCCACAAACTCGGCTCCAATGCCCGACTTGTGATCATCGCAGCCGTCGATGACAAGCGCCCCCGAACCGTTAATGGTCAGGCGGTTACCTCTGCTCACCTCGATGCCTTTGGGGGCATGGAGCGTAGCGCCATCACCAAGGTTCAGCACAGCGGGGCCGCTGATGTTGATACGCGTGGGGGCAGTCGCGTCGGAATAAACCATAAAGGTGGTCAAACCAGCAACCGAGTTGCCGCCGCAGTTGCCACCAGCGCCGCCAGTGCCAACAGTTTCAGAACTAATGTAGCTGTCGTAGTTATACGCATCGTCCTCCCAACCTGTTGCATTGATTTTTACTTGACCACTTTTGATGGCATTATGATTCATGATGCTTTCTGCACCTGTGGCAGCCCAAGTGCCGTCACGGTTCTGGCCGCCTTTGCCGCCAGGAGCCTTGACAACGTAGTAACCTGGTTCTGTTGACCAGTCAAGATTGCCGGAGGCACCGCCGCCACCGCCGCCACCGCCGGGGCCGCCGGTACCGATGTTCGCGGCTGCGCCGCCGAAGCCGCCAGCACCACCGCCACCGCCGCCGGCTGCAGTATAGTTGTAACCTGTACCGTCATAAAAAGCGCTCTTGCCCGCACTGCCTGCACTGCCGCTTGTGCCTGCCGTGCCGCCCTTGGCAGAGAGATTGACTAAGGACTGGAGCCTATAGAAACTACCCATGGCTGCAGCGGTTGTACCGGCATGGCCTGCGATACCACTGCCGCCACCAGCGGCTTTCCACTCAGTGGTTACACTTGCAGCACCTGCACCGCCCTGGCCGCCATTGCCGCCGCGCGTGCCGATGCCCGCACCGGCTCCGCCGCCGCCATTGCCACCTGTGCCGCCTGTACCTGACCAGTAATTACTGTCCCAACCTGCGTCACCACCAGCGCCGCCATTGCCGCCATTAGCAGCGTTGCCGCCCGTGGCGTTCAACGTGCCGCTGCCGAGAAGGTGGAGGGTATTGCCCTCCGTCAGCTCAATGCCGGCACCGGCGCCCGTCGTGCCGTTAGCGTTGGCTCCCGTGCAAGTGACGGTCACGCCCTGGGGCACATAGAAATACACCGTGCCCAGGATGGTCAGGCCGCTGCCGCCTGCCGTGCTGTTGGTAAACGTAAGGTCCGAATTGGCGTAATAGTATGTTGTAGTACCTGCCGCACCAAGCGTCTTTCCCGTCGAAGAACCCGCATTAAGCTTGGTCCAGTTTGCCGATGTGGTATTAGTCATAGCATAGACCTCCTCCCAACTGGCTTGTGCCCACGCTCCCTGCACCATGGCGCAGAGCAGGGCGAGGATCAGAAATAATTGTTTGGTTCTCATATCGTATTTATTTAATTTGTTATTTATTGATTGGCGCTAAAAAACGATGCGGCCCCCTCGCTTTATAGCGAGAAAAGCCGTATATTCAGACGCCCGCGCGGGCAGTATATAAAGATGAAGCATCGCTTTACTCTCGCTGCTCCGTCGGTTCTCTCGCTTCGCTCGGCTTTGCCGCTTGGCTTGTCCAAGAACATGATTTTAAATCCTTGATGTAAGTGATATATCTGTAAGAATCTCATTCTTCATTTTCACCACAACTGAAAGGCTGACATTCAGTCAGCCTTTTCTCTGAAGCGCGTACAAGTTCACATCGTGCCAGCAGTTCTTCTACAGTCATAGCACGTTGGTAGTTTTCAGAAAGTCAGAAACGACTTTCGCCTCATGGCGATAGTCTTGCGTACCCGGATTCTGTTCCGTTCGCTTTGCTTCACACTCAAACGACTTAGCTGTCTCGCCGTAGAGTGTCGGTATTGCTCTGATTGCTGTTGCCATAGTTATCTATCTTTCTTATTATCAATTTGTCATTTTTAATATTGACCGATATTGCGAAAGGAGAACAATGCTTGTTCAATGTCTCCTGTTTTATCGCTTTAGCGGCGTTCACGCTGCAAAGATACATATTTTTTTCAATTAATGATATGATTTGAAGATTTTAACGTGATTTTGGAGAGATTTTGTTACATTTTGATACAAAAAACGAGAACCACATGAAAGCGTTTTCGTTGTCGGCATTGTGGGCATAGAAGTCTAATTTGGTGTCATCTGAAACAGGCCAAACAAAGGTGCTCCATGTATTGTCTGTCTTGGTGAATGTCTTGTTCCATGAACTTTCACCAACTTGACAGTTCATGGTGAAGCTATTAAGCGTTGCCGTTGTGGTTGCGGCCTCCGTTCGTGTTGTCATTTCTCATATTGTCTACGTTTATTAATTAATATTGACTGTTTATTCTTTTTCCGAACAGGTCGGTTTATAGCATCTTGATGGAATTGAGGAACACGATGAGGATGGCTGCGGGTATCACCCAGCGCAGCAGGGTGAGATAGACGACTGAGGCCACTCGGCCACCCTGCCAACGAGCCTTGGGAACGAACCATCCTGTAAACAAGGCCATAGCGATTGCACCAAGAGGTATCAGGAAATTGGTGACTACGATGTTGGCGTTGTCAAACAGGTTGTGCCCCAGGATGGTGAGCCAGTCGGCATGACCTGTTATCGAGAGGATACACAGGATGTTGGTAGTCACCTGTATCAAGCCGACGACGATCACACTCTGATGGCGGTTGAGGGGGCACTTTGTCCCTGCTGTGGCTTCACAGAAGAATGCGACCATTACCTCCATCAACGAGATGGTGGAGGTGATGGCTGCCATACACATCAGAGCGAAGAAGGCAACGCTTGTCAGCGTGGGGCTGAGGGTATTCTGGAACACTTCGGGCAAGGTGATGAAGGTGAGTTCCGGGCCTTCGGTGGGGCTGAACCCGTATGCGAACACGGCAGGAAAGATGATGGTGCCGGCGAGCAACGACACAATCATGACAAGGACAATCATTTGCATCGACGTGGTGGCTACGTTCTGGTCTTTGGGCATATATCCTCCGTAAGTGACGAGTATGCCCATGCCGATGGATAAGGTGAAGAAACTGAGGCCCAAGGCGTTGAGTATGACCTGCGGAGTAATCTTCGAGAAGTCGGGGTGGAACAGGAAGTGCAATCCGGCGATGCCGCCGTCGAGCATCACCATGCGGACAGCCATCACTACCAGCATGAGGAATAGCAGGGGCATGAGAATCTTACTCAGCCGCTCAATGCCCTTATTTACGTCGAACCACAGCACCGAGGCCGTGAACACAATGGCTAAAATGGCATACAGTATCATTACAGGGGCGTTCGCCTCGAATGCCTTGAAGAAGGCCGTCAGTTCCAGGGCATCCATGCAAGCGAAGGTGTCGCGCGCGGCTTCAACCATGTAGTAGAAGCACCATCCCGTAACAACGAAATAGAAACTCATAATCAGCAGCACCGACAACATCGCCGTCCACGACAGCCATTGCCAGCGGTTTGAGCCGCTCAGGGCGCGGAAGGCACCGTAGGTACTCTTGCCCGACAGCTTGCCTATCAGGAACTCGTTCATCGCCAAAGGCAGGCCGAAGATGATTGAGCAGACAATATAGACGATGATGAAAGCACCACCACCGTTTTCACCCACGGTATAGGGAAACTTCCAGATACTCCCCAGCCCTACGGCGCTGCCTGCGGCAGCCAGCAGAACTCCGATTCTTGATGTAAAAGATTTCATTATGATAATTACAAGTCTATTCAGCTCATGGCTATGGTTTCAGCATTAATAAGGGGCAAAAGTACAAAAAAAAACTGTATTACAAGCAGTTTTGCCGGTTTTTTTGATTTTTCCCCCAAGATTGACAGGCTTTCTGACAATTTGTCAATATTTCCCTGCGATTGCAGCTTGTTTAGAAAAAAGTTCGTAACTTTGCACGCACAAAAAAGCAGCAGAGACATGAACGATAATTTCGCCATCCAGCTCTTCGAGGGCAAGAAGGTTCGCATCGTATGGGATGCGGAGAAAGAGAAGTACTATTTCGCCGTGGCGGACATAGTGCAAGTGTTAACCGAAAGCGAGGATGTGAAGCAGTACATCAAGCGGATGCGGGCACGCGACCCCGAACTCAATTCCAGGTGGGGTACAATTTGTACCCCTACTCGAATGATGGCCGCTGACGGTAAGGTGTACAAGACTCAGGCCGCCGACCTCGAGGGCATCTTCCGCATCATCCAGAGCATTCCGTCGAAGAAGGCGGAGCCGGTGAAGCGCTGGCTCGCTGAGGTGGGTGCCCAGCGCATCGACCAGATGATCGACCCGGAACTGACCTTTCAGATGGCTGTGGAGGACTACCGCCGACAGGGTTATAGCGACCGCTGGATTAACGAGCGCATGCGCAGTATCGAGATGCGCAAGGAGCTAACCGACGAATGGCACCGCTCCGGCATCCAAGAGCCGAAGGACTTCGCCACGCTGACTAACGTACTCACCAAGGCGTGGAGCGGCATGACCACGGGCGAATACAAGCGCCACAAGGGACTGACGAAGGAGAACCTGCGCGACAACATGACGAATGTGGAGCTGGCACTCAACACGCTGGCCGAGGTTACCACCACCGAACTGTCGCGCCAGCGCAATCCCAAGGGCATGGCACAATCACGTAAGACGGCGCAAGAGGGTGGCGAGGTAGCGCGCAACGCACGCGCCGACATCGAAAGCCGCCTCGGTCGCAGCGTCATCTCTTCTGAGCGCGCCTCCGACTACATCAAGCCCATCGAACAGACCGATGCCAAAGTGCTACCGCAAAACGACGAAAGCGCCAACGAGTAGTCCCCTTACATCTTGGCGTATGCTTCCTTACACCTCCACGCATAGCACTTTACACTTTGATGTATGGCAAATCACACCGTGATTAATATGAAATCACGGTGTGATTAATGCTCCGTCAGGGTGTAATCAATGCTCCGTCAGGGTGTAATGGACTATGCATCAACGGTGATAGCCCGAGGAAAGAACGTTTTTTTGCTGCTTTCTTCGCAATTCTCCGTCCAACAGACTGATAATTCGGGAATTTTGTCTAATTTTGCACGAAATATTGCAAATAGAAAGGACTATGAAGAGAATTTTTATCATGTTGATGGCAGTTGCTGCCCTGCTAAGTGCCTGCGGGGGAAAGTCTTCCCAAGCACCTACAAAGGAGGGGGTGTCTGATGACAAGAAGCCTTTAACGGAGGACACACAGGTAAGCATTGTGCCCCGCTACGCCACGGGCTTCACCGTGAGGGACTCGGCCGATGTGCGTATGGTTGATGTCGACGGGAAGTATCACTTTGCCTTGGTGAAGGCCGACGAGACCGCAGTACCCACGGGCTATACCAAGGTGCGCGTACCTATCAAGGGAACCATCTGCATGACCTCCCTGCAACTCTCCAATTTTACTGCACTCGATGCTCTCGACTATGTGAAGGGCATCACGGGTACGAAGAACCTGTTTAATGAGGACGTACTGGCACGCACCAAGGACGGACGCATGGTGAAGATAGGCATGGAGGGCAACTTCGATATGGAACTGATTCTGGCGGCCAACCCGGATGTGATTTTCATCTCGCCGTCGAAGCGCGGAGGCTATGATGTCATCAAGGATACGGGCATCACGCTCGTGCCTCATCTGGGCTATAAGGAGCTGGATCCGCTGGGACAGGCCGAGTGGCTGAAGTTCGTGGCTATGTTCATCGGCAAGGAGAAGGAGGCCAACGAGGTGTTTGCCGGCATTGAGCAACGCTACAACGAACTGAAGACGCTGGCACAGCAGGCGGAGCGACGCCCCACGGTGACGAGTGGCGAGATGCACTACGGCACGTGGCATGCCGTGGGAGGTAAGAACTACTTGGCGCAGATATTCCGCGATGCGGGTGCCGACTATGTGATTGACGATGACGAGACCTCGGGCGAGAACCTGGAGTTTGAGAAGATGTATGCCCTCTCGGCCAACGCCGATTACTGGCGCATCCTGAACAGCTATCCGGGTGACTTCAGCTATGAGGCACTGAAGGCATCGGAGCCGCGCAACGCTATGTTGAAGTCATTTCGCGAGAAGAAGGTCATCTACTGCAACATGAAGCACGTGCCCTATTACGAGAAGTCGCCCGTGATGCCCGATGTGCTGCTTAAGGACTTCGTGGCCATCTTCCACCCGGAACTGGTGGAGGCCGACTATCAGCCTACTTTCTATCAACTGCTGAAGTAGTAAAAAAAAAGCCTACCCAAGCCCTCCCAAAGGGAGGGATGTTTAGATAGATAAAAAACATAGAAAGCCCACCCAAGCCCTCCCAAAGGGAGGGATGTTTAGATAGATAAAAAACATAGAAAGCCCACCCAAGCCCTCCCAAAGGGAGGGATGTTTAAATAGATAATGCAAGAATGAAGAAAACGCAAAGTAATCATGTAACCAAACATCCCCTCCTTTGGAGGGGCTTGGGGAGGCTTTCTGGCTTGGGGAGGCTTTCTGGCTTTTTCGGCTGGCTGCTGCTATTCCTGCTGCTCCTGGTGCTTTTGGTGGTGAACCTGCTTATTGGGACGGTGCGCATCCCCGTCGACAGCGTGTGCCTTATTTTGATGGGCGATGGCTCGCAGCCGGAAATCTGGAGTAACATCGTAATTTCAAGCAGACTGCCGCAGGCACTTACTGCTGTGGTGGCAGGGGCTGGACTGGCCGTGAGCGGCCTGCAGATGCAGACCGTGTTCCGCAATCCGCTGGCAGGCCCGTCGGTGCTGGGCATCTCCAACGGTGCGTCGTTGGGCGTGGCTTTCGTCGTGTTGCTGTCAGGACAATTAGGGGGCGTGGCACTGAGCCGTCTGGGTTACTTAGGCGATGCGGCCATCTCCGTGGCGGCTATCGTCGGTTCGATGGCGGTGATGACGCTCATCATGTGGGTGTCGCAGAAGGTGAGGGGTAATGTGACGCTGCTCATCATCGGCGTGATGATAGGCTATTTAGCCAACGCCATCATCGGTGTGCTGAAGTTCCTGAGTCCCGAAGAGGACGTGAAGTCGTTCGTGGTATGGGGTCTTGGTTCGTTCTCGCGCGTTTCAGGCGACCAGATGGTACTCTTTGTGGTGCTTATGTGCATGCTCATCCCGCTCAGTTTCCTGCTGGTGAAGTCCATGAACCTGTTGCTTCTTGGCGACCGCTATGCCAGCAACCTGGGACTTAACGTAGGTCGTGCCCGACTGCTCATCATCTTTTCCTCGGGCATTCTCGTGGCCATTGTCACGGCCTATTGCGGTCCCATCATGTTCATCGGTTTGGCGGTGCCCCATCTGGCACGCGCCATCTTCCGCACCAGCGACCACCGTGTGCTCATGCCCGGTACGGCTGTCTGTGGTGCCATCCTCGCCTTAGTGTGCAACCTCATTGCCCGCATGCCAGGTTTCGAGGGGGCTTTGCCCGTGAACAGTGTGACGGCACTGGTGGGTGCTCCCGTCATTGCCACGGTGCTGTTCAGAAGGAGAGTGAGGAGTGAGGAATGAAAGCCTACCCAAGTAAAAAGCCTACCCAAGCCCTCCCAAAGGGAGGGATGTTTAGATAGATGAAAAACGGGAAAAGCCTACCCAAGCCCTCCCAAAGGGAGGGATGTTTAGATTGATGAAAACGGGAAAAGCCTACCCAAGCCCTCCCAAAGGGAGGGATGTTTAGATAGATAATGCTGATTATTTAGTCATAAATCATTCATCAGATTATGTAACCAAACATCCCCTCCTTTGGAGGGGCTTGGGGAGGCTTTGAAGGGGCTGGGGAGGCTTTGAGGGGCTTGGGGAGGCTTTGAAGGGGCTGGGGAGGCTTTGAGGGGCTTGGGGAGGCTTTGAAGGGTTTGGGGAGGCTTTTATGTATATACTTTTCCATTGTCGTCGATGAGCAGGATGGTGAGTTCGCCGTCAGGCAGGAGGGGTTGGCAGTGGCGGGTGCAATGACGGATGACTACCTGTGCAAAACGTTGCAAGGCGTCTTTTGGCAGAAGCTCCCAAAGCTCGCGTGCCAAGGTCAAACCACTGATGTCTACGTCGCAACCAGCCTCTTGCAAAATTTCGCGGATAAACTCCTTGTTCATCACGGCTTTCCGGCTGTGCGTGTCAAGCTGTCCTTCGGCCAGTTTGACTGCTTTGCCCAGCATCACGCCCAGCGTCACTTGGCTGATGTGCAACTCATGGGCAATCTTCAGTGTCTCGCCGATATAGTTGCCATATTCCACGAAAGCCTGACGTGGCAGGTCTGGATAGAGTGCCTTGACGAAACGCTCGCTCTTGGCACCGCTGTTGATGACCACGCGGCGAGTGCCGCTTGCCGCTGCAACCTGCATGCACTTACGGATGGAGTCGACAAAGGCTTCTTCGCTGAAAGGTTTGATGATTCCGCTGACACCAATGATGGAGATTCCTCCCGTGATGCCTAAGCGGGGGTTGAAGGTGCGCCGTGCTATCTCCTCGCCTTGGGGCACGGAGATGGTGATGGTGAGGGGTGAAGCCGTCCCAAGCCAAATAGCCTCCCCAAGCCCCTCCGAAGGAGGGGATGTTTGGTTAGACAAAGCATCGGAAACGATAGAGCGTAGGATTCGAGCCAAATTCTGGCGAATCATCTCGCGCGGGCCTTTGTTGATGGCCGGCTCACCTGGCGGGTAGTCGAAGCCTGGCAGTGTGAAAGTACCCACACCTTGGCCACCAATAATGACAATAGCCTCCCCAAGCCAAATAGCCTCCCCAAGCCCCTCCAAAGCCTCCCCAAGCCCCTCCAAAGGAGGGGATGTCTGTTTAGATATCTCCGTTGCTTTGTCTAACCAAACACCCCCTCCTTTGGAGGGGCTTGGGGAGGCTTTTTGGCTTGGGGAGGCTTTTTGGCTTGGGGAGGCTTTCACCCTAATCTCCACCCCATTAGTCACGTCGGGGTCATCGCCACTCTCTTTGATGACGTAGGCGTAGTCGTCGCCATAACCTACGCTGACGGGAATCTGCTCGCCATTGGGCAACGTCACTTCTACCTCTGCGGGAGTCTCGTTCTTGAGCAGTCGGAGGGTGGCTGCGATGGCAGCCGCCGTGGCACAGGTGCCGGTGGTCAGTCCGCTTTTTAGGGGATAGAACTCGGGCAACAGCTTTTCTACCATGCGGCGCAGGCCGTGCTCGCCATTCACGCAATGGAAGATGCAGGGCGTGGCCGGACGCTCTATCACGTAGATCTTCATCCCCTTTGCCTCGGCTGCCTTCACCTTCTCTTCGTAGCCGCCTGAGAGACCGCTCTCTTTCAGCAGGATGGCGTCGGCCTCGGTGCTGATGGTGCTGCCGTCCTCGTAGAAGCAGAGCTGGTCGTCGGTGGCTCCCTGTTCGTGGGCCTGTCGGATGCTGCTCTCGCGTTGCAGGATGCGGTAGATGACTCTCACGCCCCTTGCTTCAAGAGGTTTCAGTTGGCTGATGCTCTGCACGCCCGTCGTGGCCAAGAGGGTGTGGCAGTCAATCTTCCTGATGGCATCGGCATAGTCCTTGCACAGTATCAGATGGTTAGTGCGCTGGGGGAAGATGCGCTCGAAGCGAATGGCAGGCAAATGCAATGCCTCGGCCACGCTTGCCACCGTCTGGTGCAGTTGTGTAGCAAAGGGATGGGCGGCATCCACGATAAGTCGAATGCCGTGCCGGGTGCAGAACGCCCTCATAGCCTCGCCATCCATAGCACCGTCTACGCGCATGCCGTGGTGCAGCGTCACGTCCTGTTCGCCCGTCTTCGTGCTATAGAAGAAAGGCTTGCCCGCCTCCTCCAGTTCCTTGATGGCCTTTCGTCCTTCTGTTGTCCCGCCGAATACCAGTATCATAATATATAGAGTAGAGAAATATCCCCCCTTCCGAGGAGGACTACAAAGGTAAGTGCTTCAGCCAGATGTTAAAGAAACGGTCGTAAACCATATAGCCGTTGGCATCGTGGTAGACCAAGTCCTTGTCCTCTAAGAGCGTGAGTGCCGTCTTCACACTGCTGGGACTTGGCAACTCGTATTTCTGTAGAAACTCGCTGCTCTGCGGACTCCTGACGATGTCGGCCTTGGCAATGGCTTTCAGTAACGAGAGCTGGTTGTCGGTAAGGAACTGGACTAATGTCTCATATTGCATGCTGCCCCTGCTGACGATATGATGGATGGCATCGTTGACCTGTTGCTCACTGACCACCTGCTTCTCCGTTTCGTAGAGTCTGTTCAGAACCTGCTGGATGTTCTGGGTGATTCCATTGAAACGCTGGTAGATGGCATGAAATACTTCAGAAGACAGACTTCCTTTCTTTGCCTCGAAGAATCTGCGGGCAAAGTCGTAATAGACTTCCTCGTGTAAAGGATTCAGCCCCATCGGTGAAGTACTCTGGTAGAACGGCCTTTCCGGCGAGTTGAACATCTGGGTCATCAGATGCAGTTTGCTGCCGGAGAAGATGAAGTTCACGTTGGGGGTAAACTGAATGTATGAGCGTAGCAGGGCTTCCGTCCCGCTTTCCGGATAACAGGTAATCTGCTGAAATTCGTCAATGGCAATGTAGACATGTTGTCTGCTTTGGTTCAGATAATTGAAGATCGTTCTTAATGTGGTTTCCGACTGTGTCGGCTCGATACTGATGGAGGCAGTTGGCATACCTGTATAAGGATCAGCGCTGAGTACTGGCCTCCAAGAACTGAAGAATTCCATCAGACGCTTCAAGGCCTGACGCTCTGTACTCAGTACGTGCTGGACTATGGCAGTGCCAAGCAATTGTACGAAATCGTGTAAGTTCTTGGTGGCAAAGATGTCGAGATAGATGCAGATTACCTCCTTGTCTGTTGCCGATAAATGATAGAAAGCGTTGTTTATAAGACCAGTTTTCCCTATTCTGCGGGGCGAAATAAGTGTCGTATTTCGCCCATTCTGCAGGTTGGATATCAGTTCTTCGGTCTCTTCTATGCGGTCACAGAAGTAATCTGGGCTGACGTATTCGGCCAGTAAAAAGGGGTTTCTGGGTTTGAGTGTTTTCTTTTTTGCCATATCGTACTGTATTGTTTTTGTTGATGCCATCACGTCAATTCCGTCACGTAAAATCCGTCACGTAAATTCGGTGATGCAAAGGTAATTATTTTTTCTGAGACGGAGAAAAAAGTAGACGGTTTCTTCTCTTTTTCAACTATTTTTATGTAATTTTGCCCGCGCATTCAACAAAGAGTGCATGATATATTTGCTCAAATAGTATGAAGAAATCAATCGTTTTGATGTTGTTGGCCACTCTGGCGGTGGGAACAACAGTGCATGCACAGCAGGCAGTACAGATGCTTGGTTTGGAAAACCAGCAGAAAAGTAAAAACACAGGGACACATCACACTCTGGCCGTGAACTTCAACCCAGGCTTCATCACCAGTAAGGTTGATACAGGCGAAAAGGAAGTGTCGTGGAGAGGGGGCATTGGCGTTTCGGCCAACTATCGTTGTATGTTTGATTCGAATTATGGCTTTGGCCTGACTTATAATCATAGCAAGACGAGCTATGACATGAGCAATAATAGTGTTGATATAAAACTCGACTATATAGGCCCTTCCTTCGTCATGGGCGGTCAATTAGGCAATCGTTGGAGTGCCCATCTGTCGTTTGGTATCGGTGTAGCCCATTATTCAGAACACTATGAAAAGGAAATCTACTCGATATTTGTCATCAAACCCAGTAACTATGGTGTTGGTATTCAGTCTGAGGCAGGCTTTGATTATTATTTAAACAAAACTCTATCCATAGGATTAGGCATTACGGAAGATGTCTACATATTTTCGAAATCCGATGCTCAAACCAAGGGTCAGTCAAACGGATTCTCACGTTTTGCATTAGCAGTGGGCTTAGGTATTAATTTGTAAAAATGAGGGTATGTCAAAATAGGCATATTCTCATTATACTTTCTACTTTAAGGGTGATAGGTTAAAAGAGGAAGTAAGCCGGATGTGGCTCAATTCTCGAGAGAATTGAGCAGTTAGTATGCTGTTTGGCATAGGCAAAGCGGTACTTTACGCCTCAATTCTCTCGAGAATTTAAGTGCAGATAGGCATGATTTTTACTGGAAGTACCATGAATGTCGCAAGAGACGACAAAGGTGCTGATGAATCAGCCCACGCCGCTACTATAGCAGTAGCACGGAAAGCGTGATTCCTGTCACCCTTCTGTCACCCTTGTCACCCTCGAAAAAGGGTGCAAACGCCCTGTACATCGGCATTTTGTCACCCTGTCACCCTTAAATAAGAAAATCCTTAGTATGTAATTTTGCACTGCCAACTTTATTGAGATTTCGCCTTGCCTAAAAGGAACCTGTCGATAAAGGACTCCACGATGGAGAACTGGCTCTCGGGCAGTTGGCAGTGGCCGTGACCGCCTACGATGCTACAGTCCATGCGGTCGGCAATGCCGAAGCGGTGCCACACCTCACTGGCAGCCTTGGCCGAGGGCTGCATGGCCTCGTCGGCCAGCCATTTGTAGTCGGGATTGCCCAAAAGCAGCAGGGCGCGAGGGCACACCATAGCACACAGCTCATGGTGGTCGTAGGGCAGACGATAGACACTGTCGCCCGAGAAGTTCTCCCGCATGCTCTCCTTGAACCAGTGGTAGTCGGTGCGCTCTAAGCTCTCCACCTCGGTAAGCGTGTGGGATACCCGCCAGGCAGCAGCCCCGCCGCCACCAGGCTCCTGGGCGATGGTCAGGGCGACTCGCTCGTCGAAGGCTCCGCAAAACAAGGCCATCTTACCGGCGTAGGAACATCCCGTCACGCCGATGTGGCGGGTGTCAATCTTCGTTGCCTCGGGTCCCAGTTGCTGTAGTCCGTCGATGAGGCGGCTCAGTCCCCAGGCCCATTCGCTGTAGGCACCGTTGTCTTTCAGGTCGGGATAGAGACGGTCGAACGGATGTTCGCCGCGCTCATGGTGTGGACGCCACTGACTGTAGTCGTTCACTTGAGCCTCATGGAACACCATGGTGGCCACGGGGCGGTTCTCGAAGAGTTGCTTGGGCAGGGAGATACCACTAGTGCCAATCATCACGGCGTAGGGAGGCTGGCCCTGAGAAGGATAGAGTATCTCCGAACGCAGCGTCAGCGTCTGACCATTTGCAGTTACGTCGACAATCAGCGTGTCGCCATCCATGCGGGCTTTCACCTGCTCCATACTAATGACGGGCTTCTGCCCAATGCCGTAGTGCTGAATCTGGGCGGCAATCTCGCTGCGGCGGCGTGCCCAGTCGGCAAAGCTGTTGACTCCCTGTAAGGCATCGGGCAGTTCATGCAGCACGGGCAGTTCGCTGACCGTCGGCATACTGGGCCAGGCAAAATGTGCTCCTGTGTTCTCCTGTTCGTAGACCAATGGCGGAATGCCGGGTTCCGTCTGGGCCGTTCCTGCTAAAGCGATAAGGGCAAGAAGGGTAGTAGTAATCGTTCTCTTCATAGTCTTATGGTTATTCTTCTCCTTTACGGAAGAGGTGGGTAAAGTGTTTGTCGTAGAGTAGACTTCGTCGAGCTGGCATGCAACCTTCGGAAAGGTTTTGGCGGATATCGATGGCCTCGCCTACGACGAGCATGGTGGTGAGTGTCAGGTGGTTGTCGTGAACCATCTTTGCAAGGTCTTTCAGTTGCCCGCGATAGATGCGCTGGTCGGGCCACGTCAGGTGATAGCAGGCGGCTACAGGTGTTTCCTCGGGATATTCCTGCAGGAGTTCGCGTTGCACGTCGTCGACGATGGCGGCACTGAGGAAGATGCACATCGTGCTTTGCGAACGGGCCAGCAGGTGCAGTTTCTCGCGTTCGGGCATGGGTGTGCGGCCTTCTCCGCGTGTCAGGATGATGGTCTGTGTGCGTTCGGGAATGGTGAACTGCGAACGCAGTTCGGCAGCGGCGGCGAGGAACGACGATATGCCGGGGGTGATGTGGTAGGACATGCCGTGGGCATCGAAGAAGGCCATCTGTTCCTGTATGGCACCGAAGATGCAGGGGTCGCCCGTATGCAGTCGCACGATGAACTTGCCTTGGTCGTAGAACTCCTTCATCAGCTGGCACTGTTCTTCCAGAGCCATGTCGGCGCTACTCCGCACCACGGCACCCGGCTTGTGGCAGTCGGTGAGCTCGCGGGGCACGAGGCTGCCCGCATAGAGAATCAGGTCGGCCCGTTGCAGCATCTTCCTGCCTCGCACGGATACCAGGTCGGGGTCGCCCGGTCCGGCCCCCACAATCTCGATGTGGCCCTCGCGCAGATGACTGCGGTCGATGGCCAATGCGGCGGTGAAGTTCTTTCCTTTCACTTTTTCAATCATCAGCTTACCGTGCTTCGAGCCGAGGATGGCGGCAGCCTCACAGACGCTGGTCGTACCCACGTGGGTAGCTACCACGTCGCTGGGGTGGGGCACCTCGACCGCAGCCAGCTCTTCGGCGGTGAAGAAGTGTACTTGTTTGCCTTCTTCTCTCAGCTTGTCAATGAAAGGCTCGTCGGCCTTCACGTCGATGGTGCAATAGTGGTGGGCGCATGGCAGCAGGCCACGGTCGGCAAAGGCCTGGTCTATCTGGTCGTAGATGCTGTGGTAGTTGTCGGGGTGATGAGCAAGTCCGAAGCCAATGATACCCACCATCGGTACGAAATGCAGGTGGAGCATGTCCTTCGGGGCATGGCGGATGAAGGGTGAGACGATGATCAGTAGTTTGAACCTCGCGGGGGCGGCCTCGCTGATGTCGGAGATGAGCGTCACATGGCTGGGCAGGGTGCGCTCTAAATAGTCGGTGCCTTCGTCGCGCACCTCGAGCAGCAGGGCCGTGGGCTCGCGGTTGACAAAGGCGAAGATGGCAGGATTCATGCTCTCTGGGGCAGCAGTCAGCGACCAGCCGAAGCGTTTCTCGAATGTGTCGAGTGCCCAGAGACTGGCATTGTCGCTCTGTGTGGTGATGACGGCCTCGGCACCGAGGATGGCAGCCACGGTGTTCGTCAGGTCGTTGGCACCACCCACGTGACCGCTCAGTACGGAGACAACATGGTTGCCAGTGGTGCTGACGCAAACTACGGCGGGGTCGGTGTGCTTGTCTTTGATGTAAGGAGCAATAGTGCGCACGCAGATGCCCATAGCTCCAATGAAGATAAAGGCATCGTAGTCGTTCCAGCACTGGCCGGTGGCGGTACGGCTGATGGGCTGTGCCTGTAGTGCTTGCTGTAAGGTGCGGGCAATGGGTTGTCCCGCTTCGGAGATGGTTATAAGGGCAGTTCGCATTTCAGTATGTAGATGGGGTTATAGTCGTTGAGGGCAATGTGCAGGGGGGCGTGCTGGCGTAGTCCCAGTTCCGTGCAGGCTTCTTCGAAGAGTCGCTTGCTGTCGGCGGTCACGCTGTTCATCACGATGAGGCCACCTGGGGCGAGGTGCTGCTTCACGATGGCCATGATTTCTTTCAGACGACCACCGTGGCCGCCTATGAATACGGCATCGGGGCAATCCGTCGGAGATCCGACGGGCATGGTAGCTTGTAAGAAGTCGCCGATATGGATGTTTATGCCGGGTGTGCCGTGACGGCGTGCGTTCTCGTGGATGATGGCCTCGCATTCGGGGCGTATCTCGAAGGCTTCGATGCGAAGGTGCGGGAACTGCAGGCGGGCTTCTATGGAGACGCTGCCCGTGCAGAAGCCGATGTCCCAGAGTACCGAGCGGCGTGGTAAGTCGAGGGCTTGCAGCGTGAGCAAGCGGATAGGCATCTTGGTAATCATCTTCTCCCGTCCATTGAGCAGGGCGAAAGAACTGTCTGGAAGACCGAAAGGCCTGTGAGTCATGGTCGGTGAATGATGCACTAAGATAACGCAGTTGGGCATGCTGTAGCTGCCCGCAGTGGCTTCGGGGAGGCTGAGTGTGGTGATTTGCTCCTGTGAAGGGTTGCCTAAGTGTTCGCCTATGGACATGTCGTAGCAGGTGTAGCCGTATTCCAGCATGCGCTGTGCTATCGTGGCGGGCGTATGTTCACGGTCGGTGAGTATGCCAATCTTTGCAGCCCGCTCAATGAGGGCACGGTCGAACTCCTGCCAAGGGCGACCTGTCAGCGACACGATGCGCATGTCGTGGTAAGGTAGTACCAGCTTGTGCGCCAGCATCTGTAGGGAATTGAAAGTGGGGTACAGTTCTATCTCTGCATCGGGCAACTTGCGCTGGATGGTATTGGCGAAGCCGAAGAATAGCGGGTCGCCCGAAGCAAAGACGATGATGGGTGTTGGAGGGGCTTGCTGGTACTTTTCAAAGACGGTATCAAGGGGTACGGTGATGTCAATCCAACAGGCATCCTTTGGTAGCAGAGCGGCTACTATCTCATGGTGGCGTTTGCCTCCTGAGAATACCTTTCCCTGTTGAATGATTCCCATCACTTCAGGTGAAAACCAAGGTTGTGGGTTGTCATTAATGCCAATAACAATAAACTTCATCTTACTGGTAATATTCGTTCATCCGTCTATCCGTCAAATAAATCGTCCATCCGTCTATCCGTCAAAAAATTCGTCTATCCGTCCTCTTACAGGTCGCGGCCTGGC
Organism: uncultured Prevotellaceae bacterium; assembly: GCA_900318815.1. Taxonomy (GTDB): domain Bacteria; phylum Bacteroidota; class Bacteroidia; order Bacteroidales; family Bacteroidaceae; genus Prevotella. Next base: position 116,875 of record ONMA01000010.1, read on the forward strand.
CTAAGCTGTGCGGCATCGTCGAAACAGAGGATAGCGTTGCAGAGTGTCGCTGCGAGGTTGCTGCCACCCTTGCGTCCTTCGACAATGATTTTCGGGATGTCCTTGAAGGGTTTCACCATGTGTTTAGATTCGCGCACATGTACAAACCCCACTGGTGCTGCGATGATTCCGGCAGGTCGTGCCTTGCCTTTGCGTATCAGGTCGCACAGTTCCATGAGAGCTGTCGGCGCATTGCCAAAGGCGAAGAGTGCGTCGGGGTGTTCCTCTACGGCCAAGCGTATGCCGGCCTGGGTGCGGGTGATGGCCTGTTGGGTCGCCATTTTGGCCACGCGAGTATCACTCAGATAGCATTTAGCCTCTATGCCTAATCGCTGCAAAGCCCCTTTTCGGATGCCGCTCGTCACCATGGTCACGTCGGTCACGATGGTGGGCAGCGTCCCGTCCTTTACCTTTTTATAGATAGACTCCACGGCTCCCTCGTCCATGCGCAGGATGTCCTCCATGTCGAAGTCGGCTGTGGTGTGGATGGCATGAAGTAAGGCCCATTTGTGTCCAAGGGGGATGTCTTTGTTCTTCAGTTCACGCTCAATGGTACGGAACGATTCCATCATAATCTGCTGTCCTTTGTTGCCCTCCTGAGTGGCCGATGCATAATAGCCGCGAGGCGTAATCATCCTGCCCTCGTAGCTATAGGACTGCGAATTGCCTATCAGCAACACCGTGAACATGTCAATCTCCTCCGGGTCAAGTTGCCCAAGGGTGGTCAGTCGAACAGTCTGTTCTGGGCGTCCGGCCTGTCGCACATAGCCCACGGGAGTCTCGGGCGAGCGCCCCTCTTGCAGGAAGAGTTCCTGCAAGCGATAGAGCTGCCAGTACCGGCCATTCGACTTCGGGTTGTAGACCGCCGTGACAAAATCGCCGATGGCTGCCGCACGGATGCGACGCTCGATGTGTTCCCACGGGGTCATCAGGTCGGAAAGGGAGATGATGCAAAGGTCGTGGCCTATCGGTGCCCCTAAGAGCGAAGCCGCTTTCTGAAAGGCTGAGATACCTGGCAAGGTAGTCACCTCGATATGGTCGGCATGCCGTTCGCGCTTCATCTCGTAGATAAGCGGAGCCATGCCATAGATACCGGCATCGCCCGAAGAGATAACCACCACCGTGTTGACCTCCGTAGCCAACTGGAAGGCCTGCTCGGCCCGTTGGCGTTCCTTCTTCATGCCCGTGTCAATGCACTGGCATCCCGGTCGCAGATAGGGTTCTATGAACTGAAAATAATACTTGTAGCCTACCACTACGTCGGCCTCTCGCACGGCGTCCAGTACGGCGGGCGTGATGTCTTCTTTGCTGCCAGGTCCTATGCCTGCTACGATAATCTTTCCCATGATGCTGACAAAGATACGAAAATAAATTCAATCGGCCATCAATACAACTACCTTTTTGCATTTGCCAGTGCAAAAAGGTAGTCGGAGAGACGATTGAAGAAGATGAGTATGGAAGACTCTACTGCATGCTCGCGCTGGAGCGTCCAAAGCCGACGCTCAACGGTGCGGGCCTGTGTGCGGGCAGTGTGGATGAAAGCCGAGGAGAGCGAGTCGCCGGGGATGACGAATGGCGTTGGCTGTTGGCTCAGTTTGTCGATAGCCTGCTCCATCTGCGTGGTCAGTTCGCTCACATGAAGGGTGCGTGGGTTGTCGTGACCGTCGGGAGTGGCTATATGGCTCATCACCACCATCAGCTCTTTTTGTACATCGAAGACCATGTTTGGGGCTTCGCCAAGACTTGCCCTGACGAGACCTAAGAGCGAGTTCAGGTGATCTATCTGGCCGTTGACCTCAATGCGCGGGTCATCCTTCGGAACACGTACTCCGTCGCGCAGTGAGGTTGTTCCCTCGTCGCCAGTCTTCGTGTAGATCTGTTTCATAAGAATAAGGTGTACTTTATTTGAACCTCAGACGTAGGCCGACGGTGAGCATGCGGCCCGGAGAGTAGAGGGCGTACTTGCGTTGAGAGGAGTCGATGCGGTGGTCGACACGGTCGAAGAGGTTGTCGACACCCAGGCTGGGCTCGATGAATGCCCATGATAGACAGTTGAACGAGTGCGTGGTCTGCAGGTTCCACACGCCGAAGCCAGGTGCGTCCTCATAGCCGGGGTAGTAGGTCTTCGACTGCAGGCGACCGTTCAGGTTGACGTTCAGACTGTATTTGCCCCATGCGTGATGATAGTTGGCGGCGATGACGGCGGCATGGCGGATGCTGCGTTCCAGCAGTGCCCATTCGTCGTCAGTATTGGTGCGGGCGTAGGTGTAGGCGTAGTTGGCCGAGAGGTTCACGTCGTGTAGCACGTTGACCGAGGCAGTTACCTTGAAGCCCTTTACGTCGCCCTGGTCGCTGTTCTGGTAGAGCGAGTAGCGTTCCAGCTTCTGTGCCTGGTCGGCAGTCATTTCGGGGAACTCCGTCTGTAGCATGGCGAGCGATGTGGGGTCGACGCTAATGTCCTTGCGCACCACCATATCATTGATGCGGTTCAGGAAGCCCGTGAGGCTCACGGCCACTACATTCGAGCGGTACTCGGCATTCAGGGCGAAATAGTTGCTCTTCTCTGGCTTCAGCGTCTGGTTGCCGAAGATGATCTGCGCCTTGCCCCGGTTCACGGAGAAGTAGTGATAGTATAGCTCATCGAGTCCGGGGGCACGGAAACCAGCCGAGTAAGTGGCACGCAGGTTCAGCTCACCTATGGAGTACATGAGCGATGCCTTGGGCGTGAAGTGGCTGCCGAAGCTCTCATGGTAGTCGTAGCGGGCACCAAGGGTTGCCGTGGCAAAACCACGGCCTACGGCCCAACGCTGCTCATGCTGGGCGTAGGTGGCCAGATCGTAGGCTTTCTGGTCGATGTTGCCCGAGGTGGCGTTCAGGCGGTCTTGTCGCCAGTCGGCTCCGACGATGGTGGTCGAGGCTCCCCTCTCATCTCCCCAGAGGGAGGGAATGTCGAGGATGGCTTTCAGCTGGCCCTCCATGGTGCGCTGTTTCTTCGACTGTACGTAGTCGCCAATCTGGTTGGTCTTTGTCTCCACGTCGTACTCTTTGCCGTAGCGGAAGCGATTCATGATGAAATCGGCTTGCAGCGAGTTCTTCTTGTCGAACTTGTAGATACCGCCTGCGGTGAGGCGCAGGGCCTTGTAGCGCATCTCATAGTCGGTGCCGCCGGTGGGGGCTGTGGTTCCGGCCGGAGCATCGGCTGGAACGGTGGCAGTCTCTGGACGGTCGGTAATCTTATGATTGTAATCGAAGCCGGCGTTCAGAGCAAGGCGGCGTGAGGGCGAGTAAGTGAACTTCTGGTTGATGAGGTTCGAGCGATAGCCCGTAAACAGCGGGGCGATGGTGGGCTGCGTCTCGGTGTTGCTGCCCTTCACATACTCCTCAGTGTAGGTCTGATAGCTGTTGGCACGATCGTGGGTATAGGTGGTGTACGAGCCGAAGCCATCCTTATAGATGTCGAGGCTGACGCTCTCCGTCAGTTTCCCTTCGCCCGAGACGCGGGTGTTGTTCTGTACGCTTACGAGCTGCTGGGTGGGCTGGTCGGTGATGATGTTGATGACACCGCCGATGGCATCGGAGCCATAGAGCGACGAAGCGGCTCCGTCGAGTACCTCGATGCGCTTGACGCGGGTCATGCTGATGCGTCCCAGGTCGACGTTGCTCGATATGTCGCCTGAGAGTTTCTGACCGTTAATCAAGAGGAGGATGTATTTGTTGCCCAGTCCGTTCATGCGCAGGAAGGTGCCCATAGACGACGGAGCCATAGATACCTGCGGCATCATGCGGGTGATGACATCCTCAAAGGTGGTCAGTCCCTGCTCCTGTATGTCCTGCTGCGACAACACGTGTACTGGCGTAGCCGTTGACTTGAGTCGCTGGTGGTGCCCGGAGCCAGTTACCACTACGGGGTTCAGATTATAGGAGTGGGCCAGTGAGTCGTGGCGCTCCATGAGGTGGATCTGTGCCCTTACGGGAAGAAATGACAACTGACAAATGATAAATGATAAACCTATCATTATCTGTCTTTTTCTTAACACTGTTTTTCCAGAAATAATGCTCATATAATACTTGTTCATTTACCTTTTATCATTTGTCAGTTATCATTGATAACATGGTTTATTCTTCGGGATACATGGAGTGATAGTAGTCCACGGTCTCGGCGTTGCGAGTGTGCTTCTTGTAGAGGGCACGGATGTTCTGGTATTCCAGCAGTCCCTTTACCAGGCCATTCTCGCCGTTGTCCTTAAAGGTGGTAGCGTCGATGGTGAAGCCGCAGTGGTTGAAGTACATCTTCCAGGAGGTATCTTCCACCTCGCCATCACCATTCAGTTCGAAGCCGTCGTCCCAGGCATCATCGTCGCCGGCCATGTCGTTATGGGCGTGGTCGCCGGCAATCGACATCAGCGGTGCGCAGTAGACATTGCCGTTTTCAATGCCGTTTTCAGCCATGCGCAGACGAACATCGGTCTTGAAGTTTGCCTTCATGTCGACGGTTCCCACATAGTAGCTGGGGTTGATGGCCTGCAGGGCCTCTTCCAACTGTGTGTAGCGCACGTTGGCCTTGTAGGTGTCATACTCATCGGGATTGCCGTGGCCCATGAACAGCATGGAACCCCTTTCGGCCCATTTGCCGAAATTGGCGTTCAGGGCAGAGGCCAGTTCGGCGGCATCGTCCTCGGTGTACATCAGGGGCATGCCCAGCTTCAGTGTCACCTTCGACAGATACTTATCGTCGAGGTCGCCATTCGAGTTGTTGCCAAAGTCCTTCATGGCGTTCACCACGCGGCTGAACTCCTCGCCGGGAATAACCTGCATGGACTGCACAATGATTTCGGAATACTGCACGCGACCGAAGGCCTCAAGCCAGTACTTGGGTTCGTAGAACATGCGCTTGTCGGTGTTCTCGCCTGCCATAGCGCGGTTGATGCAGATGGCCGAAGAGAAACTCAGGTAGACATCGTAACCAGCGAACTCCTTCTCATACTCTGAACGGGTCAGGTCGAAGGCATCGTAGGCCTGCTGCCAGGTGCTGCCAAAGGCCACAAGCAGGATAGCCTTGGAGTTCTTCTTCTGTGACTGCACGGCCTGGTCGACCTCATTCTGATAACGCTGCATGTTCGACACAGGATCGTCGTCATCACTGCTACAGGCCACGAAGGTGGTGGCCGACATCATTGCCATCATGGCAATGAGGAGAAACTTAATCTTCTTCATTTTCATTTTGTTTAATGTTAGACTTAGTGTTATTTGAAAATTTGGTTTTCTTTCCCTTCGTTAGCTTTACTGCCAGCGTGGCGTAGACGGTACGTCCTGGCGTGGTCGTGCCAAGATGCAGACCGTGGGGGGTACGGTCGCAGTAGTTGAACAGATTGTCGATACCTGCCTCTAACTGGCATGTGGAGGCGAGGCGGTGCTTTCCTAAGCCAAACGTGCAGTTGCCTGCAATACGCCAGATCTGATAACCCTTGCCGTCGCCGTCGGTCTGATAATAGCGCTTGGTTGACATGCGCCCGTAGAGTCCGAGACCATAGCCTTGTGGCTGATGTGATGTGTTGTTGTTGTGCTGCCAGGTAAAGAATACGTTGCCCTTGTGGTGAGCCATGCCGTCGATGGTGACGCTGACAAGGCGGTCGTGGTCGCCGTCGTAAACATGGGCGCGAGTGTCCAAGTAGCTGTAGCCCAGTCCTGCTGACCACTCTTTATGGCTGTAGCGCAGGTTCACGTCGACACCCATCGTGCGTGCGTCCTCCATGTTCATGTAGCGGCGTACCTTGCCCAGCATCTCGCCATACTGTTGCCGATAGTCGGCGGGAGCCTCCGTGCGGGGCACTGTGACCAGGGTAATCATGTTGTCCACCTTGTTCAGATAGCCCGTCAGGGTCAGGTTCATCGGACCCCAGGTATATTCGCCGTTCAGCGAAAAGTAGTTGGATGTCTGCGCGCCCAGGTCGGGGTTGCCCAAATACATGATGATGGTGGTCATCTCGCGTATGTAGCGATAGTTGCGTTCTTTCAGTGTAGGAGTCTTGAACCCTTGGCTCCACGTAGCGCGCAGGCGTAGCTGCCCCGTTGACAGCATGGCCGACAGCTTGGGGGTGAGACGCATGCCGAAACCTTGGTTACGGTTCAGTCGCAGGCCGGGAGTCAGGTGGACAGTGGCAGAGCCGCTGCCCACGGCACAGTTCCATTCGTCCTGTACGTAGATGGCCTCGGTGTTGTCGTCGGCAGTCTTTCCTGCAATGCTGGTGGGGGCTTTAAGATAGTCGTAGCGGGCTTCTATCCCGGCACTCAGACGATGGTTGTAAGGTAGGGGAAAAACGCCTTTCAGGTGGGCCATGGTGCGCTCCTGGTTGCTTTGCAGCGACTGCTGCCCGGCAAAATAGGGGAAGTCGAGTATCAGTTTTCCTTGGTCGTCGAAGCCTTCGGCCAGTGTGGTCGAGGTGAAGGCATGGTAGTAGGCATGCTTGTTCCAGTCCACGTCGAGCGTTATTACGCCGAAGGGTGCTTGCCATTTTCCTCCTACGCTGGCCGACGCATTGCGATACTTCAGGTCGAAGGTCTTCACGTCGTACTTGGGATACTTGCCCTTTGGTCGGTAAATGCCTTTGCGGTAGTAGGAGCCGCTGGCATAGAGTTCTATCTGGGGCGTGACGTTCCATGTCAGCTGTTCCTGTAGCTGCCAGTTGGTGTGCTCATTCACCGTCTTGTTGCGCGAGTCGGTGACGGGCGTAGCCGATGATGGTGTCCACTCCGTGGCGGTGTTCTGCCATCCGTCGCTGTGCTGTAGCTGGAAGTTGGTGTAGCTCTTTACCTGTCCGAAAGCCAGTCCCACGCCATTGTGCTGCCGCAAGTCGTTGTGCGAGCCATAGCGTGTGCTGTTCTCCACGAGCAGGGCCTCGTTGTGCTTCTTCGTGATGATGTTCACTACGCCGGCGATGGCGTCGCTGCCATAGAGGGCACTCGATGCCCCCTTCACAATCTCTATCTTCTCGATATTGTGTGGGTCGATGAGGCCTAGGTCGTTTTCGCCTCCCACGTCGCCGTGCAGACGCTTGCCGTCGACGAGTACCAGGATATAGCTGTTGCCCAGGCCGTTGAGCTGCATCTGCGAACCCATGTCGCCCTCGTTGAAGGCAAACGACGAGGTCAGGGCGCCGAGGATGTCCTCTAACGACCGTCCGCCGTAGTTCTTCAGCATGCGGCTGGTGATGACCTCGGTCTGTACGGGGGCATTGCGTAGCAGGTGCTGTGTGCCAGTACCTGTCACGACCACCTCCTGTATGGAGTCGGTCTTCATCGTTTCCTGTGCCGTCAATGTGTGCGAGAGGCATAGCAGTACCATTCCCGCTGCAATCAGCTTTTCTTTCATCGTGGTTGCTTTCCGCTGCGCTTGTTCCTGAACGCGCGTACCTTATATTAATATATGATGGCAGGTCTTCTGACTTTCCTCAGTCTGCTTTGCCTTCCCGACGATGATAAGTCAGTGGCGTTATACAAGCAGACCGCTTAAATGAGGATTACAGCAGCAGGCACTGTCCCGGACTTTCACCAGGTTCCCTTTCATCATGGTTCGGTCTTGAACCAGATTGCCATTTGTGGGTGCAAAGGTAAGCATTTTATTTTGTATAAACGTCATTTTGCATGGTAATTTGGCATTCATCATCTGTTTTTTAATGATAAATGAGGTGATTATGGCCAAAATCTTTGTAACTTTGCACCCGATGAAAACACAATTCATGATAGCAGCCCCTACCAGTGGCCAAGGGAAGACGACTATTGCCCGTGGCTTGATGGCCTTGTTCACGGCCAAAGGCCATGTCGTGCAGCCCTATAAGTGCGGGCCCGACTATATTGATACGAAGTTCCATGCGGCAGTCTGTGGCCGACCCAGCGTCAACCTCGACACGTTTATGGCCACTCCCCGGCATGTGCGCGAGTTGTATGCCCGCTATGCCGAAGGAGCCGACGTGTGCATCGTGGAGGGGATGATGGGCCTTTTCGATGGTTACGACCGCGACCTAGGCTCGTCGGCTGAGATTGCGCGCGTGCTGGGTCTGCCCGTTGTCTTGGTGGTCGATGCCCGCTCGGCTGCCTATAGTATGGCTCCCCTGTTGCAGGGTTTTGTCGGTTTCAGACCCGATGTGAATATTGTCGGTGTCATCTTTAACAAGGTGGGGTCGGAGCGTCACTATCAGTTGTTGCAGCAGGTGTGCCACGACCTGCACGTAGCATGCTTTGGCTATCTGCCTAAGCACGCAGCGTTGGAACAGGAATCGCGTTATTTAGGGCTTGACTTCTCAGAACAAGCCGAGAGTAAGCAACTGGTTGCTTTATTGGAACAGCACGTTGACTGGCAGCAGTTGCTGACAGCTCCCTGGGCAAGTGCTGCACTTCCTCAGTACCATACGCCCCCGCAGGAGGTAGAAAGGCACGTGTTAGTGGCACGCAACGACGAGTCGTTCTCCTTTATCTATCAGGAAATGCTTGACGGCTTCGGCCCCGGTGTCCGTTTCTTCGATCCAGAGACGCAGGTGCCCGACCTTAGTCATGTTGACTTGCTCTATCTGCCCGGCGGCTATCCAGAGAAGCATCTTGATGCCTTGGAGAAGGCAAAGGCCACGCGAAGTGCCATTCGCGACTATGCCGAACGAGGCGGTCGCATCCAGGCGGAGTGTGGCGGCATGATGTATCTCTGCCAGAGCATCGTAGACGATGAGGGTGACCACCCGATGTGCGGCGTGCTGCCCTACCGCATCACGGCCCGCAGGCAGGATCGTCGGCTGTCGTTAGGCTATCGTCGTTTCGTTCTTGACGGACGGGAGTATCGCGGGCACGAGTTCCACTATACGCAGTTCTTAGGCGAGACGCCGAAAAGCATCTGCCAGGTATATAATGCCAAGGGCGAGCCGGTGTCTACGCCCGTACTGTGCTATAAGAATGTGCTGGCCAGTTACACGCATATCGGAGGAATAAGAGAGGATGAAAGTGCTGTGCATCCGGCTACTTCTTCATTCCGTCCCCTCATGTTGGCCGGAACGGGCAGTGATGTGGGTAAGAGCGTCGTTGCCGCAGCCTTCTGCCGCATTTTCCGTCAGGACGGCTATCATCCTGCTCCTTTTAAGGCGCAGAACATGGCACTCAACTCCTACGCTACCCCCGAGGGACTGGAGATAGGCCGTGCGCAGGCTGTGCAGGCCGAGGCGGCAGGTATACCCTGTCACACCGACATGAACCCGCTTCTGTTGAAACCGCAGAGCGACCATACCTCGCAGGTGGTACTCCACGGTCGGCCTATTGGCAACCGCAATGCCTATGACTTCTGGCGAAGGCGTTCGGAAACGGGTGAGACTGGCATTTCGGAAAAGGAAGATGAAAAAATTGACTTCCGTACAGAAGTCTGCGCCGCCTTCGACCGACTGGCCGTTTGCTACAATCCTATTGTGATGGAGGGGGCAGGCAGCATCTCGGAAATCAACTTGCGCGAAACCGACCTTGTGAACATGCCGATGGCACGTCATGCCGATGCCGCCGTGGTGTTGGTGGCCGACATTGACCGTGGTGGTGTTTTTGCCTCGGTCTACGGCAGCATCATGTTGCAGACTCCCGAGGATAGGCATCGCATCAAGGGCATCATCATCAATAAGTTTCGGGGCGACCTTCGGCTATTTGACCGTGGACGCAAGATGCTGGAGGACATTTGCGGCGTGCCTGTGCTGGGTGTTATTCCCTACTTCAAGGACATTCATATTGAAGAGGAGGACAGTGTGGCGTTGGCGGGTAAGTCGATGCAGGCAGAGCGGGGCCGGGTCAACGTGGCGGTGGTCATGCTGCGCCATATCTCCAACTACACCGACTTCGATGCGCTGGAGCAGGATACGCGCGTACATTTATATTATACGAATAACGTCGACGAGATTCGTAAGGCCGACATCATTATTCTCCCCGGCTCCAAGTCTACGCTCCACGACCTCTACGAACTGCGCCGCAACGGCGTGGCGCAGGCCATTGTCCGTACACATCGCGAGGGAGCCAGCGTGCTGGGTATCTGTGGCGGTTATCAGCTGATGGGTATCGAAGTGTGCGACCCCGACCATGTGGAGGGCGACATCGAGCGGTTGCCCGGACTGGGACTGCTGCCTGTCTCTACCACTATGAGCGGTGAGAAGGTGACGCGGCAGGTGGCGTTCTCGCTGGCTCCCGTGGCTTCACCGACATCGTTACAGGGCTACGAAATCCACATGGGGCATACGGCTCCTCATGGCGAAGCTGCTGCTTCGCCGCTCTGTCTCCTTGCCGACGGACGCGAGGACGGCTATTTCGTGAACAACCGCTGCATGGGTACCTACGTACACGGCATACTCGACAATGCTGCTTTCGTCGATTTCCTGCTGCAGCCTTTTGCCGGGAAACTGGCCGAGGGGGGCAGTGTTTTCGACTATCAGGCGTTCAAGGAACAGCAGTACGACCTGCTGGCCGACCACGTGCGACGCTATGTCGATATGGAGAAAGTGTATCAAATTCTGCGCTGCCATGATTGAAGGACACGGTGACGACCTCTATCTGTATGCCAATGTTCGGATGAACTTCTCTTCGAACATCTGTCAGCATGCCGACCACTCGGCCTTGAAGCAGCACTTGGCCAGTCGGCTCGACCTCATTGCCAATTATCCCGAGCCAGAGGCATGGTCGCTGGAACGGCTTATCGCCGAACGGCATGGCGTAGACCCTCGCTCGGTCATCGTGACCAATGGTGCCACTGAGGCGATTTATTTAGTGGCACAGGCTTTCGCTATGCATCATCGCTGCATCGAACCTTCGTTCAGCGAGTATGCCGATGCCATCCGGATGTATCGCTCCAGCAAAAAGTCTGGGCGTGCGCTCTGGCTCTGCAACCCCAACAACCCTACGGGCGAGGCACTTGAACCCGATCGGGTGCAGCAACTGGCAAGGGAGAACAGCCTGCTGGTTGTCGACCAGTCCTATGAGCATTACACGGCTGTGCCCATGCTCACGCCCCGGCAGGCTGTCGGTGCGGGCAACATCGTGCAGTTGCATTCATTCACGAAGACATACGCCGTGCCTGGCCTGCGCATTGGGTATATTGTGGCCGCGCCACGGCTCACGCGCCAGTTGCGCCGATACCTCCGACCGTGGTCGGTGGGTGTTCTGGCCGTTGAGGCTGGCCGGTTCCTGGTGGAGCATGCTCAGCCCGTCAGTGTCGACCTGGCCGAGGCCCAGCGTCTGCGTCATTTGCTCCAGTCAACTGGGGCAGTTACTGTCAGGGAGACGCACACCAACTTCATGCTCTGCCATGTAGAGTCGCTCACAGCCGCCCGTCTGAAAGACTATCTGGTGCGTGAGCATGGCATGCTTATTCGTGATGCTTCCAACTTCCGTGGCCTGACTCCCCATCACTTCCGCGTCGCAGCCCAGACACCCCCTGAGAACGAAGCCCTCTTTTCTGCCCTTCGCCAGTATTTATCATCCACCCCTTCCCTGTAGGCTTCGGCTTTGCCGAAGCAATTCCCTCCGAATCAAATCCCCCCTCCCATGCTTGACCTCAGCTTCAATACCCCCGTTCTTTTCTTGGTCTTGTCCTTGCTTCTTGGCTGGTTCCTCGACCTGCTCCTGGGCGACCCTATCGGTATGCCTCATCCCGTCGTGTTCTTCGGCAAACTGATTGCCAAGGGCGAGCATCTTCTTAATCATGGTACCTACCGGCGTTGGAAGGGCGGCCTGCTTGCCCTAACGCTTATCCTCGGTGTGTTCTTCTCGGCTTTCCTGCTTTTTCGGTGGCTGTTGTCCTGGCCTGTTGCCTATATTGCCGTCTGCACGCTCACGGTGTTTTTCTGTCTGGCAGGCACCACGCTCATTCGCGAAGTGCGCTTGGTGTTCGAAGCCGTCGACCGCTCGCTCAGCGAGGGGCGTAGGCAGGTGGCTCGTATCGTAGGGCGTGACACGCAGGAGCTGTCGGCCCAGGAGGTGCGCACGGCTGCCCTCGAGACGCTGGCCGAGAACCTGAGCGACGGTGTCATTGCCCCGTTGTTCTGGCTGGCTCTTTTGGGACCTGCGGGCATGCTGGCTTATAAGATGGTGAACACGCTCGACTCTATGATAGGCTATCGCACCGACCGTTATCGTGAGTTTGGCTGCGTAGCCGCTCGCATTGACGACGTGGCCAACTATCTGCCTGCCCGTCTCACGGCTTTCCTGATGGTTGTCGCGTCTGGGCGTTTGTCGTTGCTGCGCTTCGTGGCTCGCAATGGCCGTCGCCATGCCAGCCCTAACAGCGGCTATCCCGAGGCGGCCTTGGCTGGTGTGCTCAACTGTCGGTTTGGTGGCCCTCACCCTTACTTCGGACAGATGGTCGACAAACCGTACATCGGTGACAACAACCGCGAACTGACCACCGATGACATGAAAAAGGCCGTCTGGCTGAACCGGACGGCCGAAGTAATCATGTTGTTAATGTTGTTGGCGTTATTCTCGATAGTGTAAGTACTCCTTATGATTAGAAGTTCACACCGAAGTTGATGAAGAACGCATTGCCATGACGGGTGAGGTCATCGTTTTTTGCGATATTGGCAACGCCTATCTGATAGCCTAACTCCAGATAGAGCATGTTGTACTCGGCTCCGCAACCCAATTTGAATCCCATGTCGGCATGGTTGAAGCCTCCGTCAAGGGCGTCTTTCGAGTACGAGCCTTCGCTGTATTTCAGACCGCCTAATTCCCATTTGCTCTTACCGGCAAAACCAAAAGAGAAATAGGGACCGATGAAGGGCAGCACGGCGATGTCGTCGGTAGCCTGAATACCATACTTAATCAAAATGGGAACTTCGAGGTAGGTGAGGCCCACTTTCAGCTTGCTGCCTTCCTTGCCGCCGCGCTCGGTGTAAAAAAGACCGCTCTCCAAGAAGATGGGGTTCGTATTACTAAGACGCAGACCTACGACACCTGCCAGGTTGATGCCCGTCTTCGTGCCTAAATCGCTGGTATAGTCTCCGCTGATATTTGCAAAATTGGCACCCATGCGGACACCCCAGTAAACACTGCTCTCGGATAGAGAGAAATCACCACTCCCAAATTGGGCAAACGTAGGCACTGACATCAGTGCGGCTACGATGGAGAGAATAAATTTCTTCATAATGTTACTAAATTTGAATTATTCGAAAAATATGATGCAAAGTAACACATTTTTTTCCACTTATGCAAGTATTTTTCGAAAAAATGCCGTATCTTTGTCGCCATTATTCAAAATTCTCATTTTTAACACAGATGTCATGAAAAAGTTTTTATTCCTGAGTACTATGTTGCTCGTTGCCTTGATGGCACAGGCGCAAAGCCTGAAAGTTTGTCCGAAAATGAAAAAGGGCGACGTGAAGACCTACGTCACCGTGACCCAGACTAACGCTGCGGGCACGGAGGTGAAGCTAACCGAGACGGCCACTTATACCGTGACCGAGGAAACGGCTGCTGGCTATGTAATCGATGTCGTGGTCAACAACTGTACCACCGATGCTGCCGCAGATAACTTGATGGGTCGGCTGCTCACTGCCTCCTCCGAGATGATGAAGGGCGTAACCTTGCGCCTCACTACCGATAAGGACGGGCAGATCGTGGGCATCAAGAACTTCGACGAGGTGAAGAAGGCTACGCAGGAGCGGGCCGGGTTATTCTTCGACGAACTGCTGAAAAGTGCCCCGCAGATGGCCGATGTCATGCCCAAGGAGGTGCTCATGAAGCAGGTTGCTGGTCAGCTCACAGAGGGTTATATGGTCAATGCCGCTAAGTTGAGCAACAGCCCCTTGGCCCTGAACGGCAAGACCGTTGTCATTGGCGCACAGGACGAGTACACCAACGATCAGGGTATGAAGATGAAGCGCATGTACTTCCTGGCTGGCAACAACAAGGTCACTACCACTTCGACCATGAACATGAGCAAGGAAGAGATGAAGCAGATGATTATTGACAAGGTCTCGGAGATGGCTCCCGACCAGGCCGACATGGTGAAGCAGAACATCGACATGGTCATGGCCAGCGGCATGATGAAGCTCGAGGCCACCGAGAAAGCCAACTATGAGCTGGATGCTAATGGATGGGTGAAGTCCATCACGGTGGAGAACGAGACCAATTCCATGGGACAGAAGGTGAAGATCAATGCCACCGTCACCCTGCAATAAATACAAATAAAATCTTACGACAATGACGATTCTTCTTTTAGGTAGCGGTGGACGTGAACACGCCCTCGCTTGGAAAATTGCTCAGAGCAGCAAGTGTGACAAACTCTATATCGCTCCCGGCAACGCTGGCACTGCCAACTGCACCGGTCGCCCAGCCACCGTTCTCTCTGCGTCAGCAGAGAACGTCCCTATCAAGGCCGACGACTTCGAGGCCATCAAGCAGTTCTGTGCCGACAAACACGTCGATATGGTGGTGGTGGGTCCCGAGGATCCTTTGGTCAAAGGCATCTACGACGACTTGAAGGCCGACCCGCGTACCAAGGACATCCCAGTCATTGGGCCGTCGAAGGCCGGTGCCGCGCTCGAGGGTTCCAAGGACTTTGCCAAGCGGTTCATGCAGCGTCACAACATTCCCACCGCCCGCTACCGCACCTTCACTGCCGCGAACGCGCAGGAAGGTTTCCCCTTCCTGGAGTCTCTCCAGCCTCCCTATGTCCTCAAGGCCGATGGTCTCTGTGCTGGCAAGGGGGTATTGATTCTCCCCACGCTGGAGGAAGCCAAGAAGGAACTGCGCGAGATGCTGGGTGGCATGTTCGGCAATGCCTCTTCCCGCGTAGTCATCGAGGAGTTCCTCAGTGGCATAGAGTGTTCTGTCTTTGTGCTTACCGATGGCGAGCATTACAAGATTCTGCCCGAGGCGAAGGACTATAAGCGTATCGGCGAGGGCGACAAGGGGCTCAATACGGGCGGCATGGGCTCCGTCTCTCCTGTTCCTTTTGCCACTAAGGAGTGGATGCAGAAGGTCGAGGAGCGTATCATCCGACCCACCGTCGATGGTCTGCGCAGCGAGGGCATCCTCTACAAGGGCTTCATCTTCTTCGGTCTCATCAATGTCAAGGGCGAGCCGATGGTCATTGAATACAATTGCCGCATGGGCGACCCGGAGACCGAGAGTGTCATGCTCCGCCTCAAGAGCGACCTCGTCGACCTCTTCGAAGGGGTGGCGCAGGGCAATCTCGACGAGCGTGTCATCGAGTTCGACGAGCGTGCTGCCGTTTGTGTCATGCTCGTCAGCGGCGGCTATCCCGAGGCTTATAAGAAGGGGTATCCCATCACCGGCATCGACCAGGTCGAGGGGAGCATCGTGTTCCATAGCGGCACGGCTTTGAACGACGGGCAGGTGGTGACCAATGGTGGTCGTGTCCTGGCCGTTTCGTCCTACGGAAAGGACAAGGAAGAGGCTCTCCACAAGTCCTTCCTCGAAGCCCAGAAGATTCACTTCACCGACAAATACTTCCGTCGCGACATCGGCAAGGATCTCTAATTCTTCACTCTTCATTCTTCACTCTTCACTCTTCACTCTTCACTCTTCACTCTTCACTCTTCACTTTTCATGAAGCATCTCCAGAACAGGATTGCCGAAAGCACTCTCGTCCTCCCCGTCACTGCCATCTTCACCCTCGTGGTGTGGTTGCTCTCAGGGCTTGTCTCTCATGGCTGGTGGCTGCAGCTCCTCCTCTTTGCAGTCACCACCTATCTCACCGTCGAGCTCAGCAACGCCAATGCGCTCTTGCGCATTCGCTCGCGCATGGTCTCCTGTACGTTCTTGGCCTTGTCCTGTGCCACGTGCTTCCTCTTTGGTTCCCTCACGGCCATCATCGTCCAACTGTGCATCACCGTCACCACCATCATCCTCTTCCGCACCTATCAGGACCAGCAGGCACCAGGCTTCACCTTCTATGCCTTCCTCTTCTTCGGCATCAGCAGTTTCTTCTTCGTCAAGGTGCTCTATCTCTTGCCCATTGTCTGGATCCTCATGGCCACCCACTTGCAGTCCCTCTCTTGGCGTTCATGGCTGGCTTCCTTGCTGGGCCTTGCCACTCCCTACTGGCTCGCCTTCGCCTATTGCATGCTCAAGCAGGACTTCTCCCTCCTCTCTGTTAGAGGGGATTTGCAATCCCCGACTCTGTTAGAGGGGATTTGCAATCCCCGACTCTCCTCTCTCTCTATCCAGACATCCCTCCCTATAGGGAGGGCTTGGGTAGGCTTACTCTTTATCTTGGCCATGATGCTCTTGGGCATGGTCCATCTTTCCACTCACAGCTTCGAGGACAAGATTCGCATACGTCAGCTTTATGGTTACTTCTCCATTATGAGCATCGTGCTTGTCCTGTTGCTCTTCCTGCTGCCCCAGCACTTCGACGTATTGATGATGCTGCTCATCCTCCATGCCAGCCCTATCGTTGCCCATTACCTGACGCTTACCCACTCCCGTGCCACCAACATCATTTTCCTCCTCGCTGTCGCCATCAATCTTCTCATCACCATCTCCTCCCTTTGTCTATTGAAGGGGATTTGAAATCCCCGTCTCTCTATATGGACTGGTTCATCGACTTTCTTTCAAGTTATGGCTACTTAGGCATGCTGATTGCCGCATTCCTGGCTGGCAGCTTCTTCCCCTTCTCCAGCGAGGCCGTCATGGCGGCCTTGATGGCCACGGGCCTTGACCCCTGGCAGCTCATGCTTTACGGCACCATCGGCAATGTTCTCGGCTCCGTATTCAACTACTGTGTCGGGCGTATGGGCAAACTGGAATGGATTGAGAGATACCTGCACGTGAAGCAGCAAGACCTCGACAAGGCCGAACGTTTCATGGCGGGTCGAGGTGCCTGGATGGGCTTCTTCGCCTTCATCCCCGTCCTGGGCAGTGCCATCACCATCCTCTTGGGGCTCATGCGAGCCAATATCTTTATCACTTTCCTCTCAATCACTCTCGGAAAGATCTTCCGCTACCTAATTCTTATCTATGGCGTAGGACTATTCCTGTAAAGGAGGGGGTGTTTAGTTAGATATCTCCGTTGCTTTATCTAACCAAACATCCCCTCCTTTGGAGGGGCTTGGGGAGGCTCTTAGGGGCTTCTTAGGGGCTTGTCTCAGCTTTCTGCTGCCGCAAGGACTATCTCGCTGAGGGTGGGGTGGATGTGTATCATGTCGCGAAGCTGGGCGATGGTGGTCTTTCGGCACATCAGCACACTCACTTCCTGAATCATATCGGCTGCATGAGTACCAAAGGCATGACCGCCTATGATGCGGCCGGCACCTGGCTCGCTCAGCAATTTCAGCATACCTTCGGTCTCGTTCATGGTCAGGGCCTTCCCGTTGGCACGGTGAAAGGCCTTGCGACATTCGTAGGCTGTACCTTCGGCCTTGAGTTGGTCTTCTGTGAGTCCCACGCCTGCAGCCTCTGGATAGGTGAAGATGGCGGCGGGGATGGGAGAGAGTGAAGAGTAAAGAGTGAAGAGTGGAGAATCGGTTTCTGCGTTGCGGGAATGAAGGATGTGCCGTACTGCTACTTTTGCCTGTGCCTCGGCAGCATGGGCCAGCATCTGGCGACCATTCACGTCGCCTATGGCATAGATTCCGGGTACGGTGGTCTGCATGTGGTCATCGACCTTGATACCCGTGCGAGCATCATAGTCGAAGCCTGCCAGCTGGAAGTCGTCCGATACGCGGGGCGCACGGCCCACGGCTATCAGCACCTCGTCGACCTGAACGGTCTCTTCTTTTCCTTTCTTGTTCTGGAAGGTGACGCCCTCCGTCGTAATGGCCGTTACGCCACACTGCATGCAGAACGTGACGCCGCGTTTCTCTAATGTCTTGCGCAGTCGCTTGGCTATGTCGCTGTCGAGGGCGGGCAGGCATTCTTTCAGGAATTCAATCACTGTTACCTGTGTGCCGAAAGCTGAAAAGATGCTGGCGAACTCCATGCCGATGACACCGGCACCGATGATACAGAGGCTCTTGGGCAGATGGTCGAGACGGAGCAGGTCGCCGCTGTCAAGGATCGGGCGCGTGACGGGTTCCTTCAGATGGAGGGTCTTGGCAACGGAGCCTGTGGCAATGATAATATGGGGGGCGGTGTAGTGCTCTGCGACAGCTGAAACGTCGCCAGCGGGGAGGGCTTCAATGGTGTGGGCATCGAGGAAGCGGGCCCGGGCGTGTACAAAGGTGATGTTGGGGTGGGAGAGAAGGGCTTTGATGCCGGAGCGCAGTTGTGCCAGCACCTCGTCCTTGCGGGCTACGACCTGACGGAAGTCGAAGTCGTAGCGCAGGTGCTGGAGTCCGAGCTGTTCGCTTTCCTTCAATACCTGCATCAGTTCGGCGGTGTGGGCAAAGGTCTTAGTCGGTATGCAGCCTTCATTCAGGCAGGTACCGCCCACGCCGGCACCTTCTATGATCACAACCTGCAGCCCGCTTGCGGCGGCATGCCCGGCAGCCCGATAGCCGCCGGGGCCTGCACCGATAATAATTACGTCTGTATTAGTCATCTGTTCTCAATTGTCTATAGGTTACTACGGGATGCTTGGCGGCCAGCACGTCGTCGACGCGACCGATGGGGGTCGTGTGCGGCGCACTCTTCACCTCGTCGGGGGTTGTCCTGGCTTCCTCGGCAATCTGGCGCATCACGGCAATGAAGCCGTCGATTGTCTCCTTCGATTCGTTCTCGGTAGGCTCAATCATCAGACTCTCATGGAACAGCAGGGGGAAGTAGATGGTGGGAGCGTGATAGCCGTAGTCGAGCAGGCGCTTGGCCACGTCCATGGTGGTGACGCCCGTCGACTTGTCTTTCAGTCCGTCGAACACGAATTCATGCTTGCACAGCCCGTCGATGGGCAGTTCGTAGACATCCTTCAGTGATTCTTTGATATAGTTGGCATTGAGCGTGGCCAATGGTCCTACTTCCTTGATATGTTCGCGACCCAGCGAGAGGATATAGGCGTAGGCACGCATGACGACGGCAAAGTTACCGTGGAAGGGCGACACGGTGGGGAAGAACTCCTCAAGTCCTTTGCGCACGCCCACAGGACCGGCACCGGGGCCACCGCCGCCGTGAGGGGTGGAGAATGTCTTGTGCAGATTGATGTGCATCACGTCGAAGCCCATGTCGCCCGGACGGCAGGCACCCAGCATGGGGTTCAGGTTGGCACCGTCGTAATACATCAGGCCTCCTACCCCGTGAACCAGTTTCTCGATGACAGGTATCTGGCGCTCGAAGAGGCCCAGCGTGTTGGGGTTGGTCATCATCATGGCTGCTATCTGCGGGCCATGCGCGGCCAGCAGCTCTTTCAGTGCATCCACGTCTACCGTTCCGTCGGCCAATGATTTCACCTCTATGATGTCCATCCCGCATACGGCTGCCGAGGCAGGATTAGTGCCGTGGGCCGAGTCGGGCACGATGACCAGCCTGCGCTGCTGGTCGTTGCGGCTCTCATGGTACTTCTTGATGACCATAAGACCCGTCAGCTCGCCATGCGCTCCGGCAAAGGGCTTCAGCGTGAAGGCGTGAAGACCGGTGAGCTGGCAGAGTGAACGACAAAGCAAGGTGCATACGGCCTCGGCGCCTCGCGTGGTCTCGGCGGGCTGCAAGGGATGCAGTCCGGCAAACTGCGGCAGGGCGGCCACCTCCTCGTTGATCTTGGGATTGTACTTCATGGTGCAGGAGCCTAATGGATAGAATCCGTTGTCAACACCGAAGTTGTTGGCCGACAAGTTGGTATAGTGGCGCACAACGGTCATTTCGTCGCACTCGGGCAGCTCCGGCTCTTGTTCGCGACAAAGCCCGGACGGCACTTCGTATTGCTCGCCGAAGCGGTTCTTCGGCAGCGAATAGCCGCGACGGCCTGGCTGTGAAAGCTCGAAAATAAGGTTTCCGTATAGTCGATTGTTCATATTTCTGATGGGGACTTATTGGGGGGATTGCAACGGATGGGGTATCAGCGAGACGAGTTGGTCAATCTCTTCCTTAGTACGCTTCTCGGTGACGGCAAACATCACCTGGTCGGGAGCCACCTGAATGCCGCCGAGTATGCCGTTGGCTGTCAGATGCTGCTGCAAAGCATCGAGGTCGCCGTCGTAGCGCACGACGAACTCATTGAAGAACGGCTGGTTGTAGACCAGCGAGAAACGACCCGTGGCCAGAAGCTTGTCGCACAGATAATGGGCACCGGCGTAGGAGAGCCGTGCAGTCTCCTTCAGCCCTTCGCATCCCATCAGCGATAGGTAGATGGTGACAAAGAGGGCCATGAGGCTCTGGTTCGAACAGATGTTGGAGGTAGCCTTCTGACGGCGGATGTGCTGTTCGCGTGCCTGGAGCGTGAGCACAAAGGCCCGCTGCCCTCGGTTGTCAACGGTTTTGCCCACGATGCGGCCCGGCATCTTGCGGATAAGTTTCTCGTTACAGCACATATAGCCCACGTAAGGCCCGCCAAACTGCATCGGAATGCCTAATGACTGGCCGTCGCCCACGGCAATGTCGGCACCCCATTCGCCAGGTGTCTTCAATAGGGCGAGGTCGGCGGCCACGCTGTTCATGATGAAGAGTCCCTTTTGGGCATGGATGGCCTCGGCCACGCCGCTGTAGTCCTCAACGATACCGTAGTAGTTGGGCTGCTGAACCAGCACGGCGGCATATTCCTTGGGGTGCTGGCTCAGCTGGTCTTGCAAGCTCTGTAGGTCGGTGATGCCATCCTTCTGGGGAATCATTTCAAGGTCGATGTGACGGAAGTGGGCGTATGTCCTTACCACTTCGAGCGTCTTCGGGTCGATGGTCTCAGATACCAGCACTCTGTTCTGCTTCTTCCCCGCCGCTACGGCCATCATCACGGCCTCGGCTGTGGCAGTGGTGCCGTCGTACATGGAGGCATTCGAGATGTCCATGCCTGTAAGCTCGGCCATCATCGACTGATACTCGAAGATATAGTGAAGCGTGCCCTGCGAAATCTCGGCCTGGTAGGGCGTATAGCTGGTGAGGAACTCAGAACGTGAGAGCAACTGCGGAATGACCGACGGCGTGTAGTGGTCGTAGACACCGGCTCCGGCAAAGCACGTCAGCAACTGGTTCTGCGAGCCAAGCTGTTCGAAGAGCTGGCGCACCTCAAGCTCGCTCATCGCCGACGGCAACTGGTAGTCGCCCTGGAAGCGCACCTCAGAGGGCACCTCGGCATAGAGGTCGTCCAAGCTGCTAATGCCCACCTTGGCCATCATGGCTTGCAGGTCGGCCTCGGTATGGGGGAAATACTTGTACATAGTGCTACTTGTTACAGAAATCCTCATAGTCGCTGGCAGCCATGAGGTTGTCAAGTTCTTCCTTGTCGGACAACTCCACCTTGATAATCCAGTTCTCGTAGGGGTCTTGGTTGATAAGTTCGGGCTGGTCTTCCAGAGCCTCGTTCACTTCGACCACCGTTCCGCTAACGGGAGCTATCAGGTCGCTGGCAGCCTTGACGCTCTCCACGGCACCGAACTCCTCGCCGGCCACCACCTCGTCGTCCACTTCGGGCATGTCTACATAGACCACGTTGCCTAATGCGTGCTGTGCGTAGTCAGAGATACCGATGTAGCCATACTCGCCTTCAATTCTCACATACTCATGCGACTCACTGTAATAGAGTCCTTCAATTACTTTTGCCATAGTTATTTACTTTTTATAATGTTTATCATAGAAACGTTTTTTCACAACCTTGCCGGGGAACACCTTCTTGCGAATCTGAATCTGTAAGGGTGTGTCGAGCTTGCCGTACTGGGCATCAATCAGTGCCATGCAGACGCTCTTGTCTGAAGAGATGGTGTGATAGCCCGTGGTCACCTCGCCAATCTTCACGCCTTCTGTATTCAGCACGGCATATCCGTGGCGGGGTATGGCCTTGTCGTTCAGCTCTATGCCTACTATGCGCTGCTTCACGCCCTCGGTTTTCTGCTTCAGCAGAGCCTCCTTGCCTATAAAGTCCTCTTTTTCGAACTTACAGAACATGCCAAGACCCGCCATGACGGGCGTGATGTCGGCACTCAGCTCGTCGCCATAGAGCGGCAGGCCCACCTCGAAGCGCAGCGTGTCGCGGCAGCCCAGTCCGCAGGGCTTGCAGCGTCCGCTGGCTATGAGCTTGTCCCAGCATGCACGGATGTAATCGTGCGAGGCGTAGATTTCGAAGCCGTCCTCGCCGGTGTAGCCTGTGCGGCTGATGAGAGCCCCCCCTACGGCCCCCAAGGGGGCTTCTATAGTTTCCCCCTCGGGGGAAGAAAGGGGGGCTGCTGTGTAGAATTTTAATTCCTTGCAGGCCAGTCCTAACACCTCTTCGACCACCGCCTCGGCCTCGGGACCCTGCACGGCCAACTGTCCATACTGCTCGGAAACGTTCTGCAAGTCCATGTCGAAGCCTTTGGCCTGATCCTGCATCCAAGCCCAGTCCTTATCGATATTGGCGGCATTGATAACCAGAAAGAAGTCGCCCTCGCCCATCTTGTAGACCAACAGGTCGTCTACGGTGCCGCCGTTCTCATAGCACATCATGCCGTAGAACACCTTGCCGACGGTAGCCCCCGCAATGTCGTTGGTAAATATATGCTGTACGTAGCGTTCTGCATCACGGCCACGGACGGTTACTTCGCCCATGTGGCTCACGTCGAACACGCCGCACTTGGTGCGCACAGCCTGATGCTCGTCGGTGATATTGCTATACTGGATAGGCATTTCAAATCCTGCAAAGGGCGACATCAGTGCCCCCATTGCCACGTGTTTGTCATAGAGACAGGTTTTCTTGTTTTCCATTGATACGCTATATTAAATTGATGAATTCCTCTTTCAGATAGGTCTGCTCTTGCAGTTCAATGGCGGTCACGTCGCTGGCGGTGAGCATGAACTCGCCCTCGCAGAGTGTCGTGCGGATGAAGGTCTTCAGTTCGCCAAGACTTTGAGGGATATAGTCCTTCAGCAGGGTAATCCGCTGGCGCACACTCTGAATGCCTTTCGACTGCAGTTTCTCCTGACTTGGGGTGATGGCATGCTGAATATGCTCCATATTCGTGTCGTAGAGCAGGGTGGCATGCACGATGCTATGGCCCGGCAGATGATAGCATGCCGTGCCGCTCACCTTGCGGTTGCCAATCAATATGTCGTTGTGAGTGGTGCTTGTGGCTTCAACCCCGAGCTTCCGTAATACCAACAGAAGCATGCCTATAAAGCGGTTGAAGGCCAGGTTCACGTTCTCCTCGCGCGTTACGAAGGAGAGCATCAGGTTTTGTTCGTCGGCATAGACGCAGCCGCCTCCGCTCTTGCGCCGGTACATCTCAATGCCGTGGCGGCGGCAATACGCCACGTTCACCTCGCTTTCCATCATCTGGTTGCGCCCGAAGATAACGCTGGGGCGCACCTGCCACATAAAGAACATGTCGGCCTCGTCAACATGGCGGGCAACGTATTCTTCCATGGCTAAATAGAACGACAGCCGTCTTGCGCAAGCAAGCGGCACAGTGCCAGGCAGTGGTTCTTTGGGCAGCGTAATGTACTTCATACCATTTCAGGTTAGCGGCGGTTTTGCTTGCAAATATATGAAAAATTATGTAAGTACCAAAAGATTTATTGAGATTTTTTCGATATTCTCTTTGCCGTCTACACTTTTTGTCGTAACTTTGTACCCCCAAATGATTAAATCTGAATTGTGGAAACAAACAAGATGGAGCTTTTACAGAGCATACAATACCCCGCTGACCTGCGTAAGCTGAACGTTGACCAGTTGCCACAGCTATGCGACGAACTCTGCGGCCAGATCGTCAAGGAACTGTCCGTCAACCCCGGACACCTGGCTTCAAGTCTTGGCGTCGTCGAAATCACTGTAGCGTTACACTATGTCTTCAATACTCCCGAAGACCGTATCGTCTGGGACGTGGGCCATCAGGCCTATGGCCACAAGATGCTCACGGGAAGGCGAGAGCAGTTCAATACCAATCGCAAATTGCATGGACTCAAGCCATTCCCCTCGCCCGAAGAGAGCGAGTACGACTCGTTCATCTGCGGGCATGCTTCCAATTCCATCTCTGCCGCGCTGGGAATGGCGGTGGCTAATAAGGTCTTGGCCGATTCCGGCACATGCCCGCCATCACCGCGCAAGGTGGTGGCCGTCATTGGCGACGGTGCCATGAGCGGAGGCTTGGCCTTCGAAGGGCTCAACAACGTGTCCTCCAGCCCCAACGACATGCTCATCATCCTCAACGACAACGATATGTCCATCGACCGCGCCGTGGGCGGCATGGAGAAGTACTTGCTGAACTTAAACACGAATGAGACTTACAACCGCATGCGACTCAAAATCACGCAGTGGATGGAGCGTCACGGCATGATGGGCGAAGACCGCAAGAATGGGCTCATACGACTCACCAACGCACTGAAGAGCGTGCTGGCTCGACAGCAGAACATCTTCGAGGGCATGAACATCCGGTATTTCGGACCCTTCGACGGACACGATGTCGTGGAACTCGTGCGCATCCTACAGCAGATGAAGGACATGAGCGGCCCCAAACTGCTCCACCTGCGCACGAAGAAAGGACATGGCTACAAGCCAGCCGAACACTATTCGCCCGTGTGGCATGCGCCTGGCAAGTTCGACCCGGAGACGGGCGAACTGCTGCAGAGCGACACAGCCAACCAGCCGCCTAAATACCAGGACGTGTTTGGCGAGACGCTGCTCGAACTGGCTCAGCAGAACCCGAAGATTGTCGGGGTAACGCCTGCCATGCCTACGGGATGCTCTATGAACATCATGATGGAAAAGATGCCCAACCGCACTTTCGACGTGGGCATTGCCGAGGGGCATGCCGTGACGTTCTCGGCGGGCATGGCCAAGGATGGTCTACAACCTTTCTGCAACATCTACAGTGCCTTCGCCCAGCGGGCCTACGACAATATCATTCACGACATGGCCATCCTGCGACTGCCCGTGGTGCTATGTCTCGACCGTGCCGGACTCGTGGGTGAGGACGGCCCCACGCACCACGGTGCCTTCGACCTGGCTTTCTTGCGACCCATCCCTAACCTGACGATTTGCTCGCCCATGAACGAGCATGAGCTGCGACGCTTGATGTACACGGCTCAGTTGCCCGATATGGGTTCCTTCGTCATTCGCTATCCGCGTGGCCGTGGCGTACTGAGCGACTGGCGATGTCCCTTTGAACCAATCAAGGTGGGTACTGGCCGACGGCTGAAGGAGGGTAAGAATGTGGCTGTTCTGTCCATTGGCCCTTATGGCAACGACGTGGCCAATGCCGTGAAGGACACCGAGGCAGCTCACTACGACATGCGCTTCCTGAAACCGCTCGACGAGGACATCCTCCATGAGGTGGGCAGGAACTTCAGCCGTATCATCACCGTGGAGAACGGCGTGCGCAACGGCGGTCTGGGCTCTGCCGTGCTGGAATGGATGAACGACCACGGCTATCATCAGCCCGTCATTCGCATGGGACTGCCCGACCAGTTCGTGGAGCATGGGTCGGTACAGGAACTGCAGCGAATGGTGGGTATGGATGCAGATAGTATTAGAAAGGCGATTGAAGCCCCCCCTACGGCCCCCGAGGGGGCTTCTATAGACCCTGCTAGCAAAACTAATGAAGCCCCCTCGGGGGCCGTAGGGGGGGCTTCTTCCTCGGGGACCGTACGGGTGCCGTAGGAACTCATCTGTCAAAGCTCTTGTCGACCGAGAACCACGACTGTGTGCTCATCGACGATAACGAGTATCATCTGAGCGGGCTCGACTCTAAGTATGACATCATGGCTGTAAATGAGTCGCCTACCAGTATTCAGACGCTGAAGGATGCCGGTGCAGGCAGTGCCGACTTGTTCGTGGGAGTCACTACGGAGGAGAGCCGCAACCTCACGGCTTGTATGATTGCTCATGCTTTGGGGGCAAAGAAGACGGTGGCACGCATTGACAACTATGAATACTTGAAACCGCAGAACCTGGCTATGTTCAGGCAGATTGGCATTGACTCGCTGGTCTATCCCGAGGTGCTGGCTGCTACCGACATCATCAACGGCCTGAAGATGTCGTGGGTGAGGCAGCGGTGGGATGTTCACGACGGGGCGCTGGTGCTGCTGGGTATCAAGTTGCGCGACACGGCTGAGATTCTCAACAAGCCCCTGCGCGAGCTTTGCGGACCCGACGACCCTTATTTGGTCGTGGCCATCAAGCGTGGCGACGAGACGATCATCCCCAGCGGCATGGACGAACTGCATGTACTCGACTTGGTCTACTTTATGACCATGCAGGAGTATATTCCTTATATTCGTAAGATTGTGGGTAAGGAACACTATGAGGACGTGCAGAACGTCATCATCATGGGGGGTGGAAAGACGGCTGTGCGTGCCGCTCTCACCATGCCCGACTATATGAACGTGAAAATCATTGAGCAGAATCCTGAACGATGCGAACGGCTGAACCAGTTGCTTACCGGCAGCGACGCTATGGTGATTCATGGCGACGGGCGCGACCTGAGCCTGCTGCAGGAGGAGGGCATCAAGAACACGCAAGCCTTTGTGGCGCTTACGGGCAATGCCGAGACGAACATCCTGGCGTGTCTCACGGCCAAGAAGCTGGGCGTGAGGAAGACGGTGGCCATGGTGGAGAACCTGGACTATGTGTCTATGGCCGAAGGCTTGGACATTGGCACCATCATCAACAAGAAGACGGTGGCTGCCAGCCACATCTTCCAGATGATGCTGAAGGCCGACGTCCGTAACATGCGCTCATTGATGATGGTCGACTCCGACGTGGCTGAGTTCGTGGCTGCCGAGGGGTCGAAGGTCACTAAGAAGCCTGTGAAGGCGCTGGGCTTGCCTTCGGGCGTGGCCATCGGCGGTCTTGTTCGCCGTGGTGCCGGCATGCTGGTCAATGGTAACACGCAGATTGAACCGGGCGACTCGGTCATGGTGTTCTGCCATGAGCATCAGTTGGCCAAGATGGAGAAGTTCTTCAAGAAGTCCAACTTATGGTAATCAACTGGAACATCATCTCAAAGATCCTGGGCTCGCTGCTCTTTATCGAGGCATTCATCATGTCGTGGTGTCTCGTCATGGCGTTTGTCTTCGAGGAGGATGATGTGCTGGCTTTTCTCATGTCTACCCTGCTCACCTTCGGCTCGGCCTTCGTCTTTCTTTACTTCGGTCGCAAGGCCGAGAACGCCCTGAGCCGTCGCGATGCCTACGTGGTGGTCACGCTGGTCTGGGTGGTCTTCTCTTTCTTTGGCATGTTCCCTTTCCTCATCCACGGGAGTGTGGATAGTTTCACCGATGCTTATTTCGAAACGATGTCGGGATTCACCACTACGGGGGCCACGGTCATCGACGATGTGGAGGCTTTGCCCCATGGCATCCTGTTCTGGCGGTCGCTCATGCAGTGGATTGGCGGACTGGGTATCGTCTTCTTTACCATTGCCGTGCTTCCCTCGCTCGTGGGCGGTAGTGTCAAGGTGTTCGCTGCCGAGGCTACTGGCCCCATGCGCTCCAAGATGCACCCCCGACTGTCTACGTCGGCCAAGTGGATTTGGAGCATCTATGTCCTGCTGACGCTGGCCTGCGGACTGTCGTTCTGGGCTGCGGGCATGGAGTGGTTCGATGCTACCAACTATGCCATGACCACCACCGCCACGGGTGGGTTCTCCACTCACAACGGCAGCACGGTGTTCTTCAACTCCAATACCATCGAATACCTGGCCATCTTGTTCCAGTTCCTGGCAGGCATCAACTTCACCTTATTATATATGTCCATCTTCAAACTGAAGGTGGGGGCTGTGGTGCGCAATACCGAGTTCAAGCTCTACCTCACCACCATCCTGATTGCCACGGCACTGATTATGTATCTGCTCATCACGCGGCTGCACTACAACTACGAGCCTGCCTTCCGCTCGGCACTGTTCCAGGTCGTGTCCTTCATCACCACTACCGGACTGAGCAACGACGATGCGGGCTTCTGGCCTCACCTCACGTGGGTCATCCTTATGGCACTCATGTTCATGGGAGCTTGTGCCGGTTCCACCACGGGTGGCTTCAAGTGTGTGCGTATCTCCATGCTCATCAAGGTGCTGCGCAATGAGTTCCGCCATATCCTGCACCCCAATGCCGTGCTGCCCGTGAAGTTGGGCGATCAGAGTGTTCCGCAGGGCAAGCTGGTGTCGCTGCTGGCCTTCTTCACGCTCTACGCCGTGATGCTGCTCTTCACCACCGCCGTCATGGTCGTCGCAGGCCAGATTGACATCATCAATTCGCTGACCATCTCGTTGAGTCTCATCAGCAACGTAGGTGCAGGACTCGACACCAACATTGGCCCGCAGATGTCGTGGGCCGACCTGTCTATAGAGATGAAATGGGCCTGTTCAGTTCTCATGCTCGTCGGTCGTCTGGAAATCATGACCGTCCTGGTACTCTTCACTCGCAGCTTCTGGCGGGAGAATTAGGTTAATCCCTCAGTTATTCCCTCAGTTATTCCCTCGACTATTCCCTCAAAATAATGCTTCATGTCATCATTCTTATTCTTACTTTCACGAAGATGTATGATATTAGGGAAGATAACCTTTACTATATCATTATCTACAGTAAATTCTGGAATATCAAATCCATTTGTTTTGCAATCCTGTATCATCCGTGGAATTCCTGTTCCCATCATCTCTATTAGATGGCGATAATAGCAATGGTGGGCAATATCAGGATTACGTAATACTGAATAACCTGCTGACATAAGATTCTCTGTCAGATTAACAAGAGGTTTCCCGTAACATGTGATTTCCATACGTTTCGGAAATATCAAAATATTCATAAAGCCATTAACTGCATTATAATCCCTATGTACGATGGCGTTCATAACGCCCTCGCGCGCAGCAATCATTGGATAATTCCATCTTTCTGTTCTAAACAAACCATCAATCTTAACACTTTTAGAATAAGTCATTTCCAAGAACTGAAAGATAGCATCAACATTTCTAAAGATACATCCATCGAACACATGAGCATCTATCAAATCAGCAGGCGAATCAGAAGAATAGACAGATAGCCTTATTCCAGCCTGAGGTATGAAACGTACAGGGTTCTTTCCATATAGTAAAATACAGGCATTTGTCAAGTTGCCATTCCGAAGCAGCCCTTCATTCATCAAGAATTCTTCTTCATCTTGCATCCTGCTTCCTTTAAGTCTATTACATTCATCCATCGTCTTACGGACTTCTGCCATATCCAAGTCTTCAATTTCTGCGCTCAGAACAGACATCCGCTCCCAGTTATAGTCAGATTCCTTCCTGTCTTCCAGCATCTTACTAACAGACTCTGGCGTAGCAATGCTTCCTTCTGTCCCAATCTTCTGATATATTGCGCCACCGTACAAATATGGTTTCTGAGCACCTTCCCATACACTAATTAGAATAACTTTCTTGGCATCATATTCAACAGATTGCACATCAATAGGAGCAGATGGCCGTATTTTGTTCATCAATGAAAATAACAACTTCTTGGCGTCTATATCGGGGGATACACCAACGATAGATTTTTCTTCATTTACTCCTATGAGAATAGTTCCGCCACACCCGTTAAGCATAGCTGTCACATTTTTTGCAATAGTATTCTCGTCTAAATGAGCCTTAAACTCTAATTGCTCACTCTCGCTCTGCATAAGCAGATTGTCTATAATGAATTTATTATCCATAACCGAACTTTTCTCCAAGAAGGAGTGCCATACCTATAGACGCTAAGTACCATACTTACGGATGCAAAGTGCCATACTTACGGAGGGTAAGTGCCATACTTGCGATTTCACACCTCCCGAATGAAGCCTCCCTCATATCTAAGTCCCCCCTATAGGGGGGACAGATATAAGAGGGGAAGAGGCTTCAGGAGGGCCCGGCTGATAGCTGGGCCTTGAATACCTTGTAGGCGATGGAGTTCCAATAAAACAAATAGCGTGTAACTCACCAGAGCTACACGCTATTTTGATAGATTTATTTGTCGTTGCTTATCTTCCCTTACTTCACCTCCTCGAAGTCGGCGTCCTGGACATCATCGTTGGGGTTCGACTGAGCCTGCTGGCCACCCTGATACTGCTGCTGTCCTGCACCTGCGCCGGGCTGTCCTGCACCGGCCTGCTGATACATCTTGGCAGAAGCGGCCTGCATGACCTGGTTGAGGTTGTTGATGGCGTTGTCGATGGCAGCGATGTCGCCCGACTTGTGGGCATCCTTCAGCTGCTGCACGGCCTGCTCCACGTTGGCCTTGTCGGCACCGAGCTTGTCGCCGTTCTCGTTGAGGAAGTTCTCGGTCTGGAAAATCATCGAGTCGGCCTGGTTCATCTTGTCGATGCGCTCACGCTCACGCTTATCGTTCTCGGCGTTCTGCTCGGCCTCGGCCTTCATGCGGTTGATCTCGTCCTGCGACAGACCGCTGGAAGCCTCGATGCGGATGGCCTGCTCCTTGCCTGTGGCCTTGTCCTTGGCACTGACTTTCAGGATGCCATTGGCATCGATGTCGAAGGTCACTTCAATCTGAGGCACACCGCGACGTGCGGGAGCTATGCCAGTGAGGTTAAACTGGCCGATACTCTTGTTCTGTGCGGCCATGGGACGCTCGCCCTGCAGCACGTGGATGGTCACCTCCGTCTGGTTGTCGGCTGCGGTCGAGAAGGTCTCGCTCTTCTTGCAGGGGATGGTCGTGTTGGCCTCGATGAGCTTGGTCATCACGCCGCCAAGGGTCTCGATACCGAGGGTAAGAGGCGTTACGTCGAGCAGCACGATGTCCTGACCCGTCTCCTGGTTGAGGATAGCACCCTGGATGGCTGCACCTACGGCCACCACCTCGTCGGGGTTCACGCCCTTCGAAGGCTCCTTGCCGAAGTAGTTCTTCACCAGCGTCTGCACGGCGGGGATGCGGCTCGAACCGCCTACGAGAATCACCTCGTCGATGTCGGCAGTTGTGATGCCTGCGTCGCGCACGGCATTCTGGCAGGGCACCAGGCAAGCCTGGATCAGGTTGTGAGCCAGCTGCTCGAACTTGGCACGTGTCAGAGTCTTCACCAAGTGCTTGGGAACACCGGCCACGGGCATGATGTAAGGCAGGTTAATCTCCGTAGAGGTAGAGCTTGACAGCTCAATCTTGGCCTTCTCGGCAGCCTCCTTCAGGCGCTGCATGGCCATGGGGTCGCTCTTCAGGTCGGCACCCTCGTCGTTGCGGAACTCCTGAACGAGCCAGTCGATGATGACCTGGTCGAAGTCGTCGCCGCCAAGGTGAGTGTCGCCGTTGGTGCTAAGCACCTCGAACACGCCGCCGCCGAAGTCGAGGATAGAGATATCGAATGTACCGCCACCAAGGTCGAACACGGCAATCTTCATGTCCTTGTTCGTCTTGTCGATACCGTAGGCCAGAGCTGCTGCCGTAGGCTCGTTGACGATACGACGCACGTTCAGTCCGGCAATCTGGCCGGCCTCCTTCGTGGCCTGACGCTGAGAGTCGCTGAAGTAGGCAGGCACGGTAATCACGGCCTCGGTCACTTCCTGACCCAGATAGTCCTCGGCAGTCTTCTTCATCTTCTGCAGCACCATGGCCGAGATTTCCTGCGGGGTGTACTTGCGACCATCGATGTCCACGCGGGGATAGCCGCCTTCATTCACTACTTTAAAAGGTACGCGAGAGATTTCCTTCTCCGTCTGCTGCCAGGTCTCGCCCATGAAGCGCTTGATGGAGTAGATGGTCTTCTGCGGGTTGGTGATGGCCTGACGCTTGGCGGGGTCGCCAATCTTACGCTCGCCGCCATCGACGATTCCAATTACTGAAGGAGTCGTGCGCTTACCTTCGCTGTTTGCAATCACAACCGGCTCATTGCCTTCGAACACGGCAACGCAGCTGTTGGTTGTACCTAAGTCTATACCAATAATCTTTCCCATAATACTTTTATTTTTTTATTGTTATTATTCTGTTAATTCTCTGCCATGTCGTCAAGACATGACATCCTTATCATAGCAAAGCCTATGCCAAAAAAATGAAAAATTGCCAAAAACGCCCAAATGTCACGTCATTTTGTCATAAGTATGAAAACTTTTTCCTATCTTTGCACCCTGTTAGGTGCTTATTTATGTTAAGCAAGGACAACTCAATTATGTTGCTATGAAGAAACTGTTATGTATGGCCGTTGTGATGCTGGTGTCGATGACGGCAGGTGCACAGAGGAATGCACAGGACTATTTTGTGAAGACCAAGAATGCCGTAGAGGAAAAGAAGACGGAGAAGAAGGGTAATGAGAACGTGGCCGAGGAGGAGGAAGAGAAGGCTCAAGACCTCATGAACCAGCTTTTCCCTCGTGTCAGCCTGTGCGAGTGGAACGACTCCATGCTTTTCATGGTGCTGCCCGACAAGCGCGACCTGGTACTCCGCGTCTTCATTGACGGATATACCAACAATTATGTCAGCACGATGGCACTTTCGCACAAGCTGATGAGGTATCAGGGACACAGTCATGACAACGGCACAGGGCGTGACCGCGTGGACTTTGTGACCGAGGATGCCGAGCGCCATCCCTACTATTTCGAGATTCCTTCCGGCTCGTTCGAGGACTATTGCTACACGAAGTTCGGCGTGCCTGCCCTGGCCTATCTGAACGATGTGGAGACGGCCCGCCAGGTGCTGATGGGGAAGACGCTGGTGACGAAGTCGACCACTTACCGCGTGGATGCCACTTACGGCGAAGGGTCGGAGGAGATTACCGTGCCGCTTGATACGGAGGTCAGGGTGGTGAAGGTGGGTGTGGGCACCCGCTCGTTCCCCGTGAAGATTATCGTTGTCGACAAGAAAGGGCAGGAATTCTTCCAGAATGTGGCTATCAGCCGCACCAACAGCGGCCTGCGCGACGACGAGTTCAACATGATGGACAACCAGCATCACACCTTCGAGACGGCCTTCGACATGATGGGCGACTTCGCCCTGCCAAGCTGGCACTATGACAGCTACATAGGCAAGACCATCTATGCCCGCCGTGCCATGACCTTGAAGGACTCACGTGAGAATAAGTTCACCATCTCAGGCCTGACAACCTTCAAGATTGTCGACATTAAGTCGCAGCGTGGCAAAGGGTCTGTCAAATTGACACTCCTTAACCAGGCCAATGGCGTGAACTATATTAAAGAGGTGTATTTCAAGGACTCGCCTGGAGCCGAGGTCATCGTTGGTGATCGCGACAATATCTTTGAGAAACTCTTCGGCTTGGGTTCGCCCACCAGGATCAAAGGAGTCGATCCCGCTCATCTGCCCGCTATCCGTCAGGGTAAGGTGCAGAAGGGATTCACCGAGCCTGAAGTGCTCTTGGTGCGTGACGATGAATATGAGATTGTGGCTGAAACCAACAATACCTATACATGGCAGTTCAGCCCGCTTAACGGGGGAACTTTCATGCGAGTTGTCTTCGATAAGCGTACAAAGAGGGTAAAAGAGGTGTTCCAGTCGAAGTAAAAAAGTGCTGGTATCTATTAAAGATACCATTAGTTTAACAAGAATATACGATTGGTATCTATTGAAGATACCAATCGTTTTCTTTATGAATAACCATTGGTTACTTGCGTGTAACCGCTACAAATGGAGGGAAATTCGGGCTAAGAAGGCTGATACATGATGGCCGTGAAGATGCGTCCTGACTGAATGCCCAGCCGACGGGCAGAGAAGAAAGTGTCGTGCTCGCAGAAGGTGCAGATGTGCGACTGGGCGATATGCGAGGCTGGAACGCCCGACGCCTCTAATTGCAGCTGATTGCATACAGGCAGGTCGATGTGCCAGCGCAACTGGCGGGCATCGTTGTGGTCAGGGTATTGGCGACTGATGGCTTGCATATCGAAGCCCGCCTTGGAAAAGTTGTCATACACTTCATCGCCCACTTCGAAACTGTCAAGGCTGATACCTGGGCCTATCTGTGCCCGAAGAGAGGCGGGAACGGTGCCGTAGACCTCGGTCATGCGGGCTACGCACTTCTGTACGATACGTGCCACCGTGCCCCGCCAGCCGGCATGGATGGCGCAGACGGCATGATGAGACGCATCGTAGAGCAATACGGGAATGCAGTCGGCAGTAGACACACCGATGCACACTCCACTCAACTGCGTCATCAAGGCATCTACCCCTTCGAGCCGTTGCTGTCGGTCTGTCAGGGGAAGACGCATGAATGTCTCGTCGATGAGAGCCACTTCTGTCTGATGCACCTGATGGGGCATGATGAGTTGCGAGTCGGCTATACACAGCTTCTGGCACAAGGCTTCGCGGTTGCGAAGGATAGCCTTGCCGTCATCTCCACAATATACGTTGATGTTGAAATCGCCATAGCGTCCTGCGCTATAGCCACCATGACGGGTGGTGCTGAAGGCGGTGATGCCTTCGCCCAAGTCATAATACAGAAGCTGCGGTTCCTTCATGCTTGAGTCTGGGGAAAAAGAACTTCTCCTGTGTATGATTGTTTCTAAGGATTCTGGGATTATAGGATTATCCAAAAATCCTAGAATCCTTAGAATTTTTATGAGTACCCGGACTATTTTAGATAGTCCTCGAAATACTGGGTGATGCGTTCGTGCAGATGTACGCTGTTATGTCCCCTCATGTTGTGTCCTTCGCCGGGATACGCGAAGAAGTCGGGCTGTGTGCCCGCCTCGGCACAGGCTTTCAGGAACGAGAGCGCATGCTGGGGCACCACCGTCGGGTCGTTATATCCGATGATAATCTGGAGCTTGCCTTTCAGGTTGCCGGCCTTGCCGATGAGCGAGGTCTTGGCATAGCCCTCCGGGTTCTGCTCCGGCGTGTCCATATAGCGTTCGCCGTACATCACCTCATACCATTTCCAGTCGATGACGGGGCCGCCGGCCACGCCCACCTTGAACACGTCGGGGTAGTTCAGCATGAGCGAGATGGTCATAAAGCCGCCGAACGACCATCCGTGAACGCCAAGACGGTCGGCATCGACGTAGGGAAGGCTCTTCAAGAACTTCACGCCCTCCATCTGGTCTTGCATTTCTATCTGTCCGAGCTGTCGGAAGGTGGCCTGCTCGAAGTCGAGTCCGCGGTACTCGCTGCCACGGTTGTCGAGGACGAAGACGATGTAGCCCTTCTGTGCCATGTAAGTCTCCCACGGACGACTGAGCCAATGCCAGTAGGCTTCGATGTTATGGGCATGCGGGCCACCGTAGACGTAGACCACGGTGGGGTATTTCTTTTCGGGTGTGAAGTCGGCTGGCTTCACCATGCGCCAATAGAGGTCGGTCTTGCCGTCGGCAGCCTTCAGACTTCCACACTCGTATTGTGGCACGACGAAGTCGGCCCAAGGGTCGGGAGCCTGCAGGAGGTTTGTGGTAACTGGCGAGAGCTTGGACGACAGGCTTACCATGTTGATTGTATTCGGGATGGTAGGCGTGCTGTACTTATCGTAGAGCCTGCAGCCGCTGTCCGAGAGCATGGCGCGATGCACACCCTCGCCGTTGTCGAGCAGGGTGCGCTTGCCCGTCTTCACGTCTACGGCATAGAGGTTGCGCTGCAAGGGATGCTTCTCGTTCGAGGTAATGACGACGGCCTGGTGCTTCTTGTCGAATCCCAGTACGTCGAGTACCACCCAGGCTCCGCTGGTCAATTGTTTCACCAGCTCGCCCTTCACATTATATATATATAGGTGGTTGTAGCCGTCCTTCTGGCTCTGCATCACGAACTGCGTGTCGTCCCACGGCAGGAACAGGATGGGATGTTGCGGCTCAACATATTTCGGGTTGGTCTCGCGATAGAGTTCTGCTATGCGCTCGCCCGTCTCGGCGTTGTAGCTGACGAGACGGCAGTCGTTCTGGTCGCGGTTCAGCTCGAACAGGTAGATAGTCTTCGAGTCGGGCGCGAACGCAATGTTGGTGAAGTAGACGGGACTATACTCCCCGGCGGCCTGCGAGGGGGCCTTGGTGTTGAGGTAGATGGTCTTCTTCGTCTGCAGGTCGTAGATGCCCACTGTCACCTCATGGCTGGTCATGCCCGCCATGGGATATTTGTCAGGTTCCAGCTCGGCCACTCGCGGGTCGATGTTCACCTGCGGATAGTCGGTCACCATGCTTTGGTCCATGCGGTAGAAGGCCAGTCGCTGGCCGTCGGGACTCCAGAAGGTGCCTTTGGTAATGCCGAACTCGTCGCGGTGAACCGATTGTCCGTAGACGATGTTGCGCGACCCGTCGGTGGTGAGTTGCTGCTTGTGGCCGTCGGCATCGACGACGAAGAGCTGCTCGTTATCGACGTAGGCCGTAGCGCGTGAGGCTGGACACCAGTCGTTGGCCTGTTGTCCCGAGAGGCTGTCTTGCCAGATGGTCTCCTTCTTCTTGAAGTCGATGAGCAGGAAAGCCTTCCTGTTGCCTACAGCCACAATAGGTTTGTCGGGGTAGGGGAAGGTGGCCGACTGCAGGTGGCGCACCTGATAATCCTCGCTGGCGACCGCCGAAGCACCCTTGCGGGCCCATTGATTGATGTCGTCGAGGGTAAAGAGGGTGGTCTTCTTGCCCGTCTTCTCGTTGATGAGGTAGCACGCCTCTACGTCGGTCTGTATCAGCTTGTCGCCCCACCACTCCAGAAACATGTACTTCGGGCGCAGGTTGTGGAAGTTGGTTCCGCCGGAGTTCAGGTCTTCGAGTGTGAAGAGTTTCTTCTGTTCCTGGGCTGACATGGTCAGGGGTGATAAGGTGAAAAGGAATAGTAGGGCAGCAGCCCCTTGTTTCTTAATCTTCATCATCATGGTTAAAGCTTTTGCGGGTTCCTCTGCTGAAAGGTTTCTTTCCGCCCCTGTTGCCTTGGCGGTTGAAACGCTCGTGGCCGCCCCGGTTGTCGGACTTGGGCGAAAAGTTCGAGCCTCGGCGGTCGTCTTCGCGCTTGTCGAAACGGCCTCGGCGGTCGCCCTCACGCTTGTCGAAGCGTTCGCGGCGGTTGTCGTCACGCTTGTCGAAGCGGTCACGGCGGTCACCCTCGCGCTTGCCGAAGCGTTCGCGGCGGTTATCGTCATCGTCGTGGTCGAAGCGTGCGCGACGGCGTTCGCCGCCGAACTTCGACCCGTTGAACTCATTCCTCCGTTCGTCAAGGTCGTGCCGGTGGAAGGTGAACGACCGTATGTCGGCCTCGGCGTTCTCTTCCTGCTGCGTGATGCGCTCCTTGAACTCGCGGTTCTTCTTGAATCGATGCTTCTCGGCCATCTGGCGCTTCTCGTCGTCGGTCTTCACCACGCCGCCCTCAAAACGGAACTCGCGCAACTTGCCGTCGAACAGCTGGTATTTGCGGAACTCGCACTCTAAGCTGCCGTTGTAGACGGGAATCTTGAGCGAAGGCTTCAGGCCTATCTGCTCGAAGCACTCCTCGCGGTAGCTCAGTATCCAGGCATCGCCCCCGATGAACTGGTGCTTCAGTCGCTCGCCTATCATGCGGTAGGTGCCCAGGAGGTCGGGAGTGGATATGCGCTCGCCGTAGGGCGGGTTGGTCACGATGATGCTCTTCTCTTTAGGCTGCTGGAAGTCCTTGAAGTCCTGCTGCTCCACGGTGATGCTCGACATCAGTCCGGCGGCCTTCACATTCAGGCGGGCTGTGTTCACGGCCTTCATGTCGATGTCGTAGCCATAGATGTGGTGGTCGAACTCGCGTTCCTGTGAGTCGTCGTTATAGATGTTGTCGAAGAGCTCGGCGTCGAAGTCGGGCCATTTCTCAAAGGCGTACTCCTTGCGGAAGAGGCCCGGGGCCATGTTGCGGGCGATGAGTGCTGCCTCGATGAGCAGGGTGCCGCTGCCGCACATGGGGTCTATGAAGTCGGTCTCGCCTTGCCAGCCCGTCATCAGGATCATGCCTGCGGCCAGCACCTCGTTGAGTGGTGCGTCCACGCTCTCCTGCCGGTAGCCGCGACGATGCAGCGACTCGCCGGTAGAGTCTAAGCAGAGCGTACACTCGCTATTGCCGGGTGCCACGTCGGCGATGTGGATGTGCAGGCGCAGGTCGGGGTTGGTCACCGAGATGTTGGGCCGCTTGCCGGTGCGCTCGCGCAGCTGGTCAACGATGGCATCCTTTACCTTATAGCTTACAAACTTGGAATGGCGGAACTCCTCGGAGAACACGACAGAGTCGACAGCAAACGTGCGGTCGTTGTCCAAGTATTCTGTCCAGTCTGTCTTCTTGATTTCCTCGTAGACGTCATCGGCGCTCTGGGCCTTGAATTGCCTGATGGGCTTCAGAATCTTGATGGCCGTGTGCAGGGAGAAGTTTGCCCGATACATCAGTTCCTTGTCACCCGTAAACGACACCATGCGTCTACCAATTTCAACATTGTTGGCCCCCAGTTGGGTCAGTTCTTTCGCCAGCACAGGTTCCAGTCCCATGAACGTTTTGGCGATGAGTTTGAATTCTTGCTCCATTTTTATTAAATTACGCTGCAAAGGTACGAAAGAGTTGGGAGTTAGGTGTTAAGAAAAGGAAGTTTTTTTAGGACCGAAGTTTATAAAAAATGTTAAACGCTATTCAATAACTCCATACTCCTACCCGTAAACTCCTAACTTTTTACTATTTTTGCACAATCGGACAACCCGACCTAATATATTACTATCGAATAAATGACACGACTTCTATTATACTCCATCCAGCAGTCACAATGGCTTGATATTGTGTTATGGGTGCTCCTTGTAGGGGTACTGCTGTTGGCTATTGTTTCTCTGTTCTGGCAGTACCGCAAGGGGAAGGAACTGGCCTACGAGCTGGTTCAGTTGGGTAAAATCAAGAAAAACAATGTGGAGTACGACTTCGTGCTCAAGACCATGCGCCTCTCTACGTGGCACGTTGATGCCACTACGCGCCAGTCGGTGACCGATGCCGACTACCGAGACCAGAGCGACGTCTACTTTCCGCCAATAGGAAAGGAACTGTATGCCGCTATGCCCGAACAGGATCGTAAGCGCGTAATAAAAACGCTCGAAGACCTGTACGAGGGGCGGGTGGAAGAAGCCCATGTGGAATACCGGTTTTACCATCCGCAAACCAAGAAATACTACTGGAATGAGAGCTATGCCATCGTGGCCGACCGCGACGTGGACGGCAAGCCGAGGCGCATCGTGGGTACGTCGAAGCGCATCGACGAGCGCAAGGAGATGGAACTGGCCTTGGTCGAAGCCCGTAACCGTGCCGAGGAGAGCGACCGCCTGAAGACGGCCTTCATTGCCAACATGAGCCATGAGATACGCACGCCGCTCAATGCCATCGTGGGATTCACCAGCCTGGTGCCCGAAGTGCAGGATGCGGCCGAGCGGCAGCAACTGCTCGACCTGATTAATGAGAATACCCAGAAGTTGCTGGTCATCATCAACGACGTGGTGAATATTGCCAAGATTGAGTCGGGCAAGGAGGAACTGGTGATGTCGAACTTCGACCTGAACCAGGTACTCTCGGAGCAGGCAGAGCATTTCCGCAACGACGTGAAGAGCGGGGTGACGCTTACCACGCAGTTCGCGTCGGACCTGCAGCTCGTCACTTCCGACCTTGCCCGTGTGGTCGAGGTGCTGAGGCACTTGCTTTCGAATGCCGTGAAGTTCACTTCGCAGGGCGAGATTGTGCTGGGCTATGATGCACCCGTCAACGGACGTATTCGCATCTGGCTGCGCGATACGGGAAAGGGTATTGCCGAGGGAGACCTTGAGCGGGTGTTCGACCGCTTCTATAAGGTCGACGAGTTCATTCCCGGTGCAGGACTTGGCCTGAGCATCTGCCGCACGATGGCCTATAGCCTCGGCGGCTCCGTCACCGTAGAATCGAAGTTGGGCGAAGGCTCCAAGTTCACCTTCGAACTGCCCATACAATAAGTACGCTTCGCGTCTCAGTAAACATACAATAAGTACGCTTCGCGTCTCAGTAAACATACAATAAGTACGCTTCGCGTCTGAGTAAAAAACAGAATAAAACCCCTAAAAACAAAATAAAACAATAGAATAAGACAAAACCAGATTCGTTGCGTATTGACGAATCTGGTTTTGTCTTGTTTTATGAGGTTTTATTTTGTTTTTTCCTCAGACGCGAAGCGTAGACGTTACACCAGATGGGCGATGATGTCCTCGCGGTCGCCGGGCAGCATGTCGATGACGGGCAGTTCGATCATGGTATAGCAACCGGGCTGCTGGCGCAGACTGGCGCGTGCCACGTTGACGAGTACCTGTGCGGTCAGGGCGGGGTTGTTGATTTGCATGTTGAACTCAAAGCGCTGGTTCTGCGTCTGTCCGCTCACGCCCTTGCGTACCAAGTTGACGCCGTGGCCCATGTCGCGCACTTCATCCACGCTCTCCACCTGGAACACGTGGGTCTCGTCGTTAGCGAAGTAGGGGTCGGCTTTGATGGCAGCCGTCACCTCGTCGAGCTTGGCACCCTCTTCCAGTTCCACATAGACCATGCGGCGATGAATGCCCTCGCCCAAGGGGATGGTCATCGACAGCGCGTTCTTCACACCTGCCTTGGAACGCACGCATACGCTGTGTCCCATCGACATGCCGGGGCCGAAGTTCGTATAGGAGAGCCCCTTCGGGGCGAGGCTCTGCATCAGCGTGCGCACGATGGAGTCCGAACCCGGGTCCCATCCGGCTGCAATCACGCTCACCGTGCCCGTCTGCTTGTTCAGCTCCATCAGGCGGCGGCGGTAGTCGCGGATGTTCGTGTGAATGTCGAACGAGTCGACGGTGTTAATGCCTAACGGCAGAATCTGCGTGGCAAACGCTTCGCACGAGCGGGTAGGCGTGGCAAGGATGGCCACGTCGACGTCGGCCAGTTCCTTGATGTCCTTTACTACTTCATACTGAGCAAGCTCTGAGGGCTTGTTCTCAGCACCATTGCGACGCACAATGCCTGCAATCTCAAAGTCGGGAGCGGCCTCAAGTGCCTGGACGGTATAGCGTCCGATGTTGCCGTAACCAACGACGGCGGCTCTGATCTTTTTCATCTTCTTACCTTTGAATGGTTTTACGAATTGTTAGCTGTGTTTGTGATTCAGCTTGCAAAATTACATTTTTTTTCTGAAACAACTATCAAAATGAAAGAAAATTTCGCTTTGTACTATTAAAAAAGAATCCCCGAGGCCACTTTCTTCTTACAAGTGCTTCTTCGGATAGAGTGCATCCCACCACGAGGCATCGTCCTTCAGCCACTTCTGGAACCAGGCCATCTGCGTGGCTATCCACTTCTCTTTCTTCTTGTAGTCCAGGACGTGGTGGTTCTCGCCCTTCACCTCGACGAGTGCCACCTCACGGCCTAAGAGCTTCAGGGCGGTGAACATCTGCAGGCTCTCGATGATGGGCACGTTGGTGTCGTCGGTGCCGTGGAGCAGGAGCAGCGGCGTGTGAATCTTGTCGGCATTGAACAGCGGCGACTGGTCCACGTAGAGCTGGCGGTGGCTCCAGGGGTAGCTGTTGGCCATAGAGACTTCGCTGTAGTTGTAGCCCCAGTAGCCCTCGCCCCAGTAGCTGGTGTGGTTGGCAATGCCGGCATGGCTGACGGCAGCGGCGAAGATGTCGGTCTGGGTCTGCAGGTACATGGTCATGAAGCCGCCGTAGCTGGCTCCCATGCAGCCTATCTTCTTGCGGTTGATGAAGGGGTGCTCGTCGCAAATCTTCTTCGTACCCTCGATGATGTCATCGGCGGGACCGCGTCCGGCCGTGTTTACGTGGCGCGAAGCCCACTCCTGACCGAAGCCGGTGGCACCGCTGGGCTGCAGGATATAGGCCACATAGCCTAATGAGTTCCAGTACTGCGGGGCGTAGGGCGACTCGAAATAGCGCGACACGGGCGAGCAGCCGCCATAGTAGTAGACTATCATGGGGTATTGCTTCGTTGCGTCGAAGTCCTTGGGCAGATACAGGCGTCCGTAGACGGTGTCGCCCCTGCTGTTGGTGAAGTTCCAGTCCTCACAGGTGCCAATCTCGGCATCGCCAAGGGCGGTCTTGCCGTCGAAGAAGGTGATTTGCTTCATGGCACTTTTGCCCTTGGCCGTGTAGGCAGCATAGGCCGAGGCGGGAGTCAGGGTCTGGTAGCTCAGGTAGCCAATGACAGAGGCATGGGCAGCTACGTCGAAACGGTAGGCGTAGTCGCCGTTAATTTCCAACTGTATGGGCTTGCCCGTCTTCGGGTCAAGCTGATACAGGCGCACGTAGTCGCGGTCTTCAGCCGAGAAGTAGACATTTCCGTCGGCCCATGACCAGTCGAAGCTGTTGATGGAGGGGTCGAAATCCTTGGTGAGGGGTGTCACCTTCTTCGTGGCCATGTCGAAGAGGAACAGTTCATACTCGGTCATGCTGGGTGTCTTGTCGGCTGGCAACTGGCAGCCGATGCGGTCGAAAGCCTCTGGAT
This sequence comes from uncultured Prevotellaceae bacterium, assembly GCA_900318815.1. Taxonomy (GTDB): domain Bacteria; phylum Bacteroidota; class Bacteroidia; order Bacteroidales; family Bacteroidaceae; genus Prevotella. The sequence continues at coordinate 159,295 of ONMA01000010.1, forward strand.
TGCCCATGAACATAATCTGTCGGGCATCGGGCGAGAAACTGGCACGGCTAAGGAAGCCGGCCTCGCTCAGCAGCGTGTCTACGCGCAAGGACTGGATGTCGATGATGAAGATGTCCTGCACCTCCGTGGGCCGACGGGACAGACGCGAGTACGACGTGCCGGCAAGCAGTTTGGTGCCGTCTTGCGAGATGTCGAAGAGGAACTGTCCTTTCGGCCCGAAGGTGATGCGCTGGCTCAGTCCGGTGGCCACGTCGTAGTACACCAGATAGTTGCGCTTGCGCCAGTTGGGCTGGCGGTCGTCCATCTCCAATACCTGGAACACGTCGGGGTCTTCCTTCGGCCCCTCTTCCTCGGCGGTGATGATGAGATAGTCCTCGGTGGGACTCACGCTGTAGCCGCCCTTGGGCACACCGGCTGCCCAGCGTGAACGGTCGCCCGTCTTCGGGTCTACCTTGTAGAGTACGCGTTTGTCGGCCTCCCACACCTCTTCTATATAGGCGCATGTGCGAGGCATCCAGCGCACGTTCTGCGTGGGACGGCCCACCGTGCGGCCCGTCTTTATTTCGCGCAGCTCATACTCCCAGCGGCTGTTGCCGCCCTGCTCGGTGGTCTGGAAGGATAGGGTGGCGTAAGCTCCGTCGGCCGAAAGGTTGATGCCGCGTACCCGTCGCCCGTCGGTCAGGTCGTGAACCATGTAGGGGTGCTTCTTGTCGAGCGTATAGGCCAACGGCTGCGGGAAGTCGAGCGCGACATGTACCGAGTCGGTGTCTTTCGGCTGGGCCAAGTACTTCAGCGCGATGGTGTGGTGCTCGGGCGACAGCGACAGCTCGCCCGCAGGTGTCTCTTTGCCGTCGACGAAGAGCTTATAGTTCTTCGGTCCACGCACCTCTATCTTTCCTTTCGCATAGCTGCTGTTGTTCACGTAGAAGCTCAATACGCCCACCGACTTCCTGTCCTGTAGCGAGGGCAGCAGCCCGCTCTGGCAAGTAGTCGTGCTGGCGGCTGTCAGGTCAATGCCGTCGAGCAGCGAGCGTTCATCGAACTTCTTTCCCTGCACGTCGACGGTGTCGGCTACCATTGGCGCACCTACGGCAAAGGGGCCGGCAAGATTAAACGTGCTGATTTCTGTTTTCTGTTGTGCCGATGCGGTCATGGCGCACATCAGCAACCCAAGCATTGCGGTTTTTCTCATTATCTTGTTGCTTTTAGTCCTTTATTCTCTTTCAACATGTATTTCCTTACCTTTCCGTCAGCCTGTCTCACGAAACGAAGACTGCTCCGTGCGCCTTTGCCCACTCTCTTCCCGTCTGTCGTAAACGTCTGGCCTGCCGTCCAGTCGTCGGCATGCATAGACAAGCATCCGAACAGCAAAAGCATTCCCGAAAAAAAAGTCTTCATATTTCTCATATTTGTTCATTGTTTACATTCTCCAGTATCTCCATCATTTCCGCTGGTGTCACCACGATGGGCTTCTTCGGGAAATGCTTCTGGTTGCCTGTCACGAGGTAGGCATCCTCTTTCGAGAGAGCCACTTTGGTACGATGTAGCACATCATCGTATTCTTCGAATATTTCCTCATTGTAAAGAGGAACGAATTTACCCTGCATCAAAGCCGCAACAACTCTGGCCGTTGCAGCGTCTGCATTGTGTGTGAACAGGGCTGAGACAAGGACGTTTGTGTCAATAACGGCGTAGATCATTGCCTTTTTGCATCTCTTTGGCTACGTTCCTCTCTCGCGAGTCTGATTTCCTCGTTTATCTCTTCTAAGGTCATGCCTGTCAGTTCGTTCTTTCGGGCTTCAGCGCGTAGGGCATAGAAAGCCTCCAGCCCCCTTAAATAAGCCCTGGGATTAGCAGTCGTGTCCTCAATAGGCATCATTTTGGTGAGGACGTAAAATTCTGCCAGGCTGTTCATCGCCTTGTCGGCACTCATGCCCATCTGTGAACATAGTGCTTCAAAGGAGGCTTTCAGTCCTGCATCCATGCGGACGGTCATTGATACTTGTGCCATATCGTTTACTCTTATAGTTCAAGTGATACATGTTTGTCGGCAAAGGTAACAATTATTTCCGACTCGGCCAAAGAAAAACGATGCTTTTCTTTGGCTTACGATACAAACAGACCCATTTTTTTGCTGTTTCGAAGAAATGCATGAAGCAGAGTTTGCGCAGAGGATAATTTCGTAAAAAACGTTAAGCCATGTAATCTGTCTCTGAATTTGCCGTATATAATAGTGATGAGACAGCAAGACGAGATGACCCAGCAGATAATAGACCGTGTATTACACGACGGTCGGCAGGCAGACTATGCCCTGTTGGTCGACTGCTTCAGGACGCAGCTCTTCGCCTTCGTTGCCACGATGGTGACATGCCGCGAAGATGCTGAGGAACTGGCTCAGGACTGCTTCGTGAAAGCATACGTCCAGTTGGCACAGTACGACTCGCGTCGCAGTTCGTTTTATACATGGCTACGGTGCATCGCCTATCGGCTCTGTCTCGACCACGTGCGCCAGCATCCTGGTGTATGGTTTGAAACGGACGAGCAAACGCTACAGACCATCCCAGACGACGAGGCCGACAGCGTGCTGGAGGCGGACGATGACCAGCGCATCAGACTGCTGAATGAGGCAATCCACCATCTGCCACCTACAGAGCGCCTGCTTGTGCAGCAGCATTATTTCGAGCAGCAACCACTTGCCGTCATCGCCGTTATCACCGAAACTCATGTCGGCACGCTGGCCACCCGCCTGCATCGCATCCGCAAGAAAATCTATCACTACATTAAAACGAGAGAACATGGAAGATAAGAATTACCGCAAACTCAGGGCAGCCTTTGAGGCTACGCAGCCACAAGTGCCCGATGACTTCACCGGGCGGGTGATGAAGCGGATAGAGGAACAGGCCTCTGTTCCGCCATCTAATCACCGCCGTCTGCGGTGGGCGGCAGCAGCAGCGTGTATATTATTATTAGCAGGTATAGGGATGGTCACTCTGCGAGAAGATGTTTCGACCTCTGAACAGGTTGTCGCAGACCAGCGAGATGGAGTTCCGACCTCAAAGATGGTGGTCGCAGAACAGCGAGACAGGGTTTCGACCTCAAAACTTGTTGTCGCAGAACAGCGAGACGAAGTCTCGATGCCGAAACTCCGTTCCCAGACAAGCAAGAAGAAGTTTCGCAAGCGGAACTCACTCCCCGACACCCTCGGCACTGGCATCTGGCAGCGGCGGGAGAACATCGAGACGGCGCTGAGAATATTGGGTGAGTGCGAGGCAGACATCGAGCGCAGCGAACAGCAGGTGCGCAATCATATCATCGAGACCACCTTCCGTGCCACGCCGCAGCCCGCCAACGTCATCCTCGTCAGCGACGAAAACGGCGACTACGAATTGCTGGAAACCAAGAGAGTCATCAACATTTAAAAAACCATACGACAATGAAAACAACAAGCATCTTTATCATCGCCGTCGCCTTGCTGGCCATCGCGCCAACGGCCTCGGCACAGAAAAAAATCAAGGAAACGTTTGCCGACGTAGAGAAATACGATGGCGTCACCAAGACTGGAGAGCAGAACACGTCAAGGTGTATAGATACAATCGGCATTACTTGCGAAAGCAGCATCGTCACCCTCTTAGTGAAGAAAAGCTATTACAACGCCGTCTTCGACAAACTGAGGAAGGCTTTCGAGAGCGAAAGCAAGAACGCCACGATGACTGAGATGGAGACCGCCGGGGAAAGACCTGACTACGACCCGATGGCCGCCCAGATGCTTGGCCAGCGCAAGCAGTGGAGCGTGTGGAGGGAGGGAGCCGACCCCGTCCTCATCGGTGGCATGGGAAACAGCAGCTACATCATCGCCAATTATGATGACAAGCAGCATCCCGACTATCGCACCTGCTGCGCCGTCGAGTGGAGCAAAACCGCCAACCCCGATGTCTATAAGGCACAGCTTGTCTATGTCTATGGTCGCAAGCCGGAGAAAAGTCAGCCCCTGCCATATAGCGGCTCCGTGACGTGGCCAAGCAGCGAACTGTCCGACCGTCTGAAGCAGCGCATGGACGAGCTGCGCACTATGGCCGACACGCTGGCTGTCAAGGCGTTGGATAGTAAGATCTTCGATCAGGCGTTCGACAAGGCATGGACTAAGAGCATGAAACCGCAGGACATCCCCTACAACGGCAATACGGATGCCTGGATAGGCGAGGCCATGAACAAAGTGAAGCATCTTAGCAACAGCGACTGGCACCGCTTCTTCGGTCTGCTGACGCAGAAGATGATAGACCGCGCCAACAAGGACTCGCACGAAGACCTGGTCGTTGCCGCCGGCCTCGTTCTCGACCTCTGCAAGAATGCCGACCAGCTTGATGCCGACGAGCGCGAGATCAGTGCCCGCCGTCTGGAGGATGTGGCCGAGCATTACTTCACTGGCGACAAGCATCAGTACATCCACGACCTCCTGATGCTTGGAGCAAAGAAATTGAAGAAGGAATAACGATGGAACAGAAATTCGGAATCAACAGCATAGACCTCCAGTTGCTGCGCGACTATTGCGAACGGGAGGGCGAGCGCGTCACTTACGAAAAGGGAGAGCTGATGGAGCGTGAGGGCGAGGCGGCTCAGTGGTTCGGCTTCGTCACCGACGGCTGTTTCAAGTACGTGGCGCAGGGTGTCAGCGACATCCGCGAGCACATCACGTGGTTCTCCTTTGCGGGCGAGTACGCAGGCGACTACCCGGCCTGCCTCGACGGGAGCCCGTCGATGACCACGATAGAGGCGATGGCACCCTCTCAAGTGCTTCGTGTCAGCGGCGCGCAGTTGATACGGTTCTTCCGCCAGAGCATCGAGGCGATGGAACTCCGTGCCGTCATCGGCGAGCACCTGCTCAGGCAGGCCCGTGCTCGCTACCTCGACTTCCACCGCACCACGCCGCGCGAGCGCTACGAGCTGTTGATGCGCCGCTGCCCCGGTATAGTGGAACACTTGCCGCTCAACGCTATCGCCTCGTTCCTCAACATCACGCCCAAGACCATCTCGATGATTCGCCGCGACATCACCTTCGGACAGTAATCCTTTACCCAAGTAAAGACTTGCCCCATCGGTCGACACTTTCCTGATGATGCATGTGGTTTTTCGTGGCAAATTGTTTACCTTTGCATCCGTGAGTCTTTTTTCCAGAAGGCTCTCTCGTTTTAATCAAAAAGTCGAGCAGCATCCGTCGGGATGACGGGCGCTGCTTTTCTGGAATTACGCTTGTATCTATTCTGTTTTTTCGGTCAAGACCATCATCTTTAAAAATAGTCTGTTTTGTGGATGCAAAATTACATGGAAAAAATGAAATCACAAAGAAATAGCCAAGTATTTTGAAATGATTATCCGCAACCAGCCGACAGATTCCTATTGTAGATGCGATGCTCAAACTCCGATGTGCAAGCGATGGAAGCTATCATAAGCCTGTCAAACAACTTGTCTCCAAAGTACCTGCGATTGAACTTGTAACAGAACTCGTTGAGGTACTCTTGCAGGAACTCCGGCTTGATACCGTGGTATATGTTTTTCATCAACAACTTTGAGTTGCTGATTGCGATGTGTACCCACGGAAGTACTTTCCCGATTTCCTTGGGATCAATTTTTCTCCCGACATATTCGCTGAACATCTTTGGAAAGTTGACGTGCGATTTCGTACCGTCGCTCACTACCTTGGCATCCCCATCGATGCCGTTGCTTGCTATCGGGTCTATCGTTTCTTTCTTTGAATCAGGGATGACGACCATCTTTATATGGCCGACCTTTTTGGGCTTCTGACCCTTCTTAGGGTTGTCCACTTCTGTGCTCTCGGCCATAACGAGCACCTTTGTCTTTGCCTGGCTGCCAGCACCGCGCTTCAACGGCTCTTCCTTCTGCGCATCGGGGATTTCGGTAGAGAAAAAACCTTCATCCACCTCAACACCCCCCAGAAGGGTATACTTGTTATCGCGCTTGCCCATGACATCCCTCAACTTGTGCATCATCTCCCATATCGGCTGATAGCGCTTATGGCCGAGCTGACGCTGCATCTCACTGGCGGAGAACGTGTTCTTGGTGGAGGTCAACAGGTGGATTGCCTTGAACCAAGGCATAAGGGGCAACTTGCTGTTGTGCATCACAGTGTCTGCCGTCAACGTGGTCTCATGCCCACATTTGGAGCAACGCCAACACTTGTTATGGCTGTCCCAATAGTTCTTGCGGCAACCGCACTTCTTGCAAACAATGCCAGACTTCTCACGTTGAGCCTTGAGATAAGACTCGCAGGAGGCCTCGTCGGGGAAACGCTGGGTAAATTCAAATAGCTTCATCTTGCAGTGGAATTTCAAACTTGGTGCAAAGGTAAGCATTTTCAGGGATTCAGCCAAATTTTTTGGTCGGCTAATTGCGGATAATCATATTTTGAAAGTGAGAAGATTTACCGCGACCTGGTCGGTGCCTTCCGCACAGCATCTGTTGAGGAGATTGCAGAAATGACAGACCTCACAGTAGATGACAATTGCCTTTTCGCTTTTTATGACAAATGAATTTTGCGAAATAGAACGAGAGAGTGAAGAGTGAAGAGTGAAGAATGAAGAGTGAAGAATGAAGAGTGAAGAGTGAAGAGTGAAGAGTGAAGAATTTGCTACCGCGCCAGTTCCTTTGCTGCCTGGTGCGGTAGCAAATTCTTCACTCTTCACTCTTCATTCTTCACTCCTTACGAGATTACACCTTCATGCGTATGACTTTACACTTTGATTTACGGCAAATCACACCGTGATTAATGTGACATGACGGTGTGATGAATGTTTCGTCAGGGTGAGATGAATGCTCCGTCAGGGTGAGATGAATGCTCCGTCAGGGTGAGATGAATGCTCCGTCAGGGTGTAACGAATGTTTCGACGAGGTTTAAGGGGTTACACAACAACGGTGTAAGCAGGTGCCTTTTGAAGGTGTAGAAAGATAAAGTACTGGATGTCAGTTACTTACGTAAATGCTCCAAAACTTGCATTTTTCCGACCAAATCCCGTCTTGCTGATTTCCATTCGATTCTCGCGCTTTTTCGACGGATACTTATGCGGTATTTTCATGCAAACAGTCCAGTTTTTATCATAACTGCCTTTCTGGTCTACCAGCCTGATATGTTCAAGGTACCCCACCTTCCCTCAAGGTCGGAGAAGTTTCTCTACGACCCGAAGGCATCCCATAACCTGTTCTACAAGAACGTCTACTGCAAGATCCCCGAGAATCCGTTCAGCGTCCTTCAGCTGGGGTATCTCGCTCGTCATCACGACGCAACGAAAACATTCTGTTCATTGTGATAGAATTTTATTGTTTTTGGAACCATTCCGCCTTTAAAATAACAATTTCCTGACAAAAAGGACAGATACTGTGGACGAAATCATGTTAAAACTCTCAAAGCATGCGGTTTTTGCCTGAAAATTGTTACCTTTGCAGCCGAAAGGCTGCTAAACCGCAGATTTAACGTGAATATTAATTAAAAACTACGACGAATATGGCAACAGCAATTTTTATAACATTCAAAAAACAGATAGCACAATGAAGAAGACGTACATGACACCGACGGCGAGGGTGGTTGCCCTCCACGCACGGCAGCAGCTGCTCACGGTGAGCGGCGAGATTTCCGGCTATAGCCAGTCGAGTAACAGTTTCAGTCAGGACGATGTTGAGTGATGCCTGAAGGCTCGCACGGGCCGCAGCATCTGGGACAATGACTGAAGCAAGTAAAAAAACAACGAAAACGTTAATCCATTATGAGAACGAAGGAACAATTTCTGATGCTTTTTGTGCTCGGCGGCATGATGCTGGCCGGGCTGACGGCCTGTTCGGGCGACGACGACACGGCCACAAGCGACAACGCGCCGCAGACGGCTGACGACGGCGTGAAGGTGCGCCGCCTCACTATCACGGAGGCGGACGACGGTGCGGCGGAGGCTCGCCAGGCACTGACACGTGCCTCGCTTACCGAGGACGACGGCCTCACCGCCAAGTGGACGGCGGGCGACGCCCTGACGTACTGCAACCTGAGCAGGGTGAACTATGGTAACGGCGACGCGCCCTACAGCGGAGGGCTGACGGCGGCCTCCACCGCCGCCACCTCACAGTTTACGGGCGACGTAGAGTGTCATAAGGGCGACTACCTCGCCGTGGTATATCCCGCCGCGACGTTCACCACCAACAGCCAATACACCATTGCGCTCAGCGGTCAGGACGGCACGCTCGCCGGGCTGGCCACACGCTTCCACTATGTCTATGGCAAGGCACTGGTCAACTCCGTGACCGATGCCACCGCCGATGCCACGATGCCGAAGATGAAGAGCCTGCTCACGGTGTGCAAGTTCTCGTTCGTCAACAAGGACGGCGGGGCTGTCATCCCCATCAAAAGGCTCACCATCAGCTATGGCGGCAGTGGCAGCGATCCAGGCACTTATCCACAGACGGCCACCGTGGCCATCGATGCCAACACGGAGCAGGCCGACGTGCATGCCACCGGCGCGGAGGGCAGCACAGAAGCCCTCACCGTCACCTGCTCCACGGCCCAGGATGCGGTCTATGTCGCCCTGCTACCCACCGCCGCGCAGCGCACGTTCAGCTTCACTGTCAGCGACGGCAGCGGCAACTCCTACACCGGCACGGCCAAGGCCACGCTCACCGAGGGCGAGTACATCGCGGCCACGGGGCTGAAGCTGACGAAACAGCAATAGGCACCGTCGCCGAGTGGTCGGCGAGGGCAGACCCCAAAGCGCTCTTTGACATACTGAGACACAGACGGATATTTTTCTTCGCGATTTGCGCGTCATGTCGGAAATTTGTTGTACCTTTGCAGCAAACTTTTCGGCTGACCGAAAGCAGAGGCGTTTTATAACACCCTGCCGAGGTTAGTTATATAGAAGCGTTGAAACGAAACATTGCACAGATTATGACAACGAGACGCGAGAAGTCGAAGCCGCAGAAGCCGCAGATGAACAAGCAGCTGGAGGCGGCGAACACGGAGCAGAAACAGGAACCGAAGGTGAACCAGAGGCAAGAGAAACTGGCAGACTTTCTTATAGACGTGGCAAAATACGTGCTGACTGGTGTGGTCATCACGTCGCTCTTCAATGATGTGTCGAACAAGACAATTCTCTATGTCACGGGGTTGTTCATTGTCGTCATATCACTTACAATCGGATTGATATTAACAAATAAAAGAAAGGACAAGTAACTATGGGAGTTTATTTAGCAGCAATTTTAATTGGCGTTCCAGGAATCATCTTCCTGATCTACTGCCTGACCCCGAAAGGAAAACGCTGGATGAGGGCCAACGGCTTGCTTTGACACCCTCGCACCGCCGAGAGAAAAGAAAATTGCGATTAAGCGAGAGCCATGATGCTCGCATCAATGGCCGAGCGTGAGCAATTTCGAGCGAAGCTCAAAATTATCCGCTGAGACATCCGCAGAAGGATGTGCTCGGCGGACTTCGTTTATATCCGTCTGGTCTCGGAATGTAATGACGAGAGAAGAAGAGGAACAGTAGTGAAATGACAGTAACAAAAATTCAATGTATAATAAACTTAAACTGAAAAGACAATGAAAACAAGTAAGCAACAATTATTGGCGATGCTGCGGCACAGGCTTCTGCCGGAGCGCAGCCGCAGGGCCACGCGCTGGCATGTATTCATGCTCATGCTCGCCCTGCTCATCGGGGGCAGCCCGCAGGCAAGGGCGGGCAGCAATGACTTTGATCATACCGGAACAGACGCTGGGGGAGGAAATTACAGATGTCATGGATATTCTTACTTCCTTTACCCTAGATTGTATCCTGAATATGCCTATTTTGAAACCAAAGATAAGTTCAACATCAACAATGACAAGTTCTATTGGAGATTCGATGTCAGAGTAATTTACCCTTATATAAATAAGGCTATTTTAGCGGACATTGTTAATTATTATTTGTATGATGACAAAAATTTAGAATCTCCAAAGCATAATTTATACGAAGGAGAGATTTATCTGGTAACATCCGACGGCACCAAGCACTTGGTCGAGACGTGGAAGAAAGATTATGGGCAAGATTCCTATACTCCCTTAGTAGCTAAGGACCATACCTGGGGAAAGGTATGGGTTAGCAATATAGAAGGCAATAATGTCCAAGTGTACTACGCGCCCTCGACCAAGGCATTTGAAGACGGTGTGAAACGCATCGTGATGAAACAGACGGTGACGTGTAAAGGGGAAAAGGATTACAACACGCATAATTTGGGCTGGATAGAATACGAGAAAGACTTCACATTGAGCGGTCTGGAGACTGAAAAGCCGATGCCCAAGCTCTCGGTGGACTGGGGCAACGATGGCACGCTGACCTTCAAGGCCGCCGGCGTGCCCGACAAGCGGAGCAACAGCAGCTATTCTGCACAGGGCTACAACATGAACCTGTACTACCACTACGACAACGACAATAAGAGTTCGAGGAACAACACCTTCACCACTGCCGACGGCAACAAGATTTCCTACACGAACGAGACGAACGGCAAGATGGACATGGCGTACAGCTACTGGCCGCTCACCCCGTCGGCAGACAAAGCCAAGGGTGCCTACACCGTGCCGGTATTCGTGGAATACCGTGGTATAGTGAAGCCCGATGACTCTCATGTCTCGATTCCCTCGGGCCACACGCTGTACCAGCCTTGGGCTGACGGCTTCTTCATCAAGCCCTTCACGCGACCGAAATCGGTGTCGGTGGAGTTCGACAAGTGGAACAAGAAGAACGTCGTGACGTGGACGCGCCAGGACGAGGCGAAGGGCTACAACGGCAATAAAGAACAGAGCGTCGCCTGCCGCTACGACGGCAAGTGGTACGTCATCCGCTACGCGAAGGGCGGCTCTGCCACCGACTACACGCTGGTGAAGACGCTGAACGGCGACGACTCGTCGCTGAAACTGACCGACGAAGGCATCGACTACAACAAGGAGTACACCTACCGCGTCATCTTCCTGCCCTCGGTCTTGGAGAACAAGTACAGGGAGAACCTGGCCCAGCTGCCCGGCTACGGCAACGGCAGCACGGCCACGGACTACGACCTGTGGAACGAGGCCTCGATCAGCAACAAGCTGGAGATACCCATCACGCTCTCGCACGACAAGAGCGAAACGGACAAGATACACCTGACGTGGGAGTACAACATCCCCCAGAGCGGGCTGAAGTGGAGCGTGGAGAGCCGCAGTGCGGGCAGCAGCAACTCCTGGACCGAGGAGCAGCAGCTCAGCCTGGACCCCAACAAGCACACCGCCGAGGTGAGGCTCGCCGGCTCGGCCTGCGACCCCAAGGAGTACCGCGTGAGCGTCGTGGTCAACAACACCCCGTTCTGCTCCGACATTCTCGGCGCCAGCCTGCCCTCCAGCACCTACATCAGCGACCTGTCGGTGACCACCGGCACCGAGGAGCAGAAGGTGGTGGTGGCGTGGAAGGTGGAGAACCCCGACCGGGAGCACGACATCTACTACCGCGTGCTGCGCCGCATCGTGGGCGAGAGCGACTGGGTGACGCTGAGCAGCTCCAAGCACGGCACCTTCAGCGAATACGAATATACCGACGACCGCGCCCAGGCCGGCACCTACTATGAGTATGCGGTGCAAGCCTTCGGTGCCCTGTGCGACGAGCAGCTGAAGCAGAGCGACATGATCATCAAGCCCGGCTTCTCGCAGGCCCGCGCCACCATCACCGGCCACATCGCCTACGGCTCCGGCACGGCGGTGGAGGGCGTAAGGGTGAACCTGGTGAAGGCGAGCACCGCCGACGACAACCAGCCGCAGTACTTCTCGCGCCGCATCGACGGCGACGGTACGGGCCTGCAGTGGCGTGCCGACGGCAGTACGTATGAGAGCGTGCTCAACGGCCAGCAGCCGCTGACGCTGCAGCTGTGGGCGCGTCCGCAGAGCACGGCAGCCGGCGGCGCGTCGCAGCAGCAGCTGTTGCAGATAGCCGGCGCCTTAGAGATAGGCGTGAAGGAGTCGGGCGGCCGCTTCCACCTCTATGCCATCGACCGCTCGAAGGGCGGCAAGACGGAGAAGGAGTTCCAGAACCTCATGTTCGACAACATCGACTTCACCCACGTGGCAGCCGTCTATAGCGGCGGCACGTGGACGTTCTACACCGGCACGGAGTCGCTGCAGAAGGCCACGATGGCCGCTGCCGCCACCACGTGGAACGCCGTGGGCAGCACCACGGCCACGCTGCCCACGCTGAGCATCGGCGGTCCGGAGGCTACGCGCACACAGGGCAACGGCTTCAAGGGCCATGTGGACGACGTGCGCCTGTGGAAGCGCGCCCTCAGCGAGGACGAGATTACGGAGAACTACGTCCGCATCCTGGGCGGCACGGAGCAGGGCATGGTGCTCTACTGGCCCCTCGACGAGGGCCTGAACGTGAAGCACTACGCCTTCGACATAGCCTGCCAGGACGGCCTCTACCAGCTGAACCACCCCGAGGTGGGCGCCAACGTGCTGCCCGACGCCAACAGTCCGCAGCGGCTGAAGCTCTACGGCATGACCGACAGCAAGGGTAACTATATCATCAAGGGCATCCCCTTCCAGAGCGGTGGCACCAACTACGAGGTGTCGCCCATGATGGGCATCCACGAGTTCTCGCCCGGCACGCGCTCGATGTTCGTCAGCCCGACGAGTCTAACGGCCAACAACATCGACTTCGAGGACGTGTCCAGCTTCCCCATGAAGGGCAAGGTACATTACGTGGACACCAACATCCCCGTGGAGGGTGCCGTGCTCTACGTCGATGGCCAGCCGCAGTCGAAGGACGGCAAGCTGGTGCAGACCAACGACGAGGGCTACTACGAGGTGAGCGTGCCCATAGGCGAGCACTACGTGGAGGTGAGGCTCGACAACCACACGATGGTGGCCGGCGGACGCTTCCCCCTGACCGGCAGGTATAACTTCGCCGACGCCGTGAACTACAACTTCCAGGACTCCACGCTGGTGAACTTCGTGGGCCGCGTGGCCGGCGGCGAGCGCAACGACACCTTGGGTGTGGGCTTCGGCCGGAACGAGCGCATCGTGGGCCGACCGTCGGTGAACAACATCGGCGTGGCCAAGATTACGCTGAGGGTGAACAGCGAGAAGCTGTCGTTCAACTGCAAGACGGGCACCACCGAGACCCACCAGCAGAACCGCACGTGGGCGAGCGACACGGTGAGCGTGAACAGCCACACCCACACCGGCTTCCGCAACGGCGAGGACCACTACATCTTCATACATACCGACTCCGTGACGGGCGAGTTCTCGGCCCTGCTGCCCCCGCTGAAATACACGGTGAAGAGCATCACGGTGGAGTCGAACAAGTCGGCCAACCCGATAGAGTTCACCGAGCTGCCGGAGATAGACTTGACCAGCATCAAGGAAATGCGCAGCGACTCGGTGCGGATGGTGAAGGAAAACAGCGCCGACACCGTGTGGGTGAAGTACAGCTACACCGCAAAGATGGTGAAGACCTACTTCGCGCCGCCACAGCTCGACGTGGTGGACGCAAATGCCGACCCGGGCTTCTTCGGACTGAAGGAAATCTCGTTCCCCTCAGAGGACGGCGAGACGACCATCGAAATCGATGACCTGTACCAAAAGGGGCGCGACCCGCTCTACAAGGTGGGCTATCCCATCTACAGGACGGGGCAGGCGAATGTCTATAACCTGTATGCCTACGAGGTGTACGAGAACCGCGACGTGAAGGACAAGGTGGCGCACGACACCATCCCCCTGCCACACGTCAACGTCACCGTGGCCAACGAGATGAGCTCCATACAGAAAATCATCTATAAGGTGATGGACGAGAGCACGGGCTACAAGCCCGGACAGGCCTACGAGCTGACCACGCAGCAGGTGCCGCTGGACGACGAGGGCAAGGCCAAGCTGACGTGGACGGCGGGCCTGCCCAACATCACGGAGCCCTTCACCCGCAAGTTCCGCATCGACCTGGAGCGCAAGGAGCGCACCTACAGCGTGGCCGACTTCGACGCCATCGTGATAGGACAGCTGACCAACGGCAACAACTTCGTGACCAAAGGCCCCGACGTGGTGGACTTCGTGCTGCGCGACCCGCAGGGCGCCAAATCGACCACCAAGCTGACCAAGGGAGAAACCCATACCAAGACCTTCTACGACACGCGCAAAGCCTACGGTGAATACAGTCTGGACTTTAACGTCCTTTTTGGGCTTGTAGATAATATGGGTACAGGAGTGGGGGTTGTATTATTGCATGAGATTGATAATTTCGCTTCAATGGATGCTGGTGTCAAAACTTCTTGGGAAAAGACGTGGAACGAAGACAGCCTGTATGTAAAAACCACCACGGAGAACTTCGCCACCAGCGACAGCAAGCCCTACGTGGGTGCGCCGGGCGATGTCTATATAGGCAAATCCCTCAACTACCTCATCGGCGGCTGCCGCCGCCTCCTCATCGCCTACAACGAGGAAAAGAAGAAGTATGAGGTGAAAATGGTGGAATCCATCGCCTTCGGCGACACCATCTCCACGGCGTTCAAGTTCACCCAGTATGAGCTGGAGACGGTCATGATTCCCAAGTGGAAGGACATGCGCCGCGAGTTCCTCACCGAGGTGGCTTCGGAGGCTGAAGCCAGGAGCTACGTCAACAACGGCAGCAAAACGGTCTATCTGACATGGAAGGGGCTGAACGCGGACAACTACGAAGTGGGCAAGGACTACATCTGGGTAGAACCCAAGAGCTGGGAGACGTCGGGCGTCCCAGGGGGATTCCAGCGCGACAGCGTGGCCTGGTGCAACACGCAAATCGCTCTGTGGGAGCAGGCCATCAGCGACAACGAAGAGAATAAGGTGAGCCTGATGAACACCGGGCAAAAAAAGGAAAACATCTCCATCGACGGCGGCTCTTCCTACAGCTACTCGAAAAGAGAAAGCGGAACGAAACACCACGAAACAATCATCGACTGGAAGATGGGATTCATAGCGAACCAAAGCATCACTTTCCATGGTAAAAATATCGTACACGTAGGATGTGAAACATCGATTAAGACCGAGGACGGCGGCGGCTTTGTCAGGGGCGACGGCACCATCGACGAGGACTTCACCGAGTGGGAATACAACATTGAGGACGGCAACCGCGACACCGACCTGTCGCTGACCATCTACCACTCGGATTCGAAGAAGTACAGCGACTTCTTCAGCGTCTTCGGCGGACAGACCTACAACCCCTACCAGCCGCAGGAGGTGACGCACTACTACAAGCCGGGCACGCCCCTTGGCAACAGCACGGAGCAGATGGAGCAGCCCGACATGCGCATCGGCCTGCCGGGCGAGAACCCGTCGACGAGCGTCACCGTGACCGACATCCCCGCCGGCGGCGAGGCCACCGTGGTGCTGCAGTGTACCAACCTGGGCAACGCCCACCAGGGCATCATGTTCAGCTACGGCCTGGAGGTGCTGGACGAGACGAACACCAACGGCCTGCAGATACTCATGGACGGCGTGCCCATCAACGGGCGCTCGCTCTACCTGGAGCACGGCGAGTCGGTGACCAAGGTGCTCACCATCCGCCAGAGCGACCAGAGCATCCTGGACTACGAGGGCATCAAGCTGTGGTTTGAATCGCAGTACGAACCCAACAACATCCACAGCGAGGTGACGCTCAACGCCCACTTCGTGCCGTCATCGTCGCCCGTCATGCTGGCCATCGACGAGCCGGTGGTGAACAGCAACACGCCCGGCGGAGAGCTGCAGATGAGGCTGAAGGGCTTCAATCGCCAGTTCAAGAACCTCAGGAACGTGGGCGTGCAGTACCGCTTCCAGGGCAGCACGCAGTGGACCGACCTGCACACGTGGTGGGTGAACCCGAACGACACGATTGGCCGCGACAGCCTGAGCCACAAGCTGCTGCCCAAGACGGGCGACCTGCGCCTGGCACTCAACATGACGAGCGACTTGGCCTACCCCGAGGGCAACTACGAGTTCCGCGCCTTCACCACCACGCCCTACGGCACGGAGCAGGTGCATGTGTATAGCGACGTGGCCGCCGTCATCAAGGACCGCAAGCGGCCCATCAACCTCTACACGCCCGCGCCGGCCAACGGCATTCTGGGCTACGGCGACCAGATGGCCATCGAGTTCAACGAGGACATCGTGCCGGGCTACGTGGGCGGCGACAACGTCGTCGTCACGGCGAAGCTGAACAGCAGCGAGGTACACCACGACGTGGCCTACCAGCTGGTGCCCTTCGAGGAGATGATGCCGCGCACGGTGAACCCCGTGTTCCTGACGAGCAGCTTCGCCATGGACTTCTGGCTGAACTGGCACGAGGCGGGCACCATCCTGCACTTAGGCGAGAAGACCGACAACTTCGCCCTGAGCATCGGTGACGACGGATACGTCACCGTGACGATGGGCAACAACACCTACCGCAGCGACGCCGCCGTGCCGAAGGACAAGTGGACGTTCTTCGCCCTGAACTACGACACGGAGAAGAAGGCGTTCAACATGCTGGCCCTGCAGGACGAGAAGAACATCTACCTGTTCAGCAACCGGCCGGTGACGATGGAGAACGTGCAGGCCGTACACTACATGACGGACAACCGCCTGTACCTGGGCCCCGTGGAGGCCGACATCCACTCGCTGGGACTGTACAACTACTGCCGCGACCTGTCGAAAGCCAACGAGGAGAAGTACAATGCCAAGGACGGCTACGTCTATGGACTGGCCAACTTCTGGCCCATGGACGAGGGCCACGGCACCGTGGCCGGCGACCTGCGCCACACGCACGACTTCGTGGTGAAGGACATGTGGAAGCTGGAGAACAAGAACTACGGGCTGATGATCAACAAGCCGGAGGGCGTCATGGCCGACATCACGCAGGTGGGCACCGGCGATGGCGAGAGCTACGCCATAGAGATGTGGTACAACAAGAGCGGCAACCCGAAGGGCGAGACGGTGTTCGAAACCGCCACGCCCGACCCGTACAGCCCGATGACGAACCTGAACAAGGTGACGAACCTGCACCTGCGTTTCGACAGCCTGCAGAACCTGGTGCTGGACTACGGCGGGAAGTCGCAGGTGGTGGCCAGCCATGAGGCCTTCCCCGACCTGCGCCGCTACCACCACTACGCGCTGAACGTGGTGCGCGGACAGGCCGCCTCGTTCTACCTCGACGGACAGCGCACGGCGGTCATCCCCGAGGCCGACGTGCCGCCCATGCAGGGCACAAGCCTCGTCGTGGGCAGGAACAACGAGATGCTGGCCCTCGTCGATGAGATACGCATCTGGCACGCCACGCTCAGCGAGAGCCGCCTGCTCGGCAACATGTACAACACGATAGACACCGCCGACGTGTATTCGCGCGGACTGGTGGCCTACTATCCCTTCGAGAAGACGGGCAAGGAGAACGGCGTCACGACGAAGGTGATTGCGCTGGAGAACATGGCTCCGAAGGCCGCTGCCATGGTGCTGCCCGCCGACACGGCGAGCCTGATCGCCCTCACGCCGCCGCTGAAGAACGCGCCCGACGAGACGGTGCTCACCGCCACGCCGGTGGCTTCGGACCGCAAGGTGGTCATCAACCTGTCGATGGTCGGACTCACGGCGCGGCAGCTGGAGGGCACCACGCTCAACATCACCGTCGACAAGGTGCGCGACCTGCACGGCAACGAGTCGCAGCCCATCCGCTGGACGGCATACGTGCAGCAGAACACGCTGAAGTGGACGAAGGACTCGGTGAACGTCATCAAGAAGTACGGCGAGGACTATACCTTCGACGTGGATATCGAGAACAAGAGCGGCAACACGGAGTACTACACCTTATATAATATGCCGCAGTGGCTCTCGCTCGTCGATAGCGAGCGCAGCGACGACGTGAGCCCGCTCAGGACGAAGACGCTGCGCTTCCGGGTGAACCCGTTGGTGCCTGTGGGCAACTACGACGCTACCATCGGCCTGCAGGGCAACAACGGCATACAGGAGCCGATGCGCATCGTGATGAAGGTGCGCGGCGAGAAGCCACAGTGGGCTGTTGACCCGACGAAGTACCAGCACCAGATGAACATCATCGGACAGGTATATATCAACGGCATCCTCATGGAGAACGAGGAGAGCATGGTGGCAGCGTTCATCAACGGCGAGTGCCGTGGCGTTGCATCGCCGGAGAGAGTGCGCGGAGCAGCCTACGTGACGATGAATGTCTATGGCGACGACAACAAGTCAGGCGACAGAGGCAAGACCGTAACCTTCCGCATCTGGGACGCCACGCAGGGCGTGGCCTACACCGACGCGCAGATCGCGGTCGATGGCTCCCCCATCGACATCACCTTCCAGCAGGACCGGCTGATAGGCAACTTCGACCATCCCGCCATCTGGACGAAGAGCGAGAACGTGGAGCAGCTCATACCCGTACACCTGAACTGGAACTGGATAGCCTTCGGCGTGGTGCCGAAATCGCCCTACCTCGACCACATCTTCGCCGACTATGCCGACTGGCAGCTGCTCATCAAGGACCGCACGCTGTTCAGTGACTACAACGGCGCCGAGTGGAACGGCACGCTGCAGCCCGTGGCCAACGCCATGTACAAGCTGCGCATTGACCGCCTGCCCACCACGAAGAAGGAGGCCCCGAACAGCCTGCTCGCCGTCTCGGGCCGACAGCTGAAGGAGGACGCAGAACGCGCCGTCACGCTCTCGAAGGGCTGGAACTGGATAGCCTACACGCCGCTGACGACGATGACCGTCGACGAGGCGCTGGCAGCCGCCAACCCGCAGACGGGCGACATCGTGAAGAGCCAGACCGCCGTGGCCATCTACGGCCCCTACGGCTGGGAGGGCAGCCTGAAAGCCCTGGAGGGCGGCCACGGCTACCTCTACTTCACCAACGACAGCACCGGGAAGTCGTTCCTCTATCCTGCGGCATCGTCGGCATCGGCAAAGGCACGCATGGCAGCACCGCGCCGCGCCGCTGAGGAGGACGAGCTGCGCATCTTCCACCCCGTGGAACTCGGCCTCTATCCCAGCAACATGACGATGGTCATCCGCCTGCTCACGGCCGACGGTTCTCCCGTCGACACCTGCGAGGTGGGCGCCTTCATCGGCGACGAGTGCCGTGGCGCGGCCCGCGCCAGCAGCCGCGGCCTCTATTACCTCGTCATCAGTGGCGAGGGCTCCGGCCAGCCCATGACCCTGCGCTCCTGCATCGACGGCGAGATTATCGACATCGACAACTCGCTGATGTACGTCAGCGA
Organism: uncultured Prevotellaceae bacterium; assembly: GCA_900318815.1. Classification (GTDB taxonomy): domain Bacteria; phylum Bacteroidota; class Bacteroidia; order Bacteroidales; family Bacteroidaceae; genus Prevotella. The sequence continues at coordinate 178,554 of ONMA01000010.1, forward strand.
GGACAACATCGGCACGTCGTGGGATCCCTACGTCATCGACCTCAGCCGTTTCCTCGCGGGCATCATTGCGGTCGATGGTTCCCCCACCGACGACGATTCCGACTGGTACACCCTGCAGGGCTTCAAGATAGGCCGACGGCCTACGCAGTCTGGCGTGTACATCCATCGCGGAGAAAAGGTCGTGGTGAAGCAAAAGAAGTAACAATGTTTTCAGGGTAACATGAACGGGCCTCCCCGCAGTGCAGACTGTAGGGGAGGCCTTTTTCGTTATATAGAATGGGGATATTCCCAGATAACAATTAAATCCAATTACAACAATGAAACGATTATCATTGATTGCGTCGGCCTTGGCAGTGCTGGGGCTGACGGCGTGTGAGAAAGGGCTCGTGGAAGTTTCCTGTTCGGCCCGATATTTTCTTCCTATAATCCGCAACTAATCTCAAATAAGATCAACAAGCATTGGAAAAGGCATCCGATGAGAGCACTGAAGGAGTTGCACAGAAGGCTATACATGAATGCCCTGCGACGCTCATGAAGAACAAGCCAATAGCCAATGAACTCCACCACAACGACGATACATTCCAGTCCGACCAGACAGAGAGGAGAAGTGACCATATAGGCCATGATGAAGGCATTGAGCGGCACATTGGTGAAAATGTTGAGTACTACCGACGTGGCCAGCACACGCCACCGACGTTCACGCATATATAGCAGCAGGAGACTCTCAAGAAGGATGGTTGCCATCAGTGGCACAAGCAACACCTGGCAGGTGCTGTCGTGTTTGGTTAGTTGGCCTAATAGAAAGCCCGGCAAGAGTGCCATTGCCAGTAGGCCGAAAGCCCAGCCCTCGCGTCCGGGAACGGCTTTGGTGGCCAGATAGAGCGTGCAAGGCATGGATAGGTTAACGCACAGCAAGGTAGCCAGTACGAACGCATCGTGCCACGGGCACATTAGGAAGGTGGCAGCACTGAGAAGGAGAGATACACAGAATACATTGCGCACGCCCCACGTTTTCGACAGGAAACCGCCCGCCGCCTTGCCGGCCATGACGATGACGCTTACTATGACCATCGTCAAGGCTGCATCCGTTGAGTGGATACTCGTGCGCAGCGACGGTACATTCTCACCGATGAATGCACGACCAGCCACGACCAGCATCAGGCAGGAAAGGTAGAGAAGAGGAACGGCTGCTGGGGATTGCTGCTTCTCTTGAACGGCAGCGGACTGTTCGGCTTCTTCTGTGTAAACGTGTAAAGGGCTTTCCTGTAGGACTCTCCGAGCATAGTAGAGATGAAGGGCCGACAAGGAGAGAAGGGCGAGGAGGAATGCTGCCAAAAGTATTGGACTGCAGAAACCGATTCCAAGGGCCAGTCCAACAGCACCGGTCGAGACGAAGATTCCCATCACGCGGATGTCATGGTGAGAGACTACTGCCACATATTTGCCTCCATAGACGTGAAAGAGCGAATTACCCATACCCAGCAGTATGGCACCTATTGTCGCCGTCAATAGCTTCAAGGAAACAGGAAGCACACAAGTCAAAGCCCCACCGACAAGCAGGGCTGTCGCCAGTTTCAGCCTGCGTCCACTTGCACTACTTGCGCCCACCCAACGGCCAGTCAATGGCTGAGTGCCAAAGGCCAGCACGTCGTAAAGCACAATCACGCCGCATGCCTCGGCAACACTTATTGTCTGGCACGACATCGTCACCCCGCATGCACATACACCATCCACAAGCAGGTGTAGCAGGGAGAGCAGGAACGTGTGGAACGCTATGGGATGGTATGTCATTCACCCATTTGAGTTACGGATTCCTACCTGACTGCCCAACGGTTACCTTGACCGATGCGTCTCCGGCTTTGATGAGAAACTCACCATAGCGACTTTTCCCTTCTGTGTTAAGAGCGGCTGTAACAGAAATCACTTTGTCCCCGTCCCCATTCATCGGTACAATGGTCAGCCAGTCCTGATTATCTTTCACAACAGTCCATTTTGTGTTGCTTATCACTTTGATAGTCCTTGTTCCGAGGTCTTCGGTGAAGTTAATCGAAGACGAGGATACCGACACCTCATCGGAGTCATCATTGTGTTGGCAACTACCACAGCCTGCGGGCGGTGCTATCACGTCCAAGAGAATCACAATAAGAGCAAATAATAAATTCTTCATACGATAATTCGGATTGTTAATTATATAACCTTCTTTATTTTAAGATAGTCTGTTTTGTGGATGCAAAATTACATGGAAAAAATGAAATCACAAAGAAATAGCCAAATATTTTGAAAGTGAGAAGATTTACCGCGACCTGGTCGGTGCCTTCCGCACAGCATCTGTTGAGGAGATTGCAGAAATGACAGACCTCACAGTAGATGAGCATGATTATGCAATTACCTTTTCGCTTTTTATGACAAATGATTTTTGCCTACACTACCTTCACCGTTGCCTACACTACTTTTCTTTCTAATGCCTATAGCTCATTTTGCAGGCTGAAACAGGACGGAAACCTTGATAGACACTATGGAACTGACACTGAAAAAGTTTACAAATGATGTCTGAAACGAATTTCCGTAATTCTTGCTCTGGCAAGCTACGCAAGCGTCTCCTTCGTCGCCGAGCGATCGTAATTTAACCGTAATTTCCTTAATTATTTTATGGGCAAGTTATGGATATTACGCTAATTCGTTTCAAAAATATTAATTGTAAGGTTAATTAAATAACAGTTCCTAATCTTAAATACTGTATTAATTTCGGGCGAAATCTACCTCAAAAAGGATAGATTTCGCCCGAAATGCGGACGATATGGGCGAAATCTACCCCAAAAAGCGTAGATTTCGCCCGAAATGCTTGTTTGTAATAAAGAATTGTTGTATCTTTGTGCTGTCTTAAAGAGAATCTCATTATGGAATCAATCATCGGAAGAGAAGCAGAAATCAAGCGACTGACAGCGGCTGTTAAGAGTCCGCGTCCTGAGTTTATCGCCCTATATGGGCGCAGGCGTGTGGGTAAAACGTTCTTAATCAATGAGATGTTCAAGAAACAGTATGCTTTCAAGATGACTGGGGTGATAGAAGGAACGCTAAAAGACCAGTTTACAGCTTTTGCCGATGCCATGAGTGATTACAACTACGACATGCCTGAGAAGCCGAAAGACTGGATGCAGGCATTCATCATGTTGAAAAATGCATTGAAGCCGAAAGCCACAAGTGGTGAGCAGTGCATCATCTTTATAGATGAATTGCCGGCAATGGATGCCGAGGGGTCGAATGTGGCAGGTGCTGTGGGGTATTTCTGGAACAACTGGGCCTGCCTGTATGATAACATCGTGTTCATCATCTGCGGCAGTGCCACCAGTTGGATGATTACCAATGTCATCGACAGCAAGGGAGGATTGCATGACCGCATTACTGTAGAGATGCCGATACATCCCTTTACACTCAAGGAAACAGAGGCCTATCTCGAGGAACATCGTTTTCAATGGAATCGTCAGATGACACTTCAGGCATACATGGTCTTTGGAGGCATACCATATTATCTTAGCCTGCTTGACCGTGAGGAGAGTCTTGTACAGAATGTCGACCGTCTGTTTTTCAGTCAGGATACGCAGATGCGCCGAGAGTTCCGTCGCTTGTTCAACACGCTCTATAAGAAACCGGACAAATATATTGACATCATCAAGACGCTCAGCAAAAGCCGTAACGGTATGACCCGTGAGGAACTGGCCTCTGCATTGAAATGCGCCAACAATGGCCACCTCGGGAATAAACTTGAAGACCTTGTCTATTGCGACTTGATAAGAAAGAATATCGTCCGCGAGAAGGAAATCAAACGAAAGGATGCCATCTATCAACTAAGTGACTTCTTCTGCCAATTTTATCTTACTTTCATCGACAGAGCCGAATTAGAACAACAGTATTGGGCGCATCATATCAACACACCACAAGTCAACTCATGGATGGGCCTGACGTTTGAACGCATCTGTATGGCACATATCCAACAAATCAAACAGGCGCTGAGGATAGATGCTATCTCGACACTCGTCTATTCCTGGCGAAGCAAGTCGTCGACTCCCGCAGCCCAGATAGATATAGTCATAGAGAGAGCTGACAACATCGTCAACATCTGTGAAGTGAAGTACTGTCAAGGTGAGTTTGCGCTCGATAAAGAAGAATACAACAAGATATGTCGGCGCAGTAATGCTTTCAGTTCTGAGACTGGACTGCGACACACACCTTGGCTCACGATGATAACAACAGAGGGATTGACTCATGGAAAATATTCTGAGATGATTCAGAGCCAGGTCAAACTTGACGACTTGTTTGCTAATTAGATGTCCTAAGACCTGTGTCTACTGTTTATCTCCGTCTTCACTTCGTAGGCAATGTTGCAAAGTGCCTTGGTTCGCTGAATTAACAATTATTATGCCCTAAAAGTGGGCGAAAATTTGGAACTTTGGAATATTATTCGTATATTCGCCCCAAAATATACCAATAACTAATGAAACTGAAAGATTTTTTTGCATTTAAGGAAAGGCTACGGGTAGGCGAGCAAAGCTCGGGAATTTGGCTATCGTACAGGCAAAAGGTGGGTTTGCTGGTAATAGCGGGCGTCGTATGCGGCCTCGGCGGATTGTTTATGTATCTGCTTAGGGCGCACACGTATTTTATAGGCGACAACCCGTCAGCCTGCGTCAACTGCCACATCATGACACCTTATTATGCCACGTGGAGCCACTCCTCGCACGGACGCATCGACCATCAGTCTAATGGTGCCACCTGCAACGACTGCCATGTGCCCCACCAGAATCTGGCAGTCTACTATGGCTTTAAGGCAGTCGACGGACTGAAGCACACGGCGTATTTCGTGGGCCACATGGAGCATCAGGCCATCAAGGCCGAGACGCTGACGGGCCAGGTGGTGATGGACAATTGTATCCGCTGCCACACGCAGTTGAACACGGAGTTTGTGAAGACGGGCCGCATGGGCTATATGCAGCAGCAGGCTCAGGGCGGCAAGGTGTGCTGGGACTGTCATCGCAACGTGCCCCACGGCGGTATGAACTCGCTGATGGCGACACCTGGAGCCGAGGGCGTGACGCCGCTGCCACCATCGCCAGTACCCGAATGGCTACAGAACATGCTGAACTAAACCACGAATTACACGGATTACACGGATGAAGTGAAGAAAACAACGGATTACACGGATTTCACGGATGAAGTGAATAAAACCACGAATTACACGAATTACACGAATTAATAAAAAACGAAATATTATGGCAAAACAATTGAAACAATGGCAAGGTTGGCTCCTGTTTGGAGGCTCAATGGTAGTGGTCTTTATCCTGGGACTGCTCGTTTCGTCGCTGATGGAGCGCAGGGCCGAGGTGGCCAGTGTGTTTAACAACAAGCGCACGGTGTTTGAGGATGAGATTGTGGCTCAGAACGAGAAGTTCAAGGCCGACTATCCCCGTGAGTACGAGACGTGGGCAATGACAGAGGACACGACCTTCAAGTCGAAGTATAATTCGTCGCAGGAAGTGGATGTGCTCGAACAGCGTCCTGAGATGGTGGTGCTGTGGGCTGGCTATGCCTTCTCGCGCCACTATAATACGCCTCGCGGACACAAGCACGCCTTGGAGGATATGCGTAAGATCTTGCGTACAGGCAATCCTGGCATTACTGTGAAGACGGCCGATGGTCGCGACTCTATTGCTGTCGACATGCAGCCCGCTACGTGCTGGACGTGTAAGGGGCCCGATGTGCCTCGCATGATGCGCGAACTGGGTAATGGTAAGGATCAGTTTGACCCCGCCAACTTCTACGCCAAGAAGTGGAGCGAGTTAGGTGCCGAGGAGGTGAACACCATCGGCTGCTCCGACTGTCACGATGCCCGCACGATGGATCTGCGTCCTGCCCGTCCTGCCCTCTACGAGGCTTTTGCCCGTCGCGGTCTGGATGTGAAGAACGCCACCCATCAGGAGATGCGCTCGCTGGTGTGTGCCCAGTGCCACGTGGAGTACTACTTCATCAAGCCTAACGATGAGAAGAATCCCGGCAAGGCCAATTACCTGGTGTTCCCGCACGACAAGGGTCTGACCTGCGAGGCTGCCGAGGAATACTACGACGAGATAGGTTTCTACGACTATATCCATCCGCTGTCGAAGACCAAGATTCTGAAGGCCCAGCATCCGGGTTGGGAGATGTCGCAGCACGGCATCCATGCCCAGCGCGGCGTGTCGTGTGCCGACTGCCACATGCCGTATAAGCAGGAGGGTGGCGTGAAGTTCAGCGACCACCAGATACAGTCGCCACTGGCCAAGATTGACCGTACCTGCCAGACCTGTCACCGTCAGGATGCCGAGGTGCTGCGCCAGAACGTGTACGACCGTCAGGAGAAGTGCAACGAGGTGCGCAATCGCGCCGAGCAGGAATTGGCCCGTGCCCACTTCGAGGCTAAGTTCATCATTGACAAGGGTGCTACCGAGGCCGAGATGGCTCCCATTCAGGCTCTGCTGCGCAAGAGCCAGTGGCGCTGGGACTATGCCATCGCCTCGCATGGTGCCACCTTCCATGCCCCGCAGGAAGTCACTCGTCTGCTCTCTCACTCCGTCGACTATGCCCAGCAGGCCCGCCTGCTCATCGCCCGCGTGGCTGCCAAGTATGGTCATAACGAGGCCATCCCCGTGCCCGACTACTCGACCAAGGCTAAGGCTCAGGCTGCCATTGGTCTTGACATGCAGAAGCTGAACGAGAACAAGCAGAAGTTCCTGCAGGAAATCGAGCCCAAGTGGATTGAGGAGGCCAAGCAGAACGGCAAGCTCATCGAAATCTAAATCTACAAGACAATGCTGGAAGGCAGGCCTTCAAACGACCTGCCTTTCATTATGACAAACTAAAAGTGGTAGAGGCACCGAATTTTGAATACAAGTATGACCTGGCTTACAGGAAGTCGTTTGCTGCAAGACTGAGTTTCCGTATCATGGGTATTGCGGCAGCCGTGTTCCTGGTGGCCGTCGTGCTGTTCTTCCATTTCACGGGCGACAGCATGACACTTCCGCTGACCCATCAGATTGTGAAGTACGGCACCATCGTGTTCATCGTCGGACTGACGTCGCTGTTTGTGTTCTGTACCTGGGCCATCTACCAGATGTCAAGCCCCCTGCGCCAGTTTGCCGAGTCGGCGGTGAGCATCGCCGACGGCAATCTTGACACCCCGCTGCCGAAGATTCACTCAGAGGATGAGCTGCTGCAACTGCGTAACGCATTCGAGTATATGCAGACCTCGCTGAAGCAGCATATCAATGAGCTACAGGCCACCACTGCCAGCAAGGAGCGACTGCAGAGCGAACTCATCATTGCCCACGATATACAGATGGGCATGCTGACCACCGTGTTTCCTGAACGCGATGACCTCGACCTTTTTGCCTCGATGACCCCTGCCAAGGAGGTAGGCGGCGACCTGTACGACTTCATCATCGAGGACAACGAACTGTTCTTCATCATCGGCGACGTGGCGGGCAAGGGCGTGCCCGCTTCGCTCTACATGGCCGTCACGCGAACCCTCTTCCGTAATCTGGCTGGCAACTATCAGAGTGCCGCCAACATTATGCGCGAGATGAACCACGCCATTGCATCGGCCAACGAATCGCTGGTGTTTGTAACGGCCTTCGTGGGGGTGCTCGACCTGCGTACCCACCACCTCACCTATTGCAATGCCGCCCACAATGCCCCGGCGCTGATAACCGCCGACGGCAAGTGCCAGCTGTTAGAGGCTGAGACCAATCTGCCCATTGGCATTCAGGACCACTACCAATATGAAGAACAGCAGATGGCTTTCCCAGAGAACACGGCCCTGTTGCTCTATACCGACGGACTCACTGAAGCCATGTATATCTCTTCCGACGGCAGCAGGAAACTCTTCGGCGAAGACCGTCTGCTGCACGACCTGGAAAAGAACCGTCAGGCTTCGGCCATCGAGGTGATAGACTATCTGAAACAGCACGTCAACGTGTTTGCCGACGGTACGGTGCAGGGCGACGACCTGACGCTGCTCTTCCTGCGTCACGGCGCATCGCAGAAGAATAACTCGGCGGCTCCCCGGCGCATCATCATGAAGAACGAGATGACGGAGGTGAGCCGTATGCGCGGCTTCTTCCTCTCGGTATGCCGCGAACACGATATCGACGAAGATACGTTCAAGACACTCAACCTCGCCATCGAGGAATGGGTGGCCAACGTGATTAACTATGCTTATCCCAAGGGCATCAGAGGTCATGTGGAGCTGACGGCTAAGGTAATCGATGGCGTTCTGACACTGGTCATCAAGGATCACGGCGCCCCCTTCGACCCCACCCAGCATACAGAGGTAGATGTAGAGGCCGGGTTGGACGAACGCCAGATAGGTGGCTTAGGCATACACCTCGTGAAGGCCATCATGGACACGATGCACTATGAGCGCACCGTTGATGGCTACAACGTACTTACACTGACAAAACAAATCAAATAGTAATAGTTTATGGAATCAATTGTCTTTTGGGGTTTTAACCTCTATGCCTGGATCACGATAGCCACGGTGCTGTCGATGTTCACGGTACTGCTCTTTACCAAACTGCGCGCCGACCTGGTGTTTCTTGGAGCCATCTCCATCCTCTTCGTCACAGGCGTGCTCGATGCCAAGGAGGCCTTTTCCGGTTTCGCCTCAACATCGGTGGTGATCATCGGCGTGCTCTTTGTCGTAGTAGCCGGACTCACCCATACCGGTGTGCTGCAATGGATTGTGAAGCACCTGCTGGGTCAGCCCAATAGCTACTCTAAGGCCGTCGTCCGGCTGATGCTTCCCGTGGCGGCCCTCAGTTCGTTTCTCAGCAACACCACCGTTGTGGCCCTCTTCGTAGGCATCGTCAAGATGTGGTCGAAGAAGTTGAACATCTCTCCGTCGAAGCTGTTGATTCCGCTGAGCTATGCGTCGGGCATGGGTGGCGTGTGTACGCTGATTGGTACGCCGCCCAACCTGATTATCTCCGGCCTCTATGCCGATAAGACCGGCATTGCGATGAATGTGCTTTCCACTACCATTCCCGGTCTGTTCTGCCTCTTCATCGGTGTGCTCTCCATCATTGCCATGCGCAAGCTGCTGCCCGACCGTAAGGCACCAGAGAGCGCCTTCGAGTCGACGGGCGAGTACACCGTGGAATTGCAGGTGCCATCGGATAACCCGTACATCGGTCAGACATTGGGTGAGGCAGGTCTTTTTCACATCAAGGGTGGCAGCCTGATAGAGATTTATCATTACGATGATGTTCCGACACCAATCTCGGAGGACGAACCCATTATGGGAGGTGATCATCTGGTGTATGCCGGGCAGATAGACGAGCTGCTTGAGATGGCGAAGAGCCACCAGCTGGTGAGTGCCGACCACCATGTCTTTAGCATGAGCGAGTTGGACAAGAGCCGCCAGTTCCGCACGGCCTACGTCAACTTTGGCAGCAGCCTGATAGGCAAGACCATCGGCGGCAGTACGTTTGAGAAAGACACCAACCTGACGTTGACGGCAGTGGCCCGGCGCGGCGAGCGCATCAACAAGGCTCCGAGAGAGGTGGAGCTGCAGGCTGGCGACACGCTGTTGTTCCTATGTCCGAAGAATGTTAATGTCAACACCGCTGCACTGAAGGATGACCTCTGCTTCTTCGACTCGGCACAGGTGCCTAACATCGGCAAGAAGACGCTCATATCCACCACGATTATGATTCTGATGGTGGTGCTTTCTGCCCTCAACGTCATTCCGCTGTTGCAGTGTGCCTTCCTGGCGGCGATGGCTATGCTTATCTTTAAGTGCTGCAACGTAGACCAGGCGATGAAGGCCATCAACTGGGAGATTCTGATGGTGTTTGCTGGCTCCGTTGTCCTGGGTGTCGCTATCCAGAAGACGGGCATTGCCGAACGGCTCGCCTTCGGCATCCTTGATGTCTGTGGTTCCAACCCCATCGTCGTGATGGCGGCTATCTGCTTCGTGGGCACCTTCATCACCGAGTTCATTTCCAACACGGCGGCTGGTGCCATGTTCTTCCCCATCATGTACCAGGCGGCCGAGAAACTGGGCTACGAGCCTTATCCCTTCCTCATTGCCCTGATGGTCAGCGTCAGTTCCAGCTTCGCCACACCTATCGGCTCGCCCACCCACATGCTGGTCTATGGTCCTGGTGGCTATCGTTTCAGCGACTTCATGCGCATCGGCCTGCTGATGAACCTGATCATCCTTGCCGCCAATATCCTGATTGTCAACATCATCTATCCGTTAACTCCATTACATTAGCAATATGAATATCGAGATTAAAGAGAGAAATGATTCCTATCTTGGAATCCTTACTGGCTGGATTGACACAGCCGAGGCCTCGCAGTTTCTGGAAGACCTGAAACCCTTGATGGCTAATGCCAACAAGCGTATCGAACTTGACTGCAGCCAGTTGGAATATATCTGTAGCCTGGGCCTTCGCGGTCTGCTACAGCTGAAGAAAGAGAGTGTCGCCAAGGGAGGAAGCATGACGCTGACCCACGTTGAGGGCGAAGTGCAGAAGATTCTCAGATTAACAGGCTTCAACAAACTGCTCGACATCCGATAACGGGGGGTATCTTTATGTGGAATAAACCCTGGACTATGAGTGAGGGCTTCCTCATAGGAGGAGGCCTCATCATTGCAGGGCTGGCGCTGCAACTGAGCGTCGGCCCTGTGGTGTGGGAGGCGTTTGCGTGGCCTGCCAACGGCATTGTGCTGGCCGTATTCTTGGTGCTCATCGGCCTCATATTTATATTAAGGAAGAAAGTCTATGCCTTCCAGTTCATCGGTACGTATCAGGCAGCGATACCGGCATTGGTGTATGCCGTGGTGCTGACGATTATCATGGGAGTGACGCGGCAGCAGACGAATGGTACATGGCTGAACAACATGCTGTCGTTCTGGCCTTTCGTGCTCGTCTATGTATATATCACGGTGATCCTGGGTGTCGTTACGCTGAAGCGGTTGTGTGTGTTGCCGTGGCACGGCAACATACGGAACGTTGCCTTCCTGCTGAATCACTTCGGCCTCTTTTTGGTGCTTACTACTGCCACGCTTGGCAATGCCGACATGCAAAGAGTAAAAATGATTACGGCCATTGGCGAGCCTGAGTGGCGGGCAATGACTGTTGATGGTGCCGTGAAGGAAATGCCGATAGCCATCGAACTGAAACGCTTCATCATGGAGACTTACGACGAAAGGGTAGGCGAGCCAAGCTCGGGATTCGGCAAGCCCAAGCGCTTTGCCTCGGAGATTCAGATCCTGACGAAGACGGGCAAGAACATCGAGACTACCGTGGATGTGAACAAACCATACGAAGTGGACGGCTGGAAAATCTATCAGTATGGCTACGACACACAGATGGGGGCGCAGAGCCAGATCTCGATACTCGAACTCGTCAGAGACCCGTGGCTGCCGCTGGTCTATGCGGGCATTTATATGATGCTGGCGGGAGCGGTGCTGCTGGTGGTCTATACCCGTTGGCGCATGAAACGGCTGCTGCCGATAGGGGCACTCTTGGTGGTGGCTCTGATGATTGTCAGCTATCTGATGCCGATAGTCCGCTCTAACACCCTCGTGCCTGCCCTGCAGAGTCCGTGGTTCTTCCCTCACATCCTGGTCTATATCGTTTGCTATTCGCTGATGGGTGTCGCTGCTGTCATGTCGTTGTGGATGCTTATCAAGGGCGATAAGTCCGGGTTGAAAGTGCAGCACGTGGATAACCTTATCTACGTCGGACTTATCTTTATGACCTTCGGCATGATGTTCGGTGCCTTCTGGGCCAAGGAGGCTTGGGGACATTACTGGTCGTGGGATCCCAAGGAGACGTGGGCCGCCATCACCTGGCTTGCCTACCTCGTCTATTTACATAATTGTCAGCTTCCCCATCATCGTGAAAAGGTAGGCGCTTCAGTGGAAATGCGGTTGGTTCTCTGGATGGTTATCGGCTCGTTCATCCTCCTGCAGATGTGCTGGTGGGGCATCAACTACTTGCCCTCAGCACAAGGCACAAGCGTACATACCTACTAAAAATAAGCTGTGTATGCCCTTTCCTTGTCAATAAGCTTCGCGATATTTGCCCTCTTCCTTGTCGTTGAGCATGGAGAGATACGACTGGTAGCGGCTTTGGGCTATGTAGTGGTCGTCCAACGCCTTGAGTACGGCGCAGCCTGGTTCGTGGGTGTGGGTGCAGTTGCTGAAACGGCAGTCCTTGGAGAAGCTGAAAATCTCGGGGAAATATCCCGTAATCTCTTCTGGCTCCATGTCGAACGTGCCAAAGCCCTTGATGCCTGGGGTGTCGATGAGATAAGTAGGCGAAGATTCGCCTGAAGCATCCGAAGAGGCTTCTATCATCTCTGAGAACGTGGTGGTATGCGTGCCCGTGTTGTGTGCATCGCTGATTTCGGCTGTACGCAGGCAGGCATCAGGCACTAAGCAGTTAATCAGCGTGGACTTTCCCACTCCGCTATTGCCGCTGAGCAAGGTGATTTTTCCTTGAAGCAGCGGGCGCAGCTGCTCAACCCCCGAGCCCGTCGCGGCAGATATTTGCCGGCACTCATAGCCAATGCTCTCATAGAGCGCGACCATCATCTGCTGGTAATGCTGCTCATCCTCATCGAGCAAGTCGGTCTTGTTGAAGACGAGAATCACGGGAACCCTGTAAGCCTCGGCCGAAGCCAGGAAACGGTCGATGAAGGTGGTTGAGGTCTGTGGGCGGTTGACCGTCACGACAAGCAATGCCTGGTCGACGTTGGCCGCTAGGATATGGCATTGCTTCGAGAGGTTGATACTTTTACGGATGATGTAGTTGCGGCGGTCTTCCACACCTGTAATCCAACCGCCATCGCCCACCTGCACCCTGTCGCCCACCGCCACGGGATTCGTGGAGCGTATGCCCTTCAGGCGGAAGTTACCCTTTATCTTACACTCAGCGAGCTGGCCATCGTCCGTGCGGACGGTGTACCAGCTCCCTGTATTCTTAATGACGAGTCCTCGCATCAGACGGTCATGATTTCTTTGTTCTTGGCCTCGATGAGAGAGTCCAGCTTCTTGATGTACCTGTCGTGTACCTTCTGCAGTTCCTGCTCGGCATCCTTCTCATTGTCCTCGCTGAGTCCGTCCTTGATGGCTTTCTTCAGCTTGTCCTTGATGTCGCTGCGCACGTTGCGCACCTCGACCTTGGCCTTCTCGGCAATCTTGTTGCATTGCTTCACCAGGTCGCGGCGACGCTCCTCGGTGGGCTGAGGGATGGCCAGGCGGATTACCTCGCCGTTGTTCTCGGGCGTGATGCCTACGTCGCTGTCCATGATGGCCTTTTCAATGTCCTTGATCTGCTTGCGGTCCCAGGGCTTGATGGCAATGGTACGCGCATCGGGGCAGTTCACGCTGGCCACTTGGTTCAGGGGAACCTTCGACCCGTAGGAATTTACTCTCACTCCGTCCAGGATGGCCACGTTGGCACGTCCTGCACGTATGCGGTTCAGTTCATCTTCCAAGAACATAGCCGCCATCTCCATTCTCTCTTCTGCACTTTTCAGTGTCGCTTTTACGTCGATCATAGCTGTTTCTCGTTTTTGTTGACAAATTTAGTATAATTATTTGGAATGAGCAACAAATTGAAGATTTTTTTCGAAAAAAAGTAAATAACTGCCTACTTTCTGCCAAATAATTCATATCTTTGCAGAAAATTTGAATAACTGCAAGAAGATGAAACTGAAGAATATCCTCATGGGCCTGATGCTTGCTGCCAGTACGGTGGCCGTGGCCGACAACTATGCCTATCTGACGATTGACCAGAATAATGAAGAGTCGAGCATTTCGCTGAATGAGATTAGTAGAATCACATTCGACAGCAATAACATGATTATCCACATGGCCAATGGCAACAAGGCCGAGTTGCCATTAGCCAGTCTGAGCAAGATGTTCTTCACGGAGAAGGACATCACGGGCATCTTTGCTGCGAAGAACGGCGAATCGCAAGTGAAGCTCGTTGGAGGGACCATCTGCGTGAATGCTCCCGTCGGGGCTATCGTCACCTTATATAATATGGGGGGACAGACCGTTAAGACGGTTACTGCTTCATCGCCTGAGACGCAAATCAATCTGAGCGGACTGACCAAGGGCGTTTATATTGTGCGAGTGGGGAAGCAGTCCAAGAAAGTCATGAACAAATAAGTGGCGTAACCTTTTCAAGCTAAGACAAGACAAAAAGGATATCACGATGAGAAGACTGCTGTTTTTGCTCTTTACCACGCTCTGCTTCACGTCGTTAGGGGCGCAGACGATGAACGTCAGGACTGGCCAGGTGGTCTATCGGATGCTTGCCTCGCAGACGGGCGAAATGCTGTTCGACAACGGCGTTTCGCTTACCGTGATAGATAAAGTCTTCTCTATCAGCGAGATTGATGAGATTGTCTTCGACGACAGTCAGGTCGTTGCTCATGCGGTACAAGTACACTATGAAGGCGAGTCGGCTACAGTCTATGTGGCAGGCGACATTGCCCGCGACATCACGGTGAGCGTGAGCGGGGCGCATGTCAGTATTGAGCAGGGCGACGACGTAGAACAGGAAATCACTTACACCTTGAGCGGAACCTCAGCCGACGGCGAGTTCATCCTATATGGCTCGTACAAGGCCACCGTGGAGCTGGACGGCCTGACGCTGACCAATCCTTCAGGGGCTGCCATCGACATACAGAACGGCAAGCGTATAGAACTCAGCGTGAAGAAGGACACGGAGAACACGCTGACCGACGGAGCCAACGGCTCGCAGAAGGCCTGCCTCTACTGCAAGGGCCATCTGGAGCTGAAGGGCAAGGGCACGCTGAACGTTTATGGCAACACGGCCCATGCCATCAAGAGTGCCGAGTATATGACGATTAAGAACTGTACCGTCAACGTGCTGAAAGCGGTGAAGGACGGCCTTTCGTGCGACGAGTACTTCCTCATGGAGAGCGGAACGCTCACTATCAGCGGTACGGGCGACGATGCGATACAATGCGACATAGACGGAACGACCGGCACGGGCACGACTTCGGATCACGAGGACGAGGACTCGGGCAATATCTACATCGAGGGCGGCACGCTCACGCTGACTACTACCGCAGCAGGAGCCAAGGGTCTGAAGAGCGACAGCACGGTGGTGGTCAATGGCGGAACGCTGACCATTGATGCCTCTGGTGCCATCGACACTAGCGATGCCAGCGACCCGTCGTTTGTCACAGGCATCAAGGCGGGGAAATTCGTTCAGAACCGGGGCGTCATCAACATGACTATCAAGGGAGTAGCAGGACGTGGCGTGAAGGCTTACGATATTGAGACCAATGGTGGCGAGCTGACTATCAGTAACAGCGGTACACCGCAGACGGTTTCTGGCGATGTGAAGTCGGCCAAAGGACTGATGGGACTCAACGTGGCCCTGAATGCAGGCACCATCACCATTACGATGACTGGCAATGCCGGCAAGGGCATCAAGGCCGGCGACGGCACCAGTTCGGGCAGTAGTGGCGGATGGGGAGGCCCAGGAGGTGGCCCGGGCGGACCTGGTGGAGGCCCCGGTGGCGGTGGCCCGGGAGGTGGCGGCCCTGGTGGCGGCACCACATGGACCAACGTCACAGGCTCTTACTCTCAGGGCAGGGAAGGCGGCAGCGGCCCCACGCTTACTGTAAAGACCACGGGTAGCACTTATAGTTCGTCGTCGGCCAAGGCCATCAAGGCCATCTGCGAAGCCCATATCTATGGCGGCACCACCGAGGTGAGTACCACGAAAAGTGGCGCCGAGGGGCTGGAGTCGAAGTCGGGTATCTATATCGAGGGCGGCAATCACTACTTCCAATGTTATGACGACTGCCTGAACTCGGCGGGAGCCATCTATTTCAACGGTGGCGTAACCGTTTGCCACTCTAACGGCAACGATGCCGTCGACTCCAACTACGGACGCACGGGAGCCGTCACCATTGGCAACGGAACGGTGTTTGCCTATACCACCAAAGGGGCACCCGAGGAGGGGATTGACTGCGACACCAACTCCTATATCCAGATTACGGGTACGGGCATTGCTATTAGTGCGGGTGCCTCGCAGGGCGGTGGCGGCTGGGGCGGCAGCTCTGGCAACACGATTTCGAATGCCAGCCAAGGTTATGCCTTTGTTACTAATAGCATCAGCTATGTCAGCGGACGCTATTATACCCTGGCCGATGCGTCGGGCAACAACCTCGTGACCTATAGTTTCCCCGTCTCGTGCAACAGCAGTCTGTCGCTCTTCACGGCCAAGGGCATGGTGAAGAACGCTACTTACAACGTGAAGTATGCCACCTCAGCCCCCACCGACGCTACTACCGCCTGGCACGGCCTCTACTTAGGAAGCACGGCCAAGGGGACTACGAGTGTGACATCGTTCACAGCTAAATAGCATTTTCGGAGGTACGAAGGTACGGAGGTACGGGGGTACGAGGATAGACACTTCGCGGAAAAATGAGCGTGCAAACTATTCTCGTACCCCCGTACCTCCGTACCTTTGTACCTCCGAATTATCTCATATTATTTCGTACTGTTGCGATTGAAAGACGCTGAAAGCGTCACCTCTCAGTAGCCGTAGTGTCCGAAGGACCTACGGATAACGGAAAAAGAGAGAAAAGCACGCTGAAAGCGTGCTCCTTCTCACGTTCTATCCGCAGGTCGTACCGACCTACGGCTATTGAGAGGTGACGCTTTCAGCGTCTTTCAATCGCAACAGCACGAATTATTTTTAACGATTACTATATAACCTGAATTTTCTTACTTTCTATCTGTTTCTGTGCTGGGTTCCGTGAGTGCGCTGCATACGCGCTCCTGAAATCGATGGGCGGTGGATGCACGCATGACTCCCTGATTGATGGTGCTGAAGCAGAGAACGTGGCCGTTAGGAGCCGTGCAATAGCCCGACAAGGCCGAGACTCCGCTCAGCGTTCCCGTCTTGGCGTGAACATTGCCGGTGTTGAAGGGCATCAGCATCCGCTTCTGCAAGGTGCCGTCTACGCCGGCGATGGGCAGCGACGGGTAGAGCAGGTTGTACACCTGCCAGTTCTGCCAGGCATAGCGGAGGAACATCACTTCCAATTCTGCCGACAAGTAATTATAGAGGGAGAGACCGCTGCCGTCGGCTATGCGGTAGACCTCCGGGTTCAGTCCCATGCGACGAATCAGTTGCTGCATCACGGCTCTGCTCCCTTTGGCCGTAGCCGGTCGTTTGCCGCTTCCCGCCGCTATCTGATAGAACAAGGACTCGGCAAAGAGGTTGTCGCTCTCTTTCATCATGGGCACTAACACTTGTTGTAGGGTGTGGGTGCGCGAACAGATGAAGCGTGCATCGCCAGGCATTCTGCCCGTGGTCAGGCGGATGCTGTCTACCTCTACATGTTGTGCAGCGAGTTCGCCGACCAGCCGTTCCGTAAAGTTTGCTTTCCTCGACACCAACAGCGGCGAAAGGATGGGGTTCCTGTCGTCCCAGCACCAGCCTTCGCCCAGTCGCAGGGTGTCTTTCATCGTGCAGTCGGCCACGATGGTGCCGCGTATGGTGTCGACGCCTAACTGTCGCAACTCATTGGCGAAGGCCCGCATGTCATTGCCGTCGAAAAGGGGATCCATCCCTCCTACGCAGTAGAGGGTGCCCCGCAGGGTGCGGTTGCTGATGGTGCCCTTATAATATAAAGAGGTGTTCAGGCGGTAGTTGCCGCCCAACAGGTCGATGGCGGTGATGGCAGTCAATAGCTTCATCGTTGAGGCCGGGCGCAGCAGCACACGATGGTTGTGGCAGTAAAGCACCGAGTCGGCCGACAAGTCATAGACCATCAGCCCCACCGTCGATGTCTCAAACATCGGGAGCCCTACCAGCGAGTCGAGCCTTGCCCGCACGTTTTGCGGCCAGGGCAGACTGTCGGCCATTGATCCATTGACCATTGACCATTGGCCATTCATGGGCTGTTGGTCGTTGAGCGTAGACCATTGCCCGCTGGCCGTCATCGTCGTGAAGACCGAAAGCCATAGAAGGATATACTTTTTCATCATATCAAGCAGTTCTCTTTTGCTGTTGGAATCATGGTGCAAAGGTACAAAAATAATTCGAAACAATGGCTTGTCATCCATTTTTTGCCAGCAACTGTGTCGGTTGCCTGATGCTTTTTGATGGTCTTAGTACTGTTTTAGCCTTCGGAATCATCCCGTTCTTGATATAATTGTACTTTATATTTAGTTGGTATCTACTATTGATACCGATAGTTATTTAAATATATACTGATGGTATCTGATTTGTATAACGATTGTTCTATATATCTTATTCCATCGGTTATACTTTAGATACCGATAGGATATGAGTAAAAAGGAAATAATAAGTGCTGTGGAAGGGGTCGGAAGTAAAGAAAGAATTAATGATAAAGATGTGAAATAAATGGGGGGAAATGGCGATAATTGCCAATTATTTCGTACTTTTGCATCGTTTAAACAGCAATGACTTATGGTTTATAAGTATGATTTCCTGATTATTGGTGCAGGCGTGGCAGGTATGAGCTATGCCCTGAAAGTGGCCCGAGCTAAGAAAGGTTCGGTGTGCATGATTTGCAAGACCTCGCTCGACGAGGCCAACACGTCGTTTGCCCAGGGGGGCGTGGCCAGTGTGACTAACCTGTTGGTGGACAACTTCGAGAAGCACATTGAAGACACCATGATAGCCGGCGACTACATCAGCGACCGCGCTGCCGTAGAGCAGGTGGTGAGGAATGCGCCCCAGCAGATTAAGGAACTGGTGGAGTGGGGGGTGAACTTCGACCGCAAGGAGAACGGCGACTTCGACCTGCACCGTGAGGGTGGCCACTCGGAGTTCCGCATCCTGCACCATGCCGACGACACGGGGGCTGAGATTCAGCGTGGGCTGATGGCCGCCGTGCGAGCCTGTCCCGATATCACCGTCAAGGAGAACCACTTCGCGGTGGAGATTATTACCCAGCATCACTTGGGGGCCAAAGTGACCCGCCGCACACCTTATATCAACTGCTATGGCGCGTATGTGCTGAACCCGGAGACGCAGAAGGTGGACACCTACCTGTCGAAAGTGACCCTGATGTGTACCGGCGGCTGCGGAGCCGTCTATCAGACCACGACCAACCCCGTTATAGCCACGGGCGACGGCGAGGCGATGGTCTATCGCGCCAAGGGCACCGTGCAGGACATGGAGTTCGTGCAGTTCCACCCCACGGCACTCTATTCGCCCGGCGAAACCCATCCCGCCTTCCTCATTACCGAGGCCATGCGCGGCTACGGCGGCATCCTCCGACTGCCCAACGGCGAGAGCTTCATGGAGAAATACGACGAACGGCTGTCGCTGGCACCGCGCGACATCGTGGCCCGGGCCATCGACAAGGAGATGAAGATTCACGGACTGGATCACGTCTGCCTCGACGTCACCCATAAGCCTGCCGAAGAGACGCGCCGCCACTTCCCCAACATCTACCAGAAATGTCTGTCCTTAGGCATCGACATCACCTGCGACTATATTCCCGTGCGCCCCGCTGCCCACTACATGTGCGGCGGCATTAAGGTCGACCTGAACGGGCAGTCGTCGATAGAGCGGCTCTATGCCATCGGCGAATGTTCGTGTACGGGTCTGCATGGCGGCAACCGCCTGGCGTCGAACTCGCTCATCGAGGCCGTGGTCTATGCCGATGCGGCTGCCCGTCACTCGCTGAAGCAGGTAGACCTCTACGACTTCAACGACAAGGTGCCCGAGTGGAACGACGAGGGAACCATGACCAACGAGGAGAAGGTGCTCATCACACAGAGCATCAAGGAAGTGGGCGAAATCATGTCGAACTACGTGGGCATCGTGCGCAGCGACCTTCGCCTGCACCGTGCTTGGGTGCGCTTAGACACGCTCTACGAGGAGACCGAGAACCTGTTTAAGCGGGTGAAGGCCACGAAAGACATTTGCGAACTGCGCAACATGATTAACGTGGGCTACCTCATCACGCGGTTTGCCTTGGAGCGCAAGGAGAGCCGCGGACTGCACTACACCGTAGACTATCCCGTTCACGCATACGATAAGAAATAATGTTATGGCCGAACGCAAGCAAATCACCTTCGATACCTTTGTGCGGGGTGTCATGGGCGTCATCGTGTTCGCCTTCATCCTGTATGTGCTGAACCTGCTGAGCGGGGTGCTCACTCCCTTCTTCGTGGCTTGGCTCATTGCCTACCTGCTCTTCCCGTTGGTCAAGTTCTTCCAGTACAAGTGCCGGCTTCGGTTCCGCATCGTGGGCATCTTGTGTGCCCTCCTGGTCACGTTGCTGGTGCTCTGGCTGGGCTCGCTGCTCATCATTCCGCCTATGGTGGATGAAGGTTTGCGGGTGAAAGACCTGCTGCTGAACTACTTGACCAGCGACGTGCGCATCAGTTCCATCCCCCGGCAGATGCAGGAGTTCATCGATAAGAACCTGGATCTGGAACAGGTGAGTGCCATCGTGACCCAGGACAGCTTCATCGAAAGCGTGAAGCAGGCCATCCCCAAGGTATGGGCCTTCGTCGTGCAGTCGTTCAGCGTCATATCGGGCCTGATTTCCATGACGATGATAGTCCTTTATACGCTGTTCATCCTGCTCGACTATGAGGAATTCACCGAAGGCTGGCCCAGTTTGCTGCCTGAGCGTTGGCGCGGCTTTGCCACCCAGTTGGTGGCCGACGTGGAGGCCGGCATGAACAAGTATTTCCGTGGGCAGGCCTTGGTGGCGTTCTGCGTGGGCGTGCTGTTCAGCATCGGCTTTGCCATCATCGGCTTTCCCTTGGCCGTGCCCTTGGGCATGTTCATCGGCCTGCTCAACATGGTGCCCTACCTGCAGTTGGCGGGCTTCGTGCCCACCATCCTGCTGGCCATCGTGAAGTCGGCCGATACGGGACAGAACTTCTGGGGCATCCTGCTCCTTGCGCTGATTGTCTTTGCCGTGGTGCAGGTCATCCAGGACACCATCCTCGTGCCCAAAATAATGGGAAAGGTGATGGGGCTCAACTCGGCCATCATCCTCCTTTCCCTGTCTATATGGGGTGCGCTGCTGGGCATTCTCGGCATGGTCATCGCCCTGCCCATGACCACCTTGCTGCTCACCTATTACCAGCGATACGTCATCAAAAAAGTTGAGCATTGAGGGTGGCCACTCTCAATGCTCAACTTTCCTGGTTTTCAATCCGTTACCAGTCCTCGTCCTCGTTGCCCACAAGCCCGTTCTTGATGGCCTCCTCCACCTTGTCGATGATGGCGTTCGAGTAGGCGTGCGTCATTACGAGGGCCTTGGCGCAGGTGCGCTTCTGGCTGTCCTTCGGCACGAAAGGATAGTGCTTGGCTATCTCCCATTGCTCGTCGTACAGGTTGGCGTTGGTCTTGTCCTCGGCTTTGCGCTTCGAGTCGCCATAGGTCTTCTTGTCCGACTCTCGCAGAGCCAGCCATCCTCCGCTGATGTCGGCCATGATGTCATAGTTCTGCACGGTATAGGTGATGCGCACCTTCTCGTCCTTGATGTCGATGCGGATGACGGGCGTGATGCTCACCGAGTAGGAGTTCAGCGTGCCCGTGTGCTCCACGATGTTCTGTATGGTCGACGAGATGATGATGCAGCCCGCCTCCTTGTCGTTCAGGGTGATGGCCTGTTTGTCCTTGAAGGTGGCCGTCGCCCAGTAGTTCAGCATAACGTAGAGCTGCTGCTTGTTCTTGCCCGGGGCGGGAATCACCTGCTGGTAGGTCAGCGACTGGTTCTTGTCGAGCGTGATGCCCTCGGCCAGGTTGGCGGCAGCGTCGAGCCATTTGTCGCCGTACTTCTCCTTGGCATACTTCTCTAAGTCGGCACTTTTCATCACCTGTGCCTGAACGGCCATGCTGGCGATAACGGCCAGTGCCAGTGTCATAAGCTTTCTCATTTTCATTGTTATGTGAGGTTTAACATCTTTTGTTGTAGACTAACAATTGTAATTACCGCGCGAAATTACATCTTTTTTGTGAAATAATAAAGTTTTTCGGCACTTTTCTTTGTCTGTCACGGGAATTGTTGTAACTTTGCCCAACATAACACTAAAATCAAAGCAGAAAAATCTATGGCAAAGAAAGAAACTGAGGGCGAGGCATTGAGCCCTCAACAGGAGAAGCTGAAGGCCCTGCAGGCAGCCATGTCGAAGATTGAGAAGGACTTCGGCAAGGGTTCCATCATGCGCATGGGCGACGAGCAGGTAGAACATGTAGACGTGATTCCCACGGGTTCCATCGGCCTGAACGCCGCATTAGGCGTGGGCGGCTACCCCAAGGGGCGCATCATTGAGATATTCGGTCCCGAGTCATCGGGTAAGACCACGTTGGCCATCCACGCCATCGCCGAGTGTCAGAAAGCGGGCGGCATCGCCGCGTTCATCGACGCCGAGCATGCCTTCGACCGCTTCTACGCCCAGAAGCTGGGAGTCGACATCGACAACCTCTACATCTCCCAGCCCGACAACGGCGAGCAGGCACTCGAGATTGCCGACCAGCTCATCCGTTCGGCGGCCATCGACATCATCGTCATCGACTCCGTGGCTGCGCTCACACCTAAGAAGGAGATTGAGGGCGACATGGGCGACTCGGCCGTCGGCCTGCATGCTCGGTTGATGAGTCAGGCCCTGCGCAAGGTCACGGCCACCATCTCGAAGACCAACACCACCTGCATCTTCATCAACCAGCTGCGCGAGAAAATCGGCGTGATGTTCGGCAACCCCGAGACCACCACCGGCGGTAATGCCCTGAAGTTCTATGCCTCCGTGCGCCTCGACATCCGTCGCGTCACCAGCATCAAGGACGGCGACAACGTCATCGGCAACCAGGTGCGCGTGAAAGTGGTAAAGAACAAGGTGGCTCCTCCCTTCCGCAAGGCCGAGTTTGAGATTACCTTCGGCGAGGGCATCTCGAAGATTGGCGAGATAATCGACCTCGGCGTGGAGTACGGCATCATCAAGAAGAGCGGCTCCTGGTTCTCCTATCAGGACTCCAAGTTAGGGCAGGGCCGCGACGCCACCAAGCAGCTCCTCCGCGACAACCCCGAACTCTGCGAGGAACTCGAAGCACAAATTATGCAAGCCCTGGCCGACAGCCAGGAGTAAAGATTCCGGTAATATAGAAAAGTCTTGTCCCCAGTTGTCTTAGTTGTCGTTAGTACCACCATCCAATTTGTATTCAAACGACACCTTAGACAACTGGGGACAACATGAAACGTTCCAATAATCGTTCGTAACTATACGTCTTGTGGCACGGCTATCCAGTCGGTAATATCAGGGCCGAGCGATTACGTTCGTCGCCAGTGACGTAGCTGTAAAGGCTGCTGGCGAAGCCCTTCCTCACCTCTTCGTTAGGGAATCCCAGCGTGTACATGTCGATGTCCTCGTCGTAGTGCTTGATGGTCAGGTATCCGCTCTGGTATAGTACGGGCAATGGAGCCTGGTAGCTGTCGAAGGATCTGTTGAAGTCGCTCGACTCGCATTCGGCCCCGTCTACGTCGCTGATTTCGAGTGGCGGCATCTCGCGGAGCATGGCGATGAGCGCGCTGGGCGTGGCGCTGTCGAACCAGTATTTGTCAATCTTTCCCGATTTCAGGGCGTACATCATACTAAAAGGGTTATATATATCGGTCATGGCCACACCGAAATGGTAGCCATCGTACATGCGCTTCAGGTCGGCCAGCGTCTTGTCGTATGTCTTGCCGCAACTGGCAGCCATCATTTCGATGTCAGTCCGTAGCTGTGTGGTCAGTTCTTCCTCGCTGATGCCGCATAGCGATTCGTAGGCACTATG
Organism: uncultured Prevotellaceae bacterium; assembly: GCA_900318815.1. Lineage (GTDB taxonomy): Bacteria > Bacteroidota > Bacteroidia > Bacteroidales > Bacteroidaceae > Prevotella. The sequence goes on from ONMA01000010.1 coordinate 202,427, forward strand.
CATCGATATGTTTTCAAGGTTGTTGAGCTTGCTGAAGATACCCATCTGAGAGAATTTCGAAATGCCTGTGATGAAGACGAACTGCAAGTGGTTGTCGAGGCTTTTCAGGGGGCCGAACACGTCCTGGAAGCGTTCGCGTACAATGGCCTGTGTCTCTGGGTCGCCGAGGCTGTGGAGCATCATGTTGTCGTACTCATCACAGAGTACCACTACCCTATGGTTCGTTTGCTTGTGGGCGGTGCAGATGATATTGCCCATGCGGAGACTGATGTCGGTCTCACCTGAAGGAATGCCATACTCTTTCTCATATTCCGAGAGGGCGTTATTGATGTAATTGTCCAGTCTCTCTATCGACATCAGATTGCTGGCACTAAAGTCGAACCTTAACACCGGGTACTTTTCCCATTTCCAGTCCGTCGTGGCGATGAACAGCTGCGGCTGCTCAATGCCTTGCTCGGTGGTGAATGCCTCGAACAGGTCGCGGCGTCCCTCGAATAAGGCGGCGAGTGTCGAGACGAGCAGCGACTTGCCGAAACGGCGGGGCCTGCTCAGGAAATAGGGCTTGCCCTCAGTAATCATCTTATAGATGAGTGGGGTCTTGTCTACGTAGACATATCCGTCTTGACGGATGCTCTCGAAGCTTTGGATGCCTACGGGGTATTTTCTCTTTGCAGCCATTTACATGATGATTAAAATCTGTCTGCAAATTTAAGTATTTATTTCATAACCGCCAAATGTGTAGTCTATTTTCTTTTCGTCTATGTCAAGAAACAAGTAGTTCATAGATAATTGTAATGCCTTCTCCGTTTTAAATAGGACAAGTCACCTTGATGTTTATATGCCTCTTTCTCAAACCTTATGTTGAAATAGGCTTTAGTCGAATCACGATACTTGCAATAGAGTATCAGCCATTCCACGACGTACCAAATAAAGAAAGGCAGATAGAGTAGTTCACGTTGCTGCTTAACGTGAATCATTTCGTGGTTCAGATCATATTGATCAAGAGGTGCCACAGTAAGTATGAACTCTGTTAGCGTAATGGCAAAGAAATTCTTCCCAAACGGGTGCTTCTTTATATATAAGACTTTCGGCATGTTCTCAGTTGTCGTCGGTTGGCTCCTTTCACATTGCAAATATAGGCATTTTTGGCTTATCTTCCAAGTTTTTTCCTCACTTTTTCGACCTGCGGTTGAAAGATGCTGAAAGCGTCACCTCTCGGTAGCCGTGGGTCGGTAATCGACGAAGTCGCTTCGCTTGTCGAAGAACGACCTGCGGATAATAGAAATGGGAGAAAATGCACTCTGAAAGAGTGCCCCAACATCATTGAGAGGATGTGCATCAGCAAGTACAGGCGACCCCTTAGGGTCGATATCGCTTGCGTCTATCATCCGGGGGTGCTACGCATCCCCCGGCTATTGAGCGGTGACCGTTCTGCGGTCAAAAGGAAGTTTCAACCACAGGTGGAAACTTTTTTAAATCATTACATATATCTACATTTTTAACATTATTACGTTTTTGATTTCAAGTTATTTTTTTCGTAACTTTGCAAGAATTCTCAGCTTTTCTTTGTATAAAGGCAGTCTGGGGAATTGAGGAAAAACTGGGTTACGAATTGGCAACCGTACTCAATTCCACATTCTGCTATAAACTGCATCCGCTCGAGCTATGCTCGCTTGCTACCAACGGGACGCAAGAAAGAACACCTGACGATGAACCACCAGCCGTACTATAGCCCATCATCGAGTGCAAAGGTACAAAGAAAAAATGATAACGCCAAATTCTTCAGGAGGCAAATTGCATTATGTCATTGTTTTTATGAAAAAGATTAGTAAATTGGAGGGTATTATGTCCACCACTCCTTAAAAAATATAAAAGAAAAGCACATTTTTGCTTGTCAAAACTCGTTAATAACAAAAATTTTATTATATTTGCACCAAAAAGTATTGACATGACTCTTCAAAAGTGGATAAAGGACAGAGCTATACATGGTTATCCCACGTTCTCCATTGAGGATGTGAGAAATACTGGTATGTATTCTTCTGAGCAGATTCTTCAGAATGAACTTTCAAGGCTTTGCGCTAATAAAACCATTGCTAACGTTTACAGGGGATTCTATGTTATTTTCCCTGTTCATTACATTTTAAGAGGTTCCATTCCTGCAAGCTATTATATTGACCAGTTGATGTCCTATCTTGGCAAACCTTACTATGTCTGTATGCTTAGTGCGGCAGAACATCTTGGTGCAGCTCACCAGCGTCCCCAACAGTTCTCTGTCATGACAACTTTTCCAAAGCGTCGGGTAGTTTCAACTCGTAATGTAACCATTGATTGGTTCTATCGTGACAGATTACCAGAGGAGGCTTTCATTATTAAGAATACCGAAACTGGAACCATCCGCATCTCCAATCCACTCTTGACGGCTGCTGACCTTATCCAATATCAACAGCATGTGGGTGGACTTTCAAGAGTGGCTACCATCCTTGAAGAACTGGCTGAGCAAATAGACATTCGTAACCAGTTTCGGCTGATTATGCCTTATGTCAAAACTGTTACATGGCAACGACTTGGTTATATACTGGAAAAAATCATAGATGAGACTACCTTAGCGGATGAACTCTACGAACAGTTGTATTCTAAGTCTGTCCACATGGTATATAAGCCTTTAAGTACATCAGCAGAAGATAATCCATCAAACAGGGATAGCCGATGGAAAATAAATATAAACGTTCAAATAGAAACAGATGATATATGATTAACAGAACAGCTATACAACAATGGAGTAATCATGCTCCATGGATAGACAATGCCCAGATTGAGCAAGACTTGATTATATGTCGTGCCTTGGTTGCCATCTTCAGTGATGAGTTTCTGGCATCGCAACTTGCTTTCCGTGGTGGAACAGCCTTGCATAAACTCTATCTGTCACCCCAGCCACGCTATAGTGAGGACATTGACTTGGTTCAGATCAATCCAGGTCCGATCAAGCCCATCATGTATCGTCTTGGTGAAGTGCTCGATTTTCTTCCTGATAGAGTTACGAAACAGAAACGGTATAACAATACCATGTTGTTCCGAGTTGAGTCTGAAATACCGCCCACTGTACAGATTCGACTGAAAGTTGAAATCAACTGCTTCGAGCATTTCAATGTCCTTGGTCTAATCAAAGTTCCTTTCCGCATGGAAAACTCTTGGTTTACAGGTGAAGCAGAACTGACAACCTATCATTTCGAGGAACTATTAGGAACTAAGCTTCGCGCCCTTTACCAGCGTAAGAAAGGCCGCGACCTCTTTGACCTCTATATCGCCTTACAACGTAAGGAGGTAGATGTCGATAAAGTCCTACAATGCTACAAGAAATATATGGAGTTCGTGGTCGATAAAGCACCTTCTTACAAGCAGTTCGTCAATAACATGCAGGAGAAGATGGAAGATGCCGATTTTATCAATGACACACAATCCCTCTTGCGTCCTGAAATATCATTCAATGTAAACGATGCCTATCCTCTTATTTACGAGACATATATAGATAAGATGGAAGGAAAAAGAGACTAAAAACTCACTTTTCCTAAACCTCTGCCACAGTTTGGCGTACCCTTGTCATACTTTTGCAGATAAAATCATAGAAACATGGACAACGATAGAGGACAAAGTTTGATAACCAAATACGTCTGGGTGATAGAAACCATCTATCGCAGACGTAAGATCTCGTTCAAAGAACTGAACGAGCTATGGCTTCGCGATGACATTAGCAGAGGTGTGGATATCCCCAAACGTACCTTCGACAACTGGCGATATGTCATCTGGGATATGTTTGGTATCAACATCGTCAATGAAAACCGTGGTGAATATCGTTACTATATCGAGAACGAGGAGGACATCAGCAAGAACGGACTCCGTTCCTGGCTCTACAATACGTTCTGTGTGAGCAATGCCCTGGCCAACAGTCAGAGCATCAAGGACCGTATCATTCTGGAATACGTGCCGTCTGGTCAGAACTACCTGCAGCCCATCATCGAGGCGATGAAGGAAAACCGTGTGCTCAACATCACCTATCACAGTTATTGGAAGGACGAGAAGAACAACTTCGATGTGCAGCCGTATTGCGTGAAGCTGTTTCGTCAGCGTTGGTATCTGGTAGCCCGTAGCACCTATTCTTATTATTATGAAAAAGGCCCTCGCATCTATGCCCTTGATCGCATCAAATATCTTCATGCAACAGAAGAGACATTCGAGATGCCGAAGGACTGGACGGCTGAGGATTTCTTTGACGGCTGCTTTGGAATCATTACCGATCAGCGCCTTGAGCCTCAGACCGTGAAGCTGAAAGTGTCGGCAGGACAGGCCAACTACATCCGTGACCTCATGCTTCACGAGTCGCAGGAAGAGATTGCAAAGAACGAGGAATACAGCATCTTCAAATATTATCTCCGTCCTACGTTTGACTTCATACAGGAAATCCTTTGGAACGGGGAGGACATGGAAGTACTCGAACCCCTATGGCTTCGCAAAGAGATTGCTGGTAAAATAAAGAGAATGTGGAATAAATATAGTGAAGATAGATAATGGAGAATTTTGCAGCAATAGATTTTGAAACGGCAAACAACGAACGCAGTTCCGTTTGCTCTGTTGGAGTTGTTATTGTGCGTGACGGCGAGATTGTGGATTCGTTCTACTCTCTCATCCAGCCTGAGCCAAACTATTATAACTACTGGTGCAGCCAGGTTCATGGGCTCTGTCGCGAAGACACGGAGGAAGCCCCAGTGTTCCCTAAAGTCTGGGCGCAGATAGAACCATTGATTGAAGGCCTGCCCCTTGTGGCCCACAACAAACCCTTTGATGAAGGTTGCCTGAAAGCCGTATTCCGTGTATATCAGATGGACTATCCTGACTATGAGTTCTACGATACGCTTTGTGTCTCTCGTCGCACGTTCCCTTATTTGCCAAACCACCAGCTTCACACCGTTGCCGCCGAATGTGGCTACGAGTTAAAGAACCATCACCACGCCCTTGCCGACGCAGAGGCCTGTGCCTGGATTGCGAGAGAGATACTGTAAAAAAATAAAGGAAGAGCATCCAGAAGCAAAAGACCTTGATACAGGCTTCCGCGTATTCCGTGTTGACGAAAGCAACTTTGAGAATGTTGAGCGCACTCCAAAGGAATATAATCAAGACCAGCTTGAACTCTTCTTGAATAACGTCAAGAGTGACCGCAATGACCTTGACCTTCTGTTTGGCTGTATGTTGGACTGGGGCGTAAAACTTTCCTTGCCAATGTCCTCAGAAGAAGTGGATGGTAAGATGATTTACACAGTCAATGATGGCGACCTTGTGGCATGTTTTGCGGAAAAAGTGACGGACAGCGTGGTGAAGGCAATGGCAGACAAGCAACCTCTGCGTGTCATCTTCCGTGACAGTTGCTTCGAACAAGATGCAGACAAGATAAACATCTATGAGACATTCAAGCAGTTGTTAGACTGGAGCGATAAGGATGTTGAAAGAATGTCGTACTCGCCCGTGAAGCCGTTTGCGAGAATGTACGTGCCGTACAGACAGAACAGGGTTTGAAGCCTGTGGACTATTTGCAAGACCTACAGGGTGTTGGCATGGCATTCACCATCGAGATGGAAACAGGTACGGGCAAGACCTATACCTATATAAAGACCATGTATGAGTTGAACGAGCGTTACGGCTGGACGAAGTTCGTGGTGGTTGTACCAAGCATCGCCATCCGTGAAGGAGTGCTGAAGAGTTTCGAGAGTATGCAGGAGCACTTTGCCCAGGAATACAACGGCAAGCGAATGCAGTACTTCATCTATAACTCCAAGCAACTGAGCAAAATTGATGCCTTTGCCAGCGATGCCGGTATGCACGTGATGATTATCAATACGCAGGCCTTCAACTCTTCTTTTGACGAAGAGAAGAGCAAAGGTGGCAGGGCTGACAAAGCGGCACGTATCATCTTTGACAAGCGTGATGAGTTTGGCAGTCGTCGTCCTATTGACGTGCTCAGCCAATGTCATCCTATTATGATTATTGATGAACCACAAAGCGTTTTGGGTGTGGATAAAGGCAATAAGACTCGTAAGGGCCTGGCTCAGTTCAAACCTCTGTTTACTTTGTTATATAGTGCCACCCATCGTAAGGGTGATATTTATAACATGATGTTCCGACTGGATGCCATTGATGCCTATAACCAGAAACTTGTGAAGAAGATTGAAGTGAAAGGTATCAAGCAGATAGGTTCGACGGCAACCAACGGCTATGTTTATCTGGAGGAAATCATCATCAGTAAGGGCAACCCACAGGCTCGCATCAGTTTTGATGTGAAGACAGCAATGGGCACCAAGCAGACAAGCAAGGTGGTTGGAGAACAGTTCGATTTATATGCCCAGAGTGGAGAACTGAACGAGTACAAGAACAACTTTATTGTGGAACGTATTGACGGAGTCGAAGGCACTGTCCGCTTTGTCAATGGTTTGGTGCTACATGAAGGTGATGCCGTAGGTGCAGTCAACGAAGATTACTTGCGCCGTATTCAGATACGTGAGACAATCCGCACCCATTTGGAACGTGAACGTCAGTTGTTTGGCCAGAAGATTAAGGTACTCAGCCTTTTCTTCATTGACCATGTGGATAGTTACCACTTGTATGAGGGCCCAGAGACCAAAGGGAAGTTTGCCAAGATGTTTGAGGAAGAATACAGAAATGTACTCTCTGAACTTATGCCAACATTTGGCGACGAGGCTTATCTGCGCTATCTTTCTGACCCTCGCAATGCAGCGGAGAAAATCCATCAGGGCTATTTCTCAATGGACAAAAAAGGAAAAGCCGTTGACTCGGGCAACAAGGAAGGCGAGAACGAAGAGCGTGCCTTTGACCTCATCATGAAGGACAAGGAACGCTTGTTGTCGCTGAAAGAGCCTGTACGCTTCATCTTCTCGCACTCTGCATTGAAGGAGGGTTGGGATAATCCAAACGTGTTCCAGATATGTACGTTGAAGAACTCCGACAACGAAACAAAGAAACGTCAGGAGGTTGGACGTGGTATGCGTCTGTGTGTTAATCAGAATGGTGAACGACAGGATGCCGATGTGTTGGGTGACCACGTCTTTGATACCAATATCCTCACGGTTATTGCCAGTGAGAGTTATGATGACTTTGCCAAGAAACTCCAGACTGAAATGGCTGAAGCATGTGCAGACAGACCTATCATCATCACTCCAAACCTTTTTGAGGGTAAGCCCTATACTAAAGCCGACGGAACCAACGGACGCTTTGACCTTGCGCAAGCACGAGATATTTATGACGAATTGGTATGTCAGAAATACGTCAAGAAAGGCGAGTTGACGGCGAAGTATTATGAGGACAAGCGTAATGGCACACTTGACTTTGAGGAATTGAACGATATGAAGGATGGGATCATTGCAGCCCTCGATACAGTATTCAATCCGTCATCTGTCAAGCCAGAAGACGCTCGAAAGCCCAAAACAGCAAACTTCCAGAAGGAGAACTTTGACAAGAAAGAGTTCCAGGAACTATGGAAACGCATTAACCAGCGCACTTACTATCAGGTGAACTTCGATACGTCTGACCTTGTGAAGAAATCCATCAAGGCATTGGATGACAACCTGAAGGTGACGGAAATACGCATTGTGGTAGAGGGTGGCTCTCTTGACAACGTGCGTGATAAAGAATCCTTGGAGGCAGGTGTAGCCATGACTCAGGGAAACACTCGTACCATTCATGTAACAGAGGCTATCGGTAAGGGAGTAACATACGACCTTATCGGCAAACTGGTAACGGCTACGGGCTTGACACGTAAGACGATAGTAGAGATTCTGAAAGGTATTAAGCCTGCAACCTTCCACTTGTTCAAGTTGAATCCAGAAGAGTTCATCATCAAGGCTAGTATGATTATCAATGACTGCAAGGCACTTGCCGTTATCCAATGCATCAAATATGAGAAGTTGAACGACAAGTTCTCGACCGATATTTTCACCGAGAACATGCTTCGCGGCAAGTTGGGCATCAACGCCATCGAATCCACTAAGTCACTCTATGACCTCGTTGTGCTCGACAGCATGGGTACAGAGAAGAACTTTGCAGAATCGCTGGAGCGAGAATATGACGTGGTTGTCTATACCAAGTTGCCAAACGGCTTCTACATCAATACGCCGATGGGAAAGTACAATCCCGACTGGGCTGTAGCCTTCAGGGAAGGAAGTGTCAAGCACGTCTATTTTGTGGCAGAGTCAAAGGGTAATGACCTCCAGGGTTCACAGCTCCGAGGTTCTGAGGAAAGCAAAATCGAATGTGCCCGCCGCCACTTCAAGGCAATCAGCGACAACGGCTACATCTACGACGTTGCCAGGGACTACAAGAGTCTGTATGATATTGTGACGAAATAGTTCTGTGTATATGATTTCGGGCGGAAACTGATGAAATGATGCAGTTTTCCGCCCGGGTTCGATAATTATAATTCCATAAGACTCTGTAAGAAGCTGATACACTAAAGATACGTCTGCATAATGAAGATTCGGGTTAATACATAAGTAAACCTGTTTGTAAATATCTTTCAGTACTTCACGCACATCATCGCAGTCAGCTTTCAGCACCATATTGATGTTGTTCAACAGTAAGTTTTTCTAGGTAGCCAGAATTGGCTTTTCGTCTGTAGGTTGTAGTAGATTCCAACTCTCCATGACGCAGATGCTCACCAGTCCGATTGGCTAATACAAAACTAACTAATTCCAATACCAACAGGATTCTGTAACCTCGCAGCGACTTCCTGATAAATAGGCAAACCTGCTTCTGGTGCAACTTCCAAAGTAGCCATGAGAACATATTTGATAGGAACTGATAATTTGTCTTCTTTCTTGCAAAGAACTTTTATTACCAAATCCGTTCCATCCTCATAAGCAGAAGCACTACTACCTTTAAAGACCTCATGCTGAACAGTACCTCTTCTGGAAATATTATTATCAGCTTCTTGTCTTGTACTTTGAACAAGTCCAACATCATCACAATTAGACTTGAACTCAAGATTAGCCAATCGATACTTCTTTGTATTTACATCTATTGGAGACATCCAGGCCAAAGTGATAGTCAATTTCTTTTCTAGATGTTGCGCCTGCAAACAATTAGGCAAAGGGAATCTGAATTCCACATAATTATTCTGTGATATAGAGCCATATCCAACTAAAGTCACTCGGTTGTCCTCACAGAACAAAGATTTTTCAATGATGGGATATCCATATCCAATCCACCGAGCCACCTTTTCTTTTTCCTTCCCACTTTGAGGAACATACTTTATCTGCAATTCCTTACCAAGATTTCCCCAATCACAAGAGTGAATAAATAAGCACTTTGCAGCTACTGCATCATAATCTGATGGAACTGCAATATACCTATGTAGGTTTTCCAACAACTGAGCACAAAGTCTAGATGCTAATGCTGTAGAATTACTTGTTCCAGACAAAGTTATTGTTGAGGTTGGAGTAGATGCACTTACTGCCTTATGACCAATCCCTCTTGGATTTTTGTCGGGCAAATGAATCTCTGCAGGTTGAGAACCAAAGATATTTGACCTGTAAAATACTTTGCCTCCTTGCAATATCGCATCAGGTTTAAGAGATCTATTTTTACCACCACCAAAACGGCTGTATGTTGCAGGTAGATTATCTGGGAGAGGATTCATTTGATAATTGTTTCCCTGAACACCCGAAATGTCATAGTGTAATGACCCTATAGACAGAGCATTTATACTCTCAGATGGCGAAAGTATACGATAATCAGGCAAGTTGTTCCAAATGTATGAATAGGTCCACGCAGCACGTTCTTCGGGATTTGCTCGTTCGTATTCCGCAGCAGTGCATGTAGGATTTAACCACCCTCCAGTATTGCCTGTACTTACAACAAACAACACATTGAACTGATTACTCAAGTAATCCAACATCTTGGACTCTGGACTCATTGCAAAAAAGAATGGTCGATCAAAACATCCAATTGATAGGTTTATAATCTTTACAGTTCTTGTTTGAGGCTCACTCATCAATCTAACGACAGAACGATGAAGCAAATCAACTAGAAGTTCGTCACTTGGTATGGACTCCTTTTGATTGTCGTTTTCTGTTCCATTCGACTTCATGATTGGTCTTACAACAAGTGGAGAACTAAGAGGCTCTGTCATGCCAGCATTTAGGTCACCCCAAACAATCAATGATGCCATAGCGGAACCATGTTCACGTTTTTTTGCAATATAATCAGATTCAAAATCATCCGGATCATCTATTATCAGTCGTCCTCTAAGGTATTGATGATTTGCTATTGGAAGACCATCCAATAAAGCCACCAAAGGAGCCGATTGTGGAAATGTGTTATTGTCAAAACTAGCTTCTTCGGTCGATTCTGACACCTCGCTTGTAATTGAGGTCTGTCCAGTAGCCCTAAACCACATTACTTGCTCCTCATCAAGCAAGGAGGTATCATTAGCATCCATCATGTCCCGAACCACATTCGCAGGGACTTCCACTACCATGGCATGATATTGAATCATGTCATATCTAACTATACGAATAATTCTTCCTTCGCAATCTTCAACAATTTGACGAACTCTGTTTTCAGATGCTACACGTTTCTCTTCCGTATGGCGATACCATAATTCTATTTCAAACTTGATAATATCAGGATTAAGTTCAAGTATCTCTCTCCAAGCATTTAGAACACCTGTGCTAAACCTGTCTTGACGATCCCACTTTCTTACATTTCGCAATTGGGAAAACAAGTCCGCAAATGCGCCAAAGCCCCTAGGTAATTTATGGTCAGGAGAATTGACATACTGTTCCCAAAGACCACGAAGATTGTTTAGAGCCTGAGTATTGGACATTGTAAGGTAGAGTTTCTGGTTAACAGGGCTGTCAGTGCGCCCTCCTCTGGAATTCAAAGAGTAGAAATCCTCATCAGGAGTACCTTCGCTATCCTCACAAGAGAGCCACTCCAAGCCAGCTCGTACGGCCGCTTTATTAAAATTGTCAATAGTTCCTGCTATCTCAAATACAAGTACAAACTCCGAGTCAATGCCTTGAACATCTGCTTGGACACGCATTCCTCTGTTTGCAACAACTCGACTTAATTCTCTGAACATCTGAGGAACCCTTTGGTTTTGAGTACCAAATGATGGGACATGAGGCAGAGATGGTCCACGTCTCTGAGGATTTACAATATTCCTTTGTTCAGATGGTCTGAAGAATAATAAATCTCTTGGCATCACTATCAATTGTGGGGATTAGTTTTTGTCTTGAGTTACATTAAGTTTTAGGTTGACCAATTCTGCCTTAACGATATCTTTGACATTGTTGTCAGGCAACGCCAATACATGTCTTCGCATTACTGTCAATGAAAAAGTTTCAATATCTCCAAAATTATAACCTTCCAATTCTGTCGCAAGTTTTGATAAATCATACTGGAAGTCTAGTGCATACTTTTGGGAAAACAACTCAAGCCATTGCTTTATACTTGACTTGTCTGGCATAGGTAATTCAATTCTTATTTGGAATCTTCTCCAAACTGCTTTATCCAAAAGTTCCGCATGATTTGATGCACCGATAACTATTGTATAACTCGGTAGCGAATCTGTCATCATTAGTAGAGAACTTACGACACGTTTGATTTCTCCCAATTCATGAGAATCTCCACGCTCTTTACCAATCGTGTCAAACTCGTCAAAAAACAAGATGCACTTTCTTGTGCTCACAAAATCAAACAATTGGCGCAAACGCATTGCTGTCTCGCCAAGATAAGACCCAATCAATGCGTCATACCTCACCATATAAAGAGGTATCATTAATCTTTCTGCTAAAGCTTCTGCATAAGAAGTCTTGCCTGTTCCAGGTTCTCCGATAAGCATAATCTTATGCCTTGGCTCTAACGAATAAGAACGCAGGACATCTGCCCGAAACTGTTCTTCAATAAGTTCTTCTGTCATTTTCTTAACATCCGAAGGAAGAACCATGTCGTCAAACGATTTACGTACAGCAACCTCCTGCAAAAAATTATTAACGACAGGCGCAACAGCAGCAGAAGCGGCATTGCGACCTTGAATGTCTTTTTCTGCCGAACGCAACATAGCGTCCAGTTCCATTTGAAGTTTATCAGCCAATTGCAGATGTTGCTTCGAACGTTCTTCCGCAATCATCGCCTCTACAACCTTCTTAAATTGATACTTGTTCCCTGCAAAGGAGTTTTTTATCAAATCAAGAATCAAATCAGCTCTTGCCATAACTTAATTATCAGTATTTTATGAGTGTCTATCATTGCTTGTTCGGCTACTTGTGTTACGACAAGCACCCAACACACCCAATATAGCAACAGTGCAAAGTTACCTTTTTTTTATGACGTGAAGAAATTTTCTCGTCTAAAAATGCTTAAAGAATTAAAAATGGTACACTTTTTCTTAATATCAGTCATTTCAGAATGTCGAAATCCAATTTTTTTTCATTCATCACGTATCCTTAATATGTGCTTGTCGTTGAACTTGACATCATAACCATATCGAGTGCCATCGGCATAGAATGACACGTGCATTTCCGTTGGCTCATCTATGGTGAGCGCAAATGTAATGCAGCCGCCTATTCCTATGGTTGCAGCCGATTTTGGCATGACCAACAGACGGAACACCTCGTTCATGGCAATCAGCATATTTGACTTGCCCGAAGCGTTTGAACCATAGAGGATGCCTAACTTATACAAGAACACACCATCAGCAACTTCAGTGACAAGTTCCGAATTCGGTCCTTTCGCCAAGAAACTTAGTTCCTGGTTGTCGTGAATGGAAAGGTAGTCCTTTACCTCAAATTCTCGTATCATACTGCAATATCTTATATCTATTTAACTCTATATTGAGATACCAAATATGCACTATTTTTCGGTTTGAAGTTGTTGTCCTGTAGCTCATTATTTCTCTTGCCCATCATCCATACTACTGAGCTAGTAGAGGTTCGCAACTTCTCCCCTTTAGCAAAAACTTATACGCATAATATAATATGATCAAATCATCGTTTCTGAACTTACTTATCAAGGCCAGTGTGTCCCAATTAAAACTGCGACAGCCCGTCGCAGTTTTAGAACACCATCAAAGAAATACATCCAGCAAGCTATAATAACGACTCAGAATCTGCACATTTTAATGTTTTTGTGTTTTCGTAAAGTTAAAAGTGTTAATCTTCGACGTTTTTATCGCTCACAGAATCTACGTCCTCACTTTTCTACCGTTTAATAACGAAAGTGCTGATAGATAATTAGTTATAGATACCAGGGCTTTATTTTTCTTGGATTGCCTATTGCTCCCTGATTCGACGGTCATTCTTTTTTCGTTTACGGCATAAAAAGAAGACGTGGGAACTACTTCATCGCTCGTCCCACATCCAAAGGCTCTCGCATTGCCCGATATTGTAGAACGAGCAACGTTGATAGCCCACGCCGATATGTATATAGCAATCCCCTTACACCACACAATGTACTATGACAATTGTTTGATAGCTGCAAAGGGATGCGTATAAACACATCCCGCAGACATCTGCCGTTGCCTTGCTCTGACAATATCGTTCGAATTTGCGAGATTCTTGGATGTCAAAGACAAGACGCCTGAAGACGTCTTTTTTATATGTCGTAACCCTCTTATCCACCTCATAATTGACCTAATGGTCGCTTTCCTCTGAAAGAAATACTTGCCTTGGAGGTGTAATGTCTCTCGTGGCTCGGCGTGGAGTGTCCCTTGCCTGCTTCTTTGTCGGACACGTCCGGCGGTGATGCGCTGACAGGTGACGTTGAGAGTCGGAGCAAAATTACAAAAAATATCCAACATGACAATGGTTTTTGTCAAAAAAATGAAGGGGTGTGACAAAAATTGCTATAAGAGGGAGTTTTTGTAGGATGAGAGGACGTTTTTGCGAGGATGAAAAGAATGGATGATTATGCGGAACCGCTTTGCATGATTATCCGCCGAAAAAGCGCGAGAATCGAATCTTTGTGAGGAAATGGAGGACGGGTAGGAAATATGAAAGTTTTGAGGGGGCTCGGAAACGCATTTTTTTCTGAACAATAGGTCAGTATTCCCTTTTTGAAACAAATTTATCCTGAATTTTACTTTTCAGAAACGAATTTTTCCTGAATTTCTTTTTTTTAAACGAATTTCCGTAATTGACCTTAATCTGATTCACCGCTCGGCGCTTGCGACGCTTCGCTTGCGAAGAAATTTTTCTTAATTACCTGAATTTCTTTTTTAGAAACGAATTTCCGTAATTGACCGTAATTTTATCCACACGCTCGGCGCTTGCGAAGAATTTTTCTTAATCAGTCACACGATGAAGCATTCGTTACACCTTGGCGAAGCATTCATCTCACCTTGGCGAAGCATTCGTTACACTTTGGTGAAGCATTCGTCTCACCTTGATTTGGCATTCATCACACTTTGATTTGGCATTAACCGGGGTGTAATGAAGCGTTCGTCAGGGTGTGACGGGATATGCGCCGGGGTGGGAGCAGGCATTGACGACGGGAGGCTACTTGGATGACCTGCTTGCGAAGTGGCTTCACGACTCTATTTCGCGATTTTCGTTTGTCATAAAAAACAAAAAGAATGACGTATGATTATGCAGGATTCTCGTTAAGTCAAAGGGCTGGCCTGATAAGTAGCCCTTCTTCATCACTCCATTGCGGATGTGGTTATCCGCAATGTTAGAATGCCTGAACTCATTCAGCAATTCACCAGTAAAGGCCGCCTCGCAACAAGACTCCACATCCTTCGGCACCTGCCCACACACCAAGTCTATCTTCGTAAACTCAGGATAATACATTTTAAGATTGGTTCTCGTTTCAATGTTTATTGCATAACAACTGATTTGCAGAAGTGCCAAAGTTATTAAAGATATTACCTTTTTCATTCTTCGTTGTATCTGATCATAATCAATTCTATTCAAGTTCCGCAAGTAGGGTGTCCAATGTCGCCGAGCGGCAAGCGACCAAAGGTCGAGCGGTCGCTTGCCAAAGCAAGAACTTTTTCTTTAGGGTACAACAAATTGGACATCCTATTGCGGAAACAAAAAATATTTATTTATTTTTGATATTTATATACACCACCTACATTTTTGTGATAACTACTTCTAAGTCAATTTGATAAGAGGTGTATGTAATGGTGTATGTAGGGTGTATATAAAATTTATCCTACACCAATAGATAAGCGTACACCTGTCTTGGTGTAGGTAGAGACAGACGTCACATTGTGGCGTCTCACAACCAGTCCCAACGCATGGGACGTTTCGGCTTCCGTATTTTTGTATATGACAATCCGCATACTGCCTTTGGTTACCTACACCACCTACACCACCTACACCGCTACCTACACCACTTTTCTTCTTCATTATCAGCTTGTTACGCGCTGGTGTATGCAGTGTATGCTAATTTTAAAAAAATTTTTATATATGCTTTTGCCTGTACGATTTTTTTCTGAGACCTCCAAATGAATGCCTATAGCTCATTTTGCAGGCGGAAACAGGACGGAAACCTTGATAGAAACTAAGTAACGATCACTTAGAAACAAATTTTTCTTAATGCGATGAGGCATTCGTTACACTTTGGCGGGGCATTCGTTACAGCATGGCGGAGTATTCATCTCACTTTGATTTGGCATTAATCATGCTGTGATTTGGCATTAACCGGGGTGTGATGGAACGTTCGTCAAGGTGGGACGAGGTATGCGCCAGGGTGGGAGCAGGCATTGACGACGGAAGGCCACTTGGACGACCTGCCTACAAAGTGACTTCACGACTCTATTTCGCGAATTTTGTTTGTCATAAAAAACGAAAGGAACACCGTATAATTATGCAGGATTCTCGTTTAGCCGAAGGGCTGCACTGGATGGGGAAGTTCAATTAAATAGCAATCGGTATGTTCTATAAATTGCATAACATCCCTTAAAACAACAACTCAGGGCAACCTTACACGGTGGAGTGTAACAGGTTGTCCTGAGTATCACGGCTGAGTTTGCTTTTCGCAACCGTTGTTTACTCCTTAGCGCGGGCGAGGTAGGAACCGTCGCGGGTGTCCACCTGAATCAGGTCGCCCTCGTTGATGAACAGAGGCACACGCACCTCAACGCCGGTCTCCAGCGTAGCGGGCTTCAGCGTGTTGGTAGCGGTGTCGCCCTTGACACCAGGCTCCGAGTGGGTGACGCGCAGAATGGTCTTCACGGGCATTTCGGCATAGAGGATGCTGCCGTCGGTGGTGTCGCTGACAACTTCCACAATATCGCTCTCCTTCATGTACTCATGGCCGATGACCAACTCGTTGTCGATGGGAATCTGCTCGAAGGTCTCCTGGTTCATGAAGATGCGGCCCGACTGGTCCTCGTACAGATACTGGTAGGGGCGGCGCTCGATGATAACGTCTTCCAGCTTCTCGCCGATGTTGAAGCGACGCTCCAGCACGCGGCCATCGGAAACGTTCTTCAACTTGATAATCATAATCGTGTTACCCTTACCCGGCTTGCGATGCTGAAAATCGATGCAAACCCAAATAGCTCCGTCCATGCGAATGGCGGTACCTTTCTTAATGTCTTGTGAATTAATCATATTGATTTAAATGAGATAAAATTTGAATTTCGTTGCAAAGGTACTGCTTTTTCCGAAAAAAACATAAAAACTTTAGCTAAATTTCGCACTTTTCTTGCGTAATTCAAAAGAAATCAGTAATTTTGCAGCCCGAAATCGCAAATTACAAACAATAAATACATAAAAAGAGCTATGAAGAGAACATTTCAGCCGCACAATCGCCGCCGCGTGAACAAGCATGGTTTCCGCGAGCGCATGGCCACGAAGAATGGCCGCCGCGTACTTGCTTCACGCCGTGCCAAGGGCCGCAAGAAGTTGACCGTATCTGACGAGCACCACGGAAAGTAATCTCCGTTCCGTACTTGTCCGTACAGGAAATAAGACCGTTTCGTGTCTCATTGATGGGATGCTGAACGGTCTTTTTTCTGTGCCAACTGCAAATTAACGGCAAGAAATGAACGCCGTTTCATTATTTTTGCGTACCTTTGCCCGCAAAATCAACATTCAATTAATGAACGCGAAAGATTTTTTTGGAAAGTTCATAAGCCCCTACCTGCTGGGCCACCTGATAGCCATGGTGGTAGTGGCCGTGTTGCTGTGTATGGGCGTATGGTACGGCCTGCGCGTCTACACTCATCATGGCGAGGGCGTGGAGATACCCGACCTGATGGGCATGAGTAGCAGGGAAGCACGCCAGGAACTGGAAAGAAGGGGGTTGTTCCTGGAGGTCAACGACTCGGGCTACAACAAGAGCAAGCCCGCCGGCTGCATCCTGGCCCAGCTGCCGGGTGCCGGCATGCAGGTGAAGGCGGGCCGCACCATCTACGTGACCATCAACTCGCTGGAGTCGCCGCGAATCGCCATCCCCGACCTTATTGACAACAGCAGCTACCGTCAGGCACAAGCCCACTTGCAGGCCATCGGCTTCAAGCTGTTCCCTCCCATCTACGTCGAGGGAGAGAAGGACTGGGTCTACGGTATCAAACAGGGGAACCGTGACCTGCAGACGGGCGACATGGTGTCGACCGAACAGATGCTGACGCTGGTCATCGGCATGGGTGTCGAAGATGAGGAAGGCGAAGTACTCGGCGACTCTGTAGAAGCTACGCTGAAACTTGAGGGCGGCATCGTCATCGGCGACGTGGACGATTTCGAGGAAGTGACCGACGACGAAGAATTTTAGGCCGATGATGAGCTACGACGACGAACTGGAACTTACCGACGACGAGCTGCTGCCCGACGATGACACCGCGACGGACACCGGCGACGGCTCGCTCTACGAGCACTTCCGCATCGAGGTCGACCGGGGGCAGGTATCCTTGCGCATCGACAAATACCTCTCAGAGCATACGCCCCACTCGTCGCGCAACCGCATTCAGCAGGCTGCCGAGGCCGGTTTTATCTTCGTGGGCGACCAGCCCGTGAAGAGTAACTATAAGGTACGCGCAGGCGACATCATTACGCTGCGCCTCAACCGTCCACACTACGACACGACCATCGAGCCGGAGGACATCCCGCTCGAAGTGGTCTACGAGGACGATGCGCTCCTGGTGGTGAACAAGCCTGCCGGCATGGTGGTACACCCAGGTGTGGGCAACTTTCACGGCACGCTGGTCAACGCCATTGCCTGGCACCTAAGAAACCTGCCCACCTACGACCCCAACGACCCGCAAGTGGGACTGGTACATCGCATTGACAAGGACACCAGCGGACTGTTAGTCGTGGCCAAGACGCCCGAGGCTAAGTCGGACCTGGGCAAACAGTTCTTCAACCACAACACTCACCGCTCCTATAACGCCTTGGTATGGGGCAACATGGTGGGCGACGAGGGCCGCATCGAAGGCAACATAGGCCGCGACCCGCGCGACCGCCAGCGCATGCAGGTGTTCGAGCCCGGTTCCGAGACCGGCAAGCCCGCCATCACACACTGGCGCGTAATGGAGCGCTTTGGCTACACCACGCTGGTGGAGTGCCGCTTAGAGACTGGACGCACCCACCAGATACGCGCCCACATGAAGCACATAGGGCACCCGCTCTTTGCCGACGAGAAATACGGCGGCATGGAAATACTGCGGGGTGAGCGCACGGCAAGCTACAAGGCCTACATACAGAACTGCTTCCGCCTCTGCCCCCGGCAGGCACTACACGCCCGCACACTGGGCTTCGTCCATCCCGTGACCAAGGAGCAGATGGACTTCAGCAGTGAGTGGCCCGAAGACCTCGCACTGCTGATTGAAAAATGGAGAAACTATATGAAAACGAAATAAACACAATGACTCAAAAACGTACTATTGCCATCGTCTGCGGTGGCGACTCTTCAGAACACGACGTGTCCTTGCGCTCAGCCCAGGGCATTTACTCTTTCTTCGACAAAGAACGCTACAACGTATATATCGTCGACGTGAAAGGCACCAACTGGCAGGTGCAGTTGCACGACGGAACCACCACGCCTATCGACAAGAACGACTTCTCGTTCCGCGAGGAGGGTCGGCTGCGTCTCTTCGACTATGCCTATATCACCATCCACGGCACCCCGGGAGAGAACGGCATCCTGCAAGGCTATCTCGACCTCATTCGCCTGCCCTACAGCACCAGCGGCGTGCTGGTAGAGGCCCTCACCTTCAACAAGTTCGTGCTCAACCAGTATCTTCGGGGCTACGGCGTGCGCGTGGCCGAGAGCGTGCTGGTGCGCCGCGACCAGGCGCAACAGCTTAACAAGCGCCAGATCATCGACACCATCGGCCTGCCCTGCTTCGTGAAGCCTGCCAACGACGGCAGCAGCTTCGGCGTATCGAAGGTGAACAAGCCCGACCAGCTGGCCGCCGCCCTGCGCGTGGCCATGATGGAGAGCGACGAGGTGATGATTGAGTCGTTCCTCGAAGGAACAGAGATTACCGTGGGCTGCTACAAGACCCACGACAAGAGCGTAGTGCTGCCCGTCACGGAGGTTGTCACGAAGAATGAGTTCTTCGACTACGACGCCAAGTACAACGGACAGGTAGAGGAGATAACACCTGCCCGCATTCCCGAGGAACAGGCCAAGAGGGCACAGGCTCTCACGTCGCACATCTACGACATCCTGCACTGCAACGGCATCATCCGCATCGACTATATCATATCGCCGCTAGGCGACATCACGATGCTCGAAATCAACACCACACCGGGAATGACTGCTACCAGCTTCATCCCGCAGCAGGTGCGCGCAGCAGGTCTCACCATGACCGACGTACTCAGCGACATCGTGGAGAATCAGCTCGGCTGATATCACCGCACATTTATTAACCTATCTGATTATTATGGCCATACCTTCTGAATTTAATGATATTCGTCCTTACGAGGCCGAGGAAATGAAGCAGGCCTTCGAGGAGCTGCTTGCCGACCGACAGTTCAATGTGGTAATGAAGGGTTTTGCGCCCTGGCTGCCTAAGAGCCTGCGCAACGGTCTGCTGCGCTTGGCCTTCAGGGGCGTGAAGTCGCCACTTGACTTCCAGATACGCTTCATGAAACCCGTCGTGAAATACGTCATGCGGAAGCATACCGACGGCTGCAGCTTCGATGACAGAGCATTAGACGTGTGCAAGTCGCCCCGGCAAAAGCGCTATACATTCATCTCCAACCATCGCGACATCGTACTCGACTCGGCCTTCCTCGATGTACTGCTCATTGAGGCAGCCTACCCCACTACCGTCGAGATCGGTATTGGCGACAACCTGCTCATCTATCCCTGGATCAGGCGGCTGGTACGCATGAACAAGGCATTCACCGTGCGTCGCGGCCTCTCGCCCAAGGAGATGCTGCGCAGCAGTCAGCTCATGAGCCGGTATATCCATTACGCCGTGACCCAGAAACACGAGAACATCTGGATTGCCCAGCGCGAAGGCCGCGCCAAGGACAGCAATGACCACACCCAGGATGCCGTCCTGAAGATGCTGGCCATGGGGTATGAGAGAGGAGAGAGGAAAGAGGAGAGTGGAGAGAAAAAAGAGGAGAGTGGAGAGAGGAGAGTGGAGAGAGGAGAGATGGCCGACGCTTTGCGCGAGCTGAACATCGTCCCGCTCACCATCAGCTACGAGTACGACCCCTGCGACTACCTGAAGGCACAGGAGTTCCAGCAGAAGCGCGACAACCCAGCCTTCAAGAAAAGCAAGCAGGACGACCTGGACAACATGAAGACCGGCATACTGGGCTATAAAGGCCGCGTCCACTATCAATGCGGGACGCCCATCAACGTGTGGCTCAAGGAACTGAACGTCCTGCCCCGCCAGGAGTTCTTCGCTGCCGTGGCCCAGCGCATGGATCGCGAGATTCATCGGGGCTACCGTCTCTACCCCTGCAACTACATCGCCCTTGACCTGCTGGAACACCCGTCATCAACCGACGCCCAGCAACCGGCACCCAACAGCTCGCACTACACGGATGAAGACAAGCGTCGCTTCGAGAAATACCTGCAGGGGCAGCTTGCCAAAATCAATATTCCCAACAAGGACGACGCATTCCTGCGCGAGCGCATGCTCACCATGTATGCCAACCCTGTCCGCAACTACCTCGCAGCCCAATGAAGACCACCACGTATTCGCTCCCGCGCCTGCTCATCCTTCTCGCCCTTCCGGTTCTCCTTGCCTCTTGCGAGCAAGACACCTACGACAAAGGCACGGGCGACCTCTCGCTCATGCAGGCCGAGATGGTCGAGACATACGCCACGGCGGAAAAGCAACTGTCGCGGGCAGTTACCGACGAGGGGGTAGAACTCAAGTTCACGAAGCCATACGAGGCCAAGTGGGCCGAAAAGACAGACACGGCCTACCGCGCCGTATTATATTATAATAAGGTGAAAGAGGGAGCCGAGCCCATCAGCTGCTCGCAGTTGTCTACGGCAGTCATCCTTCCGCTCGACTCGTTCAAGACCGGGGTGGTGCAGAATCCCGTGCGCTTTGAGAGTGCATGGGTGAGTAAGACGAGAAAATACCTCAACGTCGGCATCTTCCTGCTGACGGGTGAGGCACCAACAAAAGAGAGTCGCCATTTGCTGGCCATTGCCGACGACTCCCTGGCACTCAATGCCGACGGCACGCGCACCCAGTTCCTGCGGCTCTACCACAAGCGGGGCGACATGCCCGAGTATTACTCCCAGCGTTTCTACTTCAGCATTCCCCTGCACAACGTCAAAGCCGACAGCGTTGCGCTATCCATCAACACCTACGAAGGGACGGTCATGAAGAAATTGATGATGGGGAATTGAGACTTGTCAATTCCCCATCATCAATTTCTTCTCCAGTTTCTCCAGCATGTCCTTGGTCATGGCAGGGAGGTTGTACTCATGTTGCCACCCCCATTCGCGGCGGGCACAGGAGTCGTCCATCTGGTCGGGCCAAGACTCGGCAATCGACTGCTTCAGCGGATCCACGTCATAGACCATCTCGAAACCAGGCTTCAGTTTCTTGATGGCATGGAAAATCATGTCGGGGTCGAAGCTCATGGCCGCCACGTTGAAGCCGTTGCGGTGGATGAGCCGGGCGGGGTCGGCTTCCATCAGTTCGATGGCGGCCCGCAGGGCATCGGGCATGTACATCATGTCCATGCGCGTTCCCTCCTTGATGGGACAGGTGAAACGCTCGCCGCGCACGGCATAGTAATAGATGTCGACGGCATAGTCGGTAGTACCGCCCCCCGGGGGCGTCACATACGAGATGATGCCCGGGAAGCGCACGGAGCGCGTATCCACGCCGTACTTATGATAATACCAGTCGCTGAGCAGCTCGGTCGTCACCTTCGACACACCGTAGATGGTGCGGGGACGCTGAATGGTGTCCTGGGGTGTCATGTCGTGGGGTGTCTCCACGCCAAACGAACCGATGGAACTGGGCGTGAACACGGCACAATGTTCTTCGCGCGCCACTTCCAGAATGTTCCACAGTCCGTCGATGCCCACCCGCCAGGCCAGCCTCGGCTTGTTTTCGGCCACCACGCTGAGCAATGCCGCCAGATTATA
This sequence comes from uncultured Prevotellaceae bacterium, assembly GCA_900318815.1. Classification (GTDB taxonomy): domain Bacteria; phylum Bacteroidota; class Bacteroidia; order Bacteroidales; family Bacteroidaceae; genus Prevotella. The sequence continues at coordinate 225,020 of ONMA01000010.1, forward strand.
GATGGTGTCTATATGATGTTCGCGCACGATACGAGCCACTCCTTCGCCATCAGTTACATCGGCCATGGCCGACGGCCCGCTCTCGGCCAGTTCGCCTTTCGGTTCGCTGCCACTGATATATCCGGCCACGACGTGTCCGTTGCCATAGCGTCTTCTCAGTTCCATGGTCAGCTCCGAACCAATCTGTCCTGTTGAGCCTATCACCAATATATTCTTCATACGCCGTATAGATTTTAGGGTTACTGATTGCAAATTAACAAAAAAAATCTGATATACAGGCTCATTTTTCGAATAAAAATTGCATATCTCAAAAAATTTTGCTTATTTTGCCATTGGTAATTTTAAAATCTAAGAACTATGTACGGAAAAATGAAAGAACACCTCGCCAAGACACTCGATGAGATTCGCGAGGCAGGACTCTACAAGGAAGAACGACTCATCGAGAGTCCACAGCGAGCAGCCATCAAGGTGCTGGACGGCAAGTCTGGCAAAACGCAGGAAGTACTTAACTTCTGTGCCAACAACTACTTGGGACTCTCGGACCATCCGCGCCTCATCGAAGCATCAAAGCGGATGATGGACTGCCGGGGCTTCGGCATGTCGAGCGTGCGCTTCATCTGCGGCACACAGGACATCCACAAGGAACTTGAGGCCGCCATCAGCCACTATTTCAAGACCGAGGACACCATCCTCTATGCCGCCTGCTTCGATGCCAACGGCGGTGTGTTCGAACCGCTTTTCTCTGAGGAGGATGCCATCATCAGCGATGCCCTGAACCATGCCTCTATCATCGACGGCGTGCGGCTCTGCAAGGCCAAGCGCTACCGCTATGCCAATGCCGACATGGGCGAACTGGAGAAATGCCTGCAGGAGGCACAGGCACAGCGTTTCCGCATCATCGTCACCGACGGCGTGTTCTCCATGGACGGCAACGTGGCCCCCATTGACAGGATATGCGACCTAGCCGAGAAGTACGACGCGCTGGTGATGGTCGACGAGAGCCATTCGGCTGGTGTCGTGGGCAAGACGGGCCACGGCGTGAGCGAGTTCTTCAACACGTATGGGCGCGTAGACATCTATACCGGCACACTCGGCAAGAGCTTCGGCGGTGCCCTCGGCGGCTTCACCACAGGCAGGAAGGAGATTATCGACCTGTTGCGCCAGCGCAGCCGTCCCTATCTATTCAGCAACTCGCTGGCCCCCGCCATCATCGGTGCCTCGCTCGAAGTGTTCAGGATGCTGGCCGAGAGCAACGAGATACACGACCGACTGGTGGAGAACGTCAACTACTTCCGCGACAAGATGATGGCCGCAGGCTTCGACATCAAACCTACGCAGAGTGCTATCTGCGCCGTGATGCTCTATGATGCCAAACTCTCGCAGGTCTATGCCGCCAAGATGCAGGAAGAGGGAATCTACGTCACGGGGTTCTACTATCCCGTGGTGCCCAAAGGCCAGGCCCGCATCCGCATACAGATTTCTGCCGGACACAACCGCGAACAGCTCGGCAAGTGCATCGCCGCCTTCATCAAGGTAGGCCACGAACTGGGCGTGCTGAAATAGCTCTGGTATCAGTAGAACTTTTCCTTGCCCGTCAGTTTCCTGATGCGCCGACGCACGGACTTCAGAATGAAGTTCCAGTTACCATAGCGCAGATTGAGGAACAGTTCCTCCAAGGACCGTCCGATCTTCACCCAAGGATGGCCCCAGGCATTATAGCGGTACATACGCTGAACATACCCCACTTCCTCTATCACATAGCGGGGATGCTTCAGCGGGAATGCGATGTCGTATCTGCCCATAGTGAAAAGACGCTTCAGTCCATGGGGCATGGTCTTGAACGCAGAGTAGTGGGCCGAATCGTCGGAAGCACCCACGTTGTTAATCATGTTCTTCACGGGCATGATGGCCAATCCACTATTGAAAAGCATCGTTGCCCAGAACACGCTCTCGAACTGGGGAGAGCCGCTGTCGCGATGGTCACGACACATCTGTATAAGCTCCTTACGGAACCCTCGCCTACGTATCAGCGCATCCAGTTGCCGCATGTTGAAGGCATCGTCAAGGAAGGTGTACTTCTCATCCCATTGCTGCACCACGCGCCGCCATGAAGCCCAGCCCCAGATGCTGAAAGCCGAGGTGAAGAAATAATCGTAGGGCACATCGGGAGTCACCTCGTCCATATTGAATCCCGAAATCATCGTGATGCGCTCGTCGTTCTCATAGCGGTCGAGCATCTCCTTGCAGAACGGGAAGAACGACTGCGAGGGCACCACGTCGTCCTCAAGCACCATACACTTGTCGGCCAGGGAGAAAGCCCACTGATGCGAGGTATATCCTGCGACCATGCACCCTAAGTTGCGCTCTTGGTAGTTGCGATGCACGTCGCACTCCCAGTCTATATTCTCGTCGGCCACAATCTTGCGGCAAGCCTCTATGCCTGCCAGGTCGCGCTCGCCACGCGCTCCGTCCTGAAAGAGGAACAGGCGCGAGGGACGGGCCCGCCGCACTTCGTTGAATACTTTCTGAAACGTGTCGCTACGGGTAAAGAACAGCAGCAGCACGGCAACATCGGTCTGGGCTGGATATTTTTTCATAGTCCTTTTTGTTTGATATTAATGAGTTTGCGATAGAGTTTGATAATGGGGCGTGCCAACACAGGCGGCAGGAGGAAGACCACCCGATCGTAGAGGGGGATGCCCGGCGGCAAGGTGCCCACAGCCTCCCTGTAATAGGCTTGGCGCACTTCCGACTGTCCGTCGTGAACAAACCGCTCGTATTCCTTCAGCTGGTGCAGGGCAAAGGCCGTGCGGAACTCGTCCATGCGGGGAGCAAGCGTCTCGCGCAACAGCCGGTCGTAAAGGCGTTCGCGCTCCAAGGTATGGCGGCGCGAATTGGGCAGGCCGAGATTATACAGGTAAATCGGCTGGGGGATGAAGAACACCTTGGGCTGTCGCATGAGCAGCTTCACCTGCATCAGCTTGTCCTCGCCCTCAATGATTTCGCGCGGCGTGTCGAACACGCCACTAAGTTTCTCACGACGGAAGATGATGCTCCACAATACCGGGAAACGGTTCTTCGACGTGATGATGTCGCGGATGAGGGGTTCCACTGGCACGAAACCCTCATACACCACGGGCGAAGCCACACCCTGCATGGTTCTGAACGGGGCGATGACCTCGTCGGCACCCGACCGCTCAATGGCATCGTGCATGGTACGCAGGGCGCCAGGCAAGAACTCGTCATCGGCATCGATAAACATCACATAGCGTCCCCGGCTCTCTTCCCAGCCATGTCGCCGGGCAGCCGTCACGCCCTGGTTCTCGGTATGCAGCACGTGCAGACGGGGTTCCTTGGCTGCCCACCGGTCGCACAACGGCCCCGAGCCGTCGGTGCTTCCGTCGTCGACAGCCACCACTTCAAAGCTTTCGAAGTCCTGTCGGAAGATGCTCGCGAAGCACTTGTCCAAGTACTCCGACTTATTATAGACTGGTATGATGATGCTTATCTCCATGCTTGCTGGTCTTTTTCGGTAATAATGGCTTGGCTCAGTTCAATGGCCATCAGGTTCATCTGCTGGCACTGATAGGCTGTGAGCTGCCGGCGCTCATTCTGGTACTCCCACGCCGAGAGCATGAGCAGACGGCCTTCGGAACAGGCGTCAAACTGTTCGCCATGGGGCTTTGACATAGGCGAGAAGCCGTTACACATGATGACAATGGTGGGCAAGCCTGCATCGAAAGCCGCCCGCATCACTTTCTTCTCGCCTGGGGAGATGGCGGGGGAAATGAGCACCGCACCCTGACGGGCTTGGCCCAGATAACGCGCCACCTCGTCCTCAAGCTGCTGCCCGGTAATCCTCCGCGAAACACGCACGGCTATGCGCTGATGGGCTGAAATCAATGCCCGATTGCCTATACCGCTGAAAGTATATGAGCCGATGCGAAGGCCAAAGAAGGGGCGTAGCCAATAGGGCTTCGAGCGCTTCAACATCAAGCGCCTCGGGTTATCAGCCAGGTAGTTCTTCCAGCGTTTGAACTCGTCGTAGTTTTTAAGAATCAGGTCGTTGTAGCCAGGGGCGAAGAGGCCTTTTCCTGCCTTTTGCTGTGGCAGAGCCACAGCCTGCGCCAAAACATGCGCACCTGCAGGCTGGGCGGTCAGCGGGGCCGGCACGGGTTCTGGCGAAGTGCCTGCGGGCTGGGGCGGTAGTGCCCGCGCGTTTTGTGTAGGTTGTGGCTTTGCCGCAACACCCGCCTCCATCCTCATGGAGCGCAGAATGCGGTTACAGCCCGCCTTGAAGCCCCCCAGCACATGCCCAATATGCAAGGGCAGCTCCTCATGCACAAAAAGGATGCCATGCAGATGGTCGGGCATTACCTGAAGCCCCATCACTTCTATCTGCGGATAGTAGCGCGGAATGCCCATCCACTCGCTGCTCACCGCCTGCCCCAAGGGCGAAAGTTCTACATGAGGAGCCTCCTTACTATCCGCTGCGGCATGCAGGTTGCCCGCCAAGTGCCCAAGCACAGGCCGACGGCCCTCCACCTCCATCGTAATCATGTACATGCGGCGTCCACGATAGTCGTTGTAGTCGTCACGCCGTTTCATCGAAGGCTGTTTCTCGCCTGCAAGCAAGATTTTTTCTGCACGTTTCTTTTCGTCCATGACTATTTCTTCTTGAGGATGAACTGCAAGCATTCCTGCAGGATGACCACATGCAGCAGGCGCATGGCGGCATAATAGAGTGCGGCGGCGATGACGACGCGAGCCGCAAGGAGCAGCCAGAGGTTGCCAATGAAGAGGGTAAGGAAGTGGGTGGCAGTCATCACGGCGAAGGCGATGAGCAGGAACGGCAGGGTGTCGCGCAGCAGGTCGAGCGTGCGCAGGCCAATAAAACGGCGGGCAAAGGGCTGCCACGCAGCAAGCCATATTATATTAAATATGGTGTAGGCCACGACCATCGTCCTGATGCCCTCGCGATAGAACAGCATGATGACCACGAGCTGCAACGCTATCTGCCCGATGTTGAGCCACATGTTCACGTCGCTACGCCCCTGACTGATGGCCAGGTTCTGATAGAGCGTAAAGAGCGGCATGAAGGCCCCGCTCAGGCAGAGTATCTGCAACAGCGGCACGCAGTCAATCCACTCCGGGCCGATGGTACAAAGGATGAACTCACGCGCCACCAGTGCCAGGCCCAACATGACGGGGAACGACAGGAACGACGCAAAGCGCAACATCTTGCGGAACACCTGCAACTCGCGATTCTTCTCCTCGCGCACGCTCACCAGCACGGGCTGAGCCACCTGCGACAGCATGCCGCCCACGGTCTGGAAGGCCATAGCATCCCACTTATAGGCCTGGAAGAAGTTGCCCACCACGCGGGCATCGCGAAACAGACGGCCAAAGATGACGGTGAGCATGTTCTGGTTCACGGTGTTCACGAACATGGTGACCAGAATCTTCATCGAGAAAGAGAACGTCTGCCGGATGTAGTCGAACGTGAAATGCAGCGACGGTCTCCACTTCACATAATAGAAACGACCCAGTATCAGCACGGTGGAGTTGACCACCTGCTGCCAGGCCAGGCTCCAGTAGGCCATGCCGCTCAGGGCCATGATGATGGCCACGGTGCCCGACGTGACAAGTGCCACAAGGTTGATGATGGTAATCTCGCGATTCATCATGTTCTTCACCATGTAGGCGTTGGTGGAAATGCCGAACGACGAGATGAAAAACGAGAGGAAAAGGAAGCGCGACAGGTTCAGCAGCGGCGGCTGGTGGAAGAACCATGCGATGAGCGGAGCCGAGAGGAACAGCACGGCGTAGAGCAGTCCGCCCATCAGGATATTAAACCAGAAGACGCTGTTGTACTGTTGTGCGGTGGGTTCCTTCTCATTGATGAGTGCCGTAGAGAATCCGCTGGACTGCAGGTTGCCCGCAATGGCCGAGAAGATGGCCAGCATACCCACAAGACCCGTGTCGCCCGGAGTCAGATGGCGCAGGACAACGATGCCGATGAGCAGGTTCAATACCTGCATGGTGCCGTTGTTCACAGCACCCCACATCAGCCCCCTAGCAGTTTTCTCTTTCAGATTCTCCATAATTAAGATGCAAAAATAACATGAAAAATTGGAAATCCCAAAGATTTTCTGTTATTTTCTTTGACCTAATAAGGAAAAGCCGTATCTTTGCACCTCGATGAAAGAACGTATATTTATCAGTTGACAGAAACCATGACACCCATTACCGACATACACGAACTGCGCACCCTGCAAATGGGCATACTCGACAGCGTACACCACTTCTGCGAGGAGCATGGGCTGCGCTACTTCCTCAGCAGCGGCACGCTCATCGGGGCCGTGCGCCACAAGGGCTACATCCCCTGGGACGATGACCTCGACATCTACATGCCCCGGGCTGACTACGAGCGATTCCTGAGCCAGTACAACGACCCAAAGGGCACCTACCGTGCCATCGACCCGGAGCGCGAAGCGCATTACTACTATACCTTTGCCAAGGTTATTGATACCCGCACCCGCATGGTGGAGAAGGAAACTGAGGGCTACGAGATTGGCGTTTACATCGATGTCTTTCCCGTGGACTACGTGACCGACGACCTGCAGGAGCGCGAGCGCATCTTCCGAAAGAAGCACCTGCTCTACAAGATTCGCCGCTGCAAGATTTCCAAGAACAACCCGCTCCAGTCGCGGCTGGCCTACCTTGTCTATAAGAACTGGCCCGTTTCCTTAGCAAGGCTGAATAAGCAAATCAGGAATCTCGTGGTGACCGGCACTCCGACGCAGACCGTCTGCAACATGACCGAGGCCGGCCCCAGTATCAAGGGTTGCTTCCCTGCCGAGGACATAGCCTCATCCGTCGATATTGTCTTCGAGGGCAAGACCTACAAGACCATGACGGGCTACAGGGACTACCTGACGCGCACCTACGGCAACTACATGCAACTGCCGCCTGAAGACCAGCGCGTCACCCACCATTTTGAGGCTTACTGGCTTTAGCCTTGTGCATCCATGACGCTCTTACCCCACCCCATGATGCGGTCGATGACGGGCGACGGTATGCCTTTCTCACGAGCCAGACGCTGAACGAAGGAGAGTCCGAAAGGGAAATCCTCGGTAAAATAACGACTGTGGAAGTCGGGCACGAACCCACCTTCCACTTTTTTCATGGGTGCCGAAATGCCCTTGAACGCCTCGATACTGCGCAACTTGCGGGCCAGCGAGGGGGCATCGGTACTCTCATAATAGTCAAGAACGGTAGGTATGCTGCCGGGGCGGACAGGCAGCACGCCGAGCAACTGCTGCAATTCGCCATCCATACCGATGTAAAGCTGTGCGGCCTCCTCAGTCCACTCCTCATAGAACAGGGGCACACGGTCGTAGACGACGCCCTCGTGCCAGTCTTTCCACAGCGAATAGAGACGGGAGGGATGCAACAACGGATTACTGTTGGAGAGGCTTGCCTCGTAGAAACTGCCTAAGAGGCTGATGGGCGTGCGCAGCATCTCTTCTAAATGCCGACGCAGCGGCTCGGGGTCGGCCATTCGCTCAACGGCCATACTGAGACGCTCCTTATAGCCCATGAGACGGGCACGATGGCCATACTCCACCACACGCGAGATGAACGGCACGCGCTGGAAGCCAAACAGCGGCTGGCCGGCAGGCAACACGTCCATCGCCTCGAAGAAGAATCCCGTACTGCTCACCACACTTCCCACAGCCGCTCCGGGCTGCAGGCTGTCCTTGATTTGCAGGAGTGTTTCGCGAATAGCATAGCCTGGCAGACATAACCATACGATTTCCGCATCGGAAACAGCATACTTAGCATCACTAAATACGTCATTTAGTCTGCCTAAGTATGGCACTTCCTCGGGCGATTCAACAATGATGTCTCGGCTCCAACGCTCTGGATGGCGCGTCAACAGGCAGACATCGTACTTCTTCTGGGCTGCAATGAAGCCCGCTACGACGTGCCCTAAGTTGCCTCCTCCACAGATACAGATCTTCATTCGGCCAGTTCTTTTAGTGCCCGTATGAGCTGGTTATTGTCTTCGGTGTCGCGTACTGACACGCGAATATAGTTCCTTCCCTGCAGGTAGTTCTTCGAATTGCAGTCCTTCACCATGATTTCGTAGTCGGCCAGCAGACGCTCTGTGAGCTCAGCCGAGGTGAAGCGGCTGGTCACTTCCATGCAGAAGTAGTTGGCCTGCGAGGGGATGACACGCAGATAGGGTATCTCACGCAGCAGCTTTTCAAAGCGGTTGCGCTCGGCGATGAACTGGTAGCAGGCACGCTTATAATCTTCCTCATACTTTCCGAATATCTGCAAATAGAACTCGGCAAACGAGTTGATGTTCCAGATGGCCACGTCGCGCTTCACCCAGTCTATCAGCTCCCTATCAGCACTCACCAAGACACCCAGTCGCAAGCCCGGCACGCCATACGACTTCGAGATGCTCTTCATCACCACCAACTGCGGGTTCTGCTCCAGGAGGTCGTTCATAATCATCGAGTTCTGCTCGAAGCCGTCGCTGAAGTCTACGAACGACTCGTCGATGATGAGTCGCACGCCCTGTGCCTTGCTCCATTCGCAGAGCCTCAACAACCCGCTCTTCGGAATGAAGTTGCCCGAAGGGTTGTCAGGATTGATGAGCAACAGCGTGGCGATGTCCTTCCCGCCGAAGAACGCCATCAGGTCGTCTTCAGTGTATTTCAGGTCGCGGTTATCAGGGAAGTAGGACACTATCTGCTCGCTGTTCAGCCGATGCGGGTATTCCTCGAACGTGGGATAGACCACCCCAATCCTGCCCTCGGTATGCTCCATCAGGCTCTTGATCAGTTCGGCGGCACCATTACCCACCACGGTGTACTCCTGCCTGACCCCGAAGTACTTGCCGGCCAACAGCTGCATCACCATCATGCCCGACGGATATTCGGTCAGCAACGTGTCGAAGTTGGCTCGCAGTTCGTCTTTCATCCGGGGCGTGGGGAAGTAGGGATTCACCAGATAGCAATAGTCCAGCATCTTGGGGAAACGCCAGTGGCCGCCATAGCGGTAGTTGAAGCGGCGCAGCATCTCGTCGCCCTCGGCAAAGATGGTCTCGGCAATGTCCAAGTCCTGTACGTCGTCAATCTCATACCACTTCTCCTTCCCTATCGGGAGTGCCTTCAGTTCCACGTCGTCGATGAGCGTAATCACGCGCAGCACCTGCTCGTAATATTCGTTCAGTCCCATCGCCTTTGAGTAGGCATCGAGGAAAGGCACATACTTCTGCCTTGAGAACTCCTTCGAGAACTTGTAGATGTTCACCGTCTTGTAGTACTGATCTACGTCACCGTAGCGGAACGCCTTCTTCGGAACGAAGCTCACGATGTTGTTGTCGTCGTCGATGCGCACCATCGTGCCGTCCATCCAGGTCTCGTACTTGGCCACAAGTGCCAGGTTGGGATAGGGATTTTCCACAATCATGGGGATGAGCCTGTCGCTGAAGATCAGGTCGCTCTCAATGAGCAGCGTGTCGTCCTCCTGCAACTTGTCCTTCACCAAGGCCAGCGAATAAATGTTGTTGGTCTTGTCGTAGATGGGATTCTCGGCGAACTCTATGCGAAGCTTCCTCTCTCCTCTCTCCTCTCTCCTCTCTCCTCTCTCCACTTTCCACTTTCCACTCTCCACTCTCCACTTTCCACTCTCCACTAAATAATCTTTCAGTTCCTTCCCTTTATAGCCCACGACGATGATGACGCGCTCCAATGGCTGCTCTGCCAACTGACTTAGCAGCCGGTCAATGAGTCTTACGCCATTGACCGCCACCATGCACTTCGTGTTCTCCTTTGTCAGTTCTCCAAGTCTGCGGCCCATTCCAGCCGCCAAGATGATTGCCTGCATATTGTCTGTTTTTTGTTGATAATCTGTCTATCACGGTTACATATTCTCATGTCTTGCCCGCGCTTAGTGTTCAAATAGTCTGTCGAGTGTGACCACCCTCTGGAACACGCCGCTGTGCAGGCCATACTTTAGGCCGTAAGTGGTGACGAGGGTCATCTGCACATTATATCGACGACCTACGTGTTCGGCCATCCAGTTCAGCCGTTCGCGGAGCTTCATCGCGTAGTCTTGCTTCACCTCAAACTCTGTACTGACGAACTTCATCTCGCAGAGACTGACCACCCTGTCTGAACGGTCGATAATAAGGTCTATCTGCATTCCCTTCTCCCCTTCCATGCCACGCAACGTCCACGGTGCGTTCTCAGAAGCAACGCCTGCAATGTCGAGAGCCGCCTTCACTTGCGGGATGTGTATCAGGCAGGCATTCTCGAAGGCCAACCCTCGCCAGGTGTTCAGCGACGGCAGGTTCTCGTTGTCTTGCCAGAAGTTCTCGCTTCTGTTCCGACCTTCCACCTGACTGAGGTAGAAGAGACAGAAGGGATCGGCGAGACGGTAAAGCAGGTTCCGCTTGTTGTTCTCGAAGGGACGGTAGCACACGATGAAGTCGCTGGCCTCCAATGCCCGCAGCACCTCGGTCAACCTTTTGCCCGAAGGGATGCCCGTCTGCCGGGATATTTCCTCACGGCTGTAGCCGCAATGCCGCTTTGCCAAGAGCTTGACCACGGCCTTGTAGCTATCGGGCGAGCGGAAGATAGAGTTGAAGAGCCTGTCAAACTCATCTTTCAGTTTAGCCTTCCGATTGAAATACAGGCGGTCGAGAACCTGCGCCAAGCTTAATCCCTGCTGGACGTAGCTCAAATACATGGGAATACCGCCAACAGCCATATACAGCTGAAGAATGTCATAGCGCGACAGCGTAACACCCTGTTCCTGCAATAGCAGCTCTGTTTCGTGCAACGTAAACGGTGACAACTGTATCTCGGCATTCACGCGGTCGTATAGCCCTCCATACGAGTTGATGAGATTATCCTGAATCCACGACGTGGCCGAGCCGCACACAATCACCATCAGGTTGTCCTGTCCTGCTGCCCAGCCGTTCCAGAAATGCTCGAAGGCAGTAATGAAAGCCGACCGTGGCGTATCCATCCACGGCATCTCGTCGATAAATACCACCTGCCGCTTGTCTTTGTCCTGTTGCTCTAAGAGAGCCGTCAGACGGTCGAAGGCCTCCATCCAACCCTTTGGTCGTGACGTTGTCTTTGCCCCGTAACGAATCAGGCTTGAGTTGAAAGCGGTCAACTGTGCCTCCAGCTGATTCGTTTCCTCCAGTTCTAAGGGCGACACTCCTGTATGGTAGAAGGCGAAATAATCCTTGAACAGTTCACGAACCAGATAGGTCTTACCCACTCGCCGACGGCCATAGACAGCCACCAACTGTGCCTGTCTGCGGCGGAAGATGCTCATCAGCTCCTCCGCCTCCCGTGTGCGTCCGATGATAGTACTCATATCTTTTAGGATTGGAAGAGATTCCGACGCTTGTAGGTGTCGGAACCCAGTTCGTGCCTGCAAAAATACGCTTTTTCCACGAAACGGCCAAACAAAATGAAAACAAAATCGTCCACGGAACGGCAAATTGTCCGTTTCGTGGACGATTAAGCAAAGACTAATCGTCCACGAAACCACATTTTTATCGTTTCGTGGACGATTATACGGCTGTTTGTCCGCAACTTCACAGCATTTTACGGTTTATCCCGCCTGCGAACCGACATCAATTGTCCGTCGGTCTGCCGCCGTCGCGATAGTTCACGGGCGTGCCATCTTTCTTCAGTTCACTCGCCATTCGCTGCGGCGACAGCTCCACGGGGCCGCGCATCAGTTCGGGCACGTTGTAGCTCTTCAGCAGCTGGTGGTGGTAGTCGGGATCTTCGGAAGGCAGCTCGAAAGGCTTCGCCCCATGACCATCCTCGTCGATATGGGCAATGAAAGGCCGGGTGAACACCCCGTCGTTACGCCGCGACGAGAAGACAATCCACCGTCCGTTCGACGACCAGGAGTGATAGCTCTCCGTGTCGGAGGAGTTGCATTCTACCAAGGGCCTCGCAACATCCCCCTCGGAAGCAGTAGTAGGAGCCAGCCACAAGTCGGCATCATGGTGCCAGATGTGGAAGCAGCCCCACTCGCCCAGCGTGAAGAGCAGCCAACGGCCGTCGGGCGAGATGCGCGGCAACGTGGCACTCTTGCCTAATGTGTCGGCACAGAACACCATCTCGCGCGGGCCGAACTGGTGGGTGTCCGTGTTGAACGACTTCCGGTAGATGTTATACTTCACCTCGCGGGAACGCAAGGTAATCTCGCTCACATCCACGCTGTCGGCCAGATACTCGAAATGGGCGCTGCAGAAGTAGAGCCAACGGCCATCGGGCGACCAGGAGGGAAACACCTCCAGCTCGTCGGGCTGCTGTTCAATGGTACGCACCTCATGCTTGTCCACATCATACAGTATCAAGTCGCTCTCCGAGTCGAGCACCTCAATCTTGTTCGGGTCGGCAGTATGGAAGCTCTGCATGGTCTTGTTGGTCGAGTAGGCAATGAGCTTCAGCCACGGGTGCCAGGCAGGATAGACACCCGCCGAGAGCAGCGAGTCGTGCTGCATGTTGACTTTCTCCACCCGTCCGTCGTAGACAATGATGGTGCCGCCATGATTCTGGCGGGCATGGAACTGCATGCGCCCCGGGTCATATTGCTGGTAGCTGTGGCAGTTCACGCACTGTCCGCCTGCCTCGGTCGAACAGAGCATGTTGTCTACGATGACCCGCTCTTCAAAGGTTTCCAGACAACGCTGGTTGATGGTCAACTCCTCGTAGGCCACAAACGACGGCGAGATAAACCTGTAGCTGAGCCACGGATCGATGCTGTCGGCTGAGACGTGGATGGCAAAAGGCTTGAAGCGCGTCCACAGCCCTCCCTTCTTCGCATACACCTCCACGGCGATATCCTTGTCCTTGGCGTGAGCTAATAGTTGCCGCCACGCATCCGTGTCGGGCCTCACCTTCAGCCCGCCGCACAGGATTTCCTCTCCTTCAGCCGAGAAGCGCGTCACCACCTCGTCGCCGCCCGAGAGCAGTTCGAAATGAAGCGGAGCCATGTTCACCGGCACAGTCACGTCGATGTAGTCGGGATATATCTTGGGATACGCCTGTAGCTCGCGGTACTGCCCAGGCACCTGTACACGCTGGCACGACAGCAGACACAACAACACCAACCAACATACCACCGCGCCACAGCACCTCAGAAAACCTGTCCTTCTTTCCATTCGCTTAGGGTTCTATGTAGTTATAATGGTTGAAATAGAAATCATAGTAATAGGTGTGGCAGAAACGCTCGCGCACCAACGGGGCTATCTGCTCTGCCGTCTTCCCCTGCTGCTGATAGCGGCCCACGATGCCGGCAAAGCTCTCATAGTCGCTCACCACCATCGGGTCGAAAGATGTATGGCTCATGTCGATGCGATTCAGATGGCCGAACAGGCACGCCGCTTCCTGATAGTGACGGGGGGCGCGCTGCCCTCGGTGCAGCTCGGTATAGCGGTAGAACAATTTCCAGAACAGCGGCATGTTCTTGGTCTGCATGGCCGCTATCATCATTTGCTCGTGCAGGAGCGGGGTGAGCGGCTCTGCCGTGCAGAAGTGTTCTAAGAGGAACTGCTCCATCTGCGCCTGGTCGGCAGTAAGGAAGTTGTCGCGTCGCTGCATCTTCATGATGGTTTGCAGCTCCGGGTCTTTCCTGATGAGTTCCGGATTGTGTACATACTCAATATACTTGCCCGCCCAGGCCCGATGGAAGTCGGTGGTGCGAAGCAAGAGCAGGTACTGCCTGGCGGCTTCCAGCTCGCCATTCAGCAGCGAGCATTTCACCATAAGCTTCAGTTTCTCCACCGTCCAGCCATATTCCACGCCATCCTCCATGCACCAGCGATAGCAGTAGTTGGGTACGCCATATTGCAGATAGAGCTGGCGACCCACGGTGTGAACCAGACGCACGGGGAACGGCGCGTCGGGCCGTTGCTTGCCGTTGGGATAGCGGAACATCTCCTCGCCCTGCCTACCTAAGCGGGCGAGTGCCAGGTTCTGCATCATGCAGACGGAACGGGTAGGCTCGTCCTTCACCTTGGCCGCAGTCGCTAACACCTGCGTCCAGTCTTGCTGTTCCACGCTGCGCCACATCGACAGCTCGCGGTGGAAGTTGTCATCCTTGTACCAGAAGACAACGACTCCCGCCAGCGTGAGGCCCAGCACTCCCCTGACCAACCATGTACAGCCCTGCTCTTTCTTCATAGCCGCCTTCACGTCCGATGCCGTCGCGGTCGGCGGTTCTCCCGCCGACACCATTGATGCCTTCACGTCCGATGCCGCCGCGGTCGGCGGTTCTCCCGCCGACACCATCCGCTGATACCCTGCGGCCATCATCCCCGTACTGCCCAGCATGACAATATAGGGGATGTAATAGGCAAAGAGACGCTGCTGCATATAGCTGAACACGGGCAGCCCCGTCCAGTAGACGTTCACGATGTTGGTTTCGTGGTAGAGGGCATGATAGCACACCAACGGCACAGCAATCACTGCAACCACCGCCGACAGGCTGTCTGCCACGCGATAGCGCTCCATGCGCCATGCCATGAGGCCCATCAGCACGCTGCCCCAGAGTCCATAGAACCCGAACAGCACGTAGCCGACGCTCGTAGCCAACCATATAAACAAGGTGGGCAGGAAGGCTTTCCTCGGCAGACCGCGATAGATCCACGTCAGGCCCGTAGCCACCAGCATGCCGATGGTAGCATCGAAGAAGTAGCCGCGCAGCTTCAGGAAGTAGATCCAGTAGCCCAGGCAGGTGTTGGCCGTCAGCAGGCACGCCACGGGCACCAGCGTCATGGGCATCCATTCGTCCGTGATGCGGAAGGCCCGCTTCAGCAGGAGCATCAAAAAAGCCCAGAGCAGGCACAGCAGGCCCGCTCCGAGCAAGGGGTAATAAAGGTATTGCGTCAGGTAGGCTCCCATCCACGTCAGCAGTCCGCCCGAGGCCACCATGCACTGCCGGAGGAACAAGGACGTGTGCAGAAACAGGTTCTGCTCCTGTATGCGATACAGATAGTCCGACTCAAACACCGTCAGCAGCACCGCCACAACCGGCAACACCGCAAAAGGAAGAAGGACCTGCGCGGAACGGTCGCGCCTTGCGGTTCTCCCGCAAGAAAGAACGGAACGGTCGCGCCTTGCGGTTCTCCCGCAAGGCCTGTCCTGCGTTCCCGCCGCAAAAGGAAGAAGCCACTTTCTCAATGCTCAATTTTCATTTATCAAGGTTCCATCATCCCACCTGACTGCCAGGCCGCACGTCCTTCGTGGTGGTGACCACGCTGAGCGACTCGTCGGCGTCAACGGCACTGAGAATCATGCCCTGGCTCTCGATGCCCATCATCTTTCGCGGAGCAAAGTTGGCCACGAACAGGATGCGGCGTCCTATCAGCTCGGCGGGGTTCTCGTAGAACTGGGCAATGCCCGAGCAGATGGTGCGGTCGGTGCCCGTCCCGTCATCGATGGTAAACTGCAAAAGCTTCTTCGACTTCTTCACCGGCTGGCAGTCCTTCACCAGTCCCACGCGGATGTCCAGTTTCTCAAAGTCCTCGAAGCTCACGGTGTCCTTGATGGCAGCAGGAGTAGCCCCCCCTACTGCCCCCGAGGGGGCTTCTATGGTTTTGTTGTCAGAGGGCATATCTATTGTAGCCCCCTCGGGGGCTGAATGGGGGGCTTTCATAGCCTCCAACTTGTCCAACTGCTTCTGTATGGTCTCGTCATCAATCTTCTCGAAGAGCAGCTGCGGCTCGTTAATCTGGTGTCCGGCGGGCAGCAGGTCGATGCTGCCAAGCTGTTCCCAGTCCAGGTTGCTCTCGTTGATGAGCGAGCGCAGGCGGTTCGAAGAGAAGGGCAGGAACGGCTCGAAGGCAATCGAGAGGTTGGCCACCAACTGCAGGCAGATGTTCAGCACCGTCTCACAGCGCTTCGGGTCGGTCTTCCACACCTTCCACGGCTCGCACTCAGTGATGTAGCGGTTGCCTATGCGGGCCAGGTTCATGGCCTCGAACTGTGCATCGCGGAACTTGAACTGCTCCAACAGCGACTCCACTTTCTCCTTCACGTCCTTGAACTCCTCGATGGCACGCTGGTCTACCTCCAGCAACTCGCCCCTTGCGGGCACCACACCGTTCCAGTACTTCTGGGTGAGCTGCAGGGCACGGTTCACGAAGTTGCCATAGACGGCCACCAACTCGTTGTTGTTGCGGTCCTGGAAGTCCTTCCACGTAAAGTTGTTGTCCTTGGTCTCGGGGGCATTGGCCGTGAGCACGTAGCGCAGCACATCCTGCTTACCGGGCATGTCTACCAGATACTCATGCAGCCAGACGGCCCAGTTGCGCGAGGTCGAAATCTTGTCGTTCTCTAAGTTCAGGAACTCGTTGGCCGGCACGTTGTCGGGCATGATGTAGCCGCCGTGGGCCTTCATCATCACGGGGAAGATAATGCAGTGGAACACGATGTTGTCCTTGCCGATGAAGTGGATGAGTCGTGTATCCTCGTCCTGCCACCATTTCTGCCAGGTGCCCCAGCGTTGTGGGTCGCGCTCGCACAGTTCCTTGGTGTTCGACACGTAGCCGATGGGGGCGTCAAACCACACATAGAGCACCTTGCCGTCGGCTCCTTCCACGGGCACGGGGATTCCCCAGTCCAGGTCGCGCGTCATGGCGCGGGGCTGCAGGTCCATGTCGAGCCACGACTTGCACTGGCCGTAGACGTTGGGACGCCACTCCTTGTGTTCCTCTAAGATCCACTTCTTCAGCCACTCCTGATACTCGTTCAGGGGCAGATACCAGTTCTTCGTCTCCTTCAGCACGGGCGTAGAGCCGCTGATGGTCGACTTCGGGTTAATCAGTTCCATGGGGCTCAGGTCGCGTCCGCACTTCTCGCACTGGTCGCCGTAGGCTCCCTGGTTGTGGCAGTGGGGGCACTCGCCCGTCACGTAGCGGTCGGCCAGGAACTGCTTCGCCTCCTCGTCATAGAGCTGCGTGGTGGTCTCCTCCGTCAGCTTGCCCTCGTCGTAGAGCTTGCGGAACCACTCGGCGGCAAACTGATGGTGGGTCTTGCTCGTGGTGCGGCTGTACACGTCGAACGAGATGCCGAAGTCCTCAAACGAGTTCTTGATCATCTCGTGGTAGCGGTCCACCACGTCCTGCGGCGTAATGCCTTCCTTGCGGGCACGGATAGTGATGGGCACGCCGTGCTCGTCGCTTCCGCCAATGAATAAGACCTCGCGCTTCTTCAGTCGAAGATAGCGCACGTAGATGTCGGCGGGTACATACACCCCAGCCAGATGACCAATATGCACACCGCCGTTGGCATACGGCAGTGCCGAGGTAACTGTGTAGCGTTTAAACTCTTTCTGTTCCATTCTTTTTTAGCTTTTAGTTCATTTTGCGTGCAAAATTACTAAAAAAAAGTGAAACTACAATCGCAGTTTCACTTTTTTACTATTCCTTGGACGAAATAAGAGCCATCGTTCGTTTCGTTCGGGTTATTTTCTCACTTTGCGATACTTCTGATTCGATGCGTTAGGGTTCTCAGGGTTGGTCATTTCTATAACGCCCATATCAACCAATGGCTGGATATATTTTTTGCGTGTTCTGTTCTGATTTGAAACGCCAATTCTATCCAAAATTTCTTGAGCGCTTCTTGGAACAGAACAGAAATTCACAATATCCCTTTGAGCCTTTGTTAATGAGGGCTTTAAAGAACGGACTTGGTTCGCTACTTGGTTCGCTACTTGGTTCGCTACTTGGTTCGTTACTTGGTGCTCAACTTGGTTCGTTACTCCGTTAGTTACTTGATTACATTTTTTATGTTATCACGATCACCCAAGTTCCGTCTTTTCGACCACCATCACGGGCAAGGATTCCTAAAGCCTGTAATTGTGTCAAGTCTTTCAGAATTGTGCGCTGTGACACCCCTGTCTTTTATGCAATCTTTTGTGAAGTCAGGGTTTCGTCATCTGCAATCATGAATAGTATTTCTTCCTGGCGTTCAGACACTTGCGTCCGATTCCCTTTTATGAAGTCTTTTATGAAGTCTTTTATGAAATCCTTGTTCAAGACGACCCGATCTTTCACAAATTCCGGATGGCAAGGAATGTCTATCAGAAAATACGTCCTCTCCTCGCCAGTCTCTATAGGCGCAATCTGATTGGGGTCGATGCCAACCACGGGACGGACAGGCCGACCGTTCACCTCCTTCACACCCACCACGATATAACCGCCACCCGTCTCGTCGAAGTCGTTGGCGAAAGCACACACGCTGCGGTAAATGGCATCCGGGTTCCATCCCGTCTTATACTCTATGCGGTCACCCTCCACAGCCCGTCCACCGAGCAATTCTTCTATGTTAATTGGTAGTCTCATATGATTCCTAAGATAATTAACTTTGGTGATTTAACAGATTCCTTCCTAAATCCGTCAGATAATATTTCTGATTCGGATGTTTCGGAGAGTCTGGGAATTGCATCGCAATGAAATTCGCTTCCAATGCAGGTTTTAAATAGTTCTTGAAAAAGTTCATAACATCTTTTAAGCTCATAGATTCCATCATTTCGTTTCTCGTTTTAGGCCCACTTTCCAACACCCTCAGAAGCACCAAAGCTTTAGGGGTAGCTTTAGGGGTAGCTTTAGGGGTGGCTTGGGGGGTAGCTTGGGGGGTAATGCCACCCTCAAGCTCTTTAACCCGCATTGCAGTTGCATAAAAATCCAAAGTTAAACTATGTTATAGAATTGACTCTAAATGGCAGTTTCCGGCTAATTTCCGGCCTGTTATTA
>ONMA01000038.1 GCA_900318815.1 uncultured Prevotellaceae bacterium
AGGGGGCACTCCTTTTATAATTTTTTGATTCAATTTTTTTATAATTTTGAGCGTAGCGACCATTAGAAAAGTTTACCATCTTATTATTTTATCATTACTTTGTACAAAATAGAACACAGAGACACAGAGGCACAGAGATTGATGGCTCCACAGATAATAAAAAACTCTGTGTCTTATTTATTTTGTTTCTCGAAAAAAGTGACCAAAACTTTGTGTGAAACGTTTGCTGATTCGCGAATTATTTGTAATTTTGCAGCCTAACAAGTTTTTTCTTTAATTCATGATATTTATGGAGGCAACGATTTCTAAGGAGAGAGCTGCTTACCTGGAGAGGGTAAGGCAACTCAAGGAGGCAGAGGCGAGAGGAGAGAAGATTAGCTACTGGGAGAGGTTCCACAGGCTTGGCAAGTTGTTTGAGCTGGCTCCGGGCTTTTCGTTTGATTCAAATTCACAAGTTAAACTTTACGGCTAATGGCTCGATATATACCTATTAAGCGACCATAAATTCCCGTTTTATGAGAAGCAAGCAAGGCCTTGAACTTATCTACAATAAAGTGAAGCACATAAGTATTGATTTGTTGTTATACTGCCGTTCGGGAATTGACGCTTTAAGCGTCATGCAGGTATTAAGAGGCGACGCTTCTAGCTTCTTAGTCATCTGATTGCGGATAATCAATTACGGATAAATTACGATAATTACGGGAATTAGTTTCATACCTCATTTCTAAGTTTTTCCGCTTCAGTGACGCAAAATTTTGGCAATAATCAAGAATTTTGCCGAAATTTTGCATTTAATTCCTAAGATTTTGTAAATCCGGCTGAACGAAGGTCGAGCGAAGAAAATTCGTGCTGTTGAAAGACGCTGAAAGCGTCACCTCTCAGTAGCCGTGGGTCGGTACGACCTGCGGATAGAACGTGACAAGAATGTACATCGACCCCAAGGGGGTCGCCCAATAGGCGGTGTTGGGGCACTCTTTCAGAGTGCTATCTCCTCCCTTGTTTACTGTCCGCAGGTCGTTCCGACCTACGGCTACTGAGAGGTGACGCTTTCAGCGTCTTTCAACCATACAGCACGAGAAAATTCGTGGCCAAAATTAAAATCAATTAAGGAAAATTCGTTTCTAAAAAAAACGGCAAGTTTGATTCGTTGAACAGTTACAGGTGAAGAAAATACGTGTAATTATGATGAATTTGTGTTAAACTATCATAAATCACGGGTTTATTGTAGGCCGTACACATCTTATTTCAATAAAAAGCAGTACTTTTGCAGTCCGATTATTTGGGGAGAGTCTTAGAATCCCCGTGGGCGTCGTGTAAATAGTGCCCGTCTTTGGCCGGACGGCACGGTTTGTGAATCGGCGACCAGCTCATCAAAACTTTATAAAGTAAAACTGTTTTTTAGTAAATCAAAATTTAAGTAATGAACACTTTAAGTTACAAGACCGTCTCCATCAACAAGGAGACAGCCAAAAAGGAGTGGGTCGTGCTCGACGCTACCGACCAGGTGGTGGGCCGACTGGCTTCAAAGGTCGCAAAGCTGATTCGTGGCAAGTACAAGCCCAGCTTTACCCCGCACGTGGACTGCGGCGACAACGTTATCATCATCAATGCTGCCAAGGTGAAGTTCACCGGCAAGAAGGAGACCGACAAGGTCTACACCCGCTATACTGGCTATCCCGGCGGCCAGCGCTTCAACACGCCCGCCGAGCTGCGCAAGAAGCCCTTTGGCGTGGAGCGCATCCTGAAGCACGCCGTGAAGGGCATGCTGCCCAAAGGCCCCCTCGGACGCAGCCTGCTGAACAACCTCTACATCTATGAGGGAACAGAGCACAAGCACGAGGCTCAGAAGCCCAAGGCTATCGACATTAACCAGTATAAATAATAAATAGGTACAGAGATGGAATATATTAACGCAATAGGTCGTCGCAAGAGCTCAGTGGCTCGCGTATATGTGTCGGAGGGAACCGGCAAGATCACGATCAACAAGAAGGACTTAAACGAATATTTCCCCTCAGCCATCCTGCAGTATGTGGTGAAGCAGCCGCTGAACCTGCTGGAGTGCGCCGAGAAGTATGACATCAAGGTGAACCTCGACGGTGGTGGCTTCACCGGGCAGAGCCAGGCTCTGCGCCTCGCCATCGCCCGCGCACTGGTGAAGATCAATGCCGAGGACAAAAAGGCACTGAAGGCACAGGGATTCCTGACCCGCGACAGCCGCGAGGTAGAGCGCAAGAAGCCGGGTCGTCCCAAGGCACGTCGTCGCTTCCAGTTCAGTAAGCGTTAAACAATACTGGACATGTTTAGTATCTAAACTGCTGAGACCTATCTGGCCCGGAGGCACTGAAAGCCACATATACCTGATAACTACCCAGCAGCTGATCGAACAAGATTAAAAAGAAAGTAAACAACAATTAAACGCATTTTACAGAAAAATGGCAAGAACAAATTTTGATATGCTGCTCCAGGCCGGTTGCCACTTCGGCCACCTGAAGCGTAAGTGGAACCCCGCCATGGCTCCCTACATCTACACCGAGCGTAATGGTATCCACATCATTGACCTGCACAAGACCGTCGCCAAGATCGACGACGCCGCCGAGGCACTGAAGAACATCGCCAAGCAGGGCAAGAAAATCCTCTTTGTAGGTACTAAGAAACAGACTAAGGAAGTGATCGCCGAGAAGGCCACCAGCATCAACATGCCCTACGTGATTGAACGCTGGCCCGGCGGCATGCTTACCAACTTCCCCACCATCCGCAAGGCTGTGAAGAAGATGACTAATATCGACAAGCTGATGAACGACGGCACCTTCGGCAACCTGTCGAAGCGCGAGCTGCTCCAGGTGACCCGCCAGCGCGCCAAGCTGGAGAAGAACCTCGGTTCTATCTCCGACCTGACCCGCCTGCCCAGCGCCCTGTTCGTGGTCGACGTGATGAAGGAGAACATCGCCGTGAAGGAGGCCAACCGCCTGGGTATCCCCGTGTTCGGCATCGTCGACACCAACAGCGACCCGAAGAACATCGACTTCATCATCCCCGCCAACGACGACGCTAAGGACTCGGTTGAGGTGATCCTGAACGCTTGCTGCGCCGCCATCGCCGAGGGCCTGGAGGAGCGCAAGGCTGAGAAGGCCGACGAGAAGGCTGCTGAGGCTCAGGCTGAGGCTGAGGCCGAGGAGAAGCGTCCCTCACGCCGTGCCCGCAAGGAAGAGGAGGCTCCCGCCGCTGAGGAAGAGGCTGCAGAGTAATTAATCATTTATTCTAAAAAAGCAAAAAAAGAACAATGGCTATTTCAATTGACGATATTAAGAAGCTGCGTGCTATGACCGGTGCCGGTCTGGCCGACGTGAAGAAGGCCTTGACCGAGGCCGAGGGTGATTTCGACCGTGCCAAGGAGCTGCTCCGCGAGCGTGGCCTGGCCATCGCTGCCAAGCGTAGCGACCGCGAGACCTCTAACGGTTGCGTCCTGGTGAAGAAGGAGGAAGGCTTTGCCGCTATGGTTGCCGTGAAGTGCGAGACTGACTTCGTGGCCAACGGTGCCGACTTCATTGCCATGACCCAGAGCATCCTGAATGCCGCCGTGGCTGCCAAGTGCAAGAGCCTCGACGAGGTGAAGGAACTGGACATCAACGGACAGAAGGCTCAGGACGTGGTGACTCAGCGTTCGGGTATCACCGGCGAGAAGATGGAGCTGGATGGCTACCTGACCCTCGAGGGCGACAACGTGGAGATCTACGACCACATGGGTAAGCACATCCTCTGCACCATGGTGCAGCTGAACAAGGAGAACGTTGAAGCCGGCCACAAGCTGGCCATGCAGGTGGCTGCCATGAAGCCCGTGGCCCTCGACGCCAAGAGCGTGGATCAGAAGATCCTGGACGAGGAGTACAAGACGGCTGTGGAGAAGACCAAGCTGGAGCAGGTGGAGAAGTTCGTGGAGATGAAGCTCAAGAAGGCTGGCATCAACCCCAACCTCGTGGACAGCGAAGACCACATCGAGAGCAACATGGCCAAGGGCTGGCTCACTCAGGAGCAGGCTGACGAGGCCCGCAAGCTGATTGCCACTGCTAAGGTAGAGGGCGAGGCTCAGCTGAAGATGCCGATGATCGAGGGTATTGCCAAGGGTCGCGTGCAGAAGTTCCTGAAGGAGAACTGCCTCGTGGACCAGGAGTTCCAGTTCGGCGACAATGACAAGGCTACCGTGGCCCAGTGGCTGCAGAAGCAGGACAAGGAACTGCAGATCGTTGCTTTCCGTCGCTTCACGCTGGTGGCTGAGTAATATCCGCTTCGCGGTCTGGGAAAAAACAAAATAAAACCAGACAAAACAGAATAAAACCGACTTCGGGACATCTTCCGAAGCCGGTTTTTTTCTTTTTAGTAACATGCAAAAAATAAAATGGTACGATTTCGGAGGTACGGAGGTTCGAGGGTACGGAGGTACGAGGATAGACTTTTCGCGGAAGATTGGGCGTGCAGACTATTCTCGTACCTCCGTACCCCCGTACCTTCGTACCCCCGAATACTACTTATTATCCGCATGGTAATTCGTGTAATTCGTGAAATTCGTGGTAAAACTTTACATCGGGTTGAGTACGAAGGGGCTGAGCAGGGCGCAGATGCGTTCCAGGCAGACGCGGTCGGTGTCGTCGAAGGTGGCCAGTTCGCGGCTGTCGATGTCGAGGACACCCATAGGCTGGCCGTCGTCGTTGAAGACGGGGACGACTATCTCTGAGCGCGAGAGACTGCTGCACGCGATGTGGCCGGGAAACAGCTCCACGTCGGGGACGACGATGCTTTTCCGCTGCTCGAAGGCCGCGCCGCAGACACCCCGCCCGTAGGCAATGCGCGTACAGGCTACTGGGCCCTGGAACGGGCCGAGGTGCAGGCAGTCGCCCATGTCGATGTAGAAGCCCGTCCAGAAGAATCCCATCTCATGGTGGATGGCCGCCGCCACGTTGGCCATCACCGAGACGGCATCGGTCTCGCCCTCGATGAGGCTCCTGACCTGTTCCGTCAGCTGCTTGTATTTCTCCTCTTTCTTCATGGTCAGTCGTCGGCAAGGATAAAGTCCAACTGTCGCTTCTCGATATTGGCGCGGGCCACCTGGATGCGGATGGGGTCGCCGAGCTGGTACTTCCTGTGGTGATGACGGCCCACGAGGCAGTAGTTCCTCTCGTCGAAGTCGTAGTAGTCGCCGTCGAGGTCGTGCATGCCCACGAGGCCCTCGCAGTGGTTCTCGTCGATTTCGCAGTAGATACCGAAGCTCTGAATGCCCGAGATGTGGGCATCGAACTTCTCACCCACCTTGTCGGCCATGAACTCCACCATCTTGTACTTGATGGAGTCGCGCTCGGCGTTGGCCGCCGTCTGCTCCATGTCGCTCGAATGTTCACACAGTTCCTCGTAATGGTCTTGGTTGGCCGAGCGTCCGCCCTGCTGGTAGCGGGTGAGGAGTCGGTGGACCATGGTGTCGGGGTAGCGGCGAATGGGCGAGGTGAAGTGCGTGTAGTAGTCGAAGGCCAGTCCGTAGTGGCCGATGTTGTGGGTCGAGTACTTCGCCTTCATCATGGCGCGCAGGGCCACATTCTCGATGAGGTTCTGCTCCCGTTTGCCCTGTGCGTCGGTCATCAGTTGGTTCAGGCTCTTCGCAATGGCTCCGCGCGTGCCGCTGGTCTTCAGTTTGTAGCCGAAGCCGCCCACAAACTCCCGCAGGTTCTCTAACTTCTGCAGGTCGGGCTGGTCGTGAATGCGGTAGACGAAGGTCTTCGAGGGCATCTTCTTTCCTCCCTTGTTGGCGGGTGCGCCTATCATCTCGGCCACGGTGCGGTTGGCCAGCAGCATGAACTCCTCGATGAGCTGGGTGGCCTCGTTGCTCTTCTTGAAGTAGCAGCGGGTGGGGTGGCCTTTCTCGTCGACGTCGAAGTGCAGTTCCTCGCGGTCGAACTTCACGGCTCCGCTCTTGAAGCGCCGCTCGCGAAGCTTCTGGGCCATTAAGTGAAGGGTGTAGAGTGAAGAGTGGAGGATTTCGTCAGCTCCGTCTGTTGCGGTTTCCTTTCCTTTCTTCCCTTTCGCTTCCAGTATCTCCTGCACCTCTTCATAGCAGAAGCGGCGGTTGCTCCTGATCACCGTATGGGCCAGGTGCCACGACTTGATGTTGGCCTCCTCGTCCAAGACGAAGATGACGCTATAGCACAGTTTTTCCTCGTTGGGGCGCAGCGAGCAGATGTAGTTGCAAAGCCGTTCGGGCAGCATGGGTACAGTGCGGTCGACGAGGTAGACGCTCGTGGCCCGCTCCTGTGCCTCGCGGTCGATGATGGAGCCTTCGGCCACGTAGTGGCTCACGTCGGCAATATGGACGCCGACTTCATATAGAGGAGAGTGGAGAGAGGAGAGTGGAGAGTTGGGGGTAGAGAGAGGAGAGTGGAGAGAGGAGAGTGGAGAGTTGGGGGTAGTGAGAGGAGAGTGGAGAGAGGAGAGTGGAGAGAGGTCAGACTTGCTTTCAGAGGCAGAACTATTCTCTCTCCTCTCTCCTCTCTCCTCTTTCCTCTCAATCCTACGAATCGATAGCGCATCGTCGAAGTCCTTGGCATCCTTCGGGTCGATGGTGAAGGTGAGGACGTCGCGGAAGTCCTCGCGTTCGGCGATGTCCTCGGGGGTGATGGTGGCATCGATTTTGTCGGCGGCCTCCTCCACCCGTTTCGGGTATTTATAAGGCAGTCCGTACTGCGCCAGGATGGCGTGCATCTCCACGTCGTTCTCGCCTTGCTCGCCCAGCACGTCGATGACCTCGCCGACGAGCTGCTTCGAGTCCTTCGACGGCCATTGCGTAATCTTCACCACGGCAATCTGTCCCGTCTTGCCGCCTTTCAGTTTCTTTTTCGGGATGAGGATGTCGTGAACGAAGAACTTGCCCTCGGTGATGAGGAAGGCGAAGTCCTTCTCCACCTGTAGCGTGCCCACGGCCTGGTCGTGCTTGCGCTGCAGCACCTCGATGACCAGTGCCTCCTTGATGTGGTTGCGCCGGCGGGCCATCATGGCCACGCGCACGCGGTCGCCGTTGAGGGCGAACATCGAGTTGCGCTCGCTCACGAAGATGGGCTTGCCGCCGTCGTCGGGCAGGAACGAGTTCTTGCCGTTGGCCTTGCGGATGAAGGTGCCCTCCTGCACCTGCGTCTTCAGGTTCAGCTTGTAGGACGTGTCCGTGACCTTCGACAGATAGTCGTCCCATGCCATCTCTTCCATCGCGTCGATGGCCAGCATCTTCAGCGGGTGCGTGTTCAGTCTCAGTTCCTTGAATATCTGTTTGAAACTCAGTGTCTCGTTGGGGTGGGCCTGGAAGAGTGCCTGCAACATCTCGGCCACCGAGTTCTTGTTGAGTCTTCTTGCGCCTTTCTTTTCCATAATCATTCTGTTTTAGGTTTATATTTACGCTTCGCGTCGGATGAAAAACAAAACAAAACCTATCAAAACAAAATAAAACCGGTTTTATATTGTTTTCTTTGTTTTCTTTTGTTTTTCTTCAGGCCGCGTAGCGGTTAGTGTTAAAGTGGCAGGGTCATGATGAAGCGGGCACCGCCCGTGTAGCTGGTGTCGAGCACCACGTCGCCGCCCATCCGTTGGCTGAGGCTTCGGGCCACGGTGAGTCCTATGCCAGTGCCCACGTGGTTGCTGTCGAGCTGTACGAACTCCTCGAAGATGTGCTCGGCCTCGGCGGGGGGCACGCCAATGCCCGTGTCCTCGACGATGAAGCGCATCATGTCGGCGGTCTTCTCTAATTTCAGACGAATCTGTCCTTCGTTGGTGAATTTCTCCGCGTTGCCGAGCAGCAGTTCCAGTACGCGCGTGGCTTCCTGCTCGTTGGTCTGCAGCATGGCCTCCTCAGTGCCCTCGCCCAACTGCAGGTCGATGGGTATCATTCCTTCCTCCCCGCCAGCCATGATGCGATCCATGCCCTGGGCGGCAATCTGCACAGCCAGCACGTGGTCGTTGCGCTCAATCACTGTCTGGCTGTTGGCGTCGCTCAGTTCCAGCATCTTTTTCACTAATCCCGTGATGCGGTTGGTGTTCTCCAGGATTTGCCGGCTCACGTCTTGCTTGGTGTCCTCGTCCAGCTCCATGTCGGGCGTGGCAATGATCTGGGTGAAGCCCGAGAGGATGTTGAGCGGGGTACGTATCTCGTGCGAAATTTGCTGGATGAAGTTCGTCTTCATGCGCGACGACTCCTCGGCACGTGCGTTGGCTATCTCCAATTCGTGATAGGCCACTTGCAGGCGGCGTGCGTGCTGCCGTCGGTAGTACAGGATCAGCGTGATGCTCAGGATGATGGTGAGCAGGATGATGGTGACCACGAGGAATCGCTGCGAGTTCATCTTAGCCCTCTGCTTCACCAGTTCGGTCTCCTTCTGCTGGGTGCTGTAGAGCGTGGCCAGTTCGGCAGCATCGCTCTGCTTGTTCTCCACGATGGCCGTGTCGAGCCAGTCGCACAGCCGCAGGCCCAGTATCAGGGCTGAGTCTACGCGATGGGCCCCATAGTTGGCTCGGTATTTGGGCAGTACGAAGCGCTGTATGTTGTCGAGCGTGAAGCTGAAGTCGAACTTATCCATCTGCTCGTTAAGGGTTTCGAAGTTCCTGGCTGCCTCATTCCATCGCTGTGCCGACATCAGGTAGCCTGTGGCCTCCAGCTGTCCTTCGCCGGTCTTGGCATACTCGCTCTTCTGTGCCTCGGCGTAAGCCTCGGCGGCCTCCTTGTGGTTGCCAAGTCCCTCTAATGCCGAAGCCCGGTACAGGTAGTAGCGGGCATATTGCTTGTCTAAGAAATTGGCATCGGGGTTGGGGAGCTGCGTGTAGCGTGTCAACAGCTCCTTGAATCGCTCTGTCCAGGAGCGTGCGTCCTCGAATCGCTTCTGCATCAGGTAGTTGTCGGTAATGGTGATGATACCCACAATGGCACTGGTAAAACTGGAGATGTTGCCCTTCTCGTCGATGACGTCAAGGTAGGTCTTTAATGCCTTGTCAAAGCTCTTCGCGGCATCCTCGGGACTCTCCAGCTTCAGCTGGCAGCAGCCTATGGCGAGCAACAGGTAGGCATAGTCCTCGTTCTTCACGTAGTTGGCCTCGCTCATCTTCTCCATGGCGGGCACGGCCACCTTCATCGTCTTTTCATATTCGGCCGTCAGGACCAGCATGCTGGAAAGGCGGTTGGCCGACTTGGCATAGTACACCAGTTCCTCCTCGTTGTGGGCCCCCATTTCCACGGCCTTCTGCCAGTAGTTCTCGGCCAGTCGCATCTTCCGCAGCCGCGAATAGGCATAGCCCTTCCAGTAGTTGGCCTTGATGGCCGACAGACCTTCTGCCGATGCAGTCTCGTCGGCCAGTTGCAGAATCCGGTCGTAGTCGCGAGCCTGATAGGCGGCGTTCATCAGGCTGTCGGTATCGCCGATGCTCTCCTTGCTTTTCGCTGCTTTCTCGCATGCCGTTGCCATCGTCAGCAAGGCAAGGACAAGCACTAAATGTATTTTGTTAATAAATAGTTTCAGTTTCATTATGTGTAGGTGCTATTAGATACGTTTATTCCGCAAAGATAAGCATAATACATGAGAAAAGCTAATTTTTTGGCCAAAATTAGATAAAAAACCGCCAAAATAAAGTGAATTTTAGCCAATATTGGCTTTTTCTTCGTAACTTTGCAACCTAATTGCAAAACAGGACAATACATATATGTTAGAAGTACGCAACCTGCACGCCCGTATCGGCGACAAGGAGATATTAAAGGGCATAGACCTCGTCGTCCGCGACGGAGAGACCCATGCCATCATGGGACCCAACGGCTCGGGCAAGTCGACCCTGAGTGCCGTTCTCGTGGGCAATCCGCTCTATGAGGTGACCGAGGGCGAAGCCTTCTTCGACGGCAAGGACCTCTTGGCGATGAAGCCCGAGGACCGTGCCCACGAGGGGCTGTTCCTCTCGTTCCAGTACCCGGTGGAGATTCCTGGCGTGCCCATGAACCAGTTCCTGAAGGCCGCCGTCAACGAGAAGCGTAAGTATCAGGGCCTGCCCGAACTGAAGGCTGGCGAGTTTATGAAGCTGATGCGCGAGAAGCAGAAGATTGTGCAGTTGGACAACCGCCTGGCCAACCGCTCGGTGAACGAGGGCTTCAGCGGCGGCGAGAAGAAGCGCAACGAGATTTTCCAGATGGCTATGCTCGAACCCAAGCTGAGCATCCTCGACGAGACCGACTCGGGTCTCGATGTCGATGCCATGCGCATCGTGGCCGAGGGTGTCAACATGCTCAAGAAGCCCGATACGTCGTGCATCGTCATTACTCACTACGACCGTCTGCTCGACATGATTCGCCCCGACGTGGTGCATGTGCTCTACCAGGGCCGTATCGTGAAGACCGCCGGGCCGGAGCTGGCCGGCGAGATACAAGAACGTGGTTACGACTGGATTAAAGCAGAAGCAAATGAGTAGCGAGCAGCAATACATCGACCTTTACGAGCAGGCACGGCCTACCATCTTCGGTCACGCCCCGGAGGCGATGAACGCCGTGCGCGACGAGGCCTTCGCCCACTTCAAGGCCCAGGGATTCCCGTCGAAGAAGGTGGAGCGGTACAAGTACACCGACGTGCAGCGCCTCTTTGCGCCCGACTATGGCGTGAACCTCAGTAGGCTGGAGATTCCCGTCGACCCCTACGAGGCGTTCCGTTGCGACGTGCCCAACCTGAGCACCAGCCTTTATTTCGTGGTCAACGATGCGTTCTACAGCAAGGCACTGCCCAAGAGTCATCTGCCCGAAGGGGTCATCGTCGACTCCATGCGCAATCATCCCGACCTCGTGAGCCGCTACTACGCCCGTCTGGCTCGCACCGCCGACGATGCCGTGACGGCCTTGAACACCATGCTGGCACAGGACGGCCTGCTGGTCTACGTGCCACGCGGTGTCCGCGTTGACCGTGCCATCCAGGTCATCAACATCCTGAAGGCCACGCCTCAGAACGCCCAGCGACAGGTACACGACCTGATGGTGAACCGCCGCGTGCTTATCGTACTCGAGGAGAGGGCCGAAATCAAGATGCTCTTCTGCGACCATGCAGCCGACGACCGTAACTTCCTCGGCACGCAGGTCATCGAGGCCTACGTGGGTGAGGATGCCTCGCTCGACCTCTATTGCCTGGAGGAGACGCACAACAAGAACGTGCGACTGAGCAACGTCTACATCGACCAGCAGGCTTCCAGCCGCGTCAACCATAACATCATCACCCTGCACAACGGCATTACCCGCAACAAGCTCGACCTGACGCTCTCGGGCGAGGGAGCCGAGTGCGGCTGCCATGCCTGCGTCATTGCCGACAAGCAGCAGTGGGTCGATAACAATACGCTTATCACCCACCGCGTGTCGCACTGCACGTCTAACCAACTATATAAATATGTACTCGACGGTCAGGCCACGGGAGCCTTTGCAGGCCGCGTGCTGGTGGAGCATGGCGCGCAGAAAACCTCGTCGCAGATGACCAACCAGAATCTGACGGCCACTAACGAGGCCCGCATGTACACGCAGCCCATGCTTGAAATCTATGCCGACGACGTGAAGTGCGCCCACGGCTCCACGGTGGGCCAGCTCAACGATGCCGCCCTCTTCTACATGCAGCAGCGCGGCATTCCCCGCCAGGAGGCCCGCCTCCTGTTGCAGAACGCATTCATCAACGAGGTCATCGACAAGATGCAGTTGGAGCCCCTGCGCGACCGCCTGCACTACCTGGTGGAGAAGCGTTTCCGTGGCGAGCTGAACAAGTGCGCCGGGTGCAAGCTGTGCAAATAATTCGAGCTGCGGTTGCGGTTGAAAGACGCTGAAAGCGTCACCTCTCAGTAGCCGTAGCGTCCGAAGGACCTACGGATAGTAGACAAGGAAAGGAAAAGCACCCTGAAGGGGTGCCCCAACACCGCGTATTGGGCGACTCTTTCAGAGTCGATGTTACCTATACGCACCCTATCCGCAGGTCGTTCCGACCTACGGCTATTGAGAGGCGACGCTTTCAGCGTCTTTCAACCCCAACAGTACGAATTATTTCACAAATCCCTTTTTTCAGAATTCTTTATTTCACGAATCCCTTGCTCTTCCACTTCCCTGACCGCCAGCGGCGCAGGAGGATGACGCCCCGGATGTTCTCGTCGAGGGCGAAGCCTACCCACATGCCCACCAGGCCGTAGCCGAGGGGGATGCCGATGACGTAGCTCAGGCCCACGGCAACGGTCCACTGGAAGATGACGCCTACCACGAAGGGATAGACGGTGTCGCCCGTGGCGCGTAGCGTGCTGCCGGCAAAGATGTTCGACGTGCGCCCTATCTCCAAGAACCAGTCGACAACGAGTACCCATACGCCCATGGCGATAATCTCCTGATTGTCGGTAAAGGCCGTGAGGATGTTCTTGCCCGTGATGGCCAGGACGGCCGAGCCGGTGAGCGTGATAATCATCGACCAGCGGAAGAAGTAGTTGCCCAGGATATAGGCGGCCTGATGTCGGCGCTGGCCCACGAGGTGGCCCACAAGGATGTCGCCGCCCTGCGTGATGCTGAGGCAGAAGAGGTAGACGAACATAATCATGTTGTGGCAGTAGGTGCGGGCGGCCAGTGCCTCGTTGCTGATCTGGTTGATGAAATAGGTGATGACCACCTGCGAGAGGCAGTAGGAGATGTTCTCGCTCATGGCCGGGATGCCTATCTTCAGGAGGTTGTGCAGCTCTTCCCAGGGCATGGGGCGGAAATAGCGGAGCGGGAACTTGGCGATGTGCTTCCTGAAGTGGATGAAGGCGAGCAGCACCGTGGCTACGGCACGGCTGGTGGCGGTGGCAATGGCCGCCCCCTCGACGCCCATCTGCGGCAGGCCCCAGTGGCCGAAGATGAGGGCGTAGTTGCCCAGGATGTTCAGCACGTTGACGATACCCGTCACCACCATGGGGTAGATTACCTTGTCGGCACTGCGCAGTGAGGCAGAGAACGTGAGCGACAATGCCTGGAAGAACGACCAGGCACCCGTCAGCTGCAGGTAGACCAGGCCGTCGCCCATCAGCTCGGGCCGCAGTCCCATCAGCTCCAGCAGCTCGCCCGCATAGCAGAAGAGCAGCGCACTCACCGCCAGTCCTAACAGCAGGTTCACCACTAACGCCATGCCTACCACCTGCACCAGTCGTTTCCTCAGTCCTGCACCGATGTACTGGGCGCAGAGGATGGCCGCACCCATCGAGAAGAACTGATAGACCAGAAACACTAACGACATGAGCTGATTGTCGAGTCCCACCGCCGCTACGCTGTTGTCGCTGTAGCGGCTCAGCATCACCGTGTCGACGGCACCCAGCAGCATCACCAGGGCCATCTCGATAAACACCGGGATGGTAAGCACTTTCAGTTGTCGTTTCAGGGAGTGTTCGGGCATATCAGCTTTGTCTGTTTAGTAATTGTTAAATTATAAACTAGTATGAGTTATGCGCTTCGCGCCTTGAAGAAAAACATCATAAAACAAGAAAAACAAGAAAAAACAAGGTTGGTTTTATTTTGTTTTACTGGTTTTATTTTGTTTTTTTATCAGGCCGCTTGCGGATTTTGTACCCGCTCGACCTTAGGTCGCTTGTATGGCAAGAACTTATATTTTTTTCGTTACTTAGTCAGGATGACTTGTCAAATTGCGTGCAAAATTAGTGATTTCTACCGAGATAACCGTATTTTTCCTCTAAAGAATATGCAAATTCTTTCTCCGATAGGCATATATTTCGATTTTTTTGCCTAAATTTGCGACGCATTAGCTGTTTTCACTGAAGAACAATCTTTATTTAACCGAAAAATAACTAAGAATGAAAGCAAAGCAATTCCTGAAGCAGATGGTGCTGGGCGCACTGCTGCTCACCGCCCCCACGGTCATGCAGGCTGCCTCGCAGAAGCCGGGCGACTTCACCGTGGGCGACAAGACGTTCCTGCTCAACGGCCAGCCCTTCGTGGTGAAGGCCGCCGAGATTCACTATCCGCGCATCCCGCGACCCTACTGGGAGCACCGCATCCAGATGTGCAAGGCACTGGGCATGAATGCCGTGTGTATCTACATCTTCTGGAACATCCACGAGCAGAAGGAGGGCGAGTTCGACTTCACGGGCCAGAACGACGTGGCCGAGTTCTGCCGTCTGGCACAGAAGAACGGCATGTATGTCATCGTGCGCCCCGGTCCCTACGTCTGCGCCGAGTGGGAGATGGGTGGCCTGCCCTGGTGGCTGCTGAAGAAGAAGGACATCCGTCTGCGTGAGCGCGACCCCTACTTCATGGAGCGCGTGAAGATTTTCGAGGAGAAAGTGGGCGAGCAGTTGGCTCCGCTGACCATACAGAAGGGTGGCCCCATCATCATGGTACAGGTGGAGAACGAGTATGGCTCCTACGGCGAGGACAAGCCCTACGTCTCTGAGATTCGCGACTGTCTGCGCGGCATCTACGGCAAGGAGCTGGCCCTCTTCCAGTGCGACTGGTCGTCGAACTTCACGAAGAACGGTCTTGATGACCTTGTGTGGACGATGAACTTCGGCACGGGTGCCAACATCGACGACCAGTTCCGTCGCTTGGGCGAACTGCGTCCCAATGCCCCGAAGATGTGCTCGGAGTTCTGGAGCGGCTGGTTCGACAAGTGGGGTGCCCGTCACGAGACGCGCCCCGCCAAGGATATGGTCGACGGTATGGACGAGATGCTCTCGAAGGGCATCTCCTTCTCCCTCTACATGACCCACGGAGGCACCTCGTTCGGCCACTGGGCTGGTGCCAACAGCCCCGGCTTCGCCCCCGACGTCACCTCCTACGACTACGACGCCCCCATCAATGAGTGGGGTCTTGCCACCCCGAAGTTCTGGGAACTGCGCAAGATGATGGAGAAATATAACGGCGGCAAGAAGATGCCCGCCGTGCCCAAGGCACCCATGCCCATTATCACCGTACCCAAGTTCGAGTTGAAGGAGTTTAGCAACCTGACGCTCGGTGCCACTGGCGAAGGCGAAGGCAGCATCAAGACCTTCGAGGAGGTAGACATGGGCTGGGGCATGATGTTATACAGCACCACACTTCCCGAGATTCCCGTCAAGAGCCTGCTCACCGCCGAGGTGCATGACTTCGCTCAGGTGTTCATCGACGGCAAATACGTGGGTAAGATCGACCGCGTGAAAAACGAGAAGTCGCTGCTGCTGCCAGCCGTGAGGAAGGATGCCCAGATTGATATTCTCGTCGAGGGAATGGGTCGTATCAACTTCGGACGCGCCATCAAGGACTTCAAGGGCATTGTCGGTAATGTCACCATCTCAGCCGAAATAGGCAACAACGACGTGGTGTGGACACCGCGTATATGGAACAACGTCAGGATTCCCGACGGCTATGAGAATGCCGTCACCGCCTTGTCGTTCGACTTCAAGAAAGGCGCGAACGCCTCCGACCTCGACACCAAGCGCGGCTACTACCGTGGCTACTTCAACCTCTCGAAGGTGGGCGACACCTTCCTGAACTTTGAGACCTGGGGTAAGGGACAGGTCTGGGTGAACGGCCACGCCATGGGCCGCATCTGGAGCATCGGTCCGCAACAGACGCTCTACGTGCCCGGCTGCTGGCTGAAGAAGGGCAAGAACGAGATCATCGTCCTCGACATCGTTGGCCCTCGTGAGGCTGTGGTTTGGGGACAGGCCGAACCTGAGCTGAACAAACTCCAGCTTGAGAAGAGCAACAAGCACAACAACATCGGCGACAAGCCCGACCTCAACAGCGCTACCCCCGTAGCCTTCACCGTAGGCGGCAGCTCTGCTGTCGCAAAAGCCGGCAACGGCTGGCAGACCTTCAACTTTGCCAATGATGCCAAGGGCCGCTACCTCGCCATCGAGTGCCTCAGCACCCAGAAGGACGGCGACCGCGTGGCCATTGCCGAGCTTTACCTGCAGAACCCGGGCGGGCGTCGCATCAGCCGCGAATCGTGGACCACCAAGTATGCCAACAGCGAGGAGGAGAACGGCAACCACACCGGCGATAAGGTCTTCGACCTCCAGGAGTCTACCTACTGGCAGACCGAGAAGGGCGCGTCGGCTCCCCATCTGCTGGTCATCGACCTTGGCAGCGAGCAGACCGTCAGCGCACTGGAATACCTGCCCCGTGCCGAACAGGGTGCCCCCGGCTCGGTGAAGGAGTTCAAGGTGTACTTGTACTAAGCGGAGAGCGGCAAATCCCGCCAAAATAGCTAATTTTCGTTGAAATGTTTGGGTGATTCGACAAATTGCCGTACCTTTGCACCTCTTTTATATAATAATAAGCAAAAATATGTCATATTTGTTTTCATCAGAATCGGTTTCTGAGGGCCATCCCGATAAGGTGGCTGACCAAATAAGTGATGCACTCGTCGACCAGTTCCTGGCCTACGACGACCATGCCCGCTGTGCCATTGAGTCGTTTGTCACCACCGGCCAGGTGGTCATCATGGGTGAGGTGCGCAGCGATGTGTACATCGACCTGCAGACCATTGCCCGCAAAACCATCAAGAAGATTGGCTATACGAAGGCTGAGTACCAGTTCGACGGCAACTCCTGCGGCATACTGACCGCCATTCATGAGCAGAGTGCCGACATCAACCGAGGCGTTGACCGCGAGAATGACGAAGACCAGGGTGCCGGCGACCAGGGCATGATGTTCGGCTATGCCACCAACGAGACCGAGAGCTATATGCCCGTCTCGCTCGACCTGGCCCACCTCATCATGCGCACGCTGGCCGACATCCGCAAGGAGGGCAAGCAGATGACCTACCTGCGTCCCGATGCCAAGAGTCAGGTCACGGTGCAGTATAGCGACGCGGGCATTCCCGAGCGCATCGACACCATCGTGGTCTCGACCCAGCACGACGAGTTCGACGAGGACGAGAAGATGCTGGCCCGCATCAAGGACGACGTCATCCATATCCTCATCCCCCGCGTCAAGGAGCAGATACACTCGCAGAAGGTGCTCGACCTCTTCGGCCCGGACATCAAGTACTACGTGAACCCCACGGGCAAGTTCGTCATCGGAGGCCCCCACGGCGACACGGGTCTGACGGGGCGCAAGATTATCGTCGACACCTACGGCGGCAAGGGTGCCCATGGCGGCGGTGCCTTCTCGGGCAAGGACTCCTCGAAGGTAGACCGTAGTGCTGCCTACGCTGCCCGCCACATTGCCAAGAACATGGTGGCTGCCGGCGTGGCCGACGAGATGCTGGTGCAGGTGAGCTATGCCATCGGCGTGGCTCGTCCCATGAACATCTACGTAAACACCTACGGGCGCAGTCGGGTGAAGATGAGCGACGGCGAGATTGCCCAGCGCATCGAGAAGCTCTTCGACCTGCGGCCCAAGGCCATTGAGCGCACGCTGAAGCTGCGCCAGCCCATGTATTTAGAGACCGCTGCCTACGGTCACATGGGTCGTAAGAACGAGGTGGTGCGCAAGACGTTTACCAGCCACTACCACGAGACGAAGGAGATGGATGTTGAACTCTTCACCTGGGAGAAACTCGACCGTGTGGCCGACATCCGCAGGGAGTTCTTCGGACAGGAGTGAATCCATGAATAGTTTATAGCGGAGAGTTATAATTATTCGCCAAGACACGCTATGCAGCAGGATACTGTCCATACCTCCCTTCAGCAGCACGAGCTGCCCATCATCGACGACTTGATTATCAGCGATACCGATCAGGTGGCATCGCGCCCGCTCACCCCTTACCAGGTGTTGCGGGCGCTGCCGCCCGATGCTACGCCGGCGCAGCAGGACTCGGCCATCCAGGCATGGTTCCAGCCCAAGGAGATACGCTACAGCGAGCAGCCCGACACGCTGCACCTGCCCGGTCACGGGCCGGGAAGGAGTCTGAAGGACGTCAACCTGCCGCAGTACTATCGCGAGAACTTCTTCTCCAACGACTCCCTGCTGCACCCCGAAATCAGCGGCGGACGCTATGGTGTGGCGGGAGCCCCCGTTCCCTACACCATCCGTGGCGACAACATGTTCACGTCGTTGCTGCTGTTGTGCATCGTGCTCTTTGTCGTTTCCATTGCCAATTCCCAGCGCTTCATTGCCAACCAGCTGAAAGACTTCTTCTACATGCCCAACTACAACGACCAGATGGTCGAGACCATGGGCGAGGTGCGCTTCCAGCTCTTCTTGGTGCTGTTGGGCTGTCTGCTTTTCTCCATTTCCAGCTATTCGTATGTCACGACCTACGTGGGCGACACGTTCCTGTTCGATGACGATTTCCTGCTTATCAGTCTCATCTTCGGATGCTTCGTGGGCTACTTCCTGCTCAAGTGGCTGCTCTATCGTCTCGTCAATGTCGTATTCTATAAAGGTAGTAATAAAGTTTTACAATGGGACAGGTCTTTCCTCTTCATTGGAGCCTTGGAAGGCAGCTTGCTTTTCCCCGCAGTCCTGTTGCAGGTTTACTTTGAGCTAAGTATTCAAAATGTCACATATTACTATGTTTTTGTGATAACAATTACTAAATTATTGACATTTTATAAGTCTTGGACTATCTTTTTTAGGCAAAACGGAATGATTCTACAAAATTTTTTGTACTTTTGTGCCCTCGAAATCACGCCTTTGCTCATTTTTACCCGAGCATTGCTGATGATGGTCGATTCGTTGAAAATAAATTTTTAGGACATAGAGATGATCAAGAAGATTTTGGTTTCGCAGCCAAAGCCCACGAGCGAGAAGTCGCCGTATTTCGATATTGCCGAACGTTTCGGTGTAGAGTTAGTGTTCCGTCCTTTCATCAAGGTGGAGGGAATCTCTGCCCGGGAGTTCCGCACGCAAAAGGTAAACATCCTGGACTATACAGCAGTTGTCTTCACGTCGCGCCATGCCATTGACCACTTCTTTACGCTGGCCAAGGACTTGCGCGTCACCATACCCGAAGACATGAAGTATTTCTGCGTCACCGAGACCATAGCCCTCTATATCCAAAAATATGTGCAGTATCGCAAGCGCAAGGTGTTCTTTGGTTCGACAGGTCGTGTCGACGACCTGCTGCCCACGATGGTGAAGCACAAGACCGAGAAGTACCTTGTGCCCATGAGCGACGTTCACACCGACCTGCTGACGCGCCAGCTCGACTCGAAGAAGCTCATCCACAAGGAGTGCGTCATGTATAAGACGGTGAGCAACGATTTCACCGAGGAGGAGATCAAGACATTCGACTACGACATGCTCATCTTCTTCAGCCCCTCGGGCATCGAGTCGCTCAATAAGAACTTCCCCGACTTTAATCAGGAGAAGGTGGCCATTGCCACCTTCGGCCCGGCCACTGCCAAGGCAGCCCACGACACCGGCCTGCGTGTTGACCTGGAGGCTCCCACAGAGAAGTACCCCTCGATGACGGGTGCCTTGCAGCATTATCTGTTGATGCAGGATGAATAGATTTCCGAAGCGTGAGCGCATCACAAGTAAGAAAACCATCGACTTGCTCTTCGGCGGAAGCCAGAGCAAGTCGTTTGTTGCTTTTCCGCTAAGGGCTGTCTGGATGGTGCAGGAGAGTACGGAGCCCGCCGTGCAGGTTCTTGTCAGCGTGCCCAAGAAACGGCTGCGCCACGCCGTGGATCGCAATAGGGCGAAACGCCAGGTTCGCGAGGCCTACCGGTTGGGCAAGCATCAGCTCGACGGCTTGCTTGCCGCTGGCAAGAGCCTGACAGTCGCCTTCGTATGGCTTAGCGATAGCCTGGAGCCGTCGTCCTTGGTGTCGGGGCGCATGGGCAAGATTCTCTCACGAATAGCCGATGGCCTATGACATGGATTCTGAAGATACTCAGCTGGCTGCTATTGCTGCCCATCTATTTCTATCAGCATTGCATCAGCCCCTTTACGCCGCCATCCTGCCGGTTCACGCCCACCTGTTCGCAATATGCCAAGGAGGCCATCCTGAAGCACGGGCCTTTCAAGGGCCTCTACCTCGCTGTGCGGCGCATCCTGCGCTGTCATCCTTGGGGCGGGAGTGGTTTCGACCCCGTGCCATGCCTCCTATACTTCTGCCTGCTCGTCGCGCCGACGGCGGTAGGATGCCGCACTATCGAAAAGCCGGTTGCCGACACCACGGTCTTGCAGCAGTGGCAGGCGGGGCAGACCGTCAGCGACGAGGCCATCAGGGCCTTTGGCGGGGTGCAGAAGTGCTTTGCTGCCCAGCCCATCCCTGATGCCATCTGGGCCCGCATGCAGGGCAAGACCTACAAGCCCAACCCCTATATAGGCCGCGACGACCTGCGCTATGTGCGCCTGCTCCACTGGGACTATGACCAGCAGGTGCATTTGGGCGAGATGGTCTGCAACAAGCGGATTGCCGACACCGTGGTACGCATCTTCCAAGAGCTCTACGAGGCCCGCTATCCCATCGGGCAGGTGCTTCTGCCCGATGTCTACAACGCTGACGACGAGACGCAGATGCGCCATAACAACACGTCGTGCTTCTGCTATCGCGTCGTGGCCGGTAGTGCCAAGCTCTCCAAGCATGCGCGCGGACTGGCCATCGACGTCAACCCGCTCTACAATCCTTACTATAAGAATCGCGCCGACGGCACCCGCTACGTGCAGCCCGCCACGGCCTCGAGGTACTGCGACCGCACGAAGGACTTCCGCTATAAAATTGACACGAGCGACCTGTGCTACCGTCTCTTCATCGAGGCAGGCTTCGAGTGGGGTGGGGCATGGAAGTCGTGCAAGGATTTCCAGCACTTCGAACTGAAAGAATAATTTAATGATTATATACTTTAATGACGATGAGAAAGAACTTTGTTGAAGAACTGCGCTGGCGCGGAATGCTGGCCCAGATTATGCCAGGAACCGAAGAACTCCTGCAAAAAGAGATGGTGACCGCCTACTTAGGCACCGACCCCACCGCCGACTCACTCCACATAGGCCACCTCTGTGGCATCATGATGCTGCGCCACCTGCAGCGTTGCGGCCACAAGCCCATCATCCTCGTGGGTGGAGCCACAGGCATGATTGGCGACCCCAGCGGTAAGAGCCAGGAGCGCAATCTGCTCAACGACGAGACGCTGCGCCACAACCAGGAGTGCATCAAGGCCCAGGTGGCCAAGTTCCTCGACTTCGGGGAGGCTCCCCTTTCGTCCCCCGAGGGGAACACGATAGTCTCTACCGATAAATCTATAGAAGCCCCCTCGGGGGCCGTAGGGGGGGCCGATAACCGTGCCGAGCTGGTGAACAACTACGACTGGATGAAGGACTTCACCTTCCTCGACTTCGCCCGTGAGGTGGGCAAGCACATCACCGTGAACTACATGATGGCCAAGGACTCCGTGCAGCAGCGACTCAACGGCACCGCCCGCGACGGACTGTCGTTCACCGAGTTCACCTATCAGCTGCTCCAGGGCTACGACTTCCTGTACCTCTACCAGCATAAGGGCGTGAAGCTGCAGTTGGGCGGCAACGACCAGTGGGGCAACATGACCACTGGCACCGAGCTTATCCGCCGCACACTGGGCAACGACGTCGAGACCTTCGCCCTTACCTGTCCGCTCATCACCAAGAGCGACGGCAAGAAGTTCGGCAAGACCGAGAGCGGCAACATCTGGCTCGACCCCAAGCGCACCACGCCCTACCGCTTCTACCAGTTCTGGCTCAACGTGAGCGACGAGGATGCCGAACGCTACATCAAGATATTCACTTCGCTCGACAAGGAGACCATCGACCAGCTCATTGAGGAGCACAAGCAGGATCCCGGTCGCCGCGTGCTGCAGAAGCGCCTGGCCCAGGAGGTCACCGTGCTGGTACACTCGCAGGCCGACCTCGACATGGCCATCGAGGCTTCTAACATCCTCTTCGGCAAAGCCACCAAGGAAGCCTTGGAGAAGCTCGACGAGCAGACCTTCCTCGACGTGTTCGACGGCGTGGAGAAGCATGAGATTTCGCGCGACCAGTTGGGCCAGCCCGCCATCGAACTCTTCACTACCGCTGCTCCCGTGTTCCCCTCGAAGGGCGAGATGCGCAAGATGGTGCAAGGCGGCGGTGTCTCGCTGAACAAGGAGAAGCTGACCGACCAGAACCGCATCATCACTTCCGACGACCTCATCGACGGCAAGTACCTGCTGGCACAGAAGGGCAAGAAGAACTACTACCTGCTCATCGTCAGATAAATCCATCAACAAGATTGC
This sequence comes from uncultured Prevotellaceae bacterium, assembly GCA_900318815.1. GTDB lineage: Bacteria > Bacteroidota > Bacteroidia > Bacteroidales > Bacteroidaceae > Prevotella. The sequence goes on from ONMA01000038.1 coordinate 22,177, forward strand.
CAACCTGACTACAACGGATTTCACGGATTAAACGGATTTTCCGTTCGTTCGGATTTCCGAATCCGAACGCTCCGAATATAAGCATCTCCAGATGCGGCTGACATTTTCCCATTAGAAAGTCAGAAAAGCGCGTTGGATGTTTCGTTACAGGTGGTGCAGCGTTTAGTCACACCTTGATGAATCATTGATCACACCCTGATGAATCATTCCTTACACCGTGATGAGTGATTAATCAGGGTGTGATCAATGATTCATCAGGGTGTAAGGAATGGTTCGTCAGGGTGTGACGGAACGTTTCGACTGGGTGTAATGAAACGTTAGTCATTTTTCCCGTGTTTTTTTTGCGCTTTGCGCCTTTAAGAAAAACAAAATAAAACAAGAAAAACAAGAAAAAACAATGATGGTTCTATTCTGACATGCACATAAAAATCTGAAATGTGTACAAAGGAATAAAAATAAACGGGCAAGTGGCGAATATACCCGTCACTTTTTTCGTAGTTTCGTGATAATTTAGTACTTTTGCATGGCAATTATGCAGTGTTCGGCTCTGCCGTTTTGCTCTGCAAAGGACTAGCCCACTGATTACACAACCATCCTGTTCCAAATGAGATTGTTGCCCTATATATTGGTAATAGTGTTCCTGCTATCATGCTCTGATGACAGGCACATGCGTCAGAAGCTGTCAGATTTACAAGCCTGCAATCAGGCCGATTCCCTGTTGACCGACGAGACCTTGGCTTTGTCCTTATGCAACTACTTTGACAACCGAGGCTCTGCTAATGAGCGGATGGAGGCTCACTATCTGCTGGCGCGTACTTATGCCGATATGGGAGAGTCACCGAAGGCTCTTGATGAATACCACATTGCATCAGAATGTGCTGACACAACTTCAGACGATTGTGACTACAGACTGCTTACCCGCATCCATGCACAATCGGCAAATCTTTTCTATGATCATCTGATGCCAAATGAAATGCTCAAAGAACTGACACTCATGTATAAGATGGCTCATAGAGCAAAGGACACACTAAGCTGGATTTGTGCCATTGAATGGAAAAGTGTTCCGTATGACTTGCTAAAAGAACACGACTCTGTAAAACAGGTATTGACAGATGCTTTTAAAGCCTATCAGCGTTATGGCTATATAGATATGTCGTATAATTGTCTACCTGCTCTTATAGATGCCTATCTGATAAAGGGCGACGTTTCTGCAGCAAGAAAGTATATTGAGAAATACGATCAACACATCAGGGAGCATGGCCTGAAAGAGACTGCCATATACGCATACTATAAGGGAAACTATTTCATGGGTATTAGCCAGCTGGACTCCGCATTTCTTTATTACATGAAATGCCTGTCTCTCGCCCAAGACAAGAATGCCATCGAAGCAGCCTATAAAGGGCTGTATGAGCTGTTCAAGAAACAAAACGCCACAGACTCCGTGGCCAAGTATGCTGATTTGTGTTATCAGGTGAGTAATGAACGCTTTTGGACTTTGACAGAAAAGAAACTATCTCATACGCAATCCTTGTATAACTATAATAGGGCACAATTACTTGCAGAGCAGAAGTCCAAGGATGCCAGTGAAAACAGGTATAGGTTCATTATTTCTGTCATCATCACCGTTATTATTTTTTTCCTCTTTACTGTTCTTTTCCTTGTTTATAGGCATAAAAAGAAGACGGAGATTCTACGGATAGAATCGGATTTCCGTGATGCCGTAAACAAGCAGAATCAGGCAAAGACAGAACTTCTTCAATTGCAAAGACAAGAATACGACACATTGCTTTCTGAAAAGCAGAAGGAGATTATTGAATGTCAGGAGGCTATCAATTCCTTGCGGTTAACCATCAACTCAGGGTCAACCTGTGAAACAAGATTGGTCAACACCGATATTTACAAGCGTTTTGAGTATCTTTCAGTAAATTTCAACAAAAAGGTGTATGTTGATGACTGGAAAAAGCTACGGGAGATGATGGATACACAATTACCCGGCTTCCGCGCGTCCTTATATTCTTTGGGATATTTAGATGAAAAAGATTATCATCTTTGCATCCTGATTCGCCTGCATTTCACGCTCCAGCAGATAGGAATCTTACTCACTGAAAAGCCCCAGTATCTTTCAAAAAGGCGTAAATATCTATTGTCAAAACTCTACCATCAGGATGGGAAGCCGGAATTGTTCGACAAACTCATCAAATCTATTACGTAGCATTATCTGTTAGTTATCAGACAGTTATGCGATTCTTTGGAAATTTTTTGGAAATTCTTTTTGTCCAGATTCTTTTCTGTGTTTAGGGGAAATAAGTACTTTTGCCAAAAAAAGCAACTTAAAAACCCTAAAGAAATGAAAAGAACAATTCTAATTTTAATGGCAGCAGCTTTCTTCTGCTTGCTGACAAAGGCAGAAAGCCCAGTATTTAACATCATTACATTGACCGTGGAAATTATAGGAAAAGGAGAAGGTCATACACCTCTGCCAAAAGGCCCTATACAAATTCCAGAAATAAACAAATGTGACCATACCTTGATATTTACTTCTGTACATGAAGCTTATACCTTAACCCTATTAGATGAGGATGGTGAGATTGCCTATGCTACCTATATACCAGAATCCGCAAGAGAAGTAACCTTGCCTCTTGTACTTACAGACTATCATGAGCTGTTTTTGGACTCAGGTGCCAATTACTATTATTATAGTGAACTCACTTTATAATTCATTTAAACATCAACTTCTATTTTCTGTATTATGAGAAAAAATGCAATTTTATTCTTAGCACTTTTCGCTATTTCGTCTTCCTGTTTTGCTCAATTCAAGGTACATAGCACTGGCCAGGTCAGTATTACGACGACAGCCCTTCCATCAAACAACGCAAAGCTCACAATAGGCGACACCACGAATATTGCGAGCAACGAGAACACCAATTTGCACTCATGTCTATATACTGTTCAAGATAAAACAAATATTGGTGTCAATGGTATTGTGCTGCGAAATAATGCAGATAGTTATGGAAGTGTTATTGGTGTCAGAGGGCAGGCTCGCGGAGGTGCATACGGGCGTTGCTTCGGCGTCCTTGGCAATCTGCATCCATACGATTTTGGTGCAGCCGTCTTCGGAGGCGTAGATTCCCCACAAGGTGTTGTGGTTCCAGGAAGGTATGCCGGGTATTTCTATGGTGGTGTCTATGTCACAAGCTATATAACGGCACAGGCTTTCCATACATCATCAGACCGGGAACTCAAGGAGAACATCGCGCCGTTTGGCCAGTCGGACGACGAGAGTACACTTGACCATGTGCTGAAAATGAATGTAGTGGAATATACCTACAAGGATATTCATCGAGAGGGAGGCGGGGTAGAAGCCAGTTCAGCGAAAGAGGCTCAGGAAGAGAAAAAGCTGCACTACGGCCTGATTGCCCAAGAACTGCAGGAAATCTATCCTGAACTTGTCAACAAGGAACAGGACGGATACCTCAGCATCAACTATGTGGAACTGGTGCCGGTACTTATCCGCTCCATTCAGGAACTGAAGCAGGAACTTGACGAGGTTCGGAAACAGGATGGTGAAAAAGCTATGGCACGTCCTGCTGTCAGCAGCTTCGATGATGACGAGACAGTCGGCATAGACCATGACATAGCTATCCCCGTCACTGCTACACTTGCCCAGAATACACCCAACCCCTTCAACGAACGCACTACCATCCGCTTCACACTTCCAGAAGATGCCCAGAACGCCAGCATCTGCATCTTTGACATGTCGGGCAAGATGCTCAAACAGATACCAGTAAACAGCGGTATGCAGAGCATTGTAATTAATGGCTACGAACTCGCCGCCGGCATGTATCTCTACTCCCTTGTCATTGGCGGTCAGGAAGTAGATACCAAGAGAATGATTCTGTCAAAATAAAAGACATAACAATGAAAAAAATTATTGCAACTACTATTTTATTTTCCTATTTTGGCCTAACTTTTGCACAGGACTGTTTCAAACTTTCTTCCGAGGATTCTACAATAGTAGAAGAACTACGTGTAGAAAGGTCATTTGAAAAAGATGATGTTATTTATCCTTTCAAAGACATGATAGTATCGGGAATTACTATCAGTGGGCATGTACATGTTTTGAATAATGACTTTCTCGTAAGAGTAATAGTTTCTGATAAGGCAGGAGATGAACATCTGTTATTAGAGTCCTATGATGAAATTTACAATAAGAGCATAGATGACTTTTGCGATTATGGCGAAGAAACGCTACTGCTAAACAATGTCAAACCTGCCTCTATTAGAATAATTTTAAGAAATGCGACCTTGAATCTTACAAACATTAAATGCGTACCATACAAGGAACAATTGGATCGTAATATTCAACAACGGAGAAACGTACAATTAAAGGAACAGAAGGAATATAAGATAGCACGTATTAATGATTATAATAGTAGGCATGGAAAATTATGGGTGGCATCTGAAACAGCACTTTCTTCTGCTCGCTATGCAGATATGAAAAGAATTCTCGGAATGAATGACGGTTGTTCAACGAAAGGACTTGAGTTTTATTCTGGTGGACTATTTGAAATAGGTGACTTTAGCAATATAACTCCATCAAGAAGTGCAATGACTTCAGATCCTTATGTGGATTCATTCGATTGGAGGAATAGACACGGGAAAAACTGGACAACGTCTGTGAAAAATCAGGAGCGAAGTGGTTACTGCACTGCTTTTGCTGCTGCCTCTACGATAGAAAGCATGACTTTCTTATCCTATAATCAAATATTCCCTTTAGATCTTTCAGAACAAGAAATTGCCCGTTGTTCCCCCAACAACAATAATCCTTGGCATGGAATCAATCCTGATAGTGCTCTTACTTATATTAAAGAGCATGGAGTGTGTCAAGAATATGATTATCCATTTGTTAACGATAGCAACGAAATATGCCGTAGTGATGAAATAGATGCACATGATACTATTAGAATTATAGGCTATACTCCAAAGCAAAGAGCTGATTTTGATGTAATAAAATGGTGTGTTATTCATGAAGGGCCACAGCATTCATGGATATTTATAAATGGGACGACAAATTCATTCAACCATTGCATGGAACTTGTGGGATATGGCAAGGTTACAGAAGGCATGACAGTTAATGACTTTCTTGATGGAGACTATCATTCATTGCCAACAATAATAGGTCCCAATGATCCAAGAATAGGATTAACTTACTGGATTTTCAAAAATAGTTGGGGATCAGAAAGACCTAATGGTGGATATATGTATGTGCTATTTGACAATTCCCATCGGATGTACAAAAATTACGCAATAGCTCCTCCCGTACTTTTAAGTGAATCCCTTGCAAGAGAAGTAGTTTGTGAGGATGCCGATGGTGATGGTTACTATTTCTGGGGACTTGGCCCAAGACCTCCACATTGTCCAAGTTGGGCTCCTTCCGTACCAGATGGCGATGACTCGGATATCAACTACGGAGAGATGGATGATTATGGCCATTTGGTACAACTTCCTTGTGGAGAGACAATAGACAGCCATACATCTTGCACAGCCAATCAAGTTTTACCATGCAGGCTCGGAATTGTCAACGGAGGAGTACTGACTATAAGCGCAACAGTTACAATGAGTGAAGATTCTCAAATTAGAGTTTGTGAAGGAGGCACTCTTATTGTCGATGGTGGAACGATACAACAAGCAAAACTAGTATTGATTCCTGGTAGTACAGTTATAATAAGAAATGGCGGCTCCATTAATTCGGCTCCAGGATGGCCTTTCATGGCACCCATAGGTACTTTTGTTAATATTGAGTCTGGAGAAATTAATTGAAACGTTTGGCTTGGTAATTATTTATGATTATATTTGCATTGAATTTAAAAAACTCAAATGACTATGAGTAAGATTTCACTATTATTCGTATGCCTGTTGTTAAGCACAGTGCTATTGGCTCAGGATGATGTTCCTGGCCCTCCGGGTGGCGACAACACTCCAACGGTGACGATTGGCGGCCTGATGTACAAACTGAACAAACAAAAGCTTTCGGCCATGGTCGCCAACGGCAACAAATGGGAGGGCGAACTGGTCATACCAGAGCAGGTGACCCATGAGGGAGAGACCTACACCGTGGACAAGATTGAA
>ONMA01000008.1 GCA_900318815.1 uncultured Prevotellaceae bacterium
AGGGAAGCCAAAATATGGATTCTCCCATTCTTCTTTGGTATCAAGGTTTTCTTCGTCCCACTTCTGGCTGGCCTCGATGATGTCTGTAAACTGACAATAGCTGATAATGTCTTCATCTGTAAATTCACTTCCCATCAAGATTCGATAAGGAGTACCAGAAAGGTGCAACTGAACTTTGCTTTTCAGTTTGCGAGCCTGTTCTATCAAGTCATCTACTGTCTCATCATTGTGCTTTTTCTCCTGTTTCAGAATCTTGTCATCAGATGCTTTCGTCAGTACTGAACCATAGTGTTCAGCGCGTACGCCAAAATGAGTCTCGTCAACAATCAGCAGATCTATCTGCTTTTCAAATAGTTCTTTGTGCCGTTCCTTGATTTCTGCACTACTCAAGTCTTGAAGTGTCAAGCACACCACAAGCTTTTGATGCTGCTTTTGAGCATTCGTCAGTAGATTGTTGTCGCGTTTCAGTTGCTCACTTGTAACAAACTGGTATTCCTCGAAGTTCTTGAACTTCTCAACAGTTTTCTGCCATTCTCCCTTCACATCGGCTTTTGCAGAAACAACCAATACTAGCCTCGCATTCATCTGCTGAGCGCAACACATAGCTGTAAAGCTCTTGCCGAAACGCATTACGGCATACATCAGCAAGTGAGTACGTTTGTTCTTGATGGCAGTATTGAATCTGTCAATGGCATCTTGTTGATTTGGGCGTGGAGTCAAAGGCTCCTCGTCGCGAGTATAATGAAAGTCCTCACGTATACGACCATCCTGCATCGAATAGAACTGATAGTGACCATCATTCTTCGTGGCACTATCCGTTATATCATCTATGGCCTCGTCAATATCGGCAGGAATCGCATTCTCGAAAAACTCATTGGAAAAGTACGGCAGATTAGGAAACTTCTCTCGTGTAATTCGACTACGATGCTTCTCATTCTGCACGAACTTATGGACTTCTATGTCACGGAAATACCTCTCGTCTATTCTGGCCTCATGCTCGTATAGTTTCTCTAAATCCTTGAAATAGTGTCGCCACTCATTCAAACGAACTTCAACAGGGCGATATGTATCACCTATTTTCAAATAGTCAGGCACGGTATTCGTCCTGAAAGCGTAGATATGTGGTTCTACACGTCCTATGATGATTTTATCGACTATTTCTGCATTCATGACAATCTTTCTTTTTTAGCCAGTCCGTTGTACTTATGGAAATTAATGGGCTCACCAGTGTCCCAGTCCATCATCTTCACATAGATGCCGTTGTGCTTATGAATAAGTCCCTTCTTACAGCCAAGACAAGGAATTTCTTTTCGAATAACTTCACCTGTCATCAAGTCCTTAGTTTCTTCAACACGTGTATGACAACTGCGTGGAATAACGAACTTCAAACCATCCATCTGGAAAATGTTCCATGAAATGATGTCTGCAATTTCCTTTACTTCCTCAATGACTGGCTCCTCTTCAAAACGATCTTCATAATAGTCGAAGAACGACATCAGAAGATTCTCGCGAGCCAATAGAAGATTGTCACCTTGCCACTCAAAACCAAGTGTTCCCTTATAGGCCATCTTAGTCCAGTGTAGCCAATCCTCATGCGTAGTGGTATTCTCGTTGACGATGCGTAGTTTTCTGTCAAGCCATCCGATGCGCTTGCTTAAATCAGTAATAGCTTCACCTGTCACAGTATCATAGCGACTTGCTAAAAAAGGAGCCTCGCCGCATGTGATTTCTATCACGCCCATGCTGACATACTCCTGCCAAGTCTTACCTTCAGGGAATTCCACCTTCTCAGCAGTAGGCGTCCAAAGATGCTTTCCCTTTTCTGTGGTAACAATGTTGAATACTGGCTTACGCTTGAACCATCTTTCATCAACGCCGTTATTCATATTGTTGCAAATCCAAGAGGGAGTAAACACCTCTGCCATCTTTCTGGCTCGCAGTTTTCGTTCCTCTTCGCTCTTTGCCACACGTGGCTGAATCACATTCCTATGCTCTCCTGTAATCAGTTCAGGAGTGATATGTTGAAAGAACGTATAGGCATCACCCATCGAGGCATAGTCATCCGTAGCCCAGATGATGTTCTCACCTGTGGTACGGTCAAGAAGCAGCGTATCAAGTATGCCGTTTCCCAACCCGAGCAGATAATCCTCTTTTATGTCAATGCCGTACATTACATTTTCTCCTTTTCTTTCTCTTTTCTGATAATGTCTAAAGACCTGCCGTTGTAGAGGAAGTGGGAAGGACCTTGATACTCTCTGTTCTCACTGCCTTCGTCTGGCATAAAGTGTTTGCAGAAACGGGAAAGGGTATATATCTCACTATCGTAAGCAACGGTGTTCTCAGAAACCACCGTTACAGGAATGTCACCATGCTCAAAGTACACCACATCGCCAGGCTTCAAACCAATCATCGAGAATTTGAACGGTGGGCGACGGTCTGCCTTTACATTAGTTTTGTCTTGCTTCTTAGGCTTTACTTTCTTGGCAGGCGCAGGAACTACAGGCACCTCCGTTGGAGTAGCATCATCAAAATGCAGCTCAATATATTGCCTAAGAGACTTGAATTCCTCCTTAGAAAGCTTCGTAGTTGATGGACGCTTACCCATCAGTCCCTTGCTCATCATCACTTCATGTTTGAGTGCTGAGCTATGAGTCTCTGCAATAAGGCGCACAAGGAAGTACGTCTTGCTGCTATCGTCACTATTACTATTGCCAGATGCGACAAACTCATCTTCGACATCCATTTCTGGCGAATATGGCAGTTGGCTCGCCACGACTTCCACCTTAAAGCGAATCGCACTTTCAGGACGTGCTGCATAGAGATAGGCTATGTCGCCTTTCTGTACATTCAACAGTCCTGCTTTATGAGTCCAATATATCTGGCCATATTTCTTAAAGCAATCTTCAACTTTAAAGAACTTAGAATCATAGCAAATAAGCCACACATTCCCCTTGCCATTTTGTACTTGTGGAGTAGTGGGAATAACAGAAGCTGACGATGCCGACTTTTCTTCTGCCTCTGGGTTATCCACGACGGTAAACTTTAAGCGTGATTGCAGGCTGCTGAGCATTTTTTGGGGCAGCATGAAGTGCTCCATGATTCCTTCGTAAAGATGCTTCTGGCCTCGTTGAGTTTTCCAAAGATTCAGGAACGAGTTCAGATAAAGATGGTCTGAACAGAACTGCTCCAACTTCCTTCTGTCATAGTTCTTGAAGTGCAGCAACTCTATGAGATTCGCACCAGCCTCATTATCAATAGTCCAGTCAATGGTGGTGACGGATGCAGCAGAACGCTTGCCGTCCTTTTCCTCCAAATAGAACACTTCCAACTTCTCGCCAAAGTAGAGTCCAAAGCGGCAATCCGTCAGTTTCATGTACGCCTCTATCTGCTCAATATCCACCTTGCGCTGCTTGTGGTCTGGCTTCTTTAACTCCAGGATTATCTCCTTGGCGTTTTTGTCATTGTTCAGGTAGAACACGAAATCTGGAATCCATTTCCGGCTGTACAGGCCATACTGCTCTTCAAGGTTGCCGTCATAGCGCGACCACCCCAGTGCTTGCAGGAAACTCTTCACTATTTCTTTCTCGAAGGTCATTTCCTTTACGCCTTTGTTCTTGTTGATATCTTCGCAAAACGTATTCCAAATTCGTTTCATATATGCTCTATTTACCTAATATCTGGCAAAGATACGAAAAAGTTTCCAAACATAAACGTTTTTACTCAATTTTACACATCTTTTAATAAAAAGAAAAAAGAAAGAGTCCCGTACAACCTACATGAGTCGGATTTCTTGGACGAGCCAAGCGTCACCCTTCGGGATGCCGATCGGGAAATCCGACTGAACGGAGAAGAACTTATAGAATCTTGGTGTAATTCTTGGAACTTTCAGAAATAATGCTTATCTTTGAAACTTCAGTAATCGACATGTTGCTTTGTACCTTTAGAGCAAAGGATGTACGTTCTGGCTATCCGGGTAGAATCCCGCGTGGGGTAAGGCTTTATCGATACTGCCCATTTTATAGAGAGCCGTCGATCAGCGATAGCTCTTTATTTTTGTCTTTTCTGGATTGGTATCAAGTGGACGAAACTCTTTGCGAGATACAATCAACTTCACAAATTTATGATGGGATTTCATTGTTTATTTCATTTTATTACTTATCTTTGACCTTGTCGAAGATACCTACGCTCGAAAAATTGCAAATTAATTTGTATTTTTGCTCGCTTATTCGTATCTTTGCAGCGTCGAAATAAACACATGAAGTATGAACACAACACTTTCACTGGAAAGCATTCTCCACATGCTGAGTGGTTTGATCCTAAGCAACCGTCAGTGGCTGGCAGAACATCTGGTAGAGCCGGAAGAACTTGAACGTGCCCGCCAGCGTAAGAGCGACGAGGAATTTGTGCGCAAATTGCACTCCCTTCGTTATGAAGGTGAGATGAGTGCAGAAGAACTGAAAAAGACCTTGCGAGACAGTCATCATTTTGGGCTTCGCGAAATAAAGTATCATACCGACGATGAACAATAGTCCTGCATGCTCTGGTAGAGCAAATCCATTAAAGTCTGTTCTTCCTTATCGTATGTCGTTTGTAAAGTCATCATCTGTTACCACCCCAACTTGAGGTGCCAATTTGGCCATTGAGTTGTGCCATTACTGCGCCGTTTCGCATTAGAAATGCTTATACTCGCAGCAGTCGGATTTGAAATCCGACTGAACGATTACAAATCCGACTGAACGATTACAAATCCGACTGAACGATTACAAATCCGACTGAACGGTATACGTTTTACTGGCCTTAGAATTACCGATATAAATAGCGCTTGATACTCATTTTCGGCGTCTTCTCAAAAGGCACGTCGACAAATACCACTTCGTTGATTTTACTGTAGACAGGCAGAGACTTGTTGGCGGTGTTGCGGATGAGTTCGGGAATCTCCGAACGTTTGCTCGCGTCCAAGTCATCGGGTATCTCTGGATAGACCAGCGCAACCAACTTCCCCTTGCGCTCCACGACCAGTGATTCGCTCACGTAGGGACAGCCGGACAGCACGGCCTCCAGCTCCTCGGGATAGATGTTCTGGCCGGACGAGTTGAGGATCATCGACTTGATGCGGCCTCGGATGAAGATATTGTTGTTTTCGTCGAGCAAGCCTAAGTCGCCCGTGCGGAACCATCCGTCGTCGGTATACGCGGCGGCATTGGCTTCAGGATTCTTGTAATAGCCAATGGTCATGTTGGCACCACGCACCTGTATCTCTCCCGGGACGTTCCTCGGGTCGTCGGAATTGATGCGCAGGTCGTGGACGGGTTTGCCACAGGAACCCGGCACGAACTCCGTACACCATTCCCAGCCCAGTAGCGGACAGGCTTCGGTCATGCCGTAGCCCACGGTATAAGGCAGGCGTATCTTGGTGAAACAATCCTCCACCTCGGGCTTCAGGGCCGCTCCACCCATGATGAAACCGCGCACCTGACCGCCAAAGGCTGCCAACACCTTCTTGCGCACGAGCTTGTAGATGGCCTTGCGGGCCTGGGGGATGGCCGTCAACCATTTCATCTTGTCGAGGGCGGGCTTGATGGAATTGGCATACACCTTCTCCATTACTAACGGAACCGTAACCACCATATAGGGCCTGACCGCCTGCATGGCTTTCAGAAGCGTGGAGGGCGAGGGCGTCTTGCCGAGGAACCAGACCGTCACGCCGTCGACGTTGGGATGGATGAACTCGATGGCCAGTCCGTACATGTGGGCCATAGGGAGCATGGAGACGATGGTCTCGCCGGGCTGGTTGGGGAAATGGCTGTTGGCAAACGCATCGGTATCTGAAATGGCGCCGTAGGTGAGCATGACACCCTTGGGATTGCCGGTCGTTCCAGAGGTGTAGTTGATGATGGCCAGCTTGTCCATATTGTTAGAAGGGTAGGTGACCTTTTCCTTCTTCAGCCCTGCGGGATGCTTGCGTGCGAAAGCCTTCTCGCGGTTCTCCCAGGCCTTGGCCACCTGTTTGTCGCGGTGCCAGAGCATCGAGCGGTCCTTCACGTTGATGGCTGCCCGGAGGTTGGGCATCTGCTCGGGATTGATTTTTTTCCATATCTCCTTGTCGGTGAAAAGCAGCACGCTGTCGGAGTGGTGCGTGAAGGTGGAGATGCTGTTGGGATGGAAATCGGCCAGGAGCGGCACAGCCACGCATTCGTTGACATTGATGTCCCAGAAGGTCATGGCCCAACGGGCGCAGTTGCGCGCACAGATGGCCATCTTGCTGCGCTTGGTAATACCTGCCTCGACGAGGAAAAGCCGAAACTGTTCGATGCTTGTTGCCACATCTGCATACGTAAAGGCATCGCCTTCGTAATCGCAGAGTGCTTTCTGATCCCATTGTTGGCGGATGGTTGCCTCCAACGTCTTCAGATAGTGTTTTACCGTTAAATGTTCCTTTGCCATACTCGAAATCATAAAGATTTAATATGTTTTGTGATGCTCGGACTTATAAATTACGGCACAAATATAGTCTTTTTTCTTCAATTATTTGTATCTTTGCCCTCTGATTTAAATGATTTTATGAACATTGAGCCGATTCTGCACGTTAAATTGCTTGTGAAATAAAAAATATTTCTTACCTTTGCCGATGAACTCTACACGATTATCGAAACATTAATGAATAAAGAGCAATAGAAATATGGCACAGAAACGATTCCATAGACATTTTGAGACTCCAGGACTACCGCTCTACTGGATTATCATCGCCTACATCATCCTTGCCTGGTTCTTCCCTGTGATAGGACTGCTGGCACTTATCTGTATGGTTGGCCCCGTGGTGACGAGTATCTATAAGGGCCGCCGGTGGTGCGGACACGTGTGTCCTCGCGGCAACCTATACGACCGGCTATTGTCCAAGTACTCGCCCCATCGTCCAATTCCAAAGTTTGTGCGTACCTTCGGTTTCCGACTGTTCATGGTGTTCCTCATCTTCGGCATGTTCGGCATCCAGCTGAGTTTCGTGCCTTGGAGCGAGGGAGGACTGGCTATGTGGGCCGGCATAGGCAAGGTCTTCTGGACGATTATCGTCATAACGACCATCGTTGGTGTCACGCTCTCGTTCATCTATGCCCCGCGTACATGGTGCTCGTTCTGTCCCATGGGAACCATCTCCAACTGGGTAGCACCCAAGAAGGCTCCACTACCCAAAGCATTTACGAACATCCACGTGTCGAGTGCCTGTCAGATGAAGTGCAAGATGTGTGCCCGTGTCTGCCCGATGCAGCTCACGCCCTTCGACTCTCGCGGCGAGGCCATCGGCTATCTGCATCCGGATTGTCTGAAGTGTGGCAAGTGTACGCTGGCCTGCCCCACAAAGATAATGACCCTCAAACACTAATGGATAAAGACGAGAAACGAATATTGCAGCGCAAGCGGCTGATGGATAATAAGGTCTATCAGGCGATGAACAGTCTCACGCGCTACATGGACCGATACTATCTCGATGCACTCATTGGCATCATTCCTGGCTGGGGTGATGCCATTGCCTTGCTCAGCGTCGTGCCGTTCGTCTATTTCTCGTCGAGCGTCATCAAGAGCATCCCTCTGACGCTGGCCGTGCTGAATAATGCCCTTCGCGACGTACTGATGGGCATGATGCCATTCTTCGTCGGCGACGTTATCGACTTCTTTCATCGAGCCAATATCCAGAACATGCAGATGATTCAGGGTTTCGTTGACGGCGACGAGACCATCATCAAGCAGGTGAACCAACGGGCCTGGCAGTCGGCCATTGTTCTCATCGTCCTTCTGCTGCTCATTGCCCTAATGATATGGGCACTCGTCAGCTTCGGCAGCTACCTGTATTCATTGGTAGCATCCATCTTCTGAATTTCTTTCGTGCAATTGAAAGACGCTGAAAGCGTCACCTCTCAATAGCCGTAGGTCGATACGACCTGCGGACAGAACGTGAGAAGGTACATCGACCCTGAAGGGGTCGCCCATTGCACTATTGAGGCACGCTTTCAGGGTGCTTTCCCCTCCCTTGTCTACTATCCATAGGTCGTTTTTGACAAGCGAAGCGACTTTGTCGATTACCGACCTAGGATACTGAGAGGCGACGCTTTCAGCGTCGTTATTGCCATGACCTCTTATCCGCAGGTCGTACCGACCTACGGCTATTGAGAGGTGACGCTTTCAGCGTCTTTCAATCGCAACACGATTTCTTTTTACTTCCCTTTCCTGAACTCCCGAGGGTTCATGCCCTTCATCCGGTTGAAGAAACGGGCGAAGGTGGTGACTTCGGCGAAATGGAGCTGGTCGGAAATCTGGGTGATGCTCATCGAGGTCTGACGCAGCAGGAACGTGGCCTCCATCAGGAGCATCTGGTTGATGTAGTCAACGACGGTGCGTCCTCCTGACACCTGACGGACAACGCGCGAGAGATAGGTGGTGGTGATGCAGAGCTCTGAGGCGTAGAAACCGATGTCGTGGTGCTCGACGAAGTGCTGGGGCAACAGGCCAAGGAAGCCGAGGAAGATTTCCTCGACGCGCTTGGGGTAGCGGTGCTCGCGGATGCTATGCTGCTGGACGGTGGAGAGGTCGGTGAGGAAGAGATTATAGAGCATGTGCAGGCTGTCGTTGGCCAGCGGGAGTCCCATCTGCTGATAGTGAATCATCATCTGCATCAGTTCGCGCAGGCGGCGAAAGTCATCAGCCTTCAGCGGCAGCACGGGTGAGGTGAGTTCCACCACCGTGAAGTAGGCCGTGCGGATGGCATCGCGCACCGTGGGCAGCGAGAGTGTGAAGTGCTCGTCGGCCAACAGGCAGATACCGCTATAGTCGGTAGAGGACGAGAGCACGGTGACCTCGAAGCCGGGCGAATCCGTGCGTCTCGTTAGCGCCGAATGTCCACTCCGCGTTAGTCTCTAAGCAGATAACATTCCCATCCCACTCTCCTTCGGGTTCGGGCAGGTTTCTTAGTTGCCAAAATTCCTTCAAATTATACATAATCGTACGATTTGATTGCAAAGGTACGAAGAAAATAGGAAAATGGTGTACTTTCGCCTGCTTTTCGTAAGTTTAACGGGGAAAACGGATGATAATTGAGAAAGAATTTGTAAATTTGCGCCCAAAAGACATCAGTTTATGTTTAGCATCAAGGACATATCCGAGTACATCGTTCTGCTTATCGCAGCCTTCGCCAGTCAATACAATATGACCGACGCTGAGGCGTATCGCTATCTGAGCCGCTATGGAGCCATCAAGGTGGCTCACGACTTCTACGACGTGATGCACACCCAACCGATGGGTGATATGGTGCAGAGCATGGCCTCGTATTGCCACAGAAAAGCTGCGGAAAACGAGGACAGGGCAAGCTCGCTTGCTTTGCCGAGTGATAGCAGGTTAGACGAAGTCAAAGGAGGTACGATATGATACAGCTTTACCACGGTTCCACGGTCGATATCGATTGCATCGACCTCCAGAAATCTCGTCCCAACAAGGATTTCGGACGTGGTTTCTATCTCTCTGCCGACCGCCAGCTTTTCCTCAGTTACTTTCCCAAACGACTAAACAACTAAACAACTAAACAACTAAAAGAATTATGAAAGAGAAGGTATTACAGGCCATGCGTGAGTTCGGCGCTCCCGTGAACGCTGGCAAGATTGCGGAGATTACAGGCATCGACCGCAAAGAGGTTGACAAGGCTTTTGCCGAGTTGAAGAAGGAAGGCGCGATTGTTTCGCCCGTCCGCTGCAAGTGGCAGCCCGCTTGATATTCTCTCATGGCTTCGACAGGTGCATCTGCACCACGACGCATATAAATTTTTTCTTCAGGCGGCAAGCAAGGTGACCGACACATGGCGCTGCCCCCGCTGCAAGCGAAAGAAAGAGAAGTTTGTACCAGTAGAAGAATAAATCAAGAATTATGGAAATAAAAGCAATCAAGGCCGTGCGCATGTTTGATCACGGCTTCATGAATCAGCCATTTGCCTTTGGCGGCGAGGAGGGCAAGGAGATGTTCGACGAGCAGATTATCTACCGCAGTTCGCTCCAGAACTTCCTCATCGAGACCGACGAAGGCATCATCCTCATCGATACAGGCTTCAAGACCGGTATGTCGGCCCAGGCCAAGAAACTGGGCGCACCCCTCTACATGGGCGACAAGGTAGACGACTATATGGCATCGTTCGCCGCGCTGGGCTACAAGCCTGAACAGGTGACGAAGATTCTCATCACCCACAAGCACGGCGACCATTCGGACTGCATCAGCGAGTTCCCCAACGCCAAGGTCTATATCTCGCCCGAGGATGCCGACGCGATGAAACTCGAAGGAGAGAACATCGTGCGTGTCAGCTATAAGGACGGTCGCTACCAGAACTTCCCCGCCTGCGAGGAAATCGCCCCCGGCCTCTACTTCATCGAGGCAAAGGGCCACACCAAGGGCAATAGCATCGTCATTTTGGAGCACGACGGACTCTACTACATGTTCCACGGCGACATCACCTACTGCGACGCTGCCCTGAAAGCCAACAAACTCTCGATTATCTTCGAAGACAAGACTGCAGCCCGCGAGACCCTCGACCGCGTCCGCACTTTCATCAAGAACAATCCCACCGTCTATCTCTCCACCCACTGCCCTGAGGGCTACGAGAATCTGGAGATGAAGCGGGTGATGAAACTTTGAGCCAACCGAGCGTCATTGAGTACGCTCAAAATGGCCGAGGTGCAGCCAAAGGCATGCAAACTGTAAACGATAGGAGGGCTTCGGCTCTCCTATCGCATTTCATCTCATCGACGGCCACCTGCTCGATGGAAAGGCTTATTTTTCTCCCAGTCTATCTAACAGAGCCTGACAGCCCTCCAGAACGTCGCGCCAAGTGGCCTCGAAGTTGCCCGTGTACCAAGGGTCGGCCACGTCGCCGGGCCGTTTGGTGAAGTCCATTAGCATCACGATTTTTCCTTCTGGGTCGCCACCGCAGATGTTCAGCATGTTGCGGATGTTCCAGGAGTCCATGCCTATCAGCAGATCGTAGCGATCGTAGTCCGAGCGTGTCATCTGCCGTGCAGTCTTGCCCGCACAGCCAATGCCGTGCTCCGCCAGTTTCCGTCGGGCAGGGGGGTAGACGCTGTTGCCTATCTCCTCCGTCGATGTGGCCGCCGACTCAATCATGAAGCTGTCCTCCAGCCCCGCCTTCTTCACCAAGTCCTTCATCACGAACTCCGCCATCGGGCTTCGGCAGATGTTCCCGTGACAGACAAAAAGTATTCTATGTAAGCCCATTCTTTGCCTATTTCGTTTCGATGTTGATCTTGGGAATGCGCCCGTCTTTCATGCGCTGGAACTCGCGGAAGGCAGTGGTGCGACGGAAACCGTTGCCACCAGAGGGGATGCCGTCGTGATAGAAGAGGTATGAC
Source organism: uncultured Prevotellaceae bacterium (assembly GCA_900318815.1). Classification (GTDB taxonomy): domain Bacteria; phylum Bacteroidota; class Bacteroidia; order Bacteroidales; family Bacteroidaceae; genus Prevotella. The sequence continues at coordinate 11,397 of ONMA01000008.1, forward strand.
TTACCCTTGAAGTCGATAGTACCGCCATGAATGGTAAAAGAGCCAGGTGCCTCGTCGGTGATACGGCCCTCGTAGTGCCAGGGGCCGTGGATGCTCTTGGCCGTCGAGTAGGCCCAATGCTCAGGCACGCCACCGGCGGCATACTCCAAGAAATAGGTATCGCCAATCTTATAGATCCAAGGAGCTTCCTCAAAGCCAGTCTTCATCACCTTCTTGTGCAGTTGGTAGTCCATCTTCAGGCATTTGGGTCCGAACTGTGCCTCGTCGTCCAGCATGGGGCGCATGTCGCAGATGCCGTTGTTGGCAAAGCTCTTGTCGATGCTGATCATGTCCTCGTTCAACTTGGCATACCAGCAGCCGTTGTTGCCCCAGAAGAGCCAAGCCTGTCCGTCATCATCAATAAATACCGTTGGGTCGATGAATCCCCAGTTACCAGGGATGAGCGGCTTGCCGATAGGGTCAGTCCAAGGGCCTTCAGGGCGGTCGGCTACAGCTACGCCAATGCCGTGGAGACCCTTAGCGGCATCCTCGGCAGCCACATACCAGTACCACTTGCCGTTGCGCTCAATGGCCTGCGAGGCCCAGGCGTTGTCGCCCTGCTTGGCCCACTTGAAGTGGGCGGTGGTCAATACGATGCCGTGATCCGTCCAATGCTCCATGTCGGTAGTGGAAAACACCTGCCAGTCGGGCATACGGAAATAAGTTGCCGTGTCCAGGTCGTGTCCAGTGAACACATAGAGACGGTCGCCCGATACCACGGGAGCGGGGTCGGGGTTATACAGACGGTTGTTCACGCGCTTTTGCGCTTGCACCGTGACAGCCAACATCAGCGTGAAGGCTGCGAGAAAGGTTCTTTTCATCATAGTTCTACATTTTAGTATTTTGGTGCAAAATTACCAAAAAAAGTTCAATTTAAGGTGCTAAAAATGTTTTTTTCTCTTAGTCGTTCTTTTTCTCACTTTTTCTTATTAATTTTGCACTTCAAAGAATATATGTACGCCATTGACATAAAAGAGGATTATCTGCTTGGGTTGGGAAACGGCATACTTGAGAAACTGCTTCTTGACCGCACCACAGGTGAGAACATCATCTGGGCAACGGATGACTATGCCTCGATGGGTGATGCCTATAAATATAGTGATTTTATCAAGCAAGGAAATGATGTCTGCTATAATGGCAGGAAGGTTATGATAGATGAGGTGCTCGATTATTCATTTGAAGAAATACCCACAAAAGCAGAGTTGGACGAGAATCCTAATCTCTTTTATGCTGGTATAGTTTATGAAGATCAGAGTACAGAAACGATATCCATTACAAAACTCGTTCCACTAAGGCACGTCACAGAATTAACTAAAAACGAACTGATAAAACTGAAAAAGCAAATACATCCTGGCGGTTTCTTCCTTGGAGATTACGAGAACACTCTGGGTATTGATAGAAAAGAACTTTCTGATGTTTCCAAGAACGCACTTATTTGTAACGTCAAAAGGGAAAATACCAGACATTTTATAAATGGTACTGCCAAAACAAAATATATAAACATAGTAGTATGGCAAGACAATTGACACATATTGATTTGTTTGCTGGGGCAGGAGGTCTTTCAGAAGGACTTTCTGAGGCAGGATTCCACGGTTTATATGCCAACGAAATTATGCCTATATACGCATTTACATACCAACAGAACCATCCAGACACAAAAGTCACAACAGCCGACATCAGGTCGCTTGACGCTAATGAAATCCGTGAAGAGTTAGGATTAGAGCGTGGAGAACTTGACCTGTTAGCTGGTGGACCGCCATGTCAAGGATTTTCTATAAATGCTCCTGTAAGAAGTAAAGATGACGCAAGGAATCATCTGTTTAAGGAATATCTGAGATTTGTCGATGCGTTTGCCCCGCGCTTCGTTCTTATCGAAAATGTACCAGGTCTGGTATCTTTTGAGCACGGCGCGACACTCGATGCTATACTGCTGGCTTTGTCTGAACTTGGATATGGTGCAGACGTGCGAATCTTAGGGGCAGCCTATTATGGGGTGCCTCAAATGCGATGGCGTACTATTATCATTGGTAGCAGGGGGAGTGAACTTCCTTCCGATGCCTTCCCCACTCCCATATTCCACGCTCCAATCAAGCCAAACTTTACTACGACTTTTAATGGTAAGCAGCTTGTACAATTGCCCACATCAGAGTTGGAGGCAAAGTTTACAACCGTGAAGGAAGCCATTGGTGATTTGCCACCATTAAAGAGTGGAACAAAAGGATTGCGTGTCAAGAAATACGCATGTGAGCCTTTCTGTGACTATCAAGTGCGGAGCCGCATCGGTTCTTCTGGCGTATATAACCATGAGGCTCCGCTATTGGCTCCCATTAATATGGAGCGTTTGAAATACATTAGACCTGGGGGGAATTGGACAGACATCCCCGACGACTTATTGCCCAAAGGAATGAAAAGGGCCAATAAAGGCGACCACACGAAACGTTATGGGCGAGTAGAACCCGATGGGTTGGCTTCGACTATACTTACAAAATGCGACCCCCATTGGGGTGCCTATTTCCACTACGAACAGGATCGCTCGTTTACCGTGCGTGAAGCAGCTCGAATTCAGTCGTTCCCCGATCATTTTGTTTTCTACGGAAACACTGCTGAACAATACGCGCAGGTGGGCAATGCTGTTCCACCACTACTGGCCAAGGCTGTAGGTTTGTCAATCAATAGAATGTTAACACAATAATAATATGGCAGGTTATATATCAGAATTTTTTGGCTATCGTTCATCGGACAACTCTAACGTTGCAATAAAAGCTGCAGCACGCAAGAAATGCCCATTCTTGGGTAGCTACTGTACAAAGACACTTTCACGAACGAATGAAATTTCGGGCGTTTGCACTGTTCGCCAGAAAACGGAAGGCTCGCCTGACGTGATTTGCTGTCCGATCAGACTATATGCAGAGAACTATAAAATGCTTCACGAAATCTCAAAAATAGCATTCGGCATCGACCTTGACTTGTTTTCAGGGAGGGTTGCTGTTGACGAAGCAAAGAAGAGTTGTGGAGCCATTGCTGTTTTTGGAAAAGGATGGGGAGGAGAATTGCGTCTCCCCCAGCGCAAAGGTGTCGGTTCTTACTTTGTCGACTGGGTGCTTGCCCGTCTTGATGAAAACGGAGAACTTGTGGAGTTTACTGCTATTGAAGTTCAGACGGTAGACACTACTGGCAACTATCGAACGGCAAGGGAAGCGCTGTTGAAGCGAAGAGAAATAGAAAGTGATACAGTTGGATTGAACTGGGAAAATGTTTCAAAGCGCATCATCCCGCAGCTTATATACAAGGGACAGGTATTGCAACGTGAAGACCTTTGCAAAACCGGACTGTTCTTCGTTGCTCCGCATCCTGTATATGCAAGGGTCTTGGATCGTCTTGGCGGAAAAGAAAAACTGCCAAAATTTCCGTCTCAGCCTGCAAGTATCCACTTTATCTCCTATGACAAAGACTGTAATAGTTCTATGTCAGATTCCGAGATAACCCCATTACATATAGTAGAAGAACATTGCACTACGGTCTACAAAGTTCAAGAAGCATTCTCTTCTTTGAATCTACCTGAAGGAAATGTTTACCGTGATGCTATTAGGAAAAGTTTGTATGGAGAATAAGTATTGACAGCAATACATATTATCAAAGAAAAGTATCCGCGACCGCGTAACACGTGACCGTGAACCGTCTATCCACGCCATGCAGTCATTCTTCTGGAGTGTAGTTTTTGTCCTTGATGGTGATTTTCTGCACTTGCCCAAGTTCGTGAGTTTGATTAATGGTGGCTCTGAGGAGTTCCGTGAAAATGGTTGGCATGGCATGTAATGTATTGTCGGTCAAAGAAACGAACCAGCGTATTTATCCGCTCGGTATGGACTTTGAGATATTTAAGAATCATGCTTTACATGCTGCAGAACAGTGGCAGAAGCGTCGTCAGTGGTTTGATAGCAAATGGATAGCTTCTGCTTTGTGAAAGAATAAACGAAACGAAGAGAAGAATATTGTTGCTTTCATATCCGAAATTACTAAATTAGTTCGAAAAATGGAAATTTCCTGTATATAGTTTATGAATATCGGAAATTGTTATTACCTTTGTAGGCGATTCGCACTAATGCGGGTCGCTTATTATTTATGATGTCAACAGTTGTAAGGCGCGACGGACATATCGTCGGTTTCTTTAAGAAGAAAAGTGCAGGCAGGGTGAACGGGGGACTGTCGGCCTCGCAATTCATTGCCATGCAGACAGAGAAACCCATCATTGGAGACAGCGATCCGAATAAGGTAAAGGACATTTTAGAAGAAGTAGAAAAGGAATTAGAAAAGTTCACATCGTATCACACAGAGACAGAACAACAGAAAATAAACAAACGTAAGTCACGGCATTACAACTATGACGAAGCAAGTGCAACCATTCAAGCACCCGCGACAGGGCAAGCTGAAAATCACTCAGGACAGAGTGGTTGCTATCATCATGCGCATCATAGATTCCGAAGGGTTGGAAGTGGCGAAAGAAGAGTTCCGGCACATGAATTACTGGTACAGTACCGAGCGAGGGTGGGCAGAGACGGCAGAACAGGTTTACGCCATCTTTGCCGAAGAGCAAAAGAGGCTCAACAAGGAGCAGAGGGCTGCACGACTGGAGGAACAACGGGCCGGGGCACCTTCCATCATTATGGTCAACCAGAACGAGGCTAATGGAATGAAGCGTCAAAAGTTCCATTCAGACCAGTTCACGGGGATAGCAGAAAGTGGTGTCGAGATTATCCATACGAAGAAAACAAAGAAGTGATATGACCGCAGAAGAAAAGAAAGCATTCCTGGAAAGTTTGGCCGGGATGTTCCAAGGTGCCAATATGCAGAACGCGCAGGTCAACATGTTTGTGGAGAGTGGGGCGAAGGTGGTCTATAAGGAGGTGACCACAAGCAGAAACGAGGAATCTGGCCGTCAGCACTTCCCGCCGAACCGCAATGAGTCGGAGGGGCGGCAGTGGTATGAGTTCCTCATGAAGCAGGGTTTTATCGGTAGCGAGACCACGCTGCCTTGCTGGATGTTCCTGATGGGGTTCTCCACGGTGCAGCCCGAAGAGGTGAAGCCCATAGCATGGCTGAAGACCGTGGAGACGGCAAGGCTGATGCTCCGAAAGGTTCACGGCAACCTGATAGACGCACGGCGGCTGACCGTGAGCCGCATGGAAGAGTTGGCGGCTCAGTGCTTCACCAAACAGGGTGTACCGCTCAAACTGGCCAAGCCGAAGAAGGAATATTCGCAGGATGCGGACGCGATAGAAAATTTTCTTCCGACCGTTTCCGACCAGTAGCAAAAGTCCTGTTGCAACAGGCTTTTCGATAGTTTTGCCCGACCGTTTCCGACATGGAACGGTCGGGCTTTTACATGTTGTTCAGGTTGTTTTTTTGCGGTATTTTGAGTAACTTTGTGGATAGAAAAAGCGCTTTTTCAACAAATAAACTCATGTTGAACGAATAGAATGGATGATGTTATGAATAATGACGCAAACAAACAACTGGACATTGAACTGGCACATGCAGGGGAAGAGACTTCGCTGAGTCCGCAGATGCTGCTGTTAGAGAAGCTGCGCATCACGCCTGAGAAGCAGCTGCCGAAGATGGACTTCCTCTTCCGGCTGTTCGGTAAGCCATGCTTTCCAAGGAGGGAACTTGTGGCGATAACGGGTAAGGCGAAGAGCGGTAAGACGTTTGTAACGTCGATGCTGATGGCGAAAAGCCTACAGACCCACCCCAATAGATACACTCTGCCTCTGAAAAGGGAGCGCGAGGAGCCATTGAGAGTGCTTTGGTACGACACGGAGCAGAGTGACGAATCGACGCAGGACATATTGAAAAACCGAATTATGAAGATGCACGATAGCGGGAATGGGGGTGGGGAAGGGTCTCTTGATGTTTTCAACGTCCGCTGTGTTGAGTGGAAAGACCGGCGGGCTTTACTCATAGAGGCTGTCCGCAGGTGTAAGCCCGACCTCGTTATCGTCGACGGCATACGCGACCTGGTGAACGACATCAACGACGGTGTGCTGGCACAGGAGGTGATGGAGGAACTGCTGCATCTGGCCACTGAGGAGGAGTGCTGCATCGTGTGCGTGCTCCACCAGAACAAGAGCGGCGAGGATCGCAATCTGCGTGGATGGATAGGCACGGAACTGATGAACAAGGCCTTCGAGGTGTATGCCTGTGAGAAGATGATGCCACAGCGAGTGTTCAAGCTGGAGCAGACGCTGACACGAAAGTATGACATCGATCAGACAATGTACTTTGAGGTGGGTCAGGACGGGCTGCCTGTCACGTGTGCCATGCCTACGGATGGGAACATGAGCGTGTCGCCTGCGGTTAGCAAGGAGCGGCTGCCACAGCTGAACTCGGAGTATATCCTGCACGAAGAAGGCGGCACCGGCGAATGGCACTTCGACGTCATGCGCCTGTTCCTCGACGCCATGCGCGGCGAGGAGGAGGTGGGCGGCGGAGAACTGAAGGAAAGGGTGTGCCAGCTGGGGAATATCTGCTCATGGAAATACTATAACTCCTTGCTCGGCGAGGCACTGGAACAGAAGGTCATAGAGAAGGTCGAACACGACAGACGAACCTTTTACCGTCCGGCGCCCTTCTGAAGCCTCTCACCCCCTGCATATTTCCGTCCCCCTATAAGGGGGACTCCAATATGAAGGGGAGGCTTCCTCAGGGAATTTTAGAATTCAGGGATTAGAATCAAGAGTTATGACTAAGATGGACGAACTTTTTCAGCATTCATTCAAGGCTCTCCGACACGAATTGGGTCACGACCGCCCATGCGACACTCGACCGATGTGGCAGCGCAGACTCTCCACGAAGTCGGTGTTCTGCCAGTCGCTGGTGTCGTGCGGCTACATGTCCGAGGCGCAGATGCAGCGTGCCGCACAGCTCTACCGCTTGGGCATGAGCCGCGACGGTGGTGTCATCTTCTGGCAGATTGACGAGAATGACGTGATGCGCGACGGCAAGATCATGTACTACCGCACGGACTGCCACCGCGACCACGACCGTAAACCGTCGTGGGTGTGCTACCACCTGCGTCGTGCAGGGATGCTGCCAGTGGACTACAAGTCGGACCACTGCCTGTTCGGACTGCATCTGTTGAAGACCCAAGGAGGGGATAGGGGTGGGTCTTCTGTCTGTGTGGTGGAGAGCGAGAAGACTGCCGTCATCATGTCAGCCTTGAAGCCTGATTACATCTGGCTCGCTACGGGCGGCAAGACCGAGCTGAACGTGGCCAAGCTGAAACCCCTGCAAGGTCGGCGGGTGATTCTCTTCCCTGACACCGACGAGACAGGTCAGACGTATCGTGACTGGTACGAGATAGCCGAAGCCGCCAGCGACGTGTTCGACCATCCCGTCACCGTCAGTAGCATCCTGGAACAGCGGGCTACGAAAGCACAGCGAGCCGCAAAGATCGACATCGCCGACCTGCTGTTCCATTCTAAAAAGTATGGTCTTTAGACCTCGTAAGTATGATACTTAGCACACGTAAATATAATACTTAGCATACGTAAATATAATACTTAGCATACGTAAATATAATACTTAGCAACCAAAAACAATATAGTTATGAAAGCAATGAGTAAACAACAGTTGGCCGACCGTGCCGGGGTGTCGGTCAGGACACTGAACAGCTGGTGCAAGCCCTACCAGCATGAACTACAGGAAATGGGCGTTACCCCGAGGATGAAGGTGCTGCCACCGAACGTCGTGGTGTTCCTCACAGACAAGTTCTGTATTGATGTGGATGTTTGATTAGAAGCAAGGTACAAAATAGAACACAGAGACACAGAGGCACAGAGATTGATGGCTCCACAGATAATAAAAACTCTGTGTCTTTGTGTCTCTGTGTTCATAAAAACGTCAAACGTCTATTTATCATAATTCAAAAGCGCTTTTATACAGCCGTTAGTGTTATATTAAGAATCAGCATTATGATAAATAGGTATTTGCAGATTAGAGAATTATACACTTTGTACAATGAAAATTCTCTAATTCTCTAATTCTTGATAAATGGAGAAAAAATAGAAAAAAGTTAGATACTCATGAATGTTTGCATGAACTGTCCTAAACGCAACAAGCCGTAGCTGCCACTAACGCAGGCCACTTCATCGTAGTTCTGCACCTCGTCGGGTTCTATACCTTTATAATATATAAGGAAAGGAACCGGTTCGTTGACGTGGATGCGCAGTTCGACGGGCGTAGGATGATCAGGAAGAATGGCTATGCAAACTGGCTCCTGCATCTGTTCGGTGGCCTCGAATATCGGTTTGATAAGACGCTGGTCAAGATAGTCGATGGCACGCAGTTTCAGGTCGAGGTCTCCATCGTGGCCTGCCTCGTCGGTAGCTTCAACATGGACGAACACAAAGTCGTCCTGCTGGAGTGCCTCAATGGCTGCCTGCGCCTTGCCCTCATAGTTGGTGTCGGCCAGACCTGTTGCACCTGGCACCTTGATGATACGCAGACCCGCATAGCGTCCGATACCCTGGATGAGGTCAACGGCTGAGATGACAGCCCCCGTCCTCACCTGTGGATAGAGCTGCTGTAGCGTTGGCATGTCAGGCCGGTAGCCACCGCTCCAGGGCCAGATGCTGTTGGCCTGACGCTCCCCTCGCCTGCCCTTCTCTTTATTATAAGGATGGAGAGGCAGCAGTTCTTGAGACTTGATTATCAGCTCATTAATCAGGTCGGCCGTCTGTTGGGGAGACAGTTGCCCGTCGCTTGTTGAGGACTGAGCGCAAGGCTTCACCAGCAGCTTACGCCACTCTTCATTCGGATGGTCGTGAGGCGGATTGCAGTCGATATGTTTGTTGCCGCCCTTGATAACGAGCAGATGACGATACTGAATGCCACAGATGAACTGCACGCGGTCGTTGCCAAGATGCTCATTCAGATAGTCAATGAGCATGCGGGCATCCTCCGTCTGCAGGTTTCCGCCATTATGCGTCACTATCTTTCCATCCTCCAGCGTGATGAGGTTACAGCGGATGGCGAAGTCGCCCGGCTGCATGTCGTAGCCTATCGAAGCAGCTTCGAGCGGGCCGCGACCCTCGTAGACCTTATTCAGGTCATAGCCCAGGATGGCGGTGTTGGCCACTTCGGAGCCTGGCGGGAAATGGTCAGGCACTGTGACCAGTCGGCCTGTGCGCCCCATGCGTGCCAGACGGTTCATGTATTCAGGACGGGCATATTGCAGAGGGGTCTTTCCTCCTAAACGTTCTATGGCGTGGTCGGCCATGCCGTCGCCCAGTATGATAATGTGTTTCATTCCTACTATATGTTAGCAATACTCATGATATTGGCAAACACGCCGGCAGCTGTGACACCTGCGCCTGCGCCGTAGCCCTGGATGAGCATGGGATACTCGCGGTAGCGTTCGGTGGTGAGCAGCACGATGTTATTACTGCCTTCGAGCCCATAGAACGGATGGTGCTGACTGACGGCTTCGAGCGATACAGAAGTCTTTCCTCCCTCCATCTTAGCCACGAATCGCCAACGCTTGTTCTCGGCCTCGAGTACCTGACGGCGTGCCTCAAAGTCGGCATCAAGCGTGGGAAGACTCTTCCAGAACTCGTCGAGCGACCCCTCAAAGAACGAATCGGGCATGAACAAATGTTTCTCCACATCGTCCTGCTCTACCTGATAGCCAGCCTCGCGGGTGAGGATGACCAGTTTGCGGATAACATCCTTGCCACACAGGTCGATGCGCGGGTCAGGTTCTGAGTAGCCATTCTCCTTGGCCAGTCTGACGGTCTCCGAGAGCGGAATGTCCTTGGAGATGGTGTTGAAGATGAAGTTCAGCGTGCCAGAGAGCACAGCCTCAATACGCAGAATCTTGTCGCCCGAGTTCAGCAGGTCGTTGATGGTGCCGATAATGGGCAGTCCTGCACCCACATTGGTCTCGAAGAGGAACTTGATGCCGCGCTGCAGGGCCGTCTTCTTCAGCTTATAATAAGCGTCGTATGGGCCAGAGGCGGCTATCTTGTTGGCCGTCACCACGGAGATATTGTGGTCGAGGAAGTCCTGATAGAGCGCAGCCACATCGGCCGAAGCCGTACAATCGACGAACACGGAGTTGAAGATGTTCATCTTGATGAAATAATCGGCAGCAGTTCCTCCTACTGTCCCCGTTGGGGCTTCTATGGCTGTGACATTGGGGTTGCCCTCAATCGTGTTTCCCTCAGAAGAAGAAAGAGGAGCTTTCATCAAGTCCTTATAGGTGCGCAAGTCTATGCCGTCGCGATTGAAGATGGCCTTCTTCGACGAGGCAATACCCACGACCTTCAGCTTCAGCTGTCGTGTCTCCTTCAGCTTCTTGTATTGCGAGTTGATTTGCTCAATCAGGTTGCCGCCTACGGTCCCAATACCACAGATAAAGAGGTTGAGCACCTTGTACTCCGAAAGGAAGAACGAGTCGTGGAGAACGTTGAGCGACTTGCGCAGGAACTTGGAATCAACGACAAAGGAGATATTAGTCTCCGAGGCACCCTGCGCACAGGCAATCACCGAGATACCGCTGCGGCCCAGCGTACCGAAGAGCTTACCTGCAATACCGGGCGTATGCTTCATGTTCTCGCCCACGATGGCGATGGTGGCCAGTCCACTTTCGGCATGCATGGGATACATGGCACCCGTGACGATCTCCTTGGAGAACTCCAGGTTGAGCACTTCCACGGCGCGGTGGGCATCCTCGTCGCGCACGCCGATAGAGGTAGAATTTTCTGAAGAGGCCTGCGACACCATAAACACCGATATGCCGTTCTCGGCCAGCGTGGAGAAGATGCGGCGGTTCACGCCGATGACACCCACCATCGAAAGGCCGGTCACGGTGATGAGCGTGGTGCCGTTGATGCTCGATATGCCTTTGATCATCCGGTGGTCGTTCTCTATCTTCTCCTTGATGAGCGTGCCTGGATGACTGGGGTTGAAGGTGTTCTTCACCCGGATGGGGATATTCTTCACACAGACGGGATAGATGGTAGGCGGGTAGACCACCTTGGCTCCGAAGTTACACAACTCCATTGCCTCGACGTAGCTAAGCTCGTTGATGGTATAGGCAGTCTTGATGACACGCGGGTCGGCAGTCATAAAGCCGTCGACATCGGTCCATATCTCCAGGACATCGGCATTCAGGGCCGCTGCAATGATAGCGGCGGTGTAGTCGCTGCCGCCACGCCCAAGGTTCGTCGTCTCGCCCGTATCGCGGTCTCTGGATATGAAGCCCGGCACCACGGGAATAATCCTGCCCGCTGCAGGCTTTTCAGCTGTGCATGAGTCGCAACAGACGGAACTGAAGGCCTCGCGTACCAGACGGTTGGTCAACTCGGCATCGAGCACGTGCTTACCTTGTTTGCGCACGGTTCTGATGAAGTCGCGGGAGTTGTAACGCTTGCCGCCATCAATAAGGTTGCTCACAATATGCGAGCTGAGCCGCTCGCCATAGCTCACAATCGTGGCCTGCGTCTTCGGGCTCAGGTCGTGAATAAGGAACACACCATAATATATAGAGCGCAGCTGCTCAAAGAGGTCATCGAGCCTGGCAAGCAAGGCTGTTCGCGTCTCTTGATGAAGGATAACGGCCTCTACCATATCATGGTGGCGCTGCTTCATGGCTTCAAACTCATCTTTCCATGCCTTATCGCCATTGAGGGCCTGCTGAGAAGTGGAAATCAACTTGTCGGTGATACCTCCCAGTGCACTCACCACGACAATGACCTGTTCTTGTTCAGCCTCTACGATACGCTTCAGGCTGAGGATGCTTTCTACGGAACCTACGGACGTTCCGCCAAATTTCATTACTTTCATTTTGTTATATTTTGTTGCCTTTGTAACCCCTTAACGAACGGGGCGATCATTTACAGGGTGCAAAAGTACAAAATAAATCGTGAACAGCGCAAAAATATTTGTCGATTTGCAACATTTTTAGTAATTTTGCCGCCAATAGATGAATAAACATTAAAAAGAATGATGAAAAAGACAATCTTGAAGGGCTTGGCCCTGGGCTGCATAGCCGTTGTGTTGGCCTGTAATGGCAACAAGGGAAAAGGCGCAGAGTCTTCCGCCAATAGCACGGAAGATGCAGCCATTATGAATACTGGCGATATGTTGCGCCTCGACTCCATTGGTCTGGAACTGGAGGACTCCATCGCTGAAATACACTACACGGTGTTCTGGCCCGTGTCGGATAAGGGCGTATTGGCTGACTCCATCCGACGTTTCATCGCCAAGACCGTTGGCGACGAAACTGCCGACCTGACTGACGCGAAGGCATTTCTCGCAAAGAGGATGCAAGCCAAGTACAAGGAACTGAAGGATGAATACGCAGAAATGTCGAGCGAAGTAGAGTTCGAAGTGCCCACTATGGAGTATGACTGCAACATCACTCGGGAGACCGAGACCGACCAATACATCACGCTGGCGACCCTTATCTACGAGTATCATGGCGGTGCTCATGGCGGCGCACTCGGCATCAGCAGCACGTTCAGCAAGGCCGACGGCCGCAGGATGGGCTATAACCTGCTGAAGAATACCGACTCGGAGGGCTTCCGCAAATTGATAAAAGAAGGACTGTACGAATACTTCAGCAGTAATGACGTGGAGATCAAAAACGACGAGCAGTTGCTTGATATGCTGACTATCGAAGGAGGAATAGACCAGCTTCCCCTACCCTTCTACGATCCCTGGCTCACCAGCGAAGGCTTCGTGTTCTGCTATCAGCAGTACGAGATTGCCCCCTACGCTATGGGCATGCCTGCCTTTACCGTCAGCTATGAGAAGATACTTCCTTATCTGACCGACGAAGCCAAATCGCTCCTGAAACTATGACCCGTGAATACCAAATAAGGGTATTGCCCGAAGTAGCCGTCCAGCAGGACCGGTTACGGGCGTTTCTGGCCGACGAGTATGGCCTGGACGCACGGAGCATCACGGGCATTCGCATCCTGAAGCGTTCCGTTGATGCCCGTCAGCGCACCATCTTCGTCAATTTGCGTGTGCGCGTCTATGTCGACGAACCCATGCGGGACGACCTCTTCGAGCCTGTCGCCTATCGCGACGTATCGGACAAACCGCAGGTTGTTGTCGTCGGGGCAGGCCCGGGCGGACTGTTTGCGGCACTCCGGCTGATAGAGCTTGGCCTGTGTCCGCTGGTGATTGAGCGCGGCAAGAACGTACACGACCGCAAGAAAGACTTAGCCCAGATTTCCCGCACCCAGCAGGTGGATGAGGAAAGCAACTACTGTTTCGGCGAGGGTGGCGCAGGTGCCTATAGCGACGGCAAACTCTACACCCGCTCCAAAAAGCGCGGGTCTATCGAAAAAATACTCCGCGTGTTCTGTCAGCACGGAGCATCGACGGCCATTCTGGCTGACGCACATCCCCATATCGGTACCGACCGCCTGCCCCAAGTCATCGAGGCGATGCGCAATACCATCATCCGTTGCGGCGGTCAGGTGTACTTCCAGACGAAGATGACGCGCCTCATGATTGAAGGTGACAGGGTGATAGGCGTAGAAGCCATCACCCAACAGCCGACACCCGACACCCAACTCCAGTTCTTCGGCCCCGTTATCCTGGCTACCGGCCATAGTGCCCGCGATGTCTACCGCAATCTGGCAACTGCCCATATCGAGATAGAACCGAAGGGCATAGCCGTTGGCGTGCGCTTGGAGCATCCCTCACAGCTCATCGACCAGATACAGTATCACCGGAAAGAAGGCCGGGGCCGCTGGCTTCCTGCTGCCGAATATGCGTTTGTCACGCAGGTGGAGGGCCGAGGCGTCTATAGCTTCTGCATGTGTCCGGGCGGCTTTGTCATTCCAGCCGCTACAGGGCCGGAACAGATAGTGGTCAACGGCATGAGTCCGGCCAGTCGCGGCACCAAGTGGAGCAATAGCGGCATGGTAGTAGAGGTACAGCCCGACGATATTCAAGGTGACGACGTGCTGAAGGTGATGCACTATCAGGAACAGTTGGAGCGCGACTGCTGGCTACAGGGCAATCGCCGTCAGACGGCTCCTGCACAGCGCATGGCCGACTTCGTCAACGGACGGCTCAGTAGCGACCTTCCTGACAGCAGCTATGCCCCGGGCTTGCTGGCCTCCCCACTCCACTTCTGGATGCCGAAAAGCATCACGAGCCGATTGCAACAGGGCTTCCGCACCTTTGGCCGACAGGCTCATGGTTTTCTTACCAACGAGGCAGTGATGATTGGCGTGGAGACAAGGACGTCGAGTCCTGTACGAATTACGCGCCATATAGACACCCTGCAACACATCCGCCTGCAAGGCCTCTTCCCCTGCGGCGAGGGGGCGGGCTATGCAGGCGGCATTGTTTCGGCAGGCATCGACGGTGAGCGTTGCGCAGAGATGTGCGCAGCCTGGATGGAGTCGCTCTAATATTCCGTCTTATCGGTTTTCTCGTCCCACATCCGGAATGCCTCAAGGGCTTCCTCGCGCAGCAGCACCTCGCTGGGCTTTTTGCGGTCCTCGGGCTTCAGGGCTATCTCCTGATAGATGAAGTCGTCGTCGAATCCGATCTTAGCGGCATCCTTGCGGTCGTTACCCATGTACATCTTGTCGAGGTGGGCCCAGTAGATGGCACCGAAGCACATGGGGCAAGGCTCGCACGACGTATAGATTTCGCAGCCGGAGAGATCGAACGTGCCCAGTTTCTTACAGGCTTTGCGGATGGTGGACACCTCGGCGTGAGCTGTTGGGTCGCATTCAAGGGTCACAGAATTGGATCCTTCGGCAATCACTTCGCCATTACGTGCGATGACGGCACCAAAGGGACCGCCTCCGTTGATAACGCTTTCCTTGGAGAGGACAATGGCTCTCCTCATTAACTCTTCTTTTGTCATAAGGCTGTTTCTTGGTTATAGTATTTTTCAAATTCGGCCCGCAGCTTTGCGGGGTCGGCTATGATGTTGCGCACGTAGCGCAGACTCTGCTCGTTGGGCGAATGGGGAAGCCACAGGCGGATGTATCCATGTTCGGAATACTTGGCCTCGATATGTTCCTCGAAACGCTGCCAATGTTCTTCCTTGCTCTTCTCGGGGTAGTTGCTAAGCCCGAACTGCACCGTGCGGCGGAACACGTTCTCGGGCGATATATCGCGGTCGGCCTCGGCCACAATCTTGCCGTAGATGCTTCGCGGGGCGTGCGAAGCCGAGGCTCGGTGGTCTTCTACGGCCTCCTTCATCATCTGGAGCTGTTCGGGCGTGAACCACTTCTTCAGGCGTGCGTCCTGCATCAGCATCTTCCCGCTCGTAAGATGATGGACGGCACGCGGCCCCGACATGCCCAGGTCGTGGTATGCGGCGATGACGTAGACCATATTGGCATCGGCTCCCGTTGTGCGGACCAGGTCGAGCGAACGGCGTATGACGCGCGTCACATGCTCCAGGTTGTGAGCCTTGTCAAACTGGGCATACTGAGGGAGTATCTGTGTCTCTATAAACTCCATCAAATCGAGGCTTACCGTATTCTTTTGCATAATTTCTGTCTGATTTTGTTGCAAATGTACAAATTATTATCTACTTTTGCAAAAAATTTCTATGAAAAGTAACTTATGGAAGTAAAGAAAAACTCTTTGAAGGCTTGGATACTGGCATCACGGCCCAAAACATTGTCGGGTGCAGCGGTACCGGTACTCATTGGCCTTGCGCTGGCCTACGCCGACTTACAGGCTTATTACGACGTTCCATTCAATTGGACGGCGGCTGTGTTGTGCCTGCTCTTTGCCTTTATCATGCAGGTAGATGCTAACTTCATCAACGACTTCTTCGACTACGCCAAGGGTACCGACGACCGCGAGAAGCGCCTCGGCCCTGAACGAGCCTGCTCGCAAGGATGGGTAAGCATCGAAGCCATGAAGAACGCCATCGCCACGACGACGGTATTGGCCTGCATCGTCGGACTCCCGTTAGTATGGTTCGGAGGCTTGGAGATGATTCTCATCGGCCTGCTCTGCGTCGTCTTCTGCTTCCTCTACACCACCCACCTGTCCTACGTAGGCTTGGGCGACGTGCTGGTACTTGTGTTCTTTGGGGTCGTTCCCGTCAGCATTACCTATTATGTGCAGCTTCACACCTTCACCGCCGAGGTATTTGTAGCCTCCTTAGCCTGCGGACTGGTCATCGATGCCTTGCTGATAGTGAACAACTTCCGCGACCGCGACACCGACCGAGAGGCCGGAAAGAACACGTTGGTGGTGCGCATTGGTGCCGAGGCCGCGCTGGCCTGCTATTTAGGCGTAGGGCTTACGGCCTGCCTCTTGGGACTGGTGTTCTGGGCGAATGACCATTTTCTCGCCTTCGTCCTGCCTTTTGTCTACTTGGCCTTTCATGCCTTCACCTGGCTGAGCATGAAGCAAATATGGAAAGGTCGCGAACTGAACACCTGTCTTGGCGAGACCGCCCGTAACATCTTCATTTACGGCATGCTCGTCGCCATCGGACTTCTCATCTGAAATAGGGATTCATCCGCAGTTCGTCGCCGATGGTGGTGTTGGGGCCGTGACCTGTGTAGACCGTCGTATCGGCGGGCAACTGGGCCACGACTGCGCGCAGACTGTGCATCATATCCGACCAACTGCCCCGCTCAAAGTCTGTGCGGCCAATGCTCATGCGGAAAAGCGTGTCGCCCGAGAACGCTACTTTCTCCTCTTTACAATAGAAGATGACCGAGCCGGGTGTATGGCCTGGAGTGGGCAAAACCTTTAGTTGGTGGTTGCCAAAAGATATTTTTTCGCGCGCCACTAAACAATGGCCGATGGGCGGTGTGGGTTCGCCAATGGAGAAACCGAACATGTTGCGAGCCTGTGCATCAAGGTCTTCGGCCAGAAACAGGTCTTCGCTACTTACTTCCGGCTTCAGTCCGAACTCGTTCATTATGAATATGTTGCCGAAGCAATGATCCAGATGCCCGTGGGTGCAAAGCAGGTGGACGGGCTTCAGGGATTCTGACTTGATATACTGGCTGATGGCAGTACGCTCGGCAGGATATTGCGCTCCGCAATCGATGATGACGGCCTCGCGCGTCTCATCGTTGACCACGTAGCAGTTCTCGCCCAGCATGTTACATGAAAACAACTTGATGTTCAGCATATTCTGATAATTTAGTTAAAGGATTAGAGTGGAAGGTAGATGCAATACTTTTCTTTGAACCATTCCTCCTCGAACCATTGGCTCAGTTGAGCCGTCTCGGCAAGTTTACGGAATGATTGTATCTCCGATTCTATGTTGCCCCCTTTCAGGCAAATAACACCGTTGGGCATAGCATTTCGCTGTGTCTTCGACATGTTCTTGCGCACCAGCTTCACCAAGTCGGGCAGCGGCATGACGGCACGACTCACCACAAACTCATACTTACCCTTTTCGTCCTCGCCCCGCAGATGCTCCGGCGTGCAGTTTTTCAGTCCTATGGCCTGACACACTTCCTGCGCCACCCGTATCTTCTTACCTGTTCCGTCGATGAGTTTGAACTGGCAGTCGGGAAACAGGATGGCTAACGGAATGCCCGGGAAGCCGCCTCCCGTGCCGAAGTCGAGAATCTTGGTGCCAGGACGGAAATGGATAAACTTGCCGATGGCCATTGAGTGCAGCACGTGGTGCTCGTACAGGTGGTCGATGTCCTTGCGCGAAATAACGTTGATCTTCGCGTTCCAGTCTTCGTAAAGAGCCTGAAGGGCAGCAAGCTGTTCAAGCTGCTGCCCTGTAAGCTCAGGAAAGTATTTCTCTATAATCTGCATTTATCTGGCTGTTACGTATTTGTGCAGCGTGGCGCGAACGGCACCATTGCCTGCGTAGAGTTCGCGAACCATCCCCTCAATCTGCTCGCCCAGGCCGGCCTCATAGAGATCCAGTCCGAACACGTCCTTACGGCTGTAGAGAGCTTTCAGGCAGCTCCAGTCCTGGTCGGCCTTGCCAATCTCTAACGGAGCCACGATGGCCTGCATCTCGGCCAGCATGGGATCGGGCGAGGGTTCAAACGGTTTACCGTCGTCCTTGATGCCTTTCAGGTAGCGGGCGTAGCCAGCCAGCGTGAGCGGGATAAGCACCAGGTTGGTCATGTCGAGTCCGCGGGCGATGTACTTCTTGATAGTCTCACCGAAGCGGATGGGCAGCTTCTGACTGGTGTCCATAGCGATGCGCTGCGGGGCATCGGGCATGAAGGGGTTGGGCAGACGGCGGTTGATGACGGCACCGATGAACTCGTAGGGGTTCAACACGCCGGGATCGGTAACAACGGGCATAGCCTCCATGTAGCCAATCTTCTGGATGAAGGGGCGAAGATCCTCGTCCTTCATCTCGGCGCTGATGAGCGTGTAGCCCAGCATGCAGCCGTAGATGCTCATGGCCGTGTGTAGCGGGTTCAGGCAGGTAGTGACCTTCATCGTCTCTACCTTGTCCACCGTCTCGCGGGTGGTGTAGAGGGCACCTCCCAAGTCGAGTGGCGGGCGGCCATTGGTGTAGTTGTCCTCGATGACCAGGTACTGCACCTCCTCGGCGTTGACGAACGGGGCGGTGAACGTATGCTTCTCGGTCTCGATGTAGTTGTTGTCCTCGAAGCCGTCCTGTGCCAGCATCTCCTTCACTTTCTCGTGGGGACGCGGCGTAATCTTGTCAATCATCGACCAGGGGAAGGTCACCTTCGTCTCGTCCTTCAGATAAGCTAAGAACTCGGCGGGCACCAACTCTTCCTTTGCCCAGCGTTCGGCGTAGGCCATCACACCGGCCTTCACCTTGTCGCCGTTGTGCGAGCAGTTGTCCATCGACTGTACCGTCAGGGGCAGTTCGCCTGCCAAGAAACGCTCTAAGAGCAGGCGGCACACCTTACCCATAGCAAACACGGGTTCCAGACCGCGGCTCAGGTCGGCCTCGTTGTAGCTGTAGCCCTTCTCGGTGATGGTGAACGAGATCATCTGCAGCGAGGGGTTGCGGAAAATCTCTACCAGACGCTGCCAGTCGGCAAACTGGTAGTCGGCTTTCAGGGCCTCGGTAACGCTGGCAATCACCTTCTTCTCGATGGTGCCGGTACTCTGCAGGCTTACCAAGAGCGAGAGGTTATTGTAGGGAGCGTAGGCCTTATCGACCACCTCGAAGTCGAAAGTCTCGGCCACGATGACACCTCGGTCGTACTTGCCCGTGTTCAGGGCATCGTTCAGGATGGCGGCGGGGAAGGCACGGAAGATGTTGCCACCACCGAAATGTACCCATGTGGGTTCCTTAGCCGTCTTCTCGCGCACGGCCTGGATGTCGAACTTCGGGAGCTGGTAGCCCTTTTGCTCCCACTCTGCGGCATTAAACTGGCCGCTCAGTATGTCGTTCAGTTTCATAGTTAATATGATTTGCAGATGCTAAGTATGCTGTTTACTGTTGCTAAGTATGCTGTTTACTGTTGCTAAGTATGCTGTTTACTGTTGCTAAGTATGCTGTTTGCTGTCGCTAAACATGGTGTTTACTTAGTCGAAGAATCCAGGCTGCTTGTATTCAATACCCAGCTCGCGGTCGACGGTGGCCAGAATGCCCTGCACCTGTCCGAGGGCAAACATGCGGCCCAGCAGGGTGTAGCCGGCATTATGGCCGTGGCTCGACTCGTCCATGATACCTCCGGGCTGGTCGGTAAAGGTCATGCCGTGATCCACGCGCATGGGCAGAGCGGGGTTCTCTTTCTCGAAGATGCGGCACAGCTCGATGAGGTCGGCGCGCCCGCCAAGATGCGATGCCTCAGTAAAGTCGCCGCTGGGGAAGATGTGGCAAGAGCGGAGATGAACGAAATGTGTGCGCGAAGCAAACTTGCGGGCCAGGTCGACCACCTGATTATAAGCTCCGGCAGAAAGGCTTCCGGCACAGAACGTCAGGCCGTTATGCTTGTTGGGAACAGCATCGAGGAACCATTGGATGTCCTCTTCCGTGCGCACGATGCGGGGCAAGCCGAGAATCTCAATGGGGGGATCGTCGGGGTGTACGCACATGTTCATGTTGCACTCCTCGCAAACGGGCATAATAGCCTCGAGGAAGTATTTCATGTTTTCGCGCAACTGCTTCTTGTCTATGCCTTTATACAGGTCGAGGAACTCGCGGAACTTCTGGATGGGAGCCTCGTCGTTCTCGCTGAAGTTGCCCGAGACGAAGCCCTGCGTCTTGATGACGATGTTCTCCACCAGCTTATGATCCTTCTCGGGAGTCATGGTCTTGGCCAGTTCGTCGCACTCGGCCAGCACGTTGCGGCCCTCGCCCACCCCTTCGGGGAAACGGAACTGGGCCCACTCCTCGCGTGCGCCCTCACGCTTCAGGATGTAGATGTCGAAGTAGGCAAACTCGGCATAGTTGAAGTAAAGGTTAGTAGAGCCGTTGGGGTTAGCGTGAAGCAGGTCGGTACGGGCCCAGTCGAGCACGGGCATGAAGTTGTAGCAGATGCAATGGATACCTTCGGCCGAGAGGTTGCGCAGCGACTCCTTGTACACCTCAATCTGGTGGTCGCGATCGGGACCGCCGTACTTGATGGTCTCCACCACGGGCAGGCTCTCCACTACGCTCCAGCGCATCCCGTAGCTCTCAATATACTCGCGCAGGTCGCGAATCTTCTCGCGCGTCCACACTTCACCTAAGGGCACGTCATGCAAGGCGGTCACGATACCCTCAACACCAATTTGTCTCAGCATGGCAAGCGTAATCTTATCCTTCTTGCCAAACCATCTCCATGTTCTTTCCATTTTTAAGTGTTTTTGCTAAAATTTTGGATAGTTATTGAATCTGTGTGCAAAGATACGGAAAAAACGACGAAAATCCTTGCGTATTTTGATGATTTTTTTAAAGAAATGTCTCTTTTCATCAGAAAATTAGTATCTTTGCGCTCGGTTTATGAAGACAAGTGAGAAAAAAGACGGTGTGCTCCAGGCTGTAGAGGGCATACTCGATCATTATTTAGAGACGAACAAGCATCGCAAGACGCCTGAGCGATATGCTATTTTGCGGGCAGTATATGCCATCGAGGGCCATTTCACTCTCGACGAACTGGGCGTGAAACTGTCGGAGGAATACAAGTTCCCCGTGTCGAGGGCTACGCTCTACAACACGCTCAACCTGTTCATGGAGCTGCGGCTGGTGATTCGCCACCGGTTCCAGGGCACCACGAAGTATGAGGCCTGCTATGCCGACAACAGTCATTGCCACCAGATATGCACCATGTGCGGCAAGGTGACGGAGGTGCGTTCGCCCGAGTTAGCCGAGGCCATCAACCAGATGCACTTGAAGCGGTTTCGCAAGGACGGCTTCACCTTGTATATATATGGCATCTGCTCGACGTGCCAGGCAACCTTGACAAGACAAAAGAACAGTAAGAAACTAAATAAAGAAAAAGAATGAACAACGGTAAGGTAGACGTCCTGCTGGGACTCCAATGGGGCGACGAAGGTAAAGGCAAGGTGGTCGACGTGCTGACGCCTCGCTATGATGTGGTGGCACGTTTCCAAGGTGGTCCTAATGCGGGCCATACACTTGAGTTTGAAGGACAGAAATATGTGCTTCGCTCCATCCCATCTGGCATATTCCAGGGAGACAAGGTCAACGTGATTGGCAACGGCGTTGTGCTGGCTCCCGACCTCTTCATGGAGGAGGCCAAGGCTTTGGAACAGAGCGGACACGACTTGAGGAGCCGTCTGCACATCTCGAAGAAGGCGCATCTTATCATGCCCACGCATCGCGTGCTCGATGCTGCCTACGAGGCACAGAAGGGCAAGAACAAGGTGGGCACCACGGGCAAGGGCATTGGCCCGACCTATACCGACAAGGTGAGCCGCACAGGTTTGCGCGTGGGCGACATTTTAGAAAACTTTCCTGAGAAATATGCAGCTGCCAAGGCACGCCACGAGGCTATCTTGCGGTCGCTGAACTTTGAGTATGACATCACTGATGTGGAGAAGAAATGGCTGGAGGGCGTAGAGTATTTACGCCAGTTCCCCATTGTGGATTCAGAGCATGAAATCAACGGCTATCTGCGACAGGGCAAGTCGGTGCTGTGCGAGGGCGCGCAAGGCACGATGCTCGACGTCGATTTCGGTTCCTATCCCTTTGTTACATCGTCTAACACCATTTGCGCCGGTGCCTGCACGGGTCTCGGCATCGGTCCCAACAGGATTGGCGAGGTCTACGGCATTATGAAAGCTTATTGCACCCGTGTCGGGGCAGGCCCCTTCCCCACGGAGCTGTTCGACGAGACGGGTAAGAAGATTCGCGATCTGGGCCATGAGTATGGTGCCGTGACGGGTCGCGAGCGTCGCTGCGGCTGGATCGACCTCGTGGCCCTGCGCTACTCTATCATGGTGAACGGCGTGACCAAGCTCATTATGATGAAGAGCGACGTGCTCGATGGCTTCGACACCATCAAGGCTTGCGTGGCCTACAAGCAGAACGGAAAGGAAATCAATTACTTCCCCTATAATATTGAAGAAGGTATTGAACCCATCTATGAGGAACTTCCTGGCTGGAAGACCGATATGACGAAGTTTACTTCCGAAGAGCAGTTCCCGAAAGCATTCAAGGACTATATCGACTTCTTGGAGAAGCAGTTAGAGACTCCCATCTCAATCATCAGTATTGGACCAGACAGAGACCAAACTATCGAACGCAATGGCAAATAAACCTTCAATTCCCAAAGGAACACGCGACTTCGGCCCGCAGGAGATGGCCCGTCGCAATTACATCTTCAATACCATCCGCAACGTCTATGAGTTGTACGGATTCCAGCAGATCGAGACTCCAGCTATGGAGACCCTGCAGACGCTCATGGGCAAGTATGGCGAGGAAGGTGACAAACTGCTGTTCAAGGTACTCAACTCCGGCGACTGCTTAGCCAAGGTGAGCGACGAGGAACTACAGGAGCGTAATGCCCTGCACTTAGCCGCCAAGATGTGCGAGAAAGGCCTGCGCTACGATCTCACCGTGCCCTTTGCCCGCTACGTGGTGATGCACCGCGAGGAACTGCAACTGCCCTTCAAGCGCTATCAGGTGCAGCCCGTCTGGCGTGCCGACCGTCCGCAGAAGGGCCGCTACCGCGAGTTCTACCAGTTCGACGGCGATGTGGTTGGCTCCGACTCCCTGCTCAACGAGGTGGAGCTGATGCAGATTGTCGATACGGTATTCACCCGCTTTGGCGTAAGGGTACTCATCAAAATCAACAACCGCAAGATTCTCTCCGGCATAGCCGAGTATCTTGGAGCCGCCGACAAGATTGTCGACATCACCGTAGCCATCGACAAGCTCGACAAGATTGGCATAGATGCCGTGAACGACGAGCTGCGCCAGGACGGTCTCACCGAAGAGCAAATTGAGAAGCTGCAGCCCATCATCCTGCTCGAAGGCTCCAACGACGAAAAGTTAGACACCATCGCCGCCGTTCTTAAAGACAGCGAGACCGGACTCAAAGGCGTTGAGGAGTGCCGTTACATCCTTTCCTCGTTGGGTGTAGGCAGCGGTTTTGCCGCTGCAACTTCCCTCCACAACGAGATTCAGCTCGACCTCACCCTGGCTCGCGGCCTGAACTACTACACGGGTGCCATCTTCGAGGTGAAGGCCCTCGACGTGCAGATAGGCAGCATCCTCGGTGGTGGCCGCTACGACAACCTCACGGGTATCTTCGGCATGCCTGGTCTCTCGGGCGTGGGTATCAGCTTCGGTATCGACCGCATCTACGACGTGCTCAACGCCCTCGACGCCTATCCCAAGGAGGCCATACAGACCACCCAGCTGCTCTTCATCAATTTCGGCGAGAAGGAGACGTGCTATTGCCTGCCCGCTGTGGCCAAGGCTCGTGCCGCCGGCATTCGCACCGAAATCTATCCCGATGCCGCCAAGATGAAGAAGCAGATGTCCTACGCCAACGCCAAGTTGATTCCGTTCGTGGCCCTGGCCGGGGAGAACGAGATAAGCCAAGGCAAACTCACGCTGAAGAACATGGCTACGGGCGAACAGCAGCTCGTAACGCCCGACGAACTGGTTACTAACATTCTTAATAAATAAGGTATAGTTTTATGAAACAGAATCAACAGAATCCAGTCGTGATGAATCCTACTTACCGCCTCCTGGCCATCGTGTCGGGCTGTATCTTTGCCGTCATCGTACTCTTCATGACCTGCTGTACCGTCGTCGACTCTGGCGAGGTGGGTATCAAGTTCCACAAGTGGTCGGCTTCGGAGCAGGACTACGGCGGCGTGGAAGGCACCTGCAAGGGATGGGTGTTCTACAACCCCATCACCACCAACGTGTTCACCTACCCCACCTTCACCCAGCGCAAGCAGTATGAGACCTTCTCCGTCAACGCCAAGGATGCCTCGCTCTTCGAGATGGATCCCACCATTGCCTATCGCATCAACCCCGACAAGGCTTGCGACATCTTCGTGAAGTATCGCGTCGGCGTGAAGGAGCTGGAGGAAGGCTACATCCGCACCTGCATCTACGAGGCTTATAGAACCTGTGCCAACCAGTACACGAGCGACTCGCTCATGTCAAACCGTGCCAACTTCGAGCGCGACGTGCGCAGCCGTTTAGAGAAGTCGCTTATGGCCGAAGGCTTCCTGGTGGAGGAGTTCACCAGTAAGATTACGCCTCCCCACTCGCTGCTCTCGATGATTGATGCCAAGAATACCGCCATCCAGAGTGCCTTGAAGGCCGAGAATGAAGTGAAGGAGGCCGAGGCCAACGCCAAGATTGCCGTAGCCAAGGCCGAGGGTGCTGCCAAGGCCATGAAGATCAAGGCCGATGCAGAGGCTTACTACAACAGGACTATAGCGGCTTCGCTCTCGCCGATGATTGTGCAGGAGGATATGATTGAGAAGTGGGACGGCAAGATGCCGCTCATCGTGGGTGGCAACGGCATGATGCTCGACGTTTCAAAAGTTATAGGCAAGTGATGAAGAAGCTCAGACTACTAACCCTTGTGACGGCCCTACTGCTGTTGCTCACGGCTGCCACCAACGAGAAGAAGACCACCATCTTCATCATCGGCGATTCCACCGCTGCCAACAAGGACATCAGCGGCGGCAAGCAGGAACGTGGCTGGGGCATGGCTCTGTCATGCTACTTCGACGACAACATCGTCGTTGACAACCACGCCGTGAATGGCCGCTCCTCGCTCTCGTTCATCAACGAGGGACGCTGGGACAAGGTGCTGGAGAAGATGAAGCCTGGCGACTTCGTAATTATCCAGTTCGGACACAACGACGAGAAGCCCAAGGCCGACCGCCATACCGACCCGGGTTCCACTTTCGACTATAATCTGGCCAAGTTTGTGCGCGAAACCCGTGAGCATGGGGGCATTCCCGTGCTGATGAACTGCGTGGTGCGACGCAACTTCTTCGTCAACGTCCCCGAGAACGACGATGACGAGAAACTGCGCACGACCACCTTCAAGGACGGCGTGAAGATGGTGGAGGGCGACACGCTCATCGACACCCACGGCCTTTATCGCATAGCCCCGCGCGACGTGGCCCAGCGCATGAATTGCCACTTCGTCGATGCCAACCGCATCACCCATGAACTCGAGCAGGGACTTGGCACCGAGGCTTCGAAGAAACTGCACATGTGGTTCCTGCCCGGCGAGGAGCCCAGCGTGCCCAACGGCCGTCAGGACAACACGCACTATAACGTACATGGTGCCCACGTCGTGGCCCGGCTTCTGGCCGATGCGCTCTGCGAGGAGGTGCCTTTGCTGAAGAAGTATCGCACGGAGGCCGACATCACCGTCGACCTGCAGGGACGGGGCGACTATCTCGACTTGCAGAAGGCCGTCAGCCAGGCCCTGCTCAACCCGAAGTCCGAGACCACCATCCAGCTCTTGGGCGGCGAGTGGACGAAGCCCGTGTTGCCCAAGAAGCACTCCATCAGGTTCATCATGCGCGAGGGAGCCACTTGGAAATAGGGCTACAGCATAGACGTTGTATAAATTACGAAATAAATCCTGCAAATTACTTGCGGGATTTATTTTTTCTGCGTATCTTTGCGAAAACATTTTTACCTAACTAAACAAATATTTAATTTACTCTTATGAAGAAAAAGTTTATTTGCGCCGTTTGTGGATATATCTATGAAGGCGATGCTGCTCCCGAGAAGTGCCCCATCTGTAAGGCTCCTGCCTCCAAGTTCTCAGAACTGAAGGATGATGCCGATATGACCTATGCCACCGTCCACAAGATTGGCGACGGCAAGCCCGAGGGTGTCAGCGAGGAAATGATCAACGACCTGCGCAACCACTTCAACGGCGAGTGCGGCGAGGTAGGCATGTACTTGGCTATGGCCCGCCAGGCCGACCGCGAGGGTTATCCCGAGATTGCCGAGGCCTTCAAGCGCTATGCCTTCGAGGAGGCCGACCACGCCAGCCGCTTTGCCGAGCTGCTGGGCGAGTGCGTATGGGACACCAAGACCAACTTGGAGAAGCGTGCCGCTGCCGAAGCAGGTGCCTGCGAGGACAAGTTCCGCATCGCCAAGAATGCCAAGGCCGCCGGTTTCGATGCCATTCACGACACAGTTCACGAGATGGCCAAGGATGAGGCTCGTCATGGTGCCGGCTTCGCTGGTCTGCTCAAGCGCTATTTCGGCAAGTAAGTAACGAAAAAAATAAGCGGGTATAGAATTCCGCAAGCGGTCTGATAAAAAACATAATAAAACAAATAAAACCAAATAAAACCATCATTGTTTTTTCTTGTTTTTCCTGTTTTTTTATGTTTTTCTTAAAGGCGCAAAGCGCACAAATCATACCATGCTCTTTTTTTCATAATTACTAAAAAGCAATAAAAGCGTAAAAAATCCGTTTTATCAGTATGATGATGAAACGGATTTTTTTATTTTTCGCCATACTGGCAGCTCTTGCCGCCTGTTCCGACAACGACTCCTTTACCACCTCGCCGTCGGCACGTCTCACTTTTTCCGTCGACTCGGTGAAGATGGACACCGTCTTCTCTACCGTCGGCTCGTCCACCTACACGTTCTGGGCATTCAACAACGCCTCCGACGGCATACGCCTGAAGAGCGTTCGACTGCGCTCCGGCAACCAGACGGGATTCCGTGTCAACGTGGATGGCAGCTATCTCGACAACAGCCTCGGCTCGGTAGTGACCGACCTCGAAGTGAGGAAGGGCGACAGCATCCGCATCTTCGTGGAACTGACCGCCCCGGAGAACGGTCTCGAAGAGGCACAATTGTTGGAGGACGACCTGGTGTTTGCCCTTGAGAGCGGCGTGGAGCAGCGCGTTTGCCTGCATGCCTACGCTTGGGATGCTATCCAGATGCGCGACGTTATCGTCAGCCGCGACTCGCTCATCGAATCGCGCAAGCCCATCGTGGTCTACGGGGGCATTCGCGTGGACAGCGCGGCTACGCTCATCGTGCGCAACTCCACCCTCTTCTTCCACGACAAAGCGGGTATCGACGTCTACGGGACGGTACAGATGGAAAGGACACTATTGCGCGGCGACCGCCTCGACCACATGTTCGACTATCTGCCCTACGACCGGGTGAGCGGCCAATGGCGCGGCCTGCATTTCTATTCCTCTTCCTTTGGCAACATCATGACCGATACGGAGATACGTAACCCCGAGGACGGCATCGTCATCGACTCGGCCTTGGTGTCGCCCGAAGACCAGCGCCTCTACATGGAACGCTGCATCGTTCACAACTGCAAGGGCGACGGTCTCAAAGCTTATAATGCTTACGTCGGCCTGCTGCGCTGCCAGCTCACCAACGCCCAGGGCGACTGCATGGCCGTCTATGGCGGTGTGGCCATCCTCGACCGCTGCACGCTGGCGCAGTTCTATCCTTTCGTCGGGGGACGTGGTGCCGCCCTTCGCTTCACCAATTACTTTCAGGAATACGACTATCCCCTACTCCAGTTCACCTGTTCCAACTCCATCGTGACGGGCTATGCCGACGACGTGGTGATGGGCGATAAACGCGACACCACCGTCACCTACAACTATTTCTTTGAGAACAGTCTCCTGCGCACCCCGGAAGTCTCCGACACTACCCGTTTCGTCAATATCACCTGGGAGGAACCCAAGGACACCACGACGGGCGGCAAGAAGCATTTCGTTCTCATCGACGAGCAGAACCTCCGTTACGACTTCCACCTCGACTCCCTCTCCACCGCGCAAGGCAAGGGTTGTTATTAGACGGTTAGTCGTTTTGACGGATAGACGGATGGACGGTTAGATGATTTGACGGCTAGACGGATAGACGGTTAGATGATTTGACGGTTAGACGGATAGACGGATGGACGGTTTTACGATTAGATGATTACTTACTTTAGTTTTGGAAGTTCGCGCAGCTAAGGCCGAAGGCCTGATAGATTACAGACGGGGGTGTAACCCCCCGGTAAAAAGTACAGAGTTGAAAAGCCCTGAAAGGGCGACAGACTATTTTGCGGCAGTATTCTGTCGCCCCTTCTGATTGACCGTGCCAATATCAAAACAGGTTCTCATACAATTATATACTAAGATTTTCTTGTTTAAGGGTGACAGGGTGACAGAATGCCGATGTACAGGGCGTTTGCACCCTATTTAGAGGGTGACAAGGGTGACAGAAGGGTGACAGGAATCATGCCTGTTTACACTTGAATTCTCGAGAGAATTGAGGCGTAAAGAACATCTTTACCCTTGCCAAACAGCATACTTACTGATCAATTCTCTCGAGAATTGAGCGACGTCCGGCTTACTTTCTCTGTTAGTCTGTCATCTTTGTCACCCTCCAAAAGGGTGCAAATGACCTGTTTGTCGGCATTCTGTCGCCCATCGGTGAATCTTATCCCTTGTGATTCCATACTTCTCAGGGTTCGCCGTCATATCTCTAGCCAACATTACCATTTCTTCCGTTGATAGTTTATTATGTTCCATATAATGAGTTTACAAAAGTGACAAAGGATGTCAGTGCAAAAGACGACCACCGATTCAAGTCTCTCTTCAAACCACTTGATGGTTCTAAAGAAATAGTTATACTCCGTTCTGTATTAAACTACTTGAACGATAAGCAATATAAATGTGACATAGCAGAACTCCAGAAGATATTTGAAAAGGACAAAGAATAAACATACAAAAACACCTTATATAATAGATTAGGTGAAGATTTCTTCCTGTGTGGTCATGCCAATCTTCACAAGCCCTGGCATTACAGGATTAGTTAAAAGATAAACTATTCCGTATTCCATATTTATGCCTCAAAATATTGGTATATCAGGATTTATTATAGAGAAATCAACATTTGGCTTGTTCATAAGTATCAATTGTTTTTTGTCAATTCTTGATATAACTTGAATAGGTTTGCAACAACCATGCTCTCTTGATTATCTCTACTGTTTTTCCAGCCGTATGCAGCCATCACTGCCTTATCGTTTTCCTCATGGGCATTAAGGAGGTCAGCAGGCATGAATTTCTCGCTATAAAGGGCAGCCAGTGCGCTGTCAGGATATTTGGCACGAACATCAAGAATGGCCTGTGCCGTCTGTTCTATCTTTGCTTTCTGTGCTTCTGTAGGCTCTGGCCAAGGGAAGTTGTTATAGACAATATCAGTTGAATAGCGATAATCACTTTTCAATCTTCCACAGACAACCCGCATCCAAGCCATGTGAATAATGGAAGTGAGCACACCGAAATGGTATAAGGAGGCGTTGGGGATAATAAGTACCAGGTTGCTGGCCACTACATGGGGAGAAACAAATCCCATAGGCACATAACGACGCTTCTCTGATGAAACACTTGGCACTATAATATAGGTATCCTTAGGTTGTCGGTTCTCCGTGAACAGTGTCGGGAATTTTGCCCATTGGCGCGTAGCGGCTTTTGGGCTCGCATTGCGGCATTCACGGACGGCAGCAATACGCCGTGCCAATTCTGCACTATGCATCAAGTCATCGGGATTGGCTCCGTCAAGCCATAGGCAATAACGTTCTTTACCCTTGATAAACTCGTCGGCACCAACAAACGGACGCACATAGCGTGACAACACCGGACTCTTCTTTAGCAATTCTTCCCGCTCCTCTGATGACAGAAGGAGGTTGCCGCCATCAGTAGGCTGGCTTCCTTTCATCATCTGCGGCACACCCACACAAAGCGGTTTTTTGCGCTTGTCAACAAAGACGGTTGGTGCATCTATCAGATACGGATTAATATTATCAGCCTTGATGATATGCTTGCCGTCGAAGATAAACTTTTCCTTCGATTCAGGGCTATACAAACTGCTGAATCCAATAATCACGCAATGGACGTGGGCTTTGAGCGTAGCCTCGCTATCCCATTGGAATGTACGGTAAGCGAAGTCTATGCGCATCCCATATTGTTCCATCAGCATTTTCCAGATAGCCGACACCTGTTCACCCTGTGTGATGCTATTGGTAGAGACAAGAGCCGCCTTCACCTCGGAGTTTTGCATCAGTTTGGCAGCCTTGTAGTACCATCCTGCAACATAGTCGAGATTCTTCCCACATTCACGACATACGATGGAAAGGTCTTCCTTTTGTCGTTCGGACTGGAATGTATATCCCACAAACGGCGGATTGCCAATGATATAGTCAAAACGGACTTCTAACCTTGTGGTTGTAGGTTTGAGTTCGCTGTCATAGTGAGCAGTAACAAGATTAATATCGTCATATTCCACAACAGGTTCGCTTGCCTTCCATTGACTTTTGTCTTCGTGAATGATATGTGCGTTCTTAGCATAAATAGTAGTAACGTCTGTAGGATACTCCATCACGTCCCATTCCATTCTCAGCGCATTACCCTCACGAATGTTATTGTATGGTTTCAGCGGTAGGAAGTCGATGTCACGACGGATAATCTTCTCCGTCTCTCGTAGCATCTGAGCCTCTGAAATCCAGAGGGCAGTCGTGGCTACCGTTACGGCAAAGTCGTTAATCTCTATGCCGTAGAACTGTTGGATGCTGACTTTAACTGGGTTCACCTCTTCAAAGCCAAGGAATGTCTGGCCGTGATAGCGCTCGCGGATAGCCTCGTTCTCTAAGCGGCGCAGCGAAAGGAATGTCTCGGTAAGGAAGTTTCCTGAGCCGCAGGCCGGGTCGAGAAATGTCAGCGACGAGAGCTTCATCTGATAATCATCCAGTTTCCGCTTACGCTGTTTCTCAATCTTCTCTTCCAGTATCTCGTCAAGCTCATGGCGGAGGTCGTTCAGGAAAAGAGGGTCTATCACCTTGTGGATATTCTCAATGCTGGTATAATGCATGCCACCACTGCGACGTGTTTCAGGATTCAGTGTGCTCTCGAACACGGCTCCGAAGATGGTGGGCGAAATCTCGCTCCAGTCGAAGTCAAGGCTAGCGTTTAGCAGCAACGTAGTACGAAGTTCCTCAGTGAACTGCGGTATTTCTATCTCCTCTTCAAACAATCCTCCGTTGGTGTAAGGAAATGCTTTCAGGTCGTCTTTCAGATACTTGCTGCGCTTCTCCATCGGCGTGTTTAGCACTTCAAAGAGGTCACGTAAGGCTCGGCGCATGTCCTCGGCTTCATAGCGCACAAGGAAATCATGGAACTGGTCGTGCGTGAATATCTCGGCATCCTCGGCATAAAGACAGAACACGATACGGACACAGAGAATATTGAGCCAACGCAGGGCCTCCGGACTATTGTCATCGTATTGCTTCAGCAAAGCGTCGTAAATCTTGCCTACAATCTCGCCGGCCTGCATCGACACCCGCATTTCCTTACTCAGATGCTCGCTCTTCGCATCGACGAGGAACATCAGACGGTAATACTCTTTCCCCAAGTTCTCCAAAAGAATCTGCTCAGGCTCACCGTTTGGCTGTTCCATGTCATAGACCAAGAACTCAGAGAAGTTACAGGTCACAATCCAACGCGGATGCTCTGAAACTGGCAGGCTGACCACATAACGACGGGCTTGCTGGAAAGGGTTCAGCAATGAACCGTCGCTCTGACGAATGCCCGCCCGCAAGTCCTTGCCTAAAGACTTCTGCTCTATCAGAACTTTAGTAGAACGGATGCGTCCATCTATAAAGTTTGAGGCATCTACCATGCGATGGTCTTCAAAAGTGATAAAACCATCCGAGGGCGTTTCTATTCCAAAGACATTTGAAAGCAAGTCAATCCAAAACGGTTGCGATTCGCCCCGTTCATATCCTCTGCCTTTCCAACGCTCTGCAAATTCAGCAGCCGCCATTGATATTTGTTTCTCTGTCTTCATATTTAGCCTTGACTATTATTTATTGCGCAAATTTACTCATTATTATTGACTTTCGGATGTTTTTTGATAAGAAAAAACAAAAATCTTAACCACTTTTAGATGTGCTGTGTAATATCTGGTACATTGTTTCAGGATTATTTGCTATATATGCGGTTATATCATCAATGAAGGGTTGGAGATTGTTGGAATGGTAAGTAAATCGAACTTGAAAACAGGCTGCCCCTCTATCTTTATTCTGCGCGGATGGATAGGCACGGAGCTGATCTTCTACCGCCCAGCCCCCCTTCTGAAGCCTCACCCCTCTCTTATATCTGTCCCCCTATAGGGGGACTTAGATATGAGAGGGAGGCTCCTCTAATGAATGGACAAACAAATATGGTGTTTAGACCTCGTAAGTATGATACTTAGCACATGTAAATATGATACTTAGCAACCAAAAACAATATAGTTATGAAAGCAATAAGTAAACAGGTGCTGACGGATTAGCCCACGCCGCTGCTATGCAATAGCACGGAAAGCGTGAATCCTGTCACCCTTCTGTCACCCTTGTCACCCTAAAAAAAGGGTGCAAACGCCCTGTTTATCGGCATTCTGTCACCCTGTCACCCTTTTTTGAAAAAATCCTAGTATATAATAAAAAAGAAATTCGGAAAGAATGATTTCTCATTCTTTCCGAAACTTCTGTGACTCCGGCGGGATTCAAACCCACAACCTTCTGATCCGTAGTCAGATGCTCTATTCAGTTGAGCTACGGAGCCTCACTTGCTCTCATTTCTGATTTGCGTGTGCAAAGGTACGTACTTTATTTGAATCCACCAAACTTTTTCCAACTTTTTTTTCAAAAAGTGCGAAATTTCTTTGTTTTTGATGCTGAAAAGGCGAAAATCAGGGGCAAACCTGCAGTAATTTCACGGCATCGACATACTGGGCGATACCCTGAGCCACTTCCTTAGCGGCCTTCATGGCCAGCACCACAGTTTGCGGACGATGTACCACGTCGCCACCTGCAAAGACACCACGGCGGGTAGTCATGCCGAAGGGACGCTCTACCACCTTGACATAGCCCTTGTCATCGACCTCAATACCTTCTGTAGTCGATACGATGCGGTTGGCCGGACGCGAGCCGATGGCCAGGAACACGCGGTTGAACGGCTCAATGCGCTCGCCGTCGGGTGTCTGCAGACGGAGCGACTGCAACCGTCCGTCTTCGCCGATGAACTCCGTGCATGCCGTGTTCCACCAGAACTCCACACCCTCGGCCACGGCCTCCTCATACTCACTCTGAATGGCGGGCATCTCTTCCTGCGTGCGACGATAGAGTACGGTGACCTTCGCTCCTAAGCGGATGGCCGTGCGGGCAGCATCCATAGCCACATTACCACCACCGATGACGGCAACACGGTCGCCCTCATCGACGGGAACCATCGAACGGGGTATGGCTCCTTCATTGTAGACATTGACCTGATGGAGCAGATAAGTAGACTGGTTGACACCGCGCAACTGGGCACCGGGTGTCGAGTTCATGTTCTGCGGCACACTCGTTCCTGTGCCGATGAAGATGGCATCATAGCCTTCGGCAAACAGCGAATCGACGGTGACACCATTACGTCCCACGGTGGTGTTCAGTCGGAAGTCAACACCCAGTGCGGCAATCTTCTCAATCTCTTTACGAACGACGGCCTTGGGGAGCCTGTATTCAGGAATGCCGTACATCAGCACGCCGCCAGCCTCGCCCTGAGCCTCGAAGATGGTGGCCGAGAAGCCCTTACGTGCCAGGTCGCCTGCTACGGTGAGGCCGGCAGGACCAGAACCGATGATGGCCACACGACCTCTCGTCTTCTGCGGAAGCCGTTCGCGGATAAGTTCCATGTCGGTGTCAAAGTCGGCAATAAACTCTTCGAGCTTGCCAATCTGTATCGGCGTGCCCTTTTTGCCCAGCACGCAATGCCCTTGGCATTGCTTCTCATGAGGGCAGACACGACCGCAAATAGCGGGCAGGTTAGAGCGTTCGTTGATGATGCTCATGGCCTGACCCATGTTACCCATTGCCAATGCCGCCGTGAAGTTGGGGATGTCGTTCTCAATAGGACAGCCCTTACGGCACTGGGGAATCTTACAGTGCAGACAGCGTTTGGCCTCGTCGATGGCCTCCTTCACGCTGTACGTTTCGTGTACCACTTGGAAATTGTTGTTGTTTTCTATCTCCATTATAGCTAATATTGTAAACTTCAGGTTGCAAAATTACTATTTTTACGCGAATTTCTTTAAATATTGCTAATAAATGATACAACGATTAACATTTCTTTGTACTTTTGCAGCCATTATGAAGCAGAAATACTTTCTATATATAACAATAGGTGTACTTTCAGGATGCACATCGGGTGGAAACGAAGACCTCTCGACGCTGCCCGAAGACTCAACTGAGGTAGAAACTACCGCCATAGATGCCGATGCCTTGCAGCGTCGTGCGGAAGGCATAGCCGCCGAACTGGCCTACTACTTGGAGCGGCACAACGTACTGGACGAAGGCTATGACATGGTGGCTCGCTATGCCGACGAGGGCGACTCTGCCCTATCGGCCTATATGCCCATCGCTCCCTTGCGGTTGTTCGGCATAGGCCGATGGCGCAACATCCGACGCTCGGGAACGGCATTGACCCATGACGCCCTGCGAAGGCCCATCATCGGTCGGATGGAAGATGATACCCTCGTAAGCGGCATTCGTCTCGACACAGCCGGTGTCTATGCTGGAAGATTCACCCGCAACGGAGAGGCACAGGGGCATGGTGGCTATCTTGCCGTTGACGGCAGCTACTATGAAGGGCAGTGGCAGATGGATATGCGCCAGGGATTCGGCTTCTGCGTGTCGCCCACCTATCTACATGCAGGCCATTGGCGCAAGAACCGTTTCCTTGGCGAGCGCATGCACCACACGCCAGACCGCATCTACGGCATCGACGTGTCGCGCTATCAGCACGAGCAGGGTCGTCGGCGTTTCGCCATTGACTGGAAAAGAGTGCGCATTACGGGGCTGGGCCGTCGCATCAGCGAGCAGCGGGTGAGCGGAAACGTGAACTATCCTGTATCGTTCGCCTATATCAAGAGTACGCAAGGCACGGCCATCAGGAACCGATACTTCGCCACCGACTACCTCCAGGCACGTCGCTATGGCATCCCCGTGGGTGCCTACCACTTCTTCTCGCCCAAGCTGAATGCACGCGAACAGGTGAGCAACTTCCTGAACAACACCGCCTTCAAGCGCGGCGACCTGCCTCCGATGCTCGACATAGAACCAACCGACGCACAGGTCAAGGCTGCTGGCGGCCCCGAAGCACTATTCAGCGAGCTACGCTTATGGCTGAACTTAGTAGAGAGATGGGTGGGCGTGCGCCCTATCCTC
Source organism: uncultured Prevotellaceae bacterium (assembly GCA_900318815.1). GTDB lineage: Bacteria > Bacteroidota > Bacteroidia > Bacteroidales > Bacteroidaceae > Prevotella. Next base: position 47,072 of record ONMA01000008.1, read on the forward strand.
TACGTCAACCAGAACTTCGCCAAGAAATACTTAGACATGGCTCCCGACCTGAAGCACGGCTACCAGGTGTGGATTGCCCGCTACGGCGAGTACAAGCCCGACGTACACCTGACGTTCTGGCAGCTCAGTTCCGACGGCAATGTACAGGGCATCAAGAGCAAGGTCGACATCAATGTCTTCAACGGTTTTCAGAGCCAGTGGGAAGACTTCCTGCGCGAAGAGACCATCCAATAAATAAGTAACACATCAACTGATTATGAAGACCGAACTGATAGTAGTGGGACGCACGGTGAACAAGCATTTCATTGCGGGGATTGCCGACTATAGCGAACGCATAGGGCACTACATGCCTTTCTCCATCACCACGATCCCCGAACTGAAGAACACCAAGAGCCTGACCGAGGAACAACAGAAGCAGGCCGAAGGAGAACAAATACTGAAACTGATACAGCCCTCCGACACCGTAGTGCTGCTCGACGAACATGGACATGAGTTCCGCAGCGTGGAGCTGGCTTCATGGTTGGAACAGAAAAGAAACACGGCCCGCCGACTTGTTTTCGTCATCGGCGGACCTTACGGATTCTCGCAGGCCGTCTACTCGCGGGCCAACGAGAAGATTTCTCTATCGAAAATGACTTTTTCTCACCAGATGGTACGTCTCATCTTCACCGAACAGCTCTATAGAGCCTGTACGATTATCAAGGGCGAACCCTATCACCATGAGTAAGCCGGGAACCAGAGTCCCTGCCCTACTCTTCCCCGCCATCAAGCATTTCAAGATGGCGCTTCACGTTCTCGCGGTGTGCTTTCGGGGCATGCTCGTACATGTCGAGATAGTTCTGCATCACCGACGACTGCTTCGATGACAGGGCCTCCTGATAGTCGACGAACTCGTTTTGTTCACGCACAACCTGCTTGAAATAGAGTCCTACGAAGATCACTATCATGAAGACCACCCCCGTGACTATCGTGGTGGTAGGCATGCGCATTTCCTTCAGCACGAACTGCTTGAAACTCTTCAGTCCGATGATATCCTTCAGCGTGTCAGAGTCGTTCTTGTCATCGAAGAAAATCTTATTCTCCTCGACAAACTGAGTATGACAGAAACTACAATGGGTAGCATCCTTGAAGTTGACTTGCCCGCAACGGGGACAGGTAATAACCTGCCCGGCGATTTCAACACCGCAGTGTGGGCAGATCTTTGCGCGGTCACTCACGTCGTGACCACATTCAGGACAATTGATAAGAGCCATATTTTAAATAATGGTTATTACTAATTATGATGACTGACGACCATTGCTGACAGGTCTCAGTGCCGATAGCGTATCTCGCGGAGTCCGTGCCGCCCCATGAAGCGGCTTTTGTCCACATATCCGTTGACACCCACGATGCTGCCCTTTCCCGTGTATTGCCACATAGTAACGTCGCGGCCGTCGTCCAGGACAGGTTCCTCGTCGGTGTAGAGGGCTATCATGACGCAGTAATCGTCAATCATTCCCTGGAGGTATCTGTTATAGAAGTTACGCCCAGTATAGACGAGCGGCTTCTGATGATAGGCCGATTCCATGAGCTGGAGGAACCTGTTGAGCGAGTCGCAGAAGGCTTCGTCGCTCAGTCCGGCTGTCGTCTCCACGTCGAGCATGGGTATCAAGTCCTGCTCGCCGGGCAGACACTGGGCCTTGAAATTGGCCAACTGGAGTTCGAGTGCCGTCTTCGGACGGAAGAAGTGATAGGATCCCACCTTCAGTCCGTAGCGGTGGGCCAGGTCGATGTTACGCTCATAGCGGCTGTCAATGCGGTCGCCACCCTCAGTAGCCTTCAGATAGACGTAGGCCGTCTTCGTATTGCCGCCCACGGTCTCCCAGAACACGTCGCCCTGATAGTGGCTCAGGTCAATGCCATGCACATGACTACAGGTGTCCTCGCATTGAGGATATGAGCCGTACTGGGCACATATTTTTACGCTTGATATCAATAAAAAAAGTGCAATTATCTTGAATTTGATCATTATTTCTTAACTTTTTCGGGCAAAACGGTATAAACCTCATTTGGCCTGCAAAGTTAGTAATTATATACGAAATAACCAACCCTTTTATAAAAAAAACGTCATTATTTTAGCTTAAAGACCTAAGTTTCTACTTGCAAAGTTACTGAAATAGAAGAAAAAAGCGTATCTTTGCCGAAAATATTTGCAACAATGAAGAAAATCATCAGCTTAATGGCCATTCTGGTGCTCTTTGCAGCCTGCAAGAAAGACTCAGAGTCTTCGGAAAAAAAAGAAATCTTTGGACGGACAGTCATCGTTTACATGTCGGGAGAGAACAATCTCGACCAGTTGGGCGTACTCGACCAAGACCTGCTGGAAATGCGGAGAGCATCGAAGCAAATACCGGCTTCCGACCGCTTAGTTGTCTATGTAGACAGACTGTCAAGAAGCGAGACTCCGTTCATCGCAGAAATCAAGAACGCTGCCTGCGACACCATCATGCACTATGCGAATGACTTCTATTCCTCCGACCCGGAACACTTCTATAACGTCATCAAGACCATCGAGGAGAAATATCCCTCGCAGGAGTATGCGCTGGTGCTGTGGGGACACGCCACAAGTTGGCTGGTAGATAAGGACACCGTTGCTTCTGCTACCGCCAAGGCCAGACAACAACGACGCGCCTACGGTCAGGACTGCGGCGACAACACGATTTACGGGCCGGAGAAATGGCTGAACATCACGCAGATGCACCGTGAACTGGCTAAACTGCCCAAGTTCAGCTACATCTTTGCCGACTGCTGCTGCATGATGTCGGTAGAGACGGCCTACGAACTGCGCAACGTCACCGACTACCTGATAGGGTCGCCCGCCGAGATTCCCGGCGACGGTGCCCCTTACGACAAGATCATGGACGAGCTGTTCTCGCGGAATACAACGTTCTACCAATCAATCATCGACAAGTACTACGACTACTATATGGAGCTGTACCGCACCCCAGAGTATGCCAACAGCACCTACGACTCGTATCTTACGGGCTACAGCGTGCCCCTTTCGGTCGTCGACATGAAACACATCGGCGAACTGGCCCAGTCCACACGCAACCTGCTGAAGGAACCCGGCGAGTACACCTTCGAACAGGTGCCTTACTATTTCCACATGGACCTGCCCGTGTGCTACGACATGGCCTGCCTCTTAGAGGCCAACTCCACTGCCGAAGAATTTGAGACGTGGAAGCGTGCCTTCGACCTCGCCGTTCCCTACCGCCGCCTATCGGATAGATGGATGACCATCTACGATGAAATACAACTTAGTCAGGTAAACAAAGGATTTGTCTTTAATAAAGATAATTATGGCGGGCTAAGCATGTTCGTGCCCCGAAGCATCTACGACAGTTCTTACTGGTTCATTTATAACGCAGCACTGCCCAGCTTCGAATGGAGCCAGGCAGTGGGTTGGAATCGCTTCGGCTACTAATTAGCCCCGTCACGATGCGGGTTCTTCGGGTTTGCCTACAACGACTTTAATCTTCGAGATGCGGTGTCCGTCGAGTTCCATAATCTCGAACTTGAAGTGCTGGTAGTCTATGCGCTCGTGCAGACGCGGGAAGTCGCCCTTCAGTTCCAGCAGCAGTCCGGCCAGTGAGTCGGCTTCGCCCTCCACTTCTTCAAACACATCGTCGTCAAGTTTCAGGATGCGGTAGAAGTCGCTGAGCAGCGTCTTGCCCTCAAAGAGATAGGTATTGGCGTTGATGCGCACGTAGTTGCGTTCTTCCTCGTCATACTCATCGTTGATCTCGCCCACGATTTCCTCCAGGATGTCCTCTAAAGTGACGATGCCACTGGTGCCGCCAAACTCATCGACAACGATGGCTATGTGTACCTTGTTCTCCTGGAAGTCGCGCAGCAGGTCGTCAATCTTCTTGGTCTCCGGCACAAAATAGGGAGGACGTATGAGCGACTGCCACCTGAACGTATCGGGCTTGCCAAGATGGGGCAGCAGGTCTTTGATGTAAAGGATGCCGCGCACCTCGTCGATAGACCCCTGACTGACGGGGATGCGCGAGTAGTTGTTCTCCACAATGCACTTGAGCACCTCGGGGAAAGTAGAGCTGAAGTCCAGGTCGACCACATCCTGGCGGCTGGTCATCACCTCCTTGGCGGTCTCGTCGCCAAAGCGCACGATGCCTTCCAGCATGTTCTGCTCTTCCTTCAGCTCGGCCTTGTCGGTCAGTTCAAGGGCCTGCTCCAGGTCGTCCACGCTAAGTACGTGGCTCTCTTTCTGCACCAACTTCTCGGCCAGCACACCAGAACGGATGAGTACCGTGGCCAACGGATGAAACAGACGGCTGAGGAAAGTGATGGTTCCAGCAAAGGTGCGACACACCGACAGGGCATGCTGACCGCAGTACACCTTCGGCATGATTTCGCCAAACAGCAGGAGCAAGAACGTGAGCAATACTGTGATGACCACAAACTCCAGCCAATAGGCCTTACCGAAGTCCACGGTCTGGGCGAAGCAATAGTTACAGAGCATGATGATGGTCACGTTCACCAGGTTGTTGGTAATGAGAATCGTGGCCAGCGTGCGCTCGCTGTCCTTGCGCAATGCTTCGATTTTCTCGTCGGCAGCGTTGCGCTCGGCATCAAGTTCATTCAAGTCGTTGGGCGAAAGTGAAAAGAATGCAATTTCAGACCCAGAGGCAAAGCCCGAAGCAATCAGCAATATGCAAGCAAGAATACCGGCAAAAATAACCCCGGCAGTGGGTGCATAGAACTGCACTTCAGAGAATAATTGTTGGAAATAGTCCATTTTTTATTTGTCCGTCAGAACGGCAGTGCTTCATCATTCTTCTCTTCCGGCTGCTTGGCCGTCGCCGCAGCAGCACTGGATGAAGCGGCTGGTTGTTGTGTTGGTGATGGTTTTGAGGTGAGCATTTCCATGTTGTCGGCCCATATCTCGGTGGCATATTGCCGCTGCCCCTGCTTGTTGTCGTACATGGTGTAGCGTATTCGCCCCTCGATATAGAGTTTATCGCCCTTATGGACATACCGCTCTACAATCTCGGCCAGCCGACGCCATAGTATGATATTATGCCAATCGGTGCGGTCGGGAACTTGAGTTCCGTTCTGTAGCGTATACCCTTTCTCGGTCGTTGCAAAACGGAAACGGGCCACGGCAACCCCCTGGTCCACATAGCGCACCTCGGGTTCCGTGCCCACATTGCCAATCAACATTACCTTGTTCATAGACCTGTATTAAACGGGTTTAGCCATTCCAAGATAGCGGAACTTGAAGTTCTTGCCCTTCACCGAGGGGAACTGGCTGCGCTCATCGACACGCTGACGCAGGTGGCTCACAATCCTGTTGTAGCACTCCATGCCCGAATTGGCCTTAACCTGCGCAGAAAAGCGCGTGTCACGATACTGGAACTTACCCGTTCCTGGCATCAGCACCACGCGCTTGAAATCCATTGTTCCCTCATACCACCCCTCACGAATCTCGTTGAGCTTCATCATTGCAGGAGCAGCACCATGACCTTTCTCGGTGATCATACCTCCGGGACGCAAAGCCCGCTTCTCCTTGAAGTCGACCATCGTGGCCGCCTCGGTCTTAATGATGATAAAGTAAACACGGGGACGAACCTTATAGCGTTTCGGAAAGAACACATCACTGGCCACATAGTCACGAATATCTGCCTCAAGGACAGAGTTCATGCCAATCTCATCAATACTCTTCAGAAACTCAATAGCTTCATCTGCTGTTGAAACAAGTGTTTCGCTGTCAAAATATCTTATATATAAATTCATCTGAATAGGTTTGTTTTCCTGTTTATATGAATTAAAAAATCTGACTTAGGCATAAGAACCAAAGCCGGAACTCATGTTTTTCTGTTGTTAATTAAGTTTATAATGGAGAGCGGAAAACGGGACTCGGACCCGCGACCCCAACCTTGGCAAGGTTGTGCTCTACCAACTGAGCTATTTCCGCATAGAAATCAATAAAAAAGTGAAGAGGAGGAGACTCGAACTCCCACGTCGCAATTAACACTACCCCCTCAAAGTAGCGCGTCTACCAATTCCGCCACCTCTCCAACACTATTTACACATTGAAAAAAGAGTGCCCAGAACAGGACTCGAACCTGCACGCCTCGCGGCACACGCACCTGAAACGTGCGCGTCTACCAATTCCGCCACCTGGGCATTTTTCGAAAGGAACCACTTCCTAACGCTCTCTTGTTTTCAAAATGTGGAGCGGAAAACGGGACTCGGACCCGCGACCCCAACCTTGGCAAGGTTGTGCTCTACCAACTGAGCTATTTCCGCATTCAACATCATCATTTCAATTCTGATGTGCATCTCTCTCGATTGCGGGTGCAAAGGTACTACTTTTTTTTGAACCACCAAAACTTTTCGCAACTTTTTTCTAAAAAAAATGCTAATCCATGCGATTTTTGTAGTCTTCATAGCCAAAACGGCGCAAAATCTCAAGTGATCCGTCCTCATGAAGCATGCCAATGGAGGGATGGGTGATGCCATTGAACATGCAGGTCTTCACCGTCGTGTAGTGTATCATGTCCTCGAAAATGACTTCTTCGCCCACCTGCAACGCATGATTAAACTGCCAAGCCGACATAAAGTCGCCACTCAGGCAGCTGTTGCCGCCAAGGCGGTAGGTGTGCTCCATTGTACGTTGGCTTTGCTCAGAAGGGTCTATGTGTAAAGCCCCACGCACCTCCGGAAAGTAGGGCATCTCTAAGCAGTCGGGCATGTGGCAGGTGAAACTCACGTCGAGAATGGCGGTCTTGATGCCGTGGTCTTCAACAATATCCACCACATGGCTCACTAATGGGCCCGTCTGCCAGGCGAAGGCACTTCCCGGCTCCAGGATTATCTTGAGCCACGGATAGCGCTCATGCAATCCCTTTAATAGATGAATGAGGTGGGGAATGTCGTAGTCCTTGCGCGTCATCAGGTGACCGCCTCCTAAGTTCAGCCACTTCAGCTGCGGGAACCACTTGGCAAACTTCTCTTCGATATGTACCAGCGTGCGCTCCAGTACGTCGGCTCCACTCTCGCAGTGGCAATGGCAGTGGAAGCCTTCTATGTCGGAGGGCAACTGTTCGGGCAGCTGTTCCCTGTTGACACCAAATCGGGTGCCGGGCGCACAGGGGTTATAGAGCATCGTCTCCACCTCGCTGTACTCGGGATTCACACGCAGGCCGAGACTGCACTTCCCTGCCCTACGATGAAAACGCTCATACTGCGTCAGCGAGTTAAACGTCAGATGACTCGAACAGTTTACTATCTCGTCGAACTCATCGTCGGTATAGGCAGGTGAATATGTATGTGCCTTGGCCCCAAACTCCTCATAGGCCAGCCGAGCCTCGCCCAGCGAACTCGCCGTCGTGCAGTTGATATACTCTCTGAATATGGGGAAGGTCTTCCACAGGGCAAACGCCTTGAAGGCCAGAATAATCTCCACGTCAGCGCGGCGAGCCACGTCGGCAATCAGTTGCAAGTTGCGTCGCAACTTCTTTTCTTCTATAATATAAATAGGTGTAGCCACTTTTGTCTTATCGTTTGTTCAGTAAACACGCGGACCGAAGATACGGGTGCCGATGCGCACCATCGTCGATCCATGCTGCTGAGCCAGGAGATAGTCGTCGCTCATGCCCCAGGAACGTTCGCAGAAGTCGGGGTCACTGGCAAAATAGTTGGACTTCACTTCGTCATAGAAATGTTCCGCTGTCTGGAACTCATTGATGATACGTACCTCGTCGTCAGTATTGGAGGCCATCATCATCAGCCCGCATATCTTGACGTGCGGCATATCGCGCCACTCACCATCGGCCAGTAACTGTCGGCAGGCTTCGAGCGTGAGGCCGTACTTCGTGGCCTCCTCGGCAATGTGCAGCTCTAAGAGCACCCGCACCACCCTATCGTGCTTGGCTGCCTGCTTCTCTATCTCGCGCAACAGCTTCAGCGAGTCAACGGCCTCAATCATCGAGATATAGGGCACGATGTACTTCACCTTGTTGGTCTGTAGATGACCGATGAAGTGCCACTCAATGTCCTTGGGCAGTGCCTCATGCTTCTCGCGTATCTCCTGCTCGTGGCTCTCGCCGAACACGCGCTGCCCCTCTTCGTAGGCCGCCATGATATACTCGGCGGGATGATACTTACTAATAGCCACGAGGCGCACGCCATCGCTCAGCGTGGCAAGCACCTCGTGGAGATTTTTCTTGACGTCGTACATAGTTTACTGCTCAAACTCAGGTTTGTCGTCCTGCTCCTTCTGCTTATACTCGAAGACATCCATCAGACTGGTCTCGGCCACCGAGACAATGACATAGTCGATCATCGTGCCGCCCATCACCTCGTCAATGTTCTTCACCGCACCATTCAGCGTGCCAGCCTGAACCAGGTAGTTCACGTTCGAACGCTTCTCCTTCTCCGTCTTCTCGTCGATGGTGATAAACTGTAGCTTGGCCTTGTACCAGCGGTCGGCCATGTCTGAGTCGTCGAAGAAGATTTCCTTGTACGATGCCTTCTTGATGTCGTTCACCTCGAACTCGCCGCTGATGTACGACGACATCTCCTCCATAATGCGCTGTTCGGCCTCGGTAAACGAAAGGGCGTCTACGGTGTAACTCTCTGTAACTTTCTTCTGCATTCCGTCCTCCATCGTCTTGTCGTAACGGATCTTGCATTCAAACCAGTTTGCTGTTCTGCTTCTCATTTTTTATTTGTTCGTGATAGAAAATAATTCGTAAATTGAAAATTTTATTACTCGGAGGGCTTGTCCTGAAAGCCATACGACTTCAGTTTCTCCTTTTCCCTCATCTGGATGTTGCTGATGATTTCATTGGCAATCTTATAGGCCTGCTCAGCATCCATGCCGGCCTTCGAAGCCAGTTCGTCGCGCTTGTGCAGCAGGTCTTCCATCATCGTCCTGTTGCTGTTGATGAAGGTCTGCTCACTGGCGTTCATGTTCTCCTTGCTGTAAATCTTGCTCAGGGTGCTCTCAGCCTCGCGGGTGAACTGATGGCGGAAGACGCGCTCAATCTCGGCCTGGTTGTCTGAGTACTGGGCCTGCTTGGTGGCCGCTACGAAGATGGAGTCGTTAGGATCCAGTCCCAACTCGGCCGCAGTCACGGGGTTGTCGTATGGGTCGCTGCTGACTTCCTCTTCGACGGGCTTCACAAACTCCACGTCGACAGGCTCGGGCATCATGTCCATATAGACAAACAAGCAGAGCAGGCCAATGCCGATGGCTGCTGCAAACGCGACAGTCGAACGGAACATGCTACGCTTCTTGTTGATGTCCTCGAGCATCAGGTTGATGTTGGGGTATCGCTTCTCGGGGTCGGCATCAATGGCCGTGGCCACCACAGTCTTATACTCAAAGGGCAGACTGCCGTCGGCATACAGGCGCTGGATCAACTTGCCCAGTGCGTAGACATCGCTACGCTCGTCGGGGGCATCCCCGAGAAACACCTCGGGAGCCATGTACTCCTCGAAGCCCTCATACAGCTCGCGCTGGTTGCTCATGCTCGTGAAGAACGAGCCTTGCAGCAGCAGCATGGGCATGTTGTCGCTCTTGCGGGCAAACAGCCACTGGGGGGCCAGGCAACACTGATAGACATTCCGCTCGTGCAGCTGCTTCAGCATACTGGCTACCAGCTTCACCACATTGTCTATATAGTCCTTGGCGGCTACCACCGCCGGGTTGATGGTCAGTAACTGGTGGAAGGTCTGATAGTTGCCCTGTTCCAGTTCAATCTCATATACACCCCCGTCGTCCTCGTTCACCTTGAAGTACAACTGATTGGGATTCCTGAACTGTTCAGCCATTGCGGCATTGGCCTTCAGCGACTCGCAGAAGACGACGTTGTCGGTCAGCTCCTGTTTCAGACCTATCACGTTGCGGTATTTCTTGGCGATGAGCTTCTTGTAGAAAGTGCCCAGGTTGGTCTCTTCCCGGTTGAGGGCTACGCCGTCGATAATTTCAATTTTTTCTTCAAATTCCATGTAGATACTGCTTTTGAGGGGCAAAAGTAATCAATTAATCTGAAACATGCAAATTTTTCAAAAGGAAACCTTATTACTTGCACTTGTCTATCCATTCTTTGAGGGCTGCCCTCGGTACTCCCTTGCTCATGGCTTCCTGCAGCGTGGCCCAAGCTTCGTCGTTGCGTTTCATCCTCAACAGCACGTCGGTCTTGCTCACCACGAAGTCGGCATTCATGGGCTGTCGCCGTAGGGCCTCGTCCCAGTCATAGAGAGCCGGGCCGTAGAGTTCGCGTTCCACCTCATAGCCTGCCCTTGCGGCGTAGGCCAGTGCCGAGTCGGGATGCTGCTGCACCAGCAGGTTCAGTTCGTCCATCGTGTCCTGTTGTCGTCCCAATTGCCTCTTCACCATAGCCAGTCCCAAGCGGGCCTCGAAGTGTCGTGGCAGGAAGGAAAGTAGCGTCTCATAGTCGCGGCGGGCCAGGTCGAGGTGTCTCAGATGGGTATGAGCGTAGGCACGAAAGTAGAGGGCGGCAGGACTCTTCGGGTCTATGTCGAGTACCCGTCCGTATTCCTCGATGGCATACTCCCACTGCCCCAGTTCGATGTTCACCGCTGCCTTCTTCAGTCGTAGGTCAGTGGAGCGCGGCGACAACTTTATCTGGCGGTTGAGCACCGCTAAGGAGTCGCGCCACGAGGTCTGTGCCTGTAGCAGGAGCGGGGCTATCGCCAGCAATAGGACACCTATCAGCTTTTTCATCTTACGCATTCTCGATGTACTCCACAATCCACTGTCCCACCTCGCGCGTGCCATACTGCGGGGCACCTTCCACCTGAATCTCCGGCGTGCGTACATTCGCGGCAAGCGACGCATCAACAGCCTGACGCACCAAGGCACCTTCCTCTTCGAGTCCGAAGTGCTCTAAGAGCATGGCCACCGAGAGTATCTGTGCCAGCGGATTGGCCCTGTTCTGTCCGGCAGCCTGCGGCCAGGAGCCGTGTACTGGTTCGAAGAGCGGCGTGTGCAGGCCAAGGCTCGACGAGGGTTGCAGTCCCATGGAGCCGGTGATGCACGAGGTCTCGTCGGTGAGGATGTCGCCGAAGGTGTTCTCCGTCACGATGACGTCGAAGAAGCGAGGCTCGGTGAGCACGCGCATCGACGCATTATCAATGAACATATAGTCGGTCTCAACGTCGGGGTATTGCGGTTCCATCTCCTTGGAAATCTGTCGCCACAGCCTACTCGAGGCCAGCACGTTGGCCTTGTCCACCACCGTCAGGTGCCTGCGCCGCTGCTGAGCCATCTCGAAGGCCACCTTCAGGATGCGCTCTATCTCGGGGCGGGTGTAGATGTCGGTATCGTAGGCCTTGTCGTTGTCCTGGTACTTCTGGCCGAAGTACATGCCGCCCGTCAGCTCGCGTATCACCACGAAGTCAGCACCGCGCAGCAGTTCTTCCTTCAGCGGCGACTTGTGCAGCAGACAGTCGAACGTGGCCACAGGGCGCACGTTGGCAAAGAGTCCCAACTGCTTGCGCATGGCCAGCAGCCCCTGCTCAGGCCGAATCTTCGACGTGGGGTCGTTGTCGAAGCGAAGGTCGCCCACGGCAGCGAACAGCACGGCATCTGCACGCATGCAAATCTCATGAGTGGCCTGTGGATAAGGATCGCCCACAGCATCAATAGCATGGGCTCCGCACAAAGCCTCCTCGTACTCGAACTCGTGTCCAAACTTTCGGGCGATGGCCTCCATCACGGCCACGCCTTGTTTCATAATCTCGGGACCTATTCCGTCGCCCGGGAGAACGGCAATCTTCAGTTTCATCTTTGTCTAATTATTTAATAAGGTGTGTTGTTCTCTCTTGTCTTTAATTCTCATCATTGTGGTCTCTTTTGCGTACAAAATTAAGCATTTTCCCCCAAAGAGCAAAGAATAAACATACAAAAACACCTTCTTTAATATAAATTGTCTGATGGTGTACGAAAGTAATACAAATAAAATATGGCTCACTTTAAGGGTTTTGATATAATAATTTCGATTTTATTGCCGAAAGTGTTAAGTATAAATAATACTTTTCAATATTTAATGCATTTATTTGTCTAAACTGAAACATTTCGTTATTTTTGCAAAAAATTACAATCATGATGGAATATTTGCTTTTAGAGAGAGAAGGTTATTCGGATCGTATTAGAAGGATGTTTGGCAGGAAGATGGTTATTGCCCTGACAGGTCAACGTCGTGTCGGCAAAAGCTACACGATGAAAGCTGTCATCGAAGATAAGCGCCATGATAGTAATGCCAACATTATATATATAGATAAGGAGAGAACAGAGTTCGATGACATTGTCACCTACAAGGACTTGGAATCATATATTAAATCACGTTTGTCTGTCGATAAGGAAAACTATCTCTTTATTGATGAAGTTCAGGAAATCGAAGACTTCGAGAAAACCATACTTGACTTACAGGCAAGCGGCAAGTGTGAGATTATGCTTACAGGCAGCAATGCAAAAATGTTGTCAGGCGAATTGGCGACAAGGCTCAGGGGACGCTATATTGACTATCGCATCAGAGGACTCAGCTATTTGGAATTCCTTAGATTCCACGACCTGACGGACAGTGATGACACTTTGGGCCTCTATTTGCAAAACGGCGGGCTACCCGGGTTGAGATTGATGGGACTGGATAACCCGGATCTTGTGAGAGACTATATGATGAATGTGTACAACACAATCCTGTTGCGAGATATCATAGAGCGTGAGAAAATCAGGAACATACCACTACTGAAAACGTTGGTTAGATTCCTTAGCGACAACATCGGCAAGCAGTTCTCTGCTCGTAGCATTTCAAACTTCCTGAAAGCACAGAGAACCGATGCATCAACCAACATCATACTCAGCTATCTTGAGTACCTGTGCAATGCGTATATTGTTGACCGCGTGGAGCGGTATAATATCCACGGCAAGCGGCTCCTTGAGTTTGACGACAAGTTCTATTTTGAGGATTTAGGCATAAGGAACACCATCATTGGCGGGAATAGGCAATTCGATATTGAGAAGGTGATGGAGAATGTCGTCTACAAACATCTCGCCCGTCTGGGTTACACCGTCTATGTTGGGCAATTGCAAAAAGCCGAAATAGATTTCGTTGCTGAAAAACAGGATGGAAGAATCTATGTGCAGGTTACATACCTGCTTGCTACGGAGGATACCGTAAAAAGAGAATTCGGCAACCTCAATCTCATCAGAGACAACCATCCCAAATATGTTGTATCCATGGACAGGATATATGGTATGACCAACATAGACGGCATCAAGCATGTCCATCTTCGGGAGTTCTTGAAGATGGAAAACTTCTGATTAACAACGTTGTTCAAGACGACGAGAAAATATTGCTGAAAATTAAGCATTTTCTTGCAAAGAGCAAAGAATCAACAGGCAAAAACACCTTATTTAGTATAAAATGTTTGGTGATGTGCCAAAGTTTGATTAATTTTGCAACTGATAATAGGAAATTAAGACGAATATGACACAACTGACAGTTTCAATAGAAGATGTTTCCATGCTTGACCAGATACGGCAGGCCATCAGTCTCTTGCGTGGCGTCACCAGCGTCACCTTAAAGCGACAGACCAAAACGGGCATGGATCGCGCCATCGACGACATCAAGCATGGCCGCGTGTATGAGGCCAATAGCGTTGAGGACTTGATAAAGCAGTGCAAGGCATGAAGTACACGCTGCGCTACACTGTCGAGTTCAAGCGTTCGCTGAAGCGTTGCCTCAAACGGGGTTACGACGAGCAGTTGCTGATGGAAGTCCTTAATATTCTGTCAGCCGAAGGCAAACTTTCGGAAAAGTATAGGCCGCACATCCTTCACGGCCAGTACGAGGGCTACTGGGAGTGCCACATTACTCCAGACTGGCTTCTCGTCTGGGATCAGAACGACCGGGAACTTGTGTTGTTGATGACAAATACAGGCACTCACTCCGACTTGTTCGGCAAGAACAGGCGTTAATGGAGCCACATATAAATGAGTCCACTCCGAAAACCCCTTATTTTGAGAACAGTTTCAAGTAGTGCTTTCACTTTGCTTGAAATCCGTACATATATTGAGCAAAATGTCAATGCCAACAGCCGTGTTTATGGCAGAGTCATCCGTAAAAGTGACAAAATGAAAGGCGTTTTTGACATAGGGAATTTTCGGAGTGGACTCATGCATATACAATCGCCTGCTGCTGGCTTGCGTCTCTTCCACGGATGTAACAACCTTACAAAATCTATGCATATACAATAGATTTATGTTGTTTTCCTGTTTCAACCTTGCTGGTTGCTATCCCATTCACAGAGAAACGGGAGAGCAGAGCCGTCAAGTCCGCAGGCGTAGATTCGGGATAATCCGTCCCTATTTTGTGATTCACTAAAAGTCCCAGCAGATTCAGGCTGGCGTTCAGGTCTCGGTCGATGACTGCTCCGCAATGCGGGCAACGGTAGGTGCGTTCGCGGAGCGTCAAATCTTCCTTCTTCTCTCCGCAAACCGAACACGTCTTGCTGCTTGCAAAGTATCGGTCGGCCTTAGTGACTTTCACGCCGTTCGTTTCGGCTTTATACTCTATCTGTCTGCGCAGTTCGCCAAACGAAACATCGTTGACAGCCTGAGCCAATCGGTGGTTCTTGGTCATGCCCTTCACGTTCAGGTCTTCAATGGCAATCTCGCCATAGTGTGTGGTCAGAATCGTGGTGACCTTATGTAAGAAGTCACGCCTGATGTTCGCCACGTGACCTTGGGCCTGAGCCAGCCGCACAGACAGTCTCATATAATTGTTCGACTTCCTGACGCCCTTCAGCCTTTCCTCTTTGGTTTTCGGATGGAACCGCTTGCTGAGCTGTCTGCTGAGTCGTTTTATTTTTCTTAGATTCTTTTTCAGTGGCTTGGGATTCTCGATGGCTATGCCGTCGGAGAGTATCAGCGCCGACTTGATGCCAATATCAACGCCCACTTTCCTGCCACCATCGACTAAATCCACATTCGGGTGCGTTCTTTTATATTCTTCTTCCGTAATCTCCAAACTGAACGATGCAAAGAACTTGCCGCCACTTTGAGAGATACATACATTGTTTATCTTGGCGTAGTTGAAGCGGATATGCTCGGCCATCTTCACCCAGCCAAGTTTAGGGAAATGAAGATATTGATGCTTCCCACTTTTGTTGTGTAGAATTTTAACGAAAGCCTCTGAATTCTTATTTGTTTCTGACAGGTGTACTTCACTGGCTTGTAGGTAGAAACTTACATTGTTATCTCTTTTCTTCTTAAACTGCGGATACTTGCCAAGTCCCTTGAAGAATCTTTTAAATGCCATATCAAGATTCAGAAAAGGTTGGTCACTAGCACACTTTGTCACCTCGTAGGTAAACGGGAACTGCTCCTTCTTGATGGCGTTAAACTGCATCCTGAGTTTTCTGCCGCTCGGCTTCTCGCCAGCCTCATACATCCGTTTCCATTCTGCAAGTCCCCAGTTATACGCCAAACGCGCACAGCCGAAAGCCTTGCGGAAGTAGGTCTTCTGCTTGTTGTTCGGTTTCAGTTCTATTCTGTGCGCAATTGAAATCATATTGTTGTTGGCTTTATTGCTTGCAAAGATAATTATTATTATTGACTCTCGGGGTTTTTTTGGCCAAAAAAAACATAATTCTTAACCACTTTTTTATGTGCTGTGTAATATCTGGTACATTATTTCAGGATTATTTCTATATATTGCAGTAATATCAACAATGAAAGGATGAAGATAGTTGGAATGATATGTAAATCGGACTTGAAAACAGGATGACCTACAGAGAGTATACAAGCGAGTGATAAGTTATTTTTGAATCATTACATACTAGGATTTTTTCAAAAAAGGGTGACAGGGTGACAGAATGCCGATAAACAGGGCGTTTGCACCCTTTTTTGAGGGTGACAAGGGTGACAGAAGGGTGACAGGAATCACGCTTTCCGTGCTATTGAGCGGTGACCTCTTTACGGTCAAAAAGCAGACTTCAACCGCTGGTCGAATAAGTACGTGCTGTAATCCTGTACCTCGCGCATCTTCACAATGTTATGCGTTTCGATGTAGGATGTAATCTTCCTGTACAGCATGGCTATTTACACTTTTCAATAACTTTTGGCAGTCAAAAACTACACTTTTCAATAAAATTTAGTGCTGCAAAATTACACTTTTCAATCAAAACGACCAAACAAATCGGCAAATAAGTGCGAAAAAAAATCTACGGGAAAGGCTACGGATGCTTGATGATGGGTCATTCATTGTTGTTTCCTCGATGAAAGAACGTCGAATGCTGATAGTAAATAACGTGTTTGCTCTTTGCCGACGTAGGTCGGTAGAGTAGCCGACGTAGGTCAGTAACTCTACCGACCTACGTCGGTAAAACCCATCCTTATTGTTTTCAGTCAGGATGTGACATCACCATGAAGAAATTATACCAGTTGGTGGCTGAGCAGGCGTTGCTCGGCCATCTGCTCGTACTTGGTGCCCGGACGGCCATAGTTGGCGTAGGGATAGATGCTGATGCCACCTCGCGGCGTGAAGATGCCGACAACCTCGATATACTTAGGCTGCATCAGCTTCACAAGATCCTTCATAATGGTGTTCACGCAGTCCTCATGGAAATCGCCATGATTGCGGAAGGAGAAGAGATAGAGCTTCAGGCTCTTCGACTCCACCATGCGTTCGCCGGGGATATAGAGTATCTTAATCTCGGCAAAGTCAGGCTGGCCTGTGATGGGGCATAGCGAAGTGAACTCCGGGCAGTTGAACTGCACCCAGTAGTCGTTGTCCTGATGCAGGTTCTCGAAGGTCTCCAGCACCTCGGGCGCATAGTTCATGGAGTATTGGGTCTTCTGGCCTAATTGATGCAGGCCTTCATTCTTTCTTGTTTCTGACATAATAATCTCCCTTGGGATAATTCGGGGGTGCGGAGGAACGGAGGTACGGGGGTACGAGAATAGTTTGCACGTCCAATTTTCCGCGAAGGGTCTATCCTCGTACCTCCGTACCCTCGTACCTTCGTACCTCCGAAATCATACCATTTTATTTTTTTGCATGTTACTTAATAAGTGAAATCGTAGACCACCTCGGTGCCTTTGCGAGCATCCTTGACCGTCATCCGGCTGACGCTCTTATCGGCATTCAGTTCAGTAGTGACGTTGATGTCGCCCTCGGCCGTCAAGGCACGCGCCACGATGCTGGTGCTTCGCGTGTAGCGGAACATGGAGAGCAGCTGCATGGGATGACACTCGGCGAAGCCAAGCAACAGCTGGTTCACGTCGAGCGACTGGCAGCGGTTGTCCTGACTGCCGTACTCCATCTTCAGCTTCACGATATAGTCAGTTGCCTCGCCCTTCCACCGGCGCATGTACCTGATGCTGTCGGCTTTGTGAAGACTATCGGGCAAGAGACTCTGGCCGTTGAGCAGATAGGAGAAGAGCTGCGTGCCGCGCGTATTGCTCGTAGCCACGAACTTGAACGCATTGGTGGCCGAGACGGGCATGCCGTTGCTGTAATACTGAGAGGCATAGCCGATGGTGTCGGTGGCTCCTGTAAGCTCTACGGGCTGATAGTCGCCGTTCATGGCTCCCACCATCGTAGCCCCACCGCGACTGACGGTTACCTGAAGGTTTCGCTCGTCGTAGGCCACGGTCAGTTGGTCGCTGAGGGAGCCTTCGGGATTTCTCAACTCATACTTCACGGGGCGTGCCTTCGCGTCGTACTCAATGCTGGCATTCCATCCGTCGCTCGAAGTGATGCCTTTCACAAGGGCAGCATTGCCCAGCGAGCCGTCGCCACGAGTGGCATACTGGGTGTACAGCCATGAGGAGTAGGCTTTGTCGGGGTGGTCAGTATCGCGAATGGAGAACTGCACCTGTCGGCTCTTGCCCGTGGTGTTCGGTTCGAAATCGACCCGCAGCGAGTAGGTGGCATTGCCCTTGCCCGACGTGCGCTCCACCTTGCACCACGACGAGCCGGAGGACTGCGTAATCTCCCAGGGGCCTAAGCATTGCATCACCAACGAGTCCTCGGTGTTGTTGGCGAAGAGATAGGTATAGGGCGAAGCGGGCTTCACGAAGACGAAACCGGCGTTGTAGGGATCCTCATTGTCGAGACACGAGGTGGCAGTCATGCCCATCAGGGCCAGACCTACCAGCGTGCCTATCTGAAATCTTAATTTCTTCATTCTTTTACATTATTTTATATTAAAAAACGATTCATATCCGCTACACGGCCAGACAAAAACAAAACAAAACCACAAATACCAAACAAAACTGGTTTTTTGAGGTTTTAGTAGGTTTTATTTTGTTTTTCTTCAGACGCGAAGCGTATAGACATTTCATTCATTGGTGTCATCATCGTCCCAGTCGTCGAAGTCGAATAGGTCGTAGCCTCCGAGCGACGGTTCCACGAAGGCATCCATCTGCCTGCGGTCTTTCTTGGTGGGGCGTCCTGTGCCACGGGCACGGTCGACGAATCCGCTGATGCGCGTCATTTCGAGCAGTTCGTACTGGTCGGGGGTGGTCACGTTCTCGTAGATTTCGGGCAGCAGCTTGGCTCCCACACGCTGTTCGATGGTCTTCAGGATCTTGAACGAATAGGTCACGGGCGGCTTGCGCACGCTCACCACGTCGCCTTCCTTCACCATGCGCGAGGGCTTCACGGTGGTTCCTCCCACAGAGACTCGCCCGTTCTTGCAGGCATCGGCAGCGATGCTGCGGGTCTTGAAGATGCGGGCAGCCCACAGCCACTTGTCTATACGGGCTTCAGTCATTTCTTTCCTAATTTGTTATACTGGTTCATCGTAATGTCAATGCCGGCCAGCACGAAGCTCTTAATCATCTCTACAGCCGTGTCGATGCTGGGTTTCAGGGCCTTCAGTTCCTCCTCCGAATAGCGCCCCAGCACCCAGTCAATCTGTCCGCCCTGCGGATAGTCATTGCCAATGCCCATGCGCAGCCGGGGGTATTGCTGGCCTATGAGCTGCTGGATGTGGCCCAGACCGTTGTGCCCGCCATTGGAGCCGGAAGCCTTCAGGCGGAATGCCCCCAGTGGAAGTGCCACGTCGTCGGAGATGACGAGCAGGTGCTGCTGGTCGATGTTCTCCTTGTTGAGCCAGTAGCGCACGGCGTTGCCGCTCAGGTTCATGTAGGTGGTAGGCTTCAGCAGGAACACCTTCCTGCCCTTGAGCGAGGTCTCAGCCACGAAGCCGTAGCGCTTATCACCAAAAACGGTATTGGATGCTTCGGCAAAAGCATCCAATACCATATAACCTGTATTGTGGCGGGTCAACTCGTATTCACTACCGGGGTTGCCCAAGCCTACAATTAAGTATTTGTCCATTGTCGTTTAGGGTGTTGAGTGTCGGATGCCCGACACCAAACTCAATTACTCAGCAGCAGCGGCGGCAGCCTTCGAAGCACGAGTCTCCTTCACCGAGCAGACAACCACCTGTGCGGGAGTAGCCAGCTCAAGACCCTCGAAGTTCAGCTCGCCCACCTTGATGGCCTTGCCCAGCCCCAGATTGTTCACGTCGATTTCCAGAATCTCGGGAATCTGCTTGTAGGGAGCGGTCACGTCAATCTTACGGATAGAGAGGTTCAGCTTACCACCTTCGCGCACGCCCTGAGCCAGACCGTTGAGCTTCACGGGGATACCAACGGTGATGGGCTTCGTCTCGGTCACCTCATAGAAATCGGCATGCAGCAGAGCCTCCGTAGTGGGATGGAACTGCAACTCTTTCATGATAGCCTTGTGCTCGACACCATCGATGTCAAGAACCACCACATACACGTGGGGGGTATAGACGGCCTTGCGCAGCTCGGCAAAAGGAACTGCAAACGAGAATGCCTCGGGAAGACCCTTCTCATTTCTCTTCTCACCATACAGATTGCAGGGAACAAGACCCTCTTTGCGCATCAGCTTGGATGCTTTCTTGCCAGTTGCCTCGCGCTTCTGGCCTTTTACAAGAATTTCTTTCATAACTTTGTGTTACTCTAAATTAAGTTGATAATAAAAAATAGTGCTTAATTCGCCATCACACGACTCTTCATTTCGTAGTGCTTTCCGAAAAAGCGGTGCAAAGGTACAAAGTTTTTATGAAATCTGAATCAATTATTACAAACTATTTTGCAAAAAGACACGTTTTTTCTTGTTTAATAGCGGAAAATTATCTAATTTTGCAAACGATTCGATGAAAAAACAGTAAAAAAGCAATGATTAACAGAGAAATAATTCGGATTAAAATAGTACAACTGACTTACGCGTACTATCAGAACGGCAGCAAGAATATTGATACTGCGGAGAAGGAATTGTTTTTCAGCCTTTCCAAGGCATACGATTTGTATAATTTCCTGCTCGCCCTGATGGTGGCCGTCACCAAGGAGTCGCAACGCCGGCTGGAGATAGCCAAGGCAAAGGCAAGACGCGAAGGTAAGGCAGAACCAGGCTCGAAGTTTGCCCTGAACCGCTTTGCCCTGCAGTTGGAGGGCAACAAGCAGTTGCAGGAGTTCATGGAGACGCAGAAGATGACCTGGGCCGACCATCCAGAGTTTGTGGGCAAGCTGTTCGAGCAGATTGAGCAGAGCCAGATCTACAAGGAATACATGGACAGCAAGGACGATGACTACAACACAGACCGCGAGCTGTGGCGACGCATCTACCGCACGCTCATCCAGGAGAACGAGGAGCTGGAACAGCTCTTAGAGGAAATCAGCCTGTACTGGAACGACGACAAGGACGTGGTGGACACCTTCGTGCTGAAGACCATCAAGCGCTTCGAGGAGAAGAACGGCGTGAAGCAGGAGCTGCTGCCCGAGTACGACTCGGAGGAAGAGAAGGACTATGCCCGCAAGCTGTTCCGTGCCACCGTGCTGAATGCCGACGAGTACCAGCGCTACATGAGCGAGGCTTCGCGCAACTGGGACTTCTCGCGCCTGGCCTACATGGACGTGGTCATCATGCAGATTGCCATTGCCGAGCTGCTCACCTTCCCGTCGATACCCGTGTCGGTGACCATCAATGAGTTTGTGGAGCTGGCCAAGTACTACTCCACCCCACGCAGCCCGGGCTACATCAACGGCATGCTCGACGCCATTGCAAGGCACCTGTCGAAGACCAACCGGCTGCTAAAGCCCATTGAACCCAAAACCACTTAAACACCAATATTAATAAAAGACAATGACAAACATGATTCTCGCAGCACAGGCTGCACAAGGCGGTGGCGGCATGAGCATGCTACTGATGATGGTGGCACTCTTTGCCATTATGTACTTCTTTATGATTCGCCCACAGCAGAAGCGGCAGAAAGAGATACAGAAGTTCCAGAACGAACTGACCGAAGGCACGTCGGTGGTAACCGGCGGCGGCATCTACGGCACGGTGAAAAGCATCGACCTGGCAAAGAACACGGTAGACGTGAAGATTGCCCGCGACGTGGTCGTCACCGTCGACAAAGGTTCTGTGTTCAAGGACATGGCTAATACGCCCTTGCAAAAGTAAGTGTAAGTGGCAAGACTGCGCAACATATTCCAGATAATCAGTAATTTCCTGTTCAGCCGTGCGAACAGGGAATTTCTGATTTTTATGTTCTTCCTCGCCCTCTCGGGCATCTTCTGGCTCCTGATGACGCTCAACCAGAACTACGAGCAGGAGATTCGCATTCCCGTGCGCTATGTCAACGTGCCTAAGAATGTGGTCATCACATCGGGCGAGACCGACACGCTCCGCGTAAACGTGAGCGACAAGGGCATCATTCTTATTACCTATTTATATAATAAGAGCCTCCTGCCCATCGCCATCGACTTTGCCACCTACGCCACTCCCAACGGGCGAGGCATCGTGACTCAGCCAGACCTGCAGAGGCTGGTGGTCGACAAGCTGGCCACCTCGACCAAGGTAATCAGCGTGAAGCCCGAGAAGCTGCAGTTCTCCTATAATCATGGCGAGCGGAAGACGGTACCCGTGAAGTATGCCGGGACGGTAAAGCCCGACGACCTCTACTACATGGCCGGCGTGGACTACCGGCCCGACAGCGTAATCATCTATGCGTCGCACAGGATGCTCGACAGCATCAGCGTCATGGAGACGGAGCCGCTCAACTACACGGGATTCCGCGATACGCTCTCCGTACAGGCAAGGATGAAGAAGATTGCCGGCGTGAAGACCGTACCGGAGGTAGTAGACATCAGCTTCAGGACCGACGTGCTTACGGAGAGCAACATCTGCGACATACCCGTCAAGGGCATCAACATGCCGCATGGAAAAATGCTGCGCACCTTCCCTGCCAAGGTGTGCGTGAGTTTTGTCACCGGTCTTAGCCGCTATCGCAACATGAAGCCCACAGACTTCGAAGTGGTGGCCGACTACAACGAGATACAGGCCAAGCCCTCGTCGAAATGCCACATCATGCTGACGGGCATGCCCGACGGTATCACCAGGGCACAGCTGAGTACCGAATACGTGGATTATCTCATAGAAGAGTAGCAGGATGAAAATAGGCATTACTGGAGGCATTGGCAGCGGGAAGAGCTACGTCTGCAAGCTACTGGCCGCACGGGGCATCACGGTCTACGACTGCGATGCAGCGGCCAAGCGACTCATGCGCACCTCCCCCACCCTGCGCAGGCAGTTGACGGAACTGATAGGCGCCAATACCTACCAGCCGGACGGAACGCTGAACAAGGCAGTCGTGGCCCAGTTCCTGTTGGCTTCCGAGCAGAATGCCAAGGCCATTGATGCCATCGTACACCCTGCCGTGTTCCGTGACTTCATAGAGAGCGGCGTGGACTGGATGGAGAGTGCCATCCTCTATGAGTCGGGAATCAACCGATTAGTCGACCGCGTGCTGGTGGTCACCGCACCAGAGCCTGTGCGAATACGGCGCATCATGCAGCGCGACGGTATCAGCGCCGAGAAAGCCCGCGAATGGATTGACCGCCAATGGCCGCAGGACAGGATACGCGCTTTAGCCGACTATGAAATCGTCAACGACGGAGAAACCGACCTCCCGTCGCAAGTCGACAGCCTGCTCGCACGCATCAATCAAGAGAAAACATCATTTTGAAATATAAACTAAAGACAGAAAATGCAACAGACTATTTTAGCAATTGCCGGAAAACCCGGCCTTTTCAAACTCATTAGCCGAGGAAAGAGCAACCTGATTGTCGAGGCACTCGACGCCACACACCGCCGTCAGCCCGCCTTTGGCACCGACCGCATTACCTCACTGGCCGACATCGCCATGTACACCGAGACGGACGACGTACCCCTGATGGATGTACTGGAAAGCCTGAAGACACTCGAGGACGGCAAGAAAGCCTCCATCGACATCAAAAAAGCCGGCAACGACGAACTGCGCGACTATTTTGCCAAGGTGCTCCCTGCCTTCGACCGCGAGCGCGTTCACAACAGCGACATCAAGAAGCTCATACAGTGGTACAACATCCTTGTGGAAAACGGAATCACCGACTTCAAGGAAGAAATGAAACCCACAGAGGGCGACAATATCGACGACCGCAAAACAGAGGAATAATGACTCTGAAAAGTCTGCCAATCGAGCGTTGGCAGGCTTTTTTGTCAAATAAAGCCCAACTTAACCCGCCAAAAATTTTGTTGCAAACGTTTTTTTGCTTATCTTTGCTGCCACTTAGTACTACTAACAAACAATCATCCGGCATAAATGCGCAAAGACAGCTTTCTCTACAAGGCATTCGACCTGTATTATGATGGGTTCCGCAACATGACGCTGGGACGAACCCTCTGGGCCATCATCCTCATCAAGCTCTTCATCATCTTTGCCATCCTCAAGGTGTTCTTCTTCCCAAACTTCATAGGACAGCACACCGAGGAAGGCCAGGAGCCGGACTTCGTTGCAACGCAGGTGACTAACCGCCTGCCCGAATAAGCCAGATCAAATCTTTAAAACCTAATAATTATGTTAAACCAACTATTAAGTATCGACGCTGGAGTTATTGACTGGTCGAGAGCGCAGTTTGCCCTAACGGCCATCTACCACTGGCTCTTCGTGCCCCTGACGCTCGGTCTCGCCGTCATCATGGGCATCATGGAGACTTGCTATTATCGCACAAACAAGGAGTTCTGGAAAGTTACTGCCCAGTTCTGGCAGAAACTCTTCGGTATCAACTTCGCCATGGGCGTGGCTACGGGCATTATCCTTGAGTTTGAGTTCGGCACCAACTGGAGCAACTACTCCTGGTTCGTGGGCGACATCTTCGGAGCCCCGCTCGCCGTGGAAGGCATCCTGGCCTTCTTCATGGAGTCTACGTTTGTGGCTGTGATGTTCTTCGGGTGGAACAAAGTGTCGCGCGGCTTCCATCTTGCCTCTACGTGGCTTACGGGTCTGGGTGCCACCATCTCGGCTTGGTGGATTCTCGTGGCCAACGCTTGGATGCAATGCCCAGTGGGATGCGAGTTCAACCCCGACACGATGCGCAATGAGATGGTCGACTTCTTTGCCGTAGCCTTCTCGCCCTTTGCCGTGAGTAAGTTCTGCCACACCGTCACCTCGGCCTGGATTGTGGGTGCCGTGTTCTGCGTAGCCGTCTCTTGCTGGTATCTCATCAAGAAGCGCGAGCAGAAGATGGCCGTCGAGAGCATCAAGATTGGTGCATGCGTGGGTCTCGTCGGCTCGCTGCTGGCCGGTGCTACGGGTCATCTTGCCGGACAGGACGTGGCCAAGTCGCAGCCCATGAAGCTCGCAGCGATGGAAGCACTCTACAATGGCGGCACAGACCAGGGACTTACCGCCGTGGCATGGGTGAATCCTTTCAAGCAGCCCGACTATGCCAATGAGAAGGAAGCTCCGCTCCATCTCTCCATGCCCTACGGCCTGAGCATCATGGCCACCAACGACCCGCACGGCTACGTGCCAGGCATCAACGACCTGCTGAACGGCTACACCACGCCCGACGGCCGTGTAGAACCTTCGGCTGACGAGAAGATTGCACGCGGCAAGAACGCCATCACGGCACTTGCGGCCTATCGCAAGGCCAAGAAAGAAGGCAACGAGGCCGAGGCAACCATGCTGCTCGAACAGTTGAAGCAGGACATGCCCTACTTCGGCTATGGCTACATTCGCGACAAGGCCGAGCTGGTGCCCTACGTTCCCATCAACTTCTGGTCATTCCGCATCATGGTAGGACTGGGCTGCCTCTTCATCGTCTTCTTCGCCTTCTTGCTGTTGCTGGTCTATGATGTGCCCTTCATCTCGCTGGTACTGAGGCGACTGCTTGCTGCCTGCGGACTGCTCGACGAGGCAGAGGCCGACGTGCATAACCCGGCCACCATGCCCCTGTGGCTCACGATAGGCGCCATTCTCCTTGTGCCGTTAGCCTATATCGCCTCTGAGAGCGGCTGGCTCGTAGCCGAGTTTGGCCGTCAGCCCTGGACTATCCAGGACATGCTGCCCACGTGGGTGGCCGTGAGCGACCTCCACTCTTCCAGTGTCATCATCACCTTCTTGCTGTTCCTCATCCTCTTTACCACGATGTTGGCGGTAGAGGTTAGCATCTTGCTGAAACAGATTGCCAAGGGTCCTGAACATTAATACCTAAAATCAAAAAGATTATGACCTACGAATTTTTGCAACACTACTGGTGTTTCATCGTATCACTCTTAGGAGCAATCCTTGTATTCCTGCTCTTTGTGCAGGGAGCCAATTCTTGCATGCGCTCGCTCGGCTGGACTGAAGAGGGCAAGCGACTCGTCATCAACTCCACGGGACGCAAGTGGGAGTTTACCTTCACCACGCTCGTCACCTTTGGCGGAGCCTTCTTTGCCTCCTTCCCCCTGTTCTATTCCACCAGCTTCGGCGGAGCCTACTGGCTCTGGATGCTTATCCTCTTCACCTTCGTGCTGCAGGCCGTCAGCTATGAGTTCCAGAACAAGTTAGGCAATTTCCTGGGTCCGCGCACCTTCCAGTTCTTCCTTGTGCTCAACGGTCTGCTTGGTCCGCTGCTCCTCGGTGGTGCCGTGGCTACGTTCTTCGAAGGCTCCAACTTCATCATCGAGAAGAACAATATGATTGATGCCGAGGCTATCACCCCCATCATCAGCCGTTGGGCCAATGCCTCCCACGGTCTCGATGCCCTGCTCAATCCCTGGGTGCTGGTACTCGGACTGGCCGTGATGTTCCTTGCCCGCACATTAGGCATACTCTACGTGATGAACAACGTGGCCGATGAGGATATCCGTTCGCGTGGCTCCGTGCGCATCATTGGTGCTGCCGTGCCTTTCTTGGTGCTCTTCGTGGCCTATCTGGTTCACGTGTTGCTGAAGGATGGCTATGCCGTAGACCCTGCCACGGGCCTGATATTCATGGAACCCATGAAGTACCTGCACAACCTGCTCTCTATGTGGTACTTGCTGGTCATCCTGCTGGTAGGTGTTGTCCTGGTACTCTTCGGTATAGGCAAGACCGTCGTCGACAAGAACTACGTGAGCGGAATATGGCCCGCCGGAATAGGCACCGTACTCACCGTACTCGCCCTGCTACTGACCTGTGCCTGGAACAACACGGCCTACTATCCCTCGACAGCCGACCTGCAGTCGTCGCTCACACTGGCCAACTCCTGCAGTAGCGAGTTTACCCTGCGCACCATGTTCTATGTGTCCTTCCTCGTGCCGTTCGTGCTTGCCTACATCGTGTATTGCTGGCGCAAGATGGATGCCAAGAAAATCGACAGGGAAGAAATTCGCACGGAACATGCTTATTGACCCACCACTAACCTAAGAAATAAATTATTATGAAACAGTTATTCTCGCTCATCCTCTTCTGGCTGATAAGTCTGTCGGCCAATGCACAGAGTGCTGAGAAACTCTATGCCGAAGGCAAACAACTCTATGATGCCAAGGACTATGCGGCTGCCTTCCCCAAGTTGAAGGCGGCCGCCGAGAAGGGCCACAAGAAGGCCCAGTATCGACTGGGACGCTGTTACGACAAGGGACGCGGCACGGAAGAGAACGACCAGCAGGCTTTCGCCTGGTATGAGAAATCGGCCGGGCAGGGCTATGCCAAGGCTCAATACCAGTTGGGCAAGTGCTATAAGGACGGCGAGGGCGTAGACAAGGACAGGAAGAAAGCCTTCGAACTGTTCATGCAGGCCGCCAAACAGGAGAATGCCGACGGGCAGTATGCCGTAGGAAAGGCCTACTTCAAGGGCAAAGGTGTTGCATCCGACAAGGCGCAGGCTAAGAAATGGCTCTCGCGTGCCGTCAAGAACGTAAAGGGTGGCGACGAAATCTTAGCCGACCTACAGAAGGATGCCGCCGACGGCGACGAGGATGCCAAGGCCATGCTCAAGCTGATAGGAAAATAAACAACTCAACCTTTCCTCCTTTTCTTTTTTTGTCAAGAATTTGAGAGATTTGTCGAAGACCCACGAGGAACGCAGTAATTAGAGAATTATACACAATGATAACTCCAACTGAAAATATTTCGAATATAGAGAATGATGAGTGCAAAGTCCGTTCTATGAATTCTAAGGTCGCCTGCGACCACTTCAAGAGAAGCTTTGTACAATGATAATTCTCTAATTCTCTAATTCTTGAAAATAGATAAAAAAGATTGGAAACTACAGTAAATAACTTCAAGAAATCAGACCGTTGAGAATGACAGCCAAGGAAATCATCGCCTATATGGAGTCGCTGCAGAATGAGGAGCAGCGGCAAGTGCTCATGGGGTTCTTTAAGACAGGGCCTGGCGAGTATGGCGAGGGCGATGAGTTTCTTGGACTGAAGGTGCCGCAGACACGCGAGGTCGTCAAGAACGCCTGGAAAGACTTTCCCTTGGGCGAAGTACCGGAACTGCTGATGAACCGCTGGCATGAGGTGAGGCTCTGTGGCCTGCTGATACTGGTGGCGAAATTCGAGAAGCTGGCATCGAAGCGCTTGGAAGATAACGAGGTGGCCATCAAAGGCCGTGACGAAATCCTCACACTATATCTGCAATACGCAGAGCGAGCCAACAACTGGGATCTCGTCGACCTTTCTGCTCCCAAGATTCTGGGACATTGGCTGTTGCTGCCGACAAACCTTGGTGATAAAGACTACAAGATGAAAGTCCTCGACGACCTCGCCCAGAGCCCCTGCCTTTGGAAACAGCGCATGAGTATTGTCTGCTCGTGGAAGACCTCGCAGATGGGTACACCTTCGTGGTGTCTGCGCTATGCCGAGATTCATCTGCATCATCCTCACGACCTGATGCACAAGGCTGTAGGCTGGATGCTCCGCGAGATGGGCAAGCGTTGCTCTGTCGACTTGTTGCGCGATTTCCTGCGTCAGCATGCCCATGAGATGCCTCGCACCATGCTCCGCTACGCCATAGAAAAGATGCCAGAGCAAGAACGACAATATTGGATGAAAGTATGACTTCCTATCTGAACACAGAAAATATAGCCCGCAGCAAGGATGGCATAGAGTATCATCCGCTACGTCCTTTCCTGCCTGAGAATGCCAAGGTGTTGTTTCTTGGCAGTTTCCCGCCGCAGCGCAAACGGTGGTGTATGGACTTCTACTATCCGAACTTCATCAACGACCACTGGCGCATCGAAGGCCAGATCTTCTTTGGCGACAAGAATCACTTCGTCGACCTCCAAGCGAAGCGGTTCAAGATGGTCGAGATTGTTGCCTTCTGCCAAGAAAAGGGCCTCGCATTCTTCGACACCTCCACCGCCATCCGTCGCCTGCAGGATAATGCCTCCGACAAATTCCTCGAGGTGGTAGAGCCGACCGACATCCCTGCCCTGCTCCGGCAGTTGCCACATCTGCGTGCCATCGTCACAACAGGCGAAAAGGCCACCGAAACCATCTGCACCTCGCTCGGCATCCCCACCATCCCCAAGGTCAACTCATCTTCCGTCTTACCTTTTACATCTTCCATTACCCTATGGCGCCTCCCCTCCTCCTCCCGCGCCTATCCCTTGTCCTTCGACAAGAAGGTCGAGGCCTACCGGCAAGTACTCAATTTGTTAATTTAAAGAATAACGATGGCAAGCAATACTGATTTTGTGCAATATGTCGCCGACCAATGTTCAGGGGCTGGCGAGATTACTGTCAAGAAGATGTTCGGCGACTACGGCATCTATTGTGATGGAAAAATCATCGGACTTATCTGCGACGATTGTTTCTACCTGAAACCTACGGAAGCCGTTCGTCCGTTACTACGAGTCATTGATATGCGCCCGCCATACGACGGAGCCAAGGACTACTTCTACATCGCCGATATTGATGACCGCGACTACCTCTCACTACTTGTCGGCGAGACCTGCAAGGTTCTCCCCAAGCCAAAACCAAAGAAGCGGTAGTCACTTGGAAGATTTTGCTCTATATTCTTGGACTTATAAAATATATTTCGTACCTTTGCGGTTCAAAAGCAAATAATAAATAACCATATTAATACTAAATCAAAACTATGCAGAGTGATCCCAAGCAGTGTCTTTACTGCACCAACAACCAGACACTTCATGACTTGATGATTGAGATTTGCCCGCTCAAAGTGTCGCGTGCATTCTTGTTCAAGGAGCAAACCTATCGCGGACGATGCCTCGTGGCTTATAACGGACATGTGAACGACCTGAACGAGCTGAGCGACCAGGAGCGCAACGACTTCATGGACGACGTGACCCGCGTCACCCGCGCCATGCAGAAGGCTTTCAACCCGGAGAAGATAAACTATGGTGCTTACAGCGACAAGCTTTCACACCTGCATTTCCATTTGGCACCGAAATATGTCGACGGCCCCGATTATGGCGGCACGTTCCAGATGAATCCCGGCAAGGTGTATCTGTCGGATGCCGAATACCAGGAAATGATTGAGAAAATTAAAGAGAACCTATAAGAAAGATGGCAACAATCAAACCATTTCGGGGCATACGTCCACCGAAAGAAATTGTAGAGCAAGTTGAGAGCCGCCCTTACGACGTGCTCAACAGCGAGGAGGCACGCGCCGAGGCCGGCGACAATGAGAAGAGCCTCTATCACATCATCAAACCCGAGATTGACTTCCCCGTGGGCACTTCAGAGTACGACCCGCGCGTCTACGAGCGTGCCGCCGAAAACTTCCAGAAGTTCCAAGACAAGGGCTGGTTAGTGCAGGACTCGCGCGAACATTATTACATATATGCTCAGACGATGAACGGCAAGACGCAGTACGGCCTTGTGGTTGGCGCACTGGTAGATGACTACATGCAGGGGCGCATCAAGAAGCATGAGCTGACACGCCGCGACAAGGAGGAAGACCGCATGAAGCACGTCCGCGTGAACAATGCCAACATCGAGCCGGTGTTCTTTGCCTATCCCGACAACAAAGTGCTCGACAGCCTGATTATGCGCTATGCCGCCGCCGATCCGGAGTATGATTTCATTGCTCCCATCGACGGCTTCCGTCATCAGTTCTGGGTAATCAGCGACGAGCAGGACATGCAGACCATTACCGATGAGTTCAGCAAGATGCCCAGTCTCTACATTGCCGACGGGCACCACCGCTCAGCCGCTGCTGCACTGGTAGGCGCTGAAAAGCAGAAGCAGAACCCCAACCATACGGGCAAGGAAGAGTATAACTACTTCATGGCTGTTTGCTTCCAGGCTTCACAGCTCACCATCCTCGACTATAACCGCGTGGTGAAGGACCTGAACGGTCTCAGTAGTGAGCAGTTCCTTGAGGCACTGGCCAAGAACTTTTATGTTAAGGATAAGGGCACGGACATCTATAAGCCTGCTGAACTGCATGAGTTCTCGCTTTATTTGGATGAACACTGGTACAGCTTGAAGGCCAAGCCGGGCACCTACGACAACAACGACCCCATCGGCGTGCTTGACGTGGACATCTCCAGCCGACTTATTCTCGATGAGATACTGAACATAGGCGACCTGCGCTCCTCGCAGCGCATCGACTTCGTGGGGGGACTGCGTGGACTGGGCGAGCTGAAACGTCGCGTGGACAGTGGAGAAATGCGGGCGGCCCTGGCACTCTATCCCGTCTCCATGCAGCAGATTATGGACATTGCCGACTCGGGCAAGATTATGCCGCCAAAGGCTACGTGGTTTGAACCGAAGCTGCGCAGTGGACTGGTGATTCATAAACTATCATAATGACCGACGAATACAAGACTATCAAAGGCATGAGCGAGGGATTCTACTCTGAAAAACGGAGTAAGTTCCTCGCTTTTGCCCATCATGTAGACTCGCTCGACGAGGTGAAGGAACTGTTGGCGCAATACCGCAAGAAGTATTATGATGCCCGCCACGTCTGCTACGCCTATATGTTAGGGGCGGAATATACGGAGTTCCGTGCCAACGACGACGGAGAACCTTCGTCGACGGCCGGTAAACCTATCCTCGGACAAATCAACTCCAACGAGCTTACCGACATTCTCATCATCGTGGTGCGCTATTATGGCGGCGTCAATTTAGGGACCAGCGGACTCATTGTGGCCTACCGCGAGGCCGCCGCCGATGCCATTGCCCATGCAGCGGTAGAGACCCGGCAGGTGGAAGAGGTGGTTACGTATGACTTTCCCTACGTGATGATGAACGACGTGATGCGCGTGGTGAAGGAGATGCAGCCGCGCATCGTGGGGCAGACTTACGACAACACTTGCCAGATTCGGTTGAGCATTCGCAAGTCGGAAGTGGAACAATTAAGGAAAAGACTCGAAAAACTCGCCTGGTCATAGAAATTACGGGTCAATAGCTTGGTAATATCGTTTTTTATTCGTATCTTTGCGACAAGAAACATAAAATCTAAGAAGATATGAATAAACAAGAGAGATTTGTCATCACCATCAGCCGCCAGTTCGGCACCGGTGGTCATGAGATTGGAGCAGAGTTGGCACGCCGTCTGGGAGTCAAACTGCTCGATAAGCAGATTATCAACGAGGTGGCCAGCCGCTTCTGCGTAGTGGAGGAGGCGATGGAGAAGATAGAGGCCCGCAATCCGCTATGGCGTGATGACTTCACGCAGTTCTATCGTTCGTACATGGCCGGAATGGAGTATAACGGACAGGAGCAGGACCAGACGTCGCACAAGCTCTTTGATGCGCAGGCCGAGGCCATCCGTCAGATAGCCGCCGAAGAGTCGTGTGTCATCGTGGGCCGTTGCGGTTTCCATATCTTCCGCAACCATCCCAATGCCTTCAAGATTTTCGTCCATGCCGACGACCAGTGCCGCAAGCGTCGCATTGCCGATAAGTTCGACATCAGCGAGTCGGATGCCGCCGCCATGATTGTAGACAATGACTATTCGCGCGAGCTGTACACCAAGACCTTCACTGGCACCGACTGGACTGATGCCCGCAACTACGACCTTGCGCTCAATGTCCGTCGCTTTGGCGTAAATGGGGCCGTAGACTTCATCCTGAGCAGTATTGAGTAGTGCTGGGACGCAAGACCCCCCGGTAAATCATGCGTAAACAAAAGCCCTGAAAGGGCGACAGAATACTGTCGCAAAATAGTCTGTCGCTCTTTCAGGGCTTTGTGGCTGGGCTTGTAGCAGCGCGGTTTCCGTTAAACTTTGTCACTTTTATCACAGGATTATAAGGGATATGAAGATTTTTTCTTACCTTTGCGTCAAAAAATCAAAAGAGATATAATTATGGCAAAGTACTTGGATCCGAAAGCCGACCTGACTTTCAAGAAGATATTCGGCGAACATCCTGACTTGGTGATGAGTCTGCTCAATGCCCTGCTCCCGTTAGAGAAGGGCAAGGAAATCTGCGACATCCACTACCTCTCGCCAGAGCGTGTGCCACGCACCGAGGAGGGCAAGGACAGCATCGTCGACGTCTATTGCGAGACCAACGACAAACGGCAGTTCATCGTCGAAATGCAAATGTACTGGTCCACCAACTTCATGCAGCGCGTGCTTTTCAACTCGTCGAAGGTCTATGTGAGCCAGTTGAAGCAGGGTGCCTCCTATGATAACCTACAGCCCGTCTATTCGCTTAATCTCATAGACGACATCTTTGAGCCGAATATGGAGGAATTCTACCACTACTATCGCTTGGTACATGACAAGGACACAAAGAAGGTGATAGACGGCTTTCACCTTGTGTTTGTCGAACTGAAGAAATTTAACCCCAAGACGATGGCCGAGAAAAAGGAGGGGCACCGTGATATTAATAATTTCATGGGGAGGCGCCTGCAAGTCCTTTGGCTCCGCTTCCTCACCGAGATTAACGCATATACTGAGGAAGTGCCGCAGGAACTGCTCGACAACCCCGAAATCAGCAAGGCCATCAGCCTCGTTGAGGAATCTGCTTACAATCGCGAACAACTTTTGGGCTACGATATGTTCTGGGATAGAGTAAGTCGCGACAGGACTTTAGCCAACGACCTGAAGAGGACAAAAGAACAACTCGCTCAGGTGGAAGCACAGGCAAAGCAGAAATTACTACAGACTGCCAGAAATCTCAAGGCCATGAACGTGATGACCACAGAGCAGATTGCCGAGGCAACCGGCCTCACCGCCGAGGAGATCGACACACTATAATGTAATAAGTTACTAATAAAGTGTCCGCAATCTCCCAGCAAGGAGATTGCGGACGCGCTCTTTCATCAAAACCGTTCATCCGTCAATCCGTCTTTTCGTTCATCCGTCTCATTTTGAGCAAATGGCGCATTTGCTGTCAGCAATCAGTTGCTTTGCTTCCGGCAAGCGCGTCACCTTCTTTCTTGATGCAATTTCCTTCCAACTGCGGTCGGGATACTGAAATTCCGCGCCGCTGATATGTGCGCCAAGAACGGGGAAAAGCATCGGAACGAGGGGGTCATGCACGTCATTTGAGGCCTGTGAGAGAACCAATTTGATGCATTCTGTGCCCTTTCCGAGGGTTGGCATCTCGGGATCTATATTTGTTGTGATGTCGTATTTCATTGATTATTAGCTTTTTAGATGACTTTGTCATTGGCCGAGCGTGACAGTGACAGTTGTGACAGTTGTTTTTTGAGGGGTATCATTCCCTGTATATTATATATAACTATTTATATATCAATAAGTTATAAAGAATTATAAGCTATATTATACCCTCTTTTTTTAATTGTCACAACTGTCACTGTCACGCATCAGCCCTACGTTCTCACTCATCACTCTTCCTCTACCAAGCCCTCCAGTGCCCACATGTACTCGCCCTCGAAGATGTGCGGGTTGCGCTTCACCGTCTTTCGGCTGGCGGTCTCCACGAAGGTCAGCGTCTCGTTGTACTTGAACTCCTCGCACGTCACATCGCGCCTGAGCACGCCCTGGTAGTTCTTTCCGTCCTGCATGCGAGCATCGCTACGGAGGAAGGTCTTCACGTCCATGCACAGTTCCGTGTTCTTGTTCCAGCCCTGCTGTTCAGAACACTCGGTAATAATGATTGTCTGTTTCATTTTTTTCTGTTTTTTTGTTAAGCCTGAGTCTTTTTCGGGAGGAGCGAAGTAGTTAGTTGTAGACAATTTAAACCTGGTACTCTTCCCTCACTCTAAGCCTACAAAACTCAGAAATTTAACATTACGTTAACTAAGTGAAATCGTCTTTGGGGTTTATTGAGCCCGCCGACTTCTGATTTCACCGGCAAAAGTAAGCACAAAAAAGGTGTTGCCACCAGTGGTAACCACCGGTGGCAACACCCAATATTTAACAATGTTTTAGAAATCCAGCCTGTAATCGGCCTCCAAATCCTTCAGCAGGGCGTTCACCTGCTTCACCTCGTCGCTGTGCGTCCGCTCGTTCAGTCGTATGCCATCGCTCACCGTGTTGAGCAGCGCCTTGTAGTCGCAGCCCATCAGTATGGCCGCCAAGCGGCACACCTTCGTGCGGTCGCGGGTATCGAGACCCATACCGCAACGCTTCATCAGCTCCAGCAGTACCTTCGCCCTCACTTTCACCGTCACGGCTTTCTGCGCGCCGTCGCCCGCGTCGCCACCGCCCTTGCAATCCTTCTGGTAACACACTTCACCCTCATTTACCCCAATAATCTGGCGCACGCCGTTCAGGTCAGCGCCAGCAAACATGCCCTGCAACAGAGCCATCTTCTCTTCCTGTGTCATAGTCTCTCAGTTTCCTGTTTTCTTGTTTCTCACCACGTCGCCCTCGTTCAGCCCTATCACCTGGTCGGCCTTCCATTGCTGTTGCGACCCCGTCAGGTTGCCACCGATGATAATGGTAGCATTGCCCCCGGCGGCACGCGCTGCCTCCTGTATCACCAATTGCTGCTGCAGGGTATCCCGCTCCTGGCGCTGCCTTGCCTCCTCCTGCTTTCTCTTTTCTTCCTCCTGTTCTCTTATATAGTCGTCGAGAAGTAATCGCATCGCCCGCGCCACCGGTGGCCACCATTCGTTTTCGGAATAGGTGTCGTTCAGCTCCCGCCGCCGCTGCTGTGCCTTCTCCAGCCCCTCTTGTTTGAGGATGCTGGCAAGGCTCTCCAGAGTGGTTTTCTTCATTTCCTCTGCCATTAGCTCTGTCAAGGATGCTTTCTTCGCCATAATGACTGTGTTGCTGAAGTGTTACGGATACGGGTATAAATACGATTGATGAACTGTTCTTTTTTCTTTTCTTTTCTTTGATAATCTCTCTCTTGATAATTCTATCTACTTCATACTTCTGACGGCTTACTGGAATTCTGCCGATACGCTCCAAGATGACTTGGAAAACACTGGAGTCAGCATCCACATTGGCACTTTCGAACGCCTTATAGATAGCATTCAGATTAATCCCACTGTTGACGACCTTTGACAGAGCCGCCAACTTACAGGAGAGTGCCGTAGTTGATACTATAAATCTCATAGTGATAAAAAATTTATATTCGACCCGCATCAGAGCGAAACGCCGACAAAGTTACTAAATATAATTGGCAATTATGTGTTTTTATTTAAAAAATTTTCAACTTTACAACTATTTTGGAATTTCGCAGTTTCAACTCTATGACCATTGCCACTTGTTGGAAGGTTTCTTCGCGCGTAGCCCAAGACGATGGACGCCCCAATGAGAGGCGAGCCTCCCTTGCAGAGTCCTGCATGCTCTGGTAGAGTAAATCCATTAAAATCTATTCTTCCATACCGTATGTCGTTTGAAGTCTATTTAATAGATCTAAAGGAGTCGTCATACAGTTTCTAATACGACTCTGATGTCATCTTCGTCCAAACCTATATACTGATAGAAGAGGTGATTGATTTTGTCTAATACCGTTTCATCTGAAGTTTCTCCATACTTCTGATACAGATCCACAACCTCTTTTTCTTGTGCCTCAGTCAATTGAGGTATGGGTATCCTCTCCACTGTATATTTTAGCCAGCGCATAGTACCGGTTCCAGAAGTAGTACATCTTTTAGAGAATATGTACTCACAGACCGAAGAGTTCAAGTAGCACAACAAATACTCCAAATGCTTGCCTGTGAAGAAGAAAACGGTGTTGAGACAATAATAGCGCCCTTCTTTGTCGTAGGCAAACTTGGATTTATCAGACAACTCTCCCCACATAATCTTGGGCTTTTCGAACTCACGCAGATAAGCACAATTACGCAGATTGTAGGGTGTGTCGCCTTGATCTTCTCTCTTCACCAGTTTAAAGTATATCTTTTCATTATCCAGTCGTTTCTTGACAGCAGGATATAAGTTGATATCAACCTTTGGTAATCCTTCTTCTCCTTTCTCCTTATCTTTTTTCAAGCCATTATGGATGTTGAGCAACCACACATGATTGCTGATGGTGAATTTCCTCAAATCCTCTCCCCTCACCATGTCAACAATGAGTTCACTTGACTTCGGGTCTTCAGAAGTTAATCGCCCGAGTTCTTCCTCGTCCTTGATACTGAAAGCCTCGTTAAGACCTGTGGTAAAACCCCGATAAATCTGGTATCCC
The DNA here is from genome assembly GCA_900318815.1 of uncultured Prevotellaceae bacterium. Classification (GTDB taxonomy): domain Bacteria; phylum Bacteroidota; class Bacteroidia; order Bacteroidales; family Bacteroidaceae; genus Prevotella. Next base: position 83,970 of record ONMA01000008.1, read on the forward strand.
ATTGAGGATAACGTTTCAGGCGCGCTGTCAGCATCCTTCTTGCAGGCTTGGTTCACTTTTGACAGGACAGCCTTGTCTGCATCGGAAAGAACCACCCAGGGATTCTTTGCATCATAGTTGTTCTCTACAAGTTTGTCTGAGATATATCCGCTAAGATTCAGTTTCTTGTTATACTCGTTAATCTCACATGCCATTGTCTTATGGTTGTTCTCTGACTTGCGAGCCATAAGGATGTTAGTGGCAACAGTGACGTTGTCAAACAATTGTGCATCCTTAAAATCTATAAGGAGCATGGGGTCAGAGCAGTTTGCCATGTATTCACGCGCTCCACCACCAGAGTCTGAACGCAGCCACGTATTGCTAGTAATGTACATTAGCAGGCCATTAGGCTTGAGTAACTCTATCCCATATTCATAGAACAACATACAGATGTCGCCGTTGCTCTCGAAGGATTTATATCCACTTTTGGCAAGCACCTTCTTGTTAACTTCTGATAATTTCGAAATAGAGATGTAAGGCGGATTGCCTACAATACAATCAAAACCGACGTAACGTCCAGCATCATCAAGAACTTCCGGAAACGCAAAACGCCATTCAAGAGCTCGTTTGAACATCTCTTCGCGCTCCTTAATCTGACATTCGTATTTCTCTATTCTCTGGTTCAGCTTGTCTATTTTTGCATGGAGTTTCTCATTCTTCTCATCATCTTCACAAACAAGAGCGTCACCATACAAAGAACTCGTCAACTCATTCCATTCTGCCTGGGCTTTGTTACGTTTCCAGTATAGTTCATCGTCGCTTTTGATGATAGTAAGAATGTTCTGCTTCAACTCGTCAAGCTTTGCCTCTTTCTCCTTGCGTATCTGCTTATCGTGAATGTTTTTGTAGTCGGCAACGAGTTGCTTGTATTCATGAATGCTCATTCTGGCGCGTGCCATCTCCCAACGCAAATCATCAGACAGACTTTTCCGATGTACCATACTGTCGCCACACTTGATGTTAATGTCTATATTGGGAAGCGTTACCAAATAATTATTCTCGTCGTAATATGAATTTTTAAGGAGTTCAATCCAAAGGCGTAACTGACAGATATTGACAGAATTGGGATTGATGTCCACACCAAAGAGACAGTTTTCGATGATGTCACGTTTCTCGCGGAACAACACCTTCTGAAGCCTTAAAGTGCCGGTATTGCGTTTATAGGCAAAGCGATGTCCCTCTTCATCGTGTATTACAAGTTCATCATCAATAATTCTTATGGTGTAATCCTTCACGGGCAGTCCATCATCGTCAAGCAGAATACCCAAGCGATATTTTATTTCAATAAGCTGGTTCAAAGCCGAAACAAGGAAATGTCCGCTTCCAACAGCAGGGTCGCATACGCGGATAGTATTCATGATTTGGTTGGCCTGCTGACGATTCTCTCTATTGATGAGTTCCTTCAATTCAATCATTGTTGAGCAGTCCCATCCTTGTTCCTGAAATTTCTCTACCACAGTGCGTTCAAGGGTCTGTTGACAGATGAACTGGGTGATGGTTGACGGAGTGAACACAGCGCCGTCCTTATAGCCATTGATTTTCTCGAATATTTTTCCAAGCACCGAGGCATTGATGAGTTCCTTCTCCTCGCGGGCAAAACTCAGCATCTCCTTTGAGTCGGCCCCGAAATCATAGTTGTTTAAAAAGTCGACGATATATTTAATGTTGTCTACTTCAGGGCTCTTCTTGGCATCGTCTTTCAGTACCGTCTTTTCGAAGTACTTCATCTTGTCCACCTTCAGGCTTGAGATACGGAAGAAATCAGCTTCAATATCGGATAGCTCAAACAGGCGACTATTCAGATAAGGTACGACTTGGAAAGACTCTTTTATAGTGTGTCGGTCGTCTTCTTTCAGCGCAAGCACCTGAAAGAAGAGCTCATTAAGGTCATTGTAGTCCTTAATACTGGCATTGGTAAAAAACCTGTATTTGCTTTCATTACCATTGAAGCTCAGAAGCTGCGACTCTACAAGTTTGATGAAAAGCATGCGGTTTACCCACATTAAAACCAATTCCAGTGCCAAGTCTAACTGGGATTCCTCGTCAAGACAGGTAAACTTAGGGAAGTCCGATAGTTGGTGAAGTGTGTTCTCTAACAGCGAGGCTGGTTCACGCTTATCTTCACGCCGTGTGATAACTGGTCTACCGTTCCTTTTCTTCTCCTCCAAGCCAATAATGTAGAGCAACTCGTTGTAGAAACGTTCATTCAAAGCATACTTGTCATTATAGGATTGCTTCAGCAAGAAATAGGGACTCAGCATTTTACAAATGCTCCTAATGTTCTTAGAATGTTCGGCATTGTCAAGCGAGAAACCCGTATAGACCAGTTTGTCGAGAACTTTCTCCACGGCAGGTTTTACCTCCTCCTTATAGAACTTATCGGCCTTCGACTTCCACAGAGACGGTGCTTTTACAGCTTCATATTTCTTGATTAGTTCGTTGGTGGCTATAAGTTCGCGAATCATCAGGGCCTCAAAGACATACCAGTCGTAACCATTTGTTATGATGAGATATTTCACCTCATAATTGCCTCTACAGAGTTCGTCAATGTAGTAAGTAATAACTTCATGAAGTGCTTTTCTGTTAAGATGTTCATCATTAATCATCTCAACATTATCTTTTCTGGGGTTCTTGCACTCTATCAGCACCTGTACCGCAGATTCCTCACTGCGCTCGGCAAATATGCACAGGTCGGTATTGTTCTCGTCTTTTTTGCCTACATAGTGTTCACCCTTATAAAACGCATCAAGAAGAAAATCACGCACATGCTGCTCATGCACCTTTTCTGAAAAGTTCGTTATCTGGTTCCTGGGCTTGATATGAGCCTGCAAGGCTCTTATAAACCTCTCGTTTTCTTCATTTTTCAGCGTCACCGTATTCAGGTGTACACGCTTCAATGCATCTTGTATGGATAGCCTTGTGCTCATTTATAATCTCATTTGGTTGCAAAATTACAAAAAAGTTATCGAATAACCAAATATAATATCATTTTTATACCCCTGCATTATAGCTTTATCGATACTGCCCATTTTATAGAGAGCCGTCGTTCAGCGACAGCTCTTTATTTTTGTCTGTACTTCAGCATGAAGTTCCTGATGTCGACTGGCTAAGGGTAATTGGCTGGGCAGCCTCCTTGGCGGCTTTCATTCAGACAAAATAGCCCATCCGCTTCAACATGGTCTCTTCCGACAACCATGTATTCTTGACATATTCTATGTAGATTATATCGTCAACAATCGAGTAGAATATCTTGATTCGTGGTATGACCTTATAACCTCGAAGCTCAAAGCCAACTTTTTCAGAAATAGGATCTATGGCAGCAGCATACGGTGACTGCGCAATGCTGCGTACAGCATCACTTACCTGTTTGCGCATTTTGTCGTTCTGTCTTTCTCCATGCTCTTCGAGGGTGTATTCCAACACTTCAGCAAGACTCAGCAACGCAGGTTCCGACCATCTTGTCTCTAAACTCATACAGTCTCTGATCTAAAAAACGCTCGGCTTCCTCCTGCGAATAGCTCTTACCAGCCAACACATTGCGATGGCTTATTTTCAGAATCTTCACCAGTAAGTCTTCTTCGTTGTTTGTCATACTTTAAGCATTTTGTTGCTGCAAAATTACGATAAAAGAACGAAGAATCCAAAACTTTTTCACTTTTTTTGTGTCACGATGTCAAAGATAGACTTTTTTTGCTTATCTTCCAAATTTCTTATCACTTTTTATTGAATTTATTAGAATAAATTAGGATAATTTGTTTCAAAAAGAGTTGCAAAAGTCGCTGGAAAAATGTACCTTTGCCAACAAAAACAGAAGACATGAACAAAAGCGACTGCATTGTCATCATCCCGACCTATAACGAGAAGGAGAATATAGAGAAAATCATACGGGCCGTGTTCGGACTGGAGAAGTGCTTCCACATCCTGGTCATCGACGACGGTTCGCCCGACGGTACGGCAGCCATCGTGAAGCGACTCATGGCCGAGGAGTTTGCCGACCGCCTCTTCATATTGGAACGCAGCGGCAAGTTAGGGTTGGGCACGGCCTACATCACCGGCTTCAAATGGGCTTTGGAACACCAGTATGACTACATCTTCGAGATGGATGCCGACTTCAGCCACGACCCGAACGACCTGCCACGACTCTATTCGGCCTGTGCCGACGAGGGCTACGACCTGGCCATCGGCTCGCGCTACATCAGCGGGGTCAACGTGGTGAACTGGCCCATCGGGCGCGTTCTCATGTCTTATTACGCCTCGATGTACGTGCGCATCATCACGGGATTCCAGATTCACGACACCACAGCAGGTTTCAAGTGCTATAAACGTCGCGTATTGGAGACCATCGAGCTTGACAAAATCCGATTCAAGGGCTATGCCTTCCAGATCGAGATGAAATACACGGCCTATAAAATCGGCTTTAAGATCAAGGAGGTGCCCGTTATCTTCGTCAACCGCCGCGAAGGCACCTCGAAGATGTCGGGTGGCATCTTCAGCGAAGCTTTCTTCGGGGTCATGCGCCTGCGTTGGGACGGATGGACACGCAAATTCCCGCCTCTTCCTCAATAAGGATTCTCTTTTTAGCTTACTGGTCGGGATTCTCCACAAAACCTTGGTATTCGTGAACCAATGCCGACATCACACTATCGTAGGCCTGACGTAGGGTAGCCTCTACGTTCTCAGGCCCCTGCCCTATCGGATAGATAGGTTCGTGGATGGTAAGCGTCAGCCTGTGCCAGTTGACAAAATGGAAGTCGCGCATGCGGGGCATGACATCGAACGAACCATTGATGGTGAGCGGCACCACGGGCAACTGCAACTCGTCGGCCAAGGCAAAGGCTCCGCGCTTGAAGGTAGCCATGTGACCCGTGAACGAGCGGGCTCCTTCGGGGAACACCGTCACACTGGTGCCATCCTTGAGCGTCTCGCGTGCTGCATCGTAGGTGGCCTTGATGGCCTTCGGGCCGCGCTTGTTGACAAAAATCTGGTGCGACTTCTCGCAGGCATAGCCAATGAACGGCATCTTGCGTAGCGCCTGCTTCATCATCCACTTGAAGTTACGGTTCAGATGACCATAGATGAGGAAAATGTCGAACGCCCCCTGATGGTTAGCTACAAAGACATACGACTGGTTACGCTCCAAGTTCTCGCGCCCCTCTACCTTCACGGGAATGAGCAGCAGACCGAGAATGGAACGGGCCCACCAGCGACCCGGATAGTAGCCCCAGTAATGACCATCGCCGAAAGTACAGCCAACAGCCACCGTAACCACCGTGAGAAGGGTGGAAAGAATGCCAAGTGGCAGGGCAACACATAACTGATAGAGACGATATAAATATTTCATACTTACAACTTTTTATTGCTTCTCAACGTAATGACCACAATCTCGTTAGGAATGCCGATGCGGAAGGGAATGGCCCCGCCAACGCCCGACGACACATAGAGCATGCGTGAACCGTTACGGTAAAGACCGCCAACCTCCTTATAGGACAACTGGGCGGGCGACCAGCCGAAGAGGCTGACCTGCCCCCCGTGCGTGTGTCCGCTCAGCGTGAGCTGGGCGTGACAATGGGGCAGAATCTTGCGACGCCAGGACGTGGGGTCGTGCTCCAGCATAATGACGAACTCGTCGCGGCTGACGCTGGAAAGTGCGGCATTAACGTTGCCCAACTGCGGGAAACGGCCTTCGCCGTCGTTCTCCATGCCTGCTATGACGATGCTCACGGAGTCGCGCCTGATGCGCCTGTGGGCGTTGTTCAGCAGCGTCCAGCCCATATCTTCCTGAAGGCTCCTCGTAAGCCCCATGTTACCCCCGATGACAAAGGGGTCTTTACTGCCGATGTACTCGCAGTAGTCGTGATTGCCCAGCACGGAGAAGATGCCGTCGCGCGACTGGATGGTACTCAGCAGCCCTACGTAAGGCTCAATCTCCTGTGGGCACTTGTTCTGCAAGTCGCCCGTGAACACCACCATGTCGGCCTGCTGGGCATTGATGCTGTCGACCGCAAGGCGCAGCACCTCGGAGCGGAAACCGGCAAAGCTCCCCAAATGGGCATCGCTAAACTGCACAATCTTATAGCCGTCGAACTCGGCGGGCAGGTCGTCGAAGGACAGTTCCACATGTTTCACCTCAAACTGCCTGACTCCATAGAACGCACCGTAGATATAGACAAGGAGAATAACCACGGACAGCCCCCACCCTACCTTCTCGCCAACCTTGCGTTTTTTGAAGCAAAGCATGATGCTGCCGCAAAGCGACACCAGGAACAAGGGCACCACAAAGACGGCCAGCACAGTCAGGTAGTTGACAATCGTGGTGATGTCGTCGGGGAAATAGTCGGGTTCACGTGCCAACTGTACCGTATAGGCCATGATGGCCAAGGGCAACAGCCAAGCCAACACTCGCAGCCACAACGCCCTGCGGCGCAGGTGCTGCCTATCGACATAGAAGCTGCACAGCAAAATGGCAAGCAAGATGGGTATAGCAATATTTGCAATCATAGGTTTGCTGCTAAGTATTTTTTTGTTTCTTCTAAACTGAGGCCACGCCTGCGGGCATAGTCGGCCAGCTGGTCGCGGCCAATCTTTCCTACAGAGAAATAGCGGGCCTGTGAATGGGCGAGCATCATTCCGCTCACACTTGCATGCGGTCTCATGGCTCCGCTCTCGGTAAGCCGTATGCCTATCTGCCGCATATCGATGAGACCGTCGATCAGGAAGTTGATACTGGCATCGGGCAGAGACGGATAGCCCACCGCCGGACGTATGCCTTGCCAACGCTCGGCCAGCATGTCGGCAACGGAAAGCGACTCATCGGGCGCATAGCCCCAATAGGTCTTCCTCACCTCCTCGTGCATCCGTTCGGCAGTCGCCTCGGCCAGACGGTCGGCCAACAGCTGCATCATCATCTTCTCGTAAGGGTCGTTGTCGAAATCGGTCTCAAAACCTGCATCAACCGTTGTGGCAAACAGCCCTATCCGATTAGACAGCAAGGCATTATGAGCCGACAGCGCGGGAGCATCCTTCGGGGAAATGAAGTCGGAAAGGCACAGGTAATCGCTTCCCGCTTGTTGTTGTCGCAGACAAGGAAGTCGCTCGCCGCCGTCTAACACGATGTCATCGCCGTGGCTGTAAGCGCTGAACAGCCGGAACACGCCATGCGTCTGGTAGTGATGGGCATAGTGCCAGAGCCGTTCTTCTGCCTCGCCCTGCAACCGCTGTCGCTCCTTCTCGGGCTTGCCGCTCATGCCCCAGGCATGGAAGAAGTAGAGCCAGTTGATGTAAGGAGCCACCTCGGCAAGACTATACGTGAGCGTCATAGTGGTGGTGGAACTTGATTTCCTGCCCGGCCATCTCGGGCGATACCTCCCCGTTATTATAGATAAGGTGTCCGTTGCAGAACGTCTGTTCCACGCGCCATTGGAAGGTATGGCCTTCCACCGGACTCCATCCGCAACGGCTCTGGATGCACTCGGGCGTTACGGTCCAAGGCGCATTAGGACGGACAACAACCACATCGGCCTTGAACCCCGGGCGCAGGAAGCCCCGCTGCTTCACGCCAAAGAGACGCGCAGGATGGTGGGCCATGAGCTGCACCATGCGCTCTATGGTGAGCACGCCCTGGTCGACCAGCTCGAGCATGGCGACCAGCGAGAACTGAATCATGGGCATGCCGCTGGCCGCACGCGCGCAGCCGCCCTGCTTCTGACTGAGCAGATGGGGGGCATGGTCGGTGCCGATGGTCGTGATGCGGCCATCGTTGAGTGCCTCGCGCAGCATAAACTGGTCTACGGGACTCTTGATGGCGGGGTTCACCTTGATTCGGGCACCTAAACGGGGATAATCGAGCAGGGTGAAATAGAGATGGCCCACCGTAGCCTCTGCGGTAATCTGTCTGGATTGCGGCGTGAAAAGCTCCAACTCTTCTGCCGTACTCAGATGGGCCACATGCAGCTGGGCATGATGCTTCTTGGCCAGTTCGACGGCCTTGCGCGTAGACTGATAGCACGCCTCCTCGCTACGGATGAACGGGTGCAACTGCACGGGAGGGTCATCGCCCTGGGCTGCCTTGGCCGCCGCCATGTTCTTATTGATGATTTCTGTGTCCTCGCAATGGGCCATGATGGGCAACTGCGTGGAAGAGAAGATGCGCTCTAAGGCCTGCTGACGGTCGACCAGCATGTTGCCCGTCGATGAACCCATGAAGAGCTTGATACCGGGAATGCGCGTCGCGTCGAGCTGGGCGAAGAGGTCGGCATTATCGTTGGTAGCCCCGAAGAAGAAGGAATAGTTCACGTGGCTGTCCTTCCGCGCACGCTCAAACTTATCCTCAAGAGCTTCGAGCGTCGTGGTCTGCGGAATGGTGTTGGGCATGTCGAAGTAGCTCGTCACGCCGCCCGCCGCTGCCGCCCGGCTCTCGGTCTCGATGCAGGCTTTCTCCGTAAGTCCCGGCTCGCGGAAGTGTACGTGGCTGTCAATAATGCCCGGCAAGACGAAACAGCCCGAAGCATCGACCACCTCATCGGCCAATGCTTCGGTATGTCTGGTCTTGTCAGTTATCTCAGCAATAACCTCATTCTCGATAACAACATCGCCTTCGAACGTTCGCCCTTCATTGACGATACGCCCGCCTTTCACCAGTATTCTCATGTCGACTAAGGCAGATTGGTCAATGACGAACGGGCGGCAACGGTATCGACAGTAGTGGCAGAGGTAACAGGGCCGTCGAGTCCTTGCTCGCGAGCCTGAATCTCATTGGCTACGCGATAGTACTCGCTCACGTAGGGGTCGTTTTTGAATGCATCGGTAGCCTTACTCATGATTTCCTCTATCTGGGGAGTAAGGATGGGATAGCGGTAATTGGAGGTCATCATCATGAAGACGCCTGGGCCGAGCACGTTGTCGAAGTTGTCGATGATGAAGTGAGTCACTAAGCTGTCCTCCTGACGGGCGATGACAGCCAGTTCGACCGACAACTGCTCGTTGATGGTACGCTCGTCGATACCGTCGAGGAGCATCTGGCTCTCGCGGTGTCCCAGCTCGTTCATGCGGTTGTCCAGCTGGTTGTGCTTGTCGATAAAGTCGTAAAGCAACTCGTTCAGGGGCGAGCCACTCACCTTCTGCGAAGTATCGTCAATACGAATCATGATGTTGCCCTGCTCCACGACCACGGGCATGATGCTCTGGTCGTCCATGAAGAGACTGGCCAGGAAGGTGGTGTCGAGTATGCCCGAGAACTTGAACTTGCCATGCACCACCTCGCAAGAATCGATGCTCTTCAGCTCCTGATTCTTGACTGCCTTCAGGTAGAGTTTGCTACCGTCGAGCGAAGAGACCGACGAGGCTCCCTGGATGTTATAGGATTCGGCACACGACGTAATAACTGCGATTACAGCAAATATGTAGAGTATTCTATTCATAGACGTTGATTAGTTCATCCATGCAAATGTACTATGATATATTGAAGTGAGAAAAAAAATTTGCGCAATTTAAAACAATTGCGCAAACTTTTATATTTTTTTTGCCTCTTTGGCCAGTTCCGAGTCTATTCGGTGGGTGGCATAGAGTTGTAAGACGGCTGCTATCATCAGTACGGGTACCCACTTGTGATAGACGTATTGCATGTAGGTAATGTGGTCTATTCCCAACGAGTTGCCTAAGCTGGCAAACATCAGTACGGCAGCCACCAAGAACAGCACGTCGCTTAGCAACATGATGCGGCGCAGACGACGAATGGTGAAGTTCGTACCATCGTATCGCTGCAACATCTGCATGGAGGTAAAGCCTACGGCACCAACGCCGAAGACGTAGGGAGCCAAGGCAGGATAGAACAATCCTAAGGCAGCTCCGGCCACCATCAGCAGGCCTCCCGCCAGAAAGATGATGGTCTGTACTCTGTTCAGACGATTCATGGCCACTTACTCTTTGCCTGCGGTCTGGGCCTGTGGTGTACTGCCCTCGTTCAACACGAAGATGTCCTCATCCTCGGCCTTCATGAAATAACGCTCGCGGGCTATCTTCTCAACGGCCTTCGGGTCTTTCTCCAGCTCGTCGAGCTGTGCCTGAGCCTTGTCATACGTAGCCTTGTAGCTGGCTATCTCGCTGGTCAGGTCGTCGATACGCTGCGTATTGCGCCTGTGAGCCCAGAAACTGTTCTCGTCTAAAAAGCCCACATACAGCAGGCCAAGCACCAGCACCACCACGTACTTCATGTACCACAGGTGCCCCATGCGTAGTAAAAAATCTTTTGCTTTTCCCATTTCTTTTATGATCAATTATTCAGTTATCAATTGTCCTCACGCCAACTCCAGGTCGAACTCGGCCCGCAGTTTCTCCACGACCGGGTTCTCCTTGGTCAGCTCCTCAAACTGCTCCCTGCGGCTCAGGATTCTTGTCTGCTCCTGCTTTTCGGCCACCCGCAAGGTCATCGTAATGTCCGTGTTGTGCAGATAGAGTTTCAGCGTGGCAAGAATACTTCTCTGTATCTGCTCCACCTCGGCCTTGATGATCTCGTTGGGCACCAGCAGTTCTACGGCCGGGAACTCCGTGATGCGTGGGTTCATGTTCTTCATTCGCGCCGCAATACCACTCAGTCGCTGGGGCATGCGGTTGCACATCGACATCCATTGCAGCTCCAGGTCTTCCTGCGAGAACGCTTCCCTCTCAGCCTTTTCTTTCTCTTCGATACCTTGCGTGCCGGGCAATATCTGCATCTTGGGCTGGGACTGCTGGCGCAGATTGTTCCACGACATACCCAGTTGCGAGACCTTGATGGCTGGACGGGGGGCTGCGGTGGCTGGCTTCTGAGATTCGCGAGGCTGCTCTTTACGCTCTTCAGCCACCCTGACCGTAGCCACCTGCTGAGCCACGTTCTTGGTCTGGGTCTGCTGAATCAGATTCTTAAACAGGGATTTCAATCGTCTGGGCTTGCGCCCACTACCGGCACCAGCGTCGTCGGGCTGGGTCAGCTGCGCTATCTCTATGAGAGTCAGTTCTACCAGTAGCCGCTTGTTGGACGACTGCCGGTAGTTAATGTCGCATTGGTTCATCAGTCGCAGGGCACCATAGAGGAAACTCAGCTCCACGTGGCCCGCCTGTTCCTGATAGCGCTGGCGTGCCTGTTCGCTCACCTCTAACAAGGGCAGCGTCTGCGGATCCTTGGCCATCATCACGTTCCTCACGTGCTTGGCCAGTCCCTGAATCAGCAAACCACCGTCGAAGCCCTTGTTCACGATGTCGTTGAGCAGCACCATCACCTCGGCCACCTTATTTTTTACAGAGAGGTCGACCAACTGGAAATAGTACTCCGAGTCGAGCACATTCAGGTCTTCGATAACCTTCTGATAGGTGATGTTGCCCTGACAGAACGAGGCCGCCTGGTCGAAGATGGACAGGGCGTCGCGCATGCCGCCATCGGCCTTCTCGGCTATCACGGCCAATGCCTGCTCCTCATACTGTATGCCTTCCTTGTCGGCCACCGACTTCAGGTGGGCTATGGTGTTTTGAACCGTCATCCGCTCGAAGTCGTAAATCTGGCAACGGCTCAGGATGGTGGGCAGTATCTTGTGCTTCTCGGTCGTGGCCAGGATGAAGATGACGTGTGCGGGCGGCTCTTCCAGCGTCTTCAGAAAGGCGTTGAAGGCGGCCGTCGAGAGCATGTGAACCTCGTCGATGATGAACACCTTGTACTTGCCTATCTGCGGCGGTATGCGGGTCTGCTCCATGAGCGACTTGATGTGTTCCACCGAGTTGTTCGAGGCGGCATCCAGCTCGAAGATGTTCAGTGAACGCTGCTCGTTGAACGACTGGCAACTCTCGCACACGTTGCAGGCCTCGCCCTCAGCCGTCGGGTTCTGGCAGTTGATGGTCTTGGCGAAGATACGGGCACAAGTGGTCTTTCCCACTCCACGCGGGCCGCAGAACAGGTAGGCATGCGCCAGCTTCCCCGACTTGACGGCGTTCTTCAGCGTCGTGGTCAACGCCTGCTGACCTACCACGGTGTCGAACGACATGGGCCTGTATTTTCGTGCAGAAACGATATATTCCATAATGTTGACTACTTAATTAAATAGGTGCTCACCTTCGCTCTGGCATGATTATCCAAAGGATGATGTAGCAGGGAATACCACAGAATGCAGTAAAAAACGTAAGCAGGGCGTAGGCGGCACGAACGGCTGTCACGTCAAAGTCGAAGTATTCGGCCAGTCCGGAGCAGACGCCGCCAAGCACCCGGTCGTTGCCTTTATAAAGCTTCTTTGTCATAGTTTTTATCCTTTTTTATCGGTCTGAATCTAACAAGTTTTCAATAATGTGCGCAAAGTTGCGAATTTTTTTTTAATTTTGCAAGCGATTATGCAATTATCTGATAATTTTCTTCGCGAAACGCTCGCAACGATGGGTTCTGAACGCTTCGAACGCTACCTGAAGGCGTTTGAAGAGGAGTCGCCCGTGAGTATTCGCGTGAACCCGAAGTTTAGTTTAAAAAGAGGAGAGAGGAGAGAGGAGAGTGGAGAGATGAGTGAGGTTCCCTGGTGTCCCACGGGCTTCTACTTGTCCGCTCGTCCGCAGTTCACCTTCGACCCGCTGCTTCATACAGGCTGTTACTATGTGCAGGAGGCCTCGTCCATGTTTCTCGACGAGGTGCTGCGCCAGCATCTGCCCAAGGACAAGCGCGTGGCCTTTCTGGATATGTGTGCTGCGCCAGGCGGCAAGTCTACGCTCATCCGTTCGGCCATCAGCGAGGACAGCCTGCTCGTCAGCAACGAGCCGGTGCGCAAGCGGGCCAGCATCCTGTTAGAGAACTTGCAGAAATGGGGCTATGCCAACACCTATGTGACCAACAACTATCCCAAGGACTTCCGAAAGGCGCGGTTGCAGTTCGATGCCATCCTGTGCGATGTGCCTTGCTCTGGCGAGGGTATGTTCCGCAAGGATCCTGCCACCATCGGCGAGTGGAGTCTGGCCAACGTAGAGCGTTGTTGGCAACTGCAACGCGAAATTGTCAGCGATGCGTGGCAATGCCTAAGTCCTGGCGGGCTATTAATATATAGTACCTGTACATTAAATACGAAGGAAAACGAGCAAAACGTCCTGTGGATGACCAACGAACTGGGTGCCAAGCTGCTTCCCGTAACCATCAAAGAGGAATGGGGCATAACGGGTTCGCTGCTTCCCGGCTTCAACCAGCCCGTCTATCGTTTCATACCCGGCATCACTCGCGGCGAAGGACTCTTTATGGCGGTGATGAGGAAGAATAGTAGAGAGAGGAGAGTGGAGAGTGGAGAGAAAAGAGGAGAGAGAAGAGAGGAGAGTGGAGAGAGAATACTCCGCACGCTACAGAGAGAAATGTCTATTCTCTCTCCTCTCTCCCCTCTCCCCTCTCCTCTAAATACACCCCCCTCTCCTCTAATCACAACCAATCTCGACTACCCCACCGCCATCAGCTATCTTCGCGGCGAGGCCATCGTGCTGCCACCCGACGTGCCCCGTGGCATCGTCACCGTAAGTTTCATGGGGCAGCCGTTGGGTCAGGTAAAGAACATCGGTACGCGCGCCAACAACCTCTATCCTAAAGAGTGGCGCATCAAATCGACACACGTTCCAGAAACCTACACACCCATCTTCTCTCTTTAAAATATTCAGCCAAATTTGGTCGTTTCCCCATTTTTATGTACTTTTGCAAGCAAATTAAGGAACTAAACTTTCCCACCCTTGTCTTTTCCCGCGCAGAGACGCAGAGGCGCAGAGTTTTTCGCAGAGAGACGGGATTTTCTAAAAGGATGAGTAAGCAGAGACGGCCAGAGGCCGCTCATCTCTGATAACTCCATTCGACGAAAAAGATGAAAAACTCTGCGCAAACTCTGCGCCTCTGCGTCTCTGCGCGAGAAAGAGGGGGATGGGAAACTTCAATTAAGGATGTAACATGAAACCCTATTTAGAACTCTTGAATAGAATCCTGACCGAGGGCGTCCAGAAGGGCGACCGCACAGGAACGGGCACGCTGAGCGTGTTCGGCCATCAGATGCGCTTTAACCTGGAAGAGGGCTTTCCTCTGCTCACCACGAAGAAGCTCCACCTAAAGTCCATCATCTATGAACTGCTCTGGTTCCTCAAAGGCGACACCAACGTGCGCTATCTACAGGAACACGGCGTGCGCATCTGGAACGAATGGGCCGACGAGAACGGCGAGCTTGGTCCCGTCTACGGCCACCAATGGCGTTCGTGGCCCGACTACGACGGCGGCACCATCGACCAGATACAGATGGTGCTCGACCAGATTAAGCACAACCCCAACTCGCGCCGCATGATTGTCTCAGCCTGGAACGTGGCCGAGGTCAACCAGATGGCCTTGCCCCCCTGTCACACGATGTTCCAGTTCTATGTGGCCGATGGCCGTCTATCCCTACAACTCTATCAGCGTAGTGCCGACACCTTCCTCGGTGTACCCTTCAACATCGCCTCTTACGCCCTCCTCTGCATGATGATGGCTCAGGTTTGTGGACTCAAACCCGGCGACTTCATCCACACCACGGGCGATACTCATCTCTATCTCAACCACCTTGATCAGGCCCGTCTGCAGCTCACCCGTGAGCCTCGCCCACTTCCCGTCATGCGACTCAACCCCGACGTCAAGGACCTCTTCTCCTTCCAGTACGAGGACTTCCAGTTGGAAAATTACGACCCCTGGCCCCACATCAAAGCCGAAGTATCTGTGTAACGACGAGAGATTCAACCTTCATCTATCATTCTTCCTCTTTACCGACGAAGGTCAGCTGAGTTACCGACTAACGTCAGCTGTTTTACCGACCTACGTCGGCAAAGAGAAAGAACGTCATTTCCTACCAGCATCCATTACGTTTTCCAGCGGAAGGAATAGGATTTTGGCGTACAAAAACAAATTGAATGCTTCGTAAAGATTCCAATCATGCTTGCGATTGAAAGACGCTGAAAGCGTCACCTCTCAATAGCCGTAGTGTCCGAAGGACCTACGGATAACGGAAATGGAGGGAAAAGCACTCTGAAAGAGTGTCGTACCGACCCACGGCTATTGAGAGGTGACGCTTTCAGCGTCTTTCAATCGCTGCACGAACAAATATCCATACGTCCTCCTCTCGCAGATGTAGAAGACTCGTAAATGAAGTTTTAAAATCCTGCTATTTTTCTTTACACCTTTTTGTAAATTACAAACCATTGTATGCCATCCTTATAAATAGCAAATCGAAGAAGCAGAAAAATGCCCGCCTAAGGCGCAACTTTATAACTAGTTTATGATATTCATGCTATATTTTGCTAAAAGTTGGTACTAAGTGGCGTATTTCTCGCAGAAAATGTATACCTTTGCTCGGAAATGTGAAACATCATGGCAAAGAAAGATATAAATGCCATAACGCCAAATAATACTTGAAAGCAAAAGAAATATGGAAATTTTAATTATTCTAATAGTTGCCTTTATAGTAATCATCATGATTTCAGGCACGTCTGAAAAGGGAACAAAGGAGAAATCTGATGCAGAGAAAGTATCAGAGATACTTAACCGCGAATATAAGCAACAAGAGGAAAAAGTTGAGAGATTGACTGCTGAAAGGGATGCCATAGCTGAACAGTTGGAAACACTGAAGAGTGAAAATAAAAACTTCAGCGACGACATAATGCTCATCACCAAAAGTCATTTTGAAGAAATGTGCCAACTGATGAAAGAAACCTGTGACATGATTATGGATATTTGCAGAGAGAGCGACTTCCTAAAATATGTATTAGGCATTAAAGAAGGAAATGATAATATAGACAACAGCCAGAAGATGTATGGCAGTTTGAAGTTCTTCATCATTCAAGACATTCTCAGAAGTTACGGACGTTTAGGTAACAGATACTATACCAGTGGTCCTGGCAGGAAAAAATTATGTAGCATAGAGTATGATACGGCAGAAGGACAGTTGTTGTTCTCTATCGTCATGCAGATGATGCAACTTGATGGCAACAAACAATTCACATGGGATGAATGCAAAGAAGACGTAAACAGGAAAGACCAATATTCCCGCGAAATAAGATTAACGGCCATAGAAGCACTAAACACATACGCCAATGCCGACGTAAAAGCAACGGCCAGTAATGGGTTGGATGACTTTGCCTTCTGCATCATTCTGCACAACTACAACAAGGCGTATGAGAATACGTATAGGAAGAAGATGCTTCGCATAGCAACTGTTATAGCCAATGCTGACGGCAAGATAACCACCATAGAAAACGAATGGCTTGATAGCATTATGAACCCATACGGAAATGATGATGCTTCAGATGAAGGAACGATTGTTGAAAACCCTGAAGAGGAACTGAACAGCCTGATAGGTCTGGGGGCTGTGAAAAATGAGATCAATACGCTATGCAACTTTATCATCATGAAGAAAAAACGCGAGGAGGAGGGCCTGAAAGCACCAAACATCTCCTATCATTGCGTATTTACGGGAAATCCTGGCACAGGCAAAACAACGGTTGCAAGACTGTTGGCAGCTATCTATAAAGACTTGGGGGTATTGAAGAAAGGTCATCTTGTAGAAACAGATCGTTCTGGACTGGTGGCTGAATATGTGGGCCAGACAGCTGTCAAGACCAACAAGATCATTGATAGTGCCTTGGATGGTGTGTTGTTTATTGACGAGGCATACACTTTGGCCAATGGGGGAACCAACGACTACGGGCCAGAGGCCATAGCCACATTTCTGAAACGTATGGAGGACAATCGCGATCGCTTGGTTGTCATATTAGCGGGCTATACCAACGAAATAGAGTTTTTCATCAATAGCAATCCCGGATTACGTTCACGTTTTAACCGTTATATCCATTTCGAGGACTATTCTGCCGATGAATTGTACGAGATATTCTGCCTACAAGTTAAGAAGAGTGAATACACGCTTTCAGAAGAAGCTTCGCAATATTTAAAGGAGCGCTTGGCTGCTGTTGTGACTGACAAGTCGAAGGACTTCGGCAATGCCCGATATGTGAGGAATTTATTTGAGAATGCTATTGAGACACAGGCTAACCGTCTGGCCGGAATCTCAAAACTGTCAAAGAAAGAACTGACAGTGATAACAAAGTCTGACCTCTGTGCATTAGATTCCGGTTTTGAAAGAACCAAAGATGTAACACTGAATCATGAATCCTATCTTGAAGCAAAAGGCAAAACAGAACGATTACAAGCGAAGAATGAGGCTTCTAAGTTGCAGGAAACTGCTTCTGTGATAAATCATTCAGAGAAACCTATATCTGAGGAAGAAAAAAAAATGAGTTTGGAGGAACTACTCATGAAAGCAAGTTCCTATTCGGACAAGAATGATGATGATGAATCTATTGAGGTGTCCTACTCCATCTTGGGATATGATGATGTTGGTGAGACTACTTTCAATGTTGATGTCAAGGAGCGTGACTATGATTGGTTGACTAACAAAGATGAGGATGGCGAATATTTGGACTCTGATTTTATTTCGGAGAATCGACGTGGGCTGCATAAACGTATATTGCGAGCCATCCGAGAAAACATGGAAGATGAATTGGAAATCGATGATCTAGATTTAGTTGATGACGATGATATAGAATATACAGTGACCATACTCTAAGAGTGGAAGGTCATAAAATAAACAAAGAAGTTATGATAACAATAATTGCTGCCGTGGCGAAAAACAATGCCATTGGCTTTGAGAACAAACTGATTTACTGGCTGCCAAGGGATTTGAAGCGATTCAAGCAGCTGACAACGGGACACACCATCCTGATGGGACGACGAACGTTTGAGAGTCTGCCCAAGGGGGCACTACCCAACCGGCGCAACTGCGTGCTTACGACATCGGTGAACGAACTGCCTGGCTGCGAGTGCTTTGGTTCGTGGGACGAGTTCCTATACACCTGCATGCCCGATGAGGAAATCTTCATCATTGGGGGAGCCAGTCTTTATACAGGACTGATGAGCAAGGCCGACAGGCTCTGCCTGACGGAAGTTGACGATACGCCTGCGCAGGCCGACACGTACTTTCCCGACTATAGCGACTGGAAAGAGGTGATGCGCGAACATCATGATGCGGACGAACGGCATTCGCATGCCTTTGACTTCGCCAACTACATGAGGAGACCTAAAGTCAGAAATCATCATCAATGAGATCCATGATGGGCAACTGGCGGTCGATGGCTGAGTGGAACGAGATGATACTCTCGGACCGGGCCAGACCCAGTGGCTGCAACTGGTCGTGGATGATGTTGAGCAAGTGATGATTGTTCTTTGCATAAATCTTGATGAACAAGTCATAATTGCCTGTGGTATAGTGGCACTCCACCACCTCGGGCATCTCGCGCAGCTTCTCTACCACCTGGTCGAAGGCCTCGGGGGTGCGCAGGTTTAGCCCGATATAGGCGCACGTCTCATAACCTATCTTTTCAGGATCGATAATAAACTGGGAGCCTTTCAGTATGCCCAGGTTTGTCAGTTTCTGAATACGCTGATGAATAGCAGCTCCGCTCAAATTGCATATCCGAGCTACTTCAAGGAACGGGATACGTGCATCGTCGGCGATAAGTTTAAGAATCTGCTTATCCAGTTTGTCAAGTTTCTGATTTGCCATTGATGATTTAGGATTTTTTGCAAAATTACAACGTTTTTCCTAATATGGCTATCATTTTGCTATTAAAAATTGCAAAATACGAACAAAATTTACTTTTCAGAGGCTGAATAGTGTATTTTTAATGCAAAGGACTGCTGCAACATGCGCTTTATGTCGGCAAGCTGGCCCATCGGCGTATCGCGGTCGGCTTTGATTGACACGGTCATGCGGGCCTGATCTTCAGGCGACATGGAGGCCCGCTCCTTTTCTATATAACTCTTGATGTCGTCGATGGTGGCAATCCTGTCGTTCAGCTGTATTTGCATGTCCTCGCCGTCAGTTTGGTGTGACGCTGTGTAACAGCGTCCTACATAAATGTAGATAACCGCCGACTTGTGGGTAAGTTTCTGCAACTCGGTTCCTTGCGGCACCTCATAGCGCACCTTCAGTTCGACATCTCTCATGTGGGTGACTATCATGAAAAAGAAGAGAACCGTGAAAATCAGGTCGGGCAATGACGACGTGTTAAGAGCCGGCACTTCATGGTTGTTTCGGTGGAACATGCGTTGCATCATCTTCAATACTCTGTTATCAATTATCAATTATCTCTGGTGCGGCCTCGCTGATACGCTGCGGATAGACGATGTTTACGGCATCGCGTTCATCGGGCGAACACTCCGCATAGCTATGCCCGAAATGTTGCAATGCCAGTTGATTGCGAAGCCTACCGTATGCGGCCACGATGGCATTCTGCATATTGAAATAAGCGTTATACGTGGTGTGGCGGTCTACCTGAATGGAGATGACATGACGGTCGCTTACCTGAATGCGTCCGAAGAAGTTCACGTCGCGCGTACTCTTCTCTGGCAGCGAAGGGGCATTCTTGGCATTGGCCACAAACTCCATCACGCGCTGCGTCAACTCATCTACGCTGGAAGGTTCGCCACCTATAGTCAGCTGGTCGGCAGCATCAAGGCGCAGCTCCAGCACGTTGCGCTCCTTAACCATCAGCTCTTGTTCATGCGTCTCGTCCTGCGGCGGCGGCAACTTCCGGGGCAATCCTTTGTCGGTGTCCATAGAAGAGGTTACCAGAAAGAATATCAACAGCATGAACGAGATGTCGGCTGTCGATGTCGTATTCAGTCCTGGCATTCTTTTCTTGGGACGTCTGAACATGATCTTTCTCCTTTATGAGTTAATACGCCGGCTCAGTCCCGACACGCCAAAGAGCACACCCAACACGGCAATGGCAATGAGCAGGAGTGAGGTGTAAATGAACATATCGCTGGCGCGAAGCCAGAAGGCATCAGAAAAGATGTTGCCGTTGACGGCCAGCGGGGCGGTACTGCCCAGAAAATAGGTTACAATCAACAAGACCAGCACCATCGCTGCTACGCCCCAGGCTATACGCCCAACGGGAATGCCATTGCTGACAACCGCTCCCCTACCCTGTAGGCGGATGCTACGCAACGCTGACCACAACGTGAGAACCACCGCAACGGTCAGCAAGCCATAGAGAAGCCAGAGCAGAAGCTCAACGAAAACGGGTGACGAGGGACTAAGCATGGGTGCGCAGTTTATATTTCATAATGGTGTCGAGGAGCGTAATGGCCGACTCCTCCATCTGTGAAGTCAGGTGCTCAATCTTTGAGAGAATAAAGTTATAGAACACCTGCAGAATCAAAGCCACGATGATACCGAAGATGGTGGTGATAAGTGCCACCTTCATGCCAGAGGCCACGATGGTAGGACTGATGTCGCCCGCCTCCTGAATCTGGTCGAACGACATCACCATGCCTATCACCGTACCAAGGAATCCTAACGATGGAGCCATCGCAATGAACAGCGTAATCCATGAACAGCCCTTCTCCAAGTTGGCCGACTGGACTGTGCCGTAGCTCACGATGGAACGCTCCACCACATCCATTGCCTCGTCGATGTGCAACAATCCCTGATAGCAGATGGATGCCACCGGGCCTCGCGTGTCGCGACAAAGAGCCTTTGCACCTTCCACATCGCCCGACTCTACCAGCCGGTCAATGTCGGTCATCAACTTCTTGGCGTTAATCTCGGAGAGGGTCAGGTAGATAATGCGCTCTATGCAAAAGGCCAGACCCAGTACCAATGCCAAGGCCACAAGCGACATGAAGCCTGCCGAACCTTCCACAAACTTCGTCTTTAACTGCTGGTGCAGCCCGCCACGCTCGGCTGCCATCTCCGTCAGGGCAGCCATGTCTTCTTCGCCTATCAGTTCCTCCACCGGAGTACCCGGCAACGAATCGGCTTCGAGAGCTGCGACTGGCATGGAGGCCGTGTCTGTCACCTCATGAGCATTTTCCTGAGCAATTGCCACAGGAGACAACAACAGGAATGACAGGGCAAGTGATGCTATTTGTCGTTTCATTTTTCTTTCCTTAAAACAATATTAAATTTACGTGGGCAAAGGTAGTAATAAAAATCCATCTATGACACAGATATTCGTATTATTTCACTTTATTTGCAGTTTTTACATTGCACAAACCATCAAAAATGTGCACGTTTAAGGGGAATTTGTGCAGTTTTTACACTTTTTACTTTGTCAAATGGTAAAAATAAAGTAACTTTGCAGCGGTTTTTCAGGACCACAGGTATCAAAAAGAAATTTCTTATTATACATTATTATTAATATGGCTTTAAAAATCGTTGTGCTGGCCAAGCAAGTGCCAGACACCAGAAATGTGGGTAAGGATGCAATGACCGCCGAAGGTACGGTGAATCGTGCTGCCCTGCCCGCCATCTTCAATCCAGAAGATTTGAATGCCTTGGAGCAGGCCCTTCGTCTGAAAGAGCAGAACCCAGGTTCAACAGTAGGAATCCTCACGATGGGTCCTCCACGTGCAGGTGAGATTATCCGTCAGGGACTTTATCGTGGCGCTGATACAGGTTGGTTGCTCACCGACCGTCTCTTTGCAGGTGCTGATACGCTCGCTACATCATACGCGCTGGCTACTGCCATCAAGAAGATTGGCGACGTGGATATTGTCATCGGTGGTCGTCAGGCTATTGATGGTGATACCGCTCAGGTAGGTCCTCAGGTGGCTCAGAAGTTAGGTCTCAATCAGGTGACATACGCTGAGGAGGTTCTCTCTATTAATGAGTGTTCGGATTGCAAATCCTCACGAACAGCCACTATCAAGCGCGTTATCGACGGAGGCGTAGAGACTGTAGAGGCTCCGCTGCCTGTTGTGATTACTGTGAACGGAAGCGCAGCTCCCTGTCGTCCCCAGAACGCTAAGTTAGTGATGAAGTACAAGCGTGCTACCTGTCCGATGGAGCGTCCTGCCGAGGGCACGCCCTACGATAATCTCTATGAGGAGCGCCCCTACCTCACCCTGAACCAATGGAGCGTGGCTGACGTGGATGGCGACGTGAACCAGTGTGGTCTTAGTGGCTCACCCACCAAGGTAAAGGCCATCAAGAACATCGTGTTCCAGGCGAAGGAAAGCAAGACACTCACGGCCGCTGATGCTGACATCGAGAGTATGATTAAGGAGTTACTGGAAGAGAAAATAATTGGCTGACGTATTAAAGACAAAAGATAGACTATGAATAATGTATTTGTTTATATAGAAATAGAAGGCACACAAGTGCAAGAAGTTTCCCAGGAACTCCTGACCAAGGGTCGGAAGCTCGCCAACACGCTGGGTGTTGAACTCCACGCCGTGGTGGCTGGCACAGCAATCAAAGGTAAGGTGGAGGATCAGATTCTGCCCTATGGCGTCGATAAGCTGTTTGTGTTTGATGCCCCAGAGCTGTTCCCTTACACCTCAGCTCCCCACACCGATATTCTTGTGAACCTCTTCAAGGAGGAGCAGCCACAGATCTGTCTGATGGGTGCCACCGTGATTGGTCGCGACCTCGGCCCCCGTGTTAGTTCGTCACTGACCTCTGGTCTGACGGCTGACTGCACTGAGTTGGAGATTGGTCCGTATGATGACAACAAGAGCGGCAAGCACTATGACAACCTGCTCTATCAGATTCGTCCGGCTTTCGGTGGTAACATCGTGGCTACCATCGTGAACCCCGACCATCGTCCTCAGATGGCGACTGTCCGTTCTGGCGTGATGCAGAAGGCTATCTATGAGCCCACGGGGGAGAACCCCGTGGCGCGACAGGAGGTCGTCTATCCCGAGGTCAGTAAGTATGTCTCTCCAGAGGCTTTCGTCGTGAAAGTGCTCGACCACCACGTGGAGGCTGCCAAGCACAACCTGAAGGGTGCTCCCATCGTGGTTGCCGGTGGTTACGGTATGGGCTGCAAGGAGAACTTCGACATGCTGTTCCAATTGGCTAAGGTGCTGCATGGTGAGGTAGGTGGTTCTCGTGCTGCTGTAGATGCTGGCTGGCTCGACCACGACCGTCAGATTGGTCAGACGGGTGTCACCGTTCACCCCAAGGTGTATATCGCCTGCGGTATCTCTGGACAAATCCAGCACATCGCTGGTATGCAGGACTCTGGTATCATCATCTCTGTGAACAGCGATCCCGATGCTCCCATCAACAAGATTGCCGACTACGTGATTGTTGGTACCGTTGAAGAAGTAGTTCCCAAACTCATCAAGTATTATAAGCAGAATAGTAAGTAAATGAAGAAAAACTATTTGTTTATTGCTGTTCTTGTCTTGGCTCTTATCATAGTTGACCGCTTGGCACTTCCGAAAGGAATCGAATATGGCGTTGGTGCTACCCTGGGCTTCATGATTGGCGCATTATTTTTGAACGCAATAAAAAATAGAAAAAAGAAATAATTATGGCAAACTATTATAGTGACCACCCCGAGATTGGTTTCTACCTGAACCATCCGTTAATGGCTCGCATCGTTGAGCTGAAAGAAAAGGGTTTCGCTGATGCGAAAGAATATGACTATGCCCCCGTCGACTTGGGCGATGCCATCGAGAACTACAAGCAGATTCTCGATATTACGGGCGACGTGGCTGCCAATATCATCGAGCCAAACTCGGAGAGTGTTGACCTCGAAGGTCCGCACCTCGAGAACGGCCGCATGATCTACGCCTCTAAGACTTACGAGAACCTTGATGCCACCCGCAAGGCTGGCCTGTGGGGTGTCTCCATGCCCCGTCGTTACGGCGGTCTGAACCTGCCCAACGCCGTGTTCTCTATGCTGAGTGAAATGATTTCTGCTGCCGATGCCGGTTTCCAGAACATCTGGAGCCTGCAGAGCTGTATCGACACGCTTTATGAGTTCGGTAGCGAGGAGCAGCGTCAGAAGTACATCCCCCGCGTTTGCGCTGGCGAGGGTATGAGTATGGACCTCACCGAGCCCGATGCCGGTTCCGACCTGCAGCGCGTGATGCTGAAGGCCACCTTCGACGAGAAAGAGAACTGCTGGCGTCTGAACGGTGTGAAGCGTTTCATCACCAACGGCGATAGCGACATCCACCTCGTACTTGCCCGCTCTGAGGAAGGCACCAAGGACGGTCGCGGCCTGTCAATGTTTATCTACGACAAGCGACAGGGCGGTGTTGATGTTCGTCACATCGAGCACAAGTTAGGTATTCACGGTTCGCCCACCTGCGAGCTCACCTATAAGAACGCAAAGGCAGAACTCTGTGGCTCAACCCGTCTGGGCTTAATCAAGTATGTGATGGCCCTGATGAACGGTGCCCGCTTAGGTATCGCCGCACAGAGCGTAGGCGTAGAGCAGGAGGCATACAACGAAGGTCTGGCTTACGCCAAGGAGCGTCAGCAGTTTGGTGATAAGATTATCAACTTCCCCGCTGTCTACGACATGCTCTCTCGCATGAAAGCCAAGCTTGATGCCGGTCGCTCGCTACTCTACGAGACAGCCTGCTACGTTGACATCTATAAGTGCTTAGAAGATATTGAAAGAGACCGCAAACTGATGCCCGAAGAGAAGCAGGAGCTAAAGAAGTACCAGCGTCTGGCCGATGCCTTCACACCATTGGCTAAGGGTATGAACTCTGAGTATGCCAACCAGAACGCTTACGATGCTATCAGCATCCACGGTGGTTCAGGCTTCATCATGGAGTACAAGAGCCAGCGGCTTTATCGCGACGCCCGTATCTTCTCCATTTACGAGGGTACCACCCAGCTGCAGGTAGTTGCCGCCATCCGCTACATCACCAACGGAACCATGCTGAACAATATCAAGGAGATGTGCGCCGCCACCGTGACCTCCAGTTCTCTTGAGAGCCTCAAGACCCGCGTCGAGCGTCTCATCCCCGTCTACGAGGAGGCGCTCGCTACAGTCAAAGCTCTCGACAATCAGGACGCTCAGGACTTCCTGGCACGCCGCTTGTACGATATGACGGCCGAACTCGTCATGTCTATTCTGATTCTCCGTGATGCCACCAAGGCTCCCGAACTCTTTGAGAAGAGTGCCAACGTCTACGTCCGCATGGCCGAAGAGGATATCCTCGGTAAAAGTGCCTACATCAAGGCATTCCAGGTAGAGGACCTCGAGAACTTTAAGGCTGCAAAGTCCGAGGCTGAATAACGAAAACATTTATTCCATTCATTAGAACGGGCATCCACATCGGATGCCCGTTTTTCATGTTCCTTTAGTGTTCAATTCATATCTGGAGCATAAAAAATGTGAAAATATGACAATTCTTGACGGATTCGGACGTATGCAGGACTATGATTAAAAGAATTATCGTATATTTGCCAAAGAATTAGGTATAACCCATAAACAACAAGACTTATGAAAGAACTGAAAGGAACCAAGACCGAGCAGAACCTCAAGGAGGCTTTTGCTGGCGAGAGTATGGCACGTAACAAGTACACGTATTTTGCTTCACGTGCCAAGAAGGACGGATTTGTGCAGATTGCTTCCATCTTCGAGGAAACCGCAGCCAACGAGAAGGAGCACGCCAAGATGTGGTATAAGTACCTGAATGGCGGTAGCGTGAGTGATACCAAGACGAATCTGGCCGATGCGGCTAATGGCGAGAACTTCGAGTGGACGGACATGTATGCGCGTATGGCCAAAGAGGCACGCGAGGAGGGCTTCGACGAGATTGCCGAGAAATTCGAACTGGTGGGGGCTATCGAGAAGCATCATGAGGAGCGCTATCGCAAACTGCTGAAGAACATCGAGGATGCTGTGGTATTCTCGCGCGAAGGCGATGTCATCTGGCAATGCAGTAACTGCGGACATATCGTCATTGGCAAGAAGGCACCAGAGGTGTGTCCTACCTGCGACCATCCGCAGAGCTACTTCCAGATAAATGCGGAAAATTATTGATTATGGGAAAGTTCGAATTGATGGCTCTGCCGTATGCCATGGAGGCGTTGGAGCCGGTGATTAGCAAAAAGACGCTGGAGTTTCATCATGGGAAGCATCTGGCGGGGTATGTGAATAATCTGAATGGGTTGCTGGAAGGTAGCTCGATGATGGACTTGTCGCTTGAGCAGATAGTTTGCCAGGCTACGGGCGGCGTGCTGAACAATGCTGGACAGATACTGAATCACGAGCTGTATTTTGGACAATTCTGTGCACCTAAGCCAGACAATGCTCCTACGATCCCACTCGCCGAGGCCATTGTGCGCGACTTTGGGTCGTTCGAAGCATTCAAGGAAGCTTTCCAGAAGGCGGGGGCTACACTCTTTGGCTCTGGCTGGGTGTGGCTGTCGGCTGATAAGGAGGGCAAGCTGGTTATCACGCAAGAGGCAAATGCAGCGAACCCTGTGCAGAAAGGGCTGAAGCCATTACTGACCTTCGACGTGTGGGAGCATGCCTACTACCTGGACTATCAGAATCGCCGTCCTGACCACCTCGCCGCGCTGTGGCAGATTGTGGACTGGAACGTGATTGAAAAGCGTTACATATAGACGCTGTGGACAATGAGAATCGGTGAGATACACAACTGTCCGGAACTCACGGAACTGATTCAGGAGGTGGGGTTCCTGCCGCTGCTGGATAGCGGCATCAGGGGCTACTCGGCCGAGGACTTGGTGGACGAAGACTGCCGCTACGTAGTGTTGGACGATGGCGGGTGGGACTGGCCGCTGTGGAAGTGGAAGGGATCCATCGTCACCGAGGGTCGCTGCGTGTATGGCAAGTTCTTTGCAGGCAAGGCAGGATTCGTCAGCCGCGAGTGGTGGCCCGATTTGTGCAACTATCGACGCACTTCGAGACCAGCCCCCGCCGAAGGGTCTATTGACGAGGCCATCCTCCTGACGCTGGCCGAACATGGCAGTCTGATCACGCGCGAACTGCGAGCAGCCTGCGGGTTCGACGGTCCCAAGATGCGTAGTCGTTTCGATGGCTATGTGACGCGCCTACAGATGGCTTGCCGCATCGTGACCGAGGACTTTGTGTATCCCACCGACAAGCACGGCCGCGAGTACGGCTGGGGCTGGTCGCTGTTGACGACGCCCGAATTGCTGTTGGGACTCGAGATATGCCAATGCGAGCGCACGCCGCAGGAGTCGTTCGAACGGATGTTCGAATACCTGCGCAGGCTGTTGCCCGAAGCCACGGAGAAGCAGATTACGAAGCTGATAAAGTGAGCGGCCATGCAGGACTATCCCAGTCGGATGTCGCCAGAGCAGGCGCGGGCCTTTCGCGAAGCCGTACTCAACATTGTCGGCCAGATACCTCGCGGACGAGTGACCACGTATGGCCATATCGCGGCATTAGCAGGATGGCCGAGTCATTCGCGGATGGTGGGGCGCACACTCCGCTACACACCTGGAGCCGAGGCTCTTCCTTGCCATCGTGTGGTGAATAAAGAAGGACGCACAGCCCCCGGTTGGAGTCGCCAACGCACCCTTTTAGAGGAAGAGGGAGTCCGCTTTAAGCCTAATGAGCATGTAGATATGGCCCGTCATCTTTGGGAGCCGGAGGTGGAATAATACCATTCATGTCATCATGAGTTTTTTGTATCTTGAATTGAAGTAAGATGGATAAACTCTCTGCACAACAGCGGCATAATAATATGGCGGCGATTCGGTCGAAGGATACGAAGCCTGAGATGATTGTGCGCAAAGGATTGTGGAAGAGAGGGTTTCGTTATCGACTGAACCATAGGCGACTGCCTGGGCATCCTGACTTGGTGCTGAGAAAATACAGAACCTGTATCTTCATCAATGGCTGCTTCTGGCATGGTCATTTTGTGGATTCAAACACCATGGAGAGTTCTGCCTGCTGCAAGATACCAACAACCAATCATGATTTCTGGGTGGCAAAGATTCGGAGAAACAAGAAACGAGACAAGGAAGAGCAGCGGAAGTTGGCCGAGATGGGATGGCATTGTATCACCGTTTGGGAGTGTGAACTGAAGCCCAAACTAAGGGAACAAACGCTGGACTCGATAGCCTTTACCCTGAACCATATCTGGTTGCAGGATCATGGGACTAAGACAATTCTATATCCAAAGGTGGAAGAAGAGGATAGGCAGATGCCGATGGCGGCAGAGGAGGAAGTATGAAAATCATCGTAGCAATTGATTCGTTCAAGGGATGCCTGACGTCGGCAGAAGCTAATCAGGCGGCAAGTGAGGGTATTTCTTCAAAGATACCTTATGCAGAAGTTGTGCAGGTGCCGGTAAGCGATGGCGGCGAGGGATGGCTGGAAGCATTTAAGGCGGCAATAGGCGGCGAGTTGGTGTCTGTCAATGTAAAGGATCCGCTGCTGCGGCCTATCGTGGCGCAGTATCTCGTGCAAGGCGATACGGCGGTGATAGAAATCGCCAAGGCCAGTGGACTGACGCTGCTCAAGCCAGAGGAGCGCAACCCGATGGTGGCCACAAGCTACGGAACGGGGCAGCTTGTGGTAGATGCCGTGCGAAGAGGTTGCAAGCACATCATCGTAGGACTGGGCGGTAGTGCTACCAGCGACTGCGGTATAGGAATGCTGCGGGCTATTATCGATGCGTTTGCCAAAAACGGGAAATGGGACGATGTGCGCGAACTGAATGATGTTCGCTTTACGATAGCGACGGATGTCACCAATCCGCTCTGTGGAGAGAATGGGGCTGCACATATTTTCGCGCCTCAGAAAGGGGCTTCGCACGATGACGTTCTTGCCCTCGATGCTCGCGCCAAACGGTTTGCGGAGGCATCAGCCAAGCACCTGGGCCGTGATTGCCAAAACACGCCTGGGGCTGGTGCTGCTGGCGGTTTGGGCTATGCTTTCCTGCAATACATGAATGCCGAGTGTCGCTCTGGCATCGACCTCCTGCTGGACACCATCCATTTCGACAACCTGCTACAAGATGCTGAACTCGTGATTACAGGCGAAGGCTCTGCCGATCGTCAGACCCTCATGGGCAAACTGCCCTTCGGCATCCTGCAACGAGCACAAAAGCATCATATTCTCTCTTCGAGAATGCGTCACAACATCCCCGTCATCCTCATAGCTGGTCGCATAGCCGACGAACAACAACTCCTTGCTGCCGGCTTCGCCCGTGTTGCCTGTATCAATCCTCCCGACTTACCCCTCGAAATCGCCATGCAACCCGCAACGGCGAAGGAGAATATCAGACTTTGCCTGAAATTTAGCTGAATTTTCGGTAATCTGAAAAATAATTGCTACCTTTGCAAGCATTATGGAATATACGCTAAATATACGTGGGAGGCTCGTGGGACTGGACGAGCCGCAGGTGATGGGCATTCTGAATGCCACACCTGACTCGTTCTTTGCCGACAGTCGCATGCAGACCGAGGAGGCCGTAGCCGAACGGACAAGGAGAATCCTTACAGAAGGGGGCACGATGATTGATGTCGGAGCCTGCTCTACCCGTCCTGGAGCTGAGGTGGCTACGGCAGAGGAAGAGATGGCACGACTGCGAGGAGCGCTACCCGTAGTGCAGAAGACTATCGAAGAGGTGGTCAGAGAGTTGAATATAGTCACACCCCCCATCGTCTCTATTGACACGTTTCGCCCTGATGTGGCACGAATGGCAGTAGAGGAATTTGGGGCCGACATGGTGAACGACGTATCGGAGGGAACGCCAGAGATGTTCCGTATGGTGGCCCGGCTCGGCGTACCTTACATCCTGACATCGGTACAACCCGATTTAAGGGGCACGCTGATGGCCTTTGCCACGAAAGTACAACAGCTACGCGACTACGGGCAGAAGGACATCATATTAGATCCCGGCTTCGGCTTCGGCAAGAAACTGGAAGACAACTACCAACTGATGAACCAATTAGAAAAGCTACAGGTCATGAAACTACCGCTCTTAGTTGGCGTTTCGCGCAAGACGATGATATGGAAATTGCTCAACTGCACGCCTAACGAAGCCCTCAACGGCACTACGGTACTCAACACGATAGCTCTAATGAAAGGTGCCAGCATCTTGCGGGTACACGATGTAAGAGAGGCCGTGGAGTGTATCAGGATTACATCAGAGATTAAAAAACGTCCATCCGTCTAACCGTCAAAAAAAACGTTTATCCGTCTAACCGTCAAAAAAAACGTCCATCCGTCTAACCGTCAAAAAAGACGTTCATCCGTCTAACCGTCAAAAAAGACGTTCATCCGTCTAACCGTCAAAAAAGACGTTCATCCGTCTAACCGTCGTCTAACCGTCAAAAAAACGTCCATCCGTCTAACCGTCAAAAAAACGTCCATCCGTCTAACCGTCAAAAAAAACGTTCATCCGTCTAACCGTCAAAAAAAATCGTCTAACCGTCAAGAATATGTTTTTTAGTTTTGGAATAAAAGACTTCATCGACATTCTGTTGGTAGCGCTGATGCTCTACTACATCTACCGTCTGATGCGTGAATCGCGCTCCATCAACGTCTTTGTGGGCATTATGATTTTCATCGTCGTGTGGCTCTTCGTGTCGCAGGTACTCGAAATGCGTCTCTTAGGCACGATACTCGACAAGTTAGTCTCCGTGGGAGTCATCGCCATCATCGTCATCTTTCAGGAAGACATTCGCAAGTTCCTCTACAATCTCGGTGCCCATCAGCGCATGCGCACCATCCTGCGTTTCCTTATGCCCAAGCGAAGCACCGACCGAGACAAAGCCGAGTTGAAGCGCACCATCATCCCCATTGTGATGGCGTCGATGTCGATGTCGAAAGGAAAGGTAGGTGCCCTCATGGTATTAGAGCGTGGAGTGCCCTTGGACGATATTGTTGGTACGGGAGAGACTATCGATGCCAGTATAAACCAGCGTCTCATCGAGAACATCTTTTTCAAAAACTCGCCCCTTCACGACGGTGCTATGATTATCAGCCACAACCGCATCCGTGCAGCCGGCTGCATCTTGCCCGTGAGCCACGACTTAGACATTCCCAAGGAACTGGGCTTGCGTCATCGTGCGGCACTCGGCATTTCCCAGGAGAGCGACGCGCTGGCCATCATCGTGAGCGAAGAAACAGGCGGAATCTCCATCGCTAACGACGGCGAATTCCGCCTGAACCTCTCAGCCGAAGAGCTGGAAAGCGTACTCACTACCAAACTGAGCTAACCCGCCTTGCAGGTCATCATGTGCAGCACCATGTCGTCGGTAACGCCCATGCCGTCGGCTCCAATGGCGGTCAGGTTATGGATAGACTTATCCACGCTATCGTCGACGATGCCCTCTGCCGAGGAGACACACTTCCCTTCCATTGCCAACAGGGCCGAAAGCATGGCGGTAGAGACACCAGACGTAATCTTCAGCGAGCACGACGGCTTGGCACCATCGCAGATCATGCCCGTCAGGTTGGCTATCATGTTCTTCACCGCCGCACAGATACGGCTATAGTCACCGCCCATCAGGTAGACGATGCCCACACTACTTCCTATCGAAGCCACTACGCAGCCGCAGAGTGCCGAGAGCTTACCTAATGACTGCTTGATATAGATGGCCGTGAGGTGGCTCAGCATCAAGGCACGAATCAATTCTTCCTCCGTATTCTCATTCTCCTTGGCGTAGACACACACGGGGTTGGTAGCGCAGATGCCCTGATTACCGCTGCCGGAGTTCGACATGACGGGAATCATGGCCCCGCCCATGCGGGCGTCGCAGGCCGAAGCCGTGCGTGAGATGATATGGGCGAAGATGGTATTGCCGAAGATTCCCTTTGCCAAGGGTCGGTCGATGGTCTTGCCCAGGTTATGACCGTAGTTCCCCTTCAGCGCCTCGCGGGCAGCATTCATGTTGTAGCGGCGCGTCTCCTCAATAAAACGTATCTCGTCGAGGGGAGCCGTAGTGGCGAAGTCATAGACAAGACGCATGTTAAGAGAAAAGTGATGAGTGAAGAGTGAAGAATTTGCTTCCGCGCCAGTATTCCCAATTCCTGATGTGGTAGCAAATTCTTCACTCTTCACTCTAAACTCTTCACTCTCTACAAAGTTCGTATGTCCCCCCGCAATAATGGCAGTAGCCTGCCTGTCGCCTGCCTTGACAATGACTTCCACGTAGAGTTTCTCGCAGATACCCTTCTTCAAGCAGATGTCTATGCGGTTCTCGCCGATATACTTCTTTCCCTCTTCAAGCGATTCGGGAGTAAGGTCCTTCAACACTTCGAGCTGGTACTCGCTCTTACCAATCAACGCACCCAGGGCAATAGCAATGGGCAGTCCTATCATACCCGTACCCGGTATGCCCACGCCCATAGCGTTCTTCAAGATGTTAGCGCTTAGCAGCACCTTAATATGCTCTGGACGTTGACCCAGTTTCTCTGTAGCCCTTGCCGTGCAGAGGGCGACACAGACGGGCTCCGTGCAGCCAATAGCCGGCACCACCTCCTGATGTACCAGTTGGATAATCCTTTTGCGTGTTTCGAGATCAATCATAGTTCTTGACGGTTAGACAATTTTTTTGACGGTTAGACGGATGGACGATTCTTTTTTGACGGTTAGACGGATGGACGATTCTTTTTTGACGGATAGACGAATGGACGATTTCTTTTTTGACGGTTAGACGGATGGACGATTTCTTTTTTGACGGTTAGACGAATGGACGATTCTTTTTTGACGGTTAGACGGATGAACGATTTCTTTTGACGGTTAGACGGATGGACGATTCTTTTTTGACGGTTAGACGGATGAACGTTTCTTTTGACGGTTAGACGGATGAACGATTCTTTTGACGGATAGACGGATGGACGATTCTTTTTGGACGGATAGACGGATGAACGATTCTTTTTTGACGGTTAGACGGATGAACGGCATTATCTATCTAAACATCCCTCCCTTTGGGAGGGCTTGGGTGGGCTTTCGGGCTTTACTTAAAATTCTCCAGTCCCTTGACCAAGAACTCCATATATTCATCGATGTCTTCGTCGTATGAGCGGAGGCCGTTCAGCGGCTTGCCTGTCGTGGGGTCGAGCAGCACGTAATAAGGCTGCGTGTTGGCACCAATCTTTGTACGCTGTAAGTAGCTCCACTTATCGCCCACGGTACGCAGCGTGCGCTTCTGCCCGTCGGTCTCCGTCACTTCTATCGGTTGGGCGAGGGGAGTCTTGTCGTCAACGTAAAGTGAGATGAGTACATAGCGATTATTGAGGATGTCCTGCACCTTGGGGGCAGTCCATACGGCGGCCTCCATCTTACGACAGTTCACGCAGCCAAAGCCTGTGAAGTCGACCATCACAGGCTTGCCCTCTGCACGAGCGGCAGCCATACCCAGGTCGTAGTCTTTATACTTCGCCTCCACCGAACCCGTATAGAGATTGAAGTCCTGCGTGTTCATGGGCGGGGCGAAGGCAGAGATAGCCTTCAGCGGAGCACCCCACAAGCCAGGAACCATATAGACGGCAAAGGCCATAGACACCATACCGAGGAAGAACTGAGGCACATTGGTGCGATGGCTGTCGTCATCGTGGGGGAACTTCAGCCAGCCTAACAGATAGCAACCTAAGAGCGTAAACATCACTATCCACAGACTGACGAACACCTCACGGTCGAGCAGATGCCAGCCGTAGGCCAGGTCGGCCACGCTCAGGAACTTCAAGGCGAAAGCCAGTTCGATGAAGCCCAGCACCACCTTCACCGTGTTCATCCATCCGCCAGACTTCGGTGCCGACTTCAGCAGCGAGGGGAACAGAGCAAACACCGTGAACGGTATGGCCAGGGCAATGGCGAAGCCCAGCATGCCGATGGTAGGGGCGATAATGTCGCCCTGCGACGACACAGCCACCAACAGGAAGCCGATGATGGGGCCTGTGCAGGAGAAGGAGACGAGGGCAAGCGTGAACGCCATCAGGAAGATGGACAGCAGACCCGTCGTTGATTCCGACTTCTGGTCAATCTTGTTCGACCACGACGAAGGCAACGTCAGTTCGAAGGCTCCGAAGAACGAGGCCGCGAAGACGATGAGCAGGAGCGCGAAGAAGATGTTGAACACGGCGTTGGTGGACAGCGCATTCAGGGCCGATGCGCCGAAGAGCAGCGTGACCAGCAAGCCCAGCACCACATAGATGACCACGATGGATGCGCCGTAGGTCAAAGCCTCGCGGATGGCTTTCGATCGCTCCTTATTACGTTTCAGGAAGAAGGACACCGTCATGGGGATGATAGGCCATACGCAGGGAGTCAGGATGGCAAGGAAACCGCCCAACAGACCTTCCAAGAAAATCATCCACCACGAGGTGGTATCGTTGCTGCCGCCTTCCTCAAACGCCTTCAGGTCATCGACGATGGGCTTCCAGAGCTGGTTCTGTATGTAAGAGTAATCCTTCAGGTCTGTGACAATCGGTATCTTCTCTTCCTGCTTTGAGGCCGCAGTATCGGTCTGTTCTTTTCCCTGCTCAGACACCACTCCACTCGTTGCCTCTACTTTATTCTTTTCAGTCTCAGCCACCTCTTTCTGCTTCTCAGCATACTTCAGGGCAAACTTTCCCGACTCCTGGAACGGCACCTGCGTGGGAGGCATGCACATCTCGTCGTTGCAGGCACCATACTCCAAGAAGCAGTCAATGACGTAGAGCGGCTTCGTGAAGCGAATCTTCTGAACGAAGGTGCCCTTGTTCTCGAAGAACTTCAGCTCCATGCCAAACATATTGTCGAACTGCTTTACGAGGTTGCCACGAGGCGACAACTTTCCTATTAGCTCCACACCCTCCATCTTCACCACGGTCAGCGTGGCCTCGATGGGGCCGTCCTGCCCCAAGTCGGTACTATAGACGTGCCACCCCGGGTCGATGGTAGCCGAAAATACTATCTCGGCTTCGTCGCCCTGAAGCATGTTCAGTTTCGAACTAAAGTGTACGGGGTCTACTATCTGGGCCTGAACAAGGAGTGCAAGCAAGAGTAGAAAAGAGAAAAGACTTAAACGTTTCATCACAAACTATATATATCGGTATAAAAATGTACTTAGAAAGTCATTATCTTTTTCGTCTGTTTGCCGTTCCTCGTTATGACGATGCCCTTACGGGGATGCGACGAGGACGACACTTGGCGTCCATCCAGATGATAGATGCTGGTGGTTCCTGCCTGAGCCGTAGCAGCGGTTGCTATGTGATCGGGCGTGCCCTCCTTGATGTCCGAGGTGTCAAAGTGATACGTGAAATGCTTGCCCAGCACCACCTTGCCGTCGACCTTAATAGCCTTGCCGTCGTTGTCGTCGCTGATGGTGATGGTGCCCACGATGGCATCTTCAGCTGTATCGGCAGGTGCCTCGGCATAGAAGTTGCCGGAATTTTCGTCTTCATGCTCGTCGGTGGTTCCAGTCGTCTTGATGTCCGAGTCCACTTCCACCTGAATGCCGTCGTCCTCAACACCGCTGATATGGATGTTTCCGCTCTCCATGCAGAAGTACTCATTACAGCTGAACCCGTCCTTCTCGGCCGCTTTCACGTTGATGGTGCAGTTCTTGATGGAGATGTATTCGCCCGACTTGATGGCATGGGCCGTATTTCCAAAGACGTTGAGCGTGCCCTTGCCCCTGAACTCCGTGTGCCCCTTCACCACAAGACAACCTTTCTGCGTGCCTTTCGAGCTGTCGGTCAGCGTGTTCTCCGTGCCCTCCACCATCTTTATCTTGATGCGCTTGCCGTTCTGAATGTTGAGGGCGGCCCCCTTTGTGCTGGTAATGGTGACGCCGTTCAGGCAAACAGTCGTTTTATAAGTGCCTGTGAGGGTGAAGCCGCCATCGGTAGTAGCACCTGAGAGGGAATAGACAATCTCCGTCCCCGTGGAGCTTTGCGTCAGGTCTACATACGATGAAGTACCATTCATGTTCTTCACACTACCGCTGAGACTTGCAGGAATGGTTACCGTGGCGACGTTCCCGTCGTAGGCTATCTTTACCGTATCCGTGCTTTCAGCGGCCTTGCTGCCACTCAAAGCGGCCACAAAAGCAATCAATAAGAGTATAGTTTTTCTCATATTATGATGTCATATTCACTTGGTATCTCCAGTAGATACCACCGGTTTGCACGGTGGTAACTACTGGTATCTACGGTAGAAACTTACAGCCCTAAGCCTTTCATTGCCTTGTTGGCGGCCTCGTTCACCTTCTCATTAGCCTTCTGTCTGGCTTCTTCCACCTTTTCTCCGGCCTTCTGCTTGGCATCGTCCACCTTGTCCTGAGCGGCCTGCTTGGCCTCGTCAATCTTGTCTTGTGCAGCCTGCTTGGCATCGTCCACGACCTGCTGGCCTGCTGCCTTGGCGGCGTCGACGGCCTCCTGGCCAGCCGTACCCACGGATTCGAGCTGTGCCTGCAAACTGCTGATGATGCTTTCAGCCGGTACGTCGGCAAGAGCCGAAACAGCTGTCTGCACCACGGCGTTGTCGCCCACGACGGTCTTAATCTTCTCTGCATTCTCCTTCAAGAAACCCTGCACCTTGGCCAGATACTCCTTGGCCAGTTCAGGATTCTCCTTGAGCAGCTCAGCCACCTTGGCCTTGGCAGCCTCAATAGCCGCCTGCAACTTGTTGGCATCGCCAGCCTCTAACTGAGCTGCCAAGTCGGCTGTGGCATCCTCCAGGTCAACGGCCGACACGGCAACCTCCGTCTCGTCGGCAGGAGCCTGACTTGTACTCTTATTTCCACACGAAACAAAACTCATGGCTACGCAAGCCATCATCACGAACATTACTTTTTTCATAAGCCAATAAATGATAGAATGATTAATTAAAATGTAAATTTTGGCGGCAAAATTACGAAATAATGCTGACGTGGCAAAGTAATTTTAGAAGATTAACGCAAATCGGCCTTAAAATAAGGGCAATACGAATAAGAATGGGGAATTTTGAAAAATGATGGTGTGCAAATTTGGGAGGATTGATGAAGGAGTTAGGTTGCCAAATCGTAACCCGTTTACGACCTCGTTGACAGTTAAACTTTTCTAAATCCAAAGGGTGTAAAATCGCAGAATGACGCACTTCACTCCGATTGGTTTTCAATGACACGAACTGCATAGTTTTGCCGAAAAAGCGATTCGAAAATTGGTATTATCTTTGCAGCCCGAATTAAAAAAGGATTGAAGTATGTCAAGAAGCACATTCAACATTCTCTTCTATGCCAACAAGAGCAAGGAGAAAAACGGAATTGTCCCTATCATGGGACGAGTAACAATCAACGGAACGCAGTCGCAGTTCAGTAGCAAGAAGACCATCCCACTTGATATGTGGGATGTGAAGGGCAATTGTGCCAAGGGTAGAAGCAAGGAGGCTTTGCAGATTAACCGTGACCTTGATAATATAAAGGCTCAGATTATCAAGCATTATCAACGTCTGTCTGACCGCGAGGGATTCGTAACGGCTGAGATGGTAAGGAATGCATATCAGGGATTGGGCAGCGAGTATGAAACGCTGCTCGGAGCCTTTGATAAAGATATTGCCAATCTGAAACGTCGTGTAGGCAAGGACAGGGCAGAAGGGACCTACAAGATACAGATGAGGTCGAGGAACTACATTGCAGATTTCCTTCGAACAAATTACAAGCGGAACGACATTGCCATGCAAGAACTGACACCTGACTTTATCAAAGAGTTCAGTGTGTACCTTAGCAATGATCGTGGCTTGGCGCATTCCACCATCTGGCTGTCGTGCATGCACCTGAAGGGAGTGGTAGGCAGAGCACATGATAATGGCAAGATACAGCGCAATGTCTTCGCACAGTTCCATATCAGCCCCAAATGCAAGGAACGTACATTCCTGACAGAAGAAGAGTTAAAGACGGTGATGACACATGAGTTTGAAGATGCCAATCTCGCTTTTATCCGTGACTTATTCGTGTTCATGAACTTTACGGCACTCTCCTTTGTGGACTTGAAGGAACTGACAACGGACAACATCGTGGAGATTAGCGGTGAGAAGTGGATAATTGGTAAGCGTCACAAGACTGACGTACCTTATCAAGTGAAGCTGTTAGACGTTCCACTGCAAATTATCAAACGTTATCGTACCTTTCCCAAGGAGAATCCAAAATCGGTATTCGGTGAGGTCAATTACTGGAGTGTTTGCAAGAAACTAAAAACAGTGATGAAAGAGTGTGGCATAGAGAAATCCATCTCGGCTCACTGTGCCAGACACGGGTTTGCCACCATGGCTTTGACGAACGGGATGCCCATCGAAAACGTAAGCCGTGTATTGGGGCACACGAACATCGTTACGACCCAGATTTATGCCCGCATCACGACTAAGAAGTTAGATAATGACCTGACGATGTTGTGTAACAAGTTAAACGCATCATTCAGTAACATCAAAACGGCATAGACACATGGAAAAGAGAAATATCATAGAATGGAGTGAGCATAGTGAGTACAGAGAACTGACTATACCGAGTGGAGAGATATGGATGAGTGAGTCCGAACTGGTTGACCTTTTCGGAGTGTTCATCCCCAAGTTAAGGAACACCATCCAAACACTCTACAAAGAGGAACTGGTAAAGCCTTACGAGGCAGAGCGTACTATCAAGCAACGGAATAATCTGTATCTCGCCGTATATAACATGGAGGTGGTTCTGTTACTTGCCTTCCGACTTAACTCATATCAAGCAAGGGCAATTCGCAAGGAACTGATAGTAAGAATCGAACGAGACCGCAAACCGTTTGAGGTGATATTGACGGTATCAAGAGGAACAGGAGGCTGAATGTGAAAGGCTATTCTCTCAAAAGCAGAAAGACGAATGTTTTGTAACAACTTGGAAAACATTCGCCTTTCTGCGTCTTAATGGGGTGCTTTAACGAAATCTCATCTCCATAATGGTTCCTGATCCCACAAGGGAGGAAAACCAAGAGCCGTCGGATTGACTTTTGGATATTTGGCAAGTAGAGCTTTTAATCCTCCCTTGAAATCAGATGTCGACACAATAGTCTGACACATATATGCCAAACAGCATAATTGGGCATATAGCTTCTGCTTTCTTACGGCAAGTGCATTGGAAATCCAGTTCAAAGGTAATGTTGCTGGCATCTTTGGTTTCCATGGATAACGTCTGTTCCAGGTTCTTGCATGGTGAGCGCAACAATTTCGTAGCACTGTAATACTGCGAATCCAACTTTCAAGATACGTGTATTGTGGCAGGCCAAAATCCTTTGCCACGAACTTCTTCACGCTGACCTCGGCAAAGTTCTCGTATGTCTTCGACAATACTCCGAAAGACGCAACCTCCAGCGTTTTCCATACTGGCGGTAAAATGGGGATTGTCGTATCTATCAAAGAAATCCTGTATGAAGTCTTCTTTTGAACGGTTCACTTCATTCCATTCTTTCTGTAAGGTTGTATTGAAGATGGATTTATCCTTGAACATATTACGGTTAAGAAACCAGAATGTGCCATGAGACATTGAGAAATGATGGATAATACGACTACGAAGAGCTATCTCCACGTCTTGAATGGCGGTGAATATCAGGCTGCGCAGTTCCTTGTCAAACTGATACAACTCAATAATCTGGTCAAAAGAAGTACCTACGGCATATTGATGGGTTGCAGGATCAATCTCAAACGGCAACAAATAACATGCAAAACGAAAATAGTTAATGCTGCCGAGGTATTCTATAGCTTGATTATCATCACCCACTACCAAGCCTCGATTCTTCAGTTCTGCCAACTGGCAGGCCTTGCTTATCGGTCTATTTGTATATGTTGCCATCATTCAAAATCTTAACCTTATATAAAAAACGAAGTCCCACCGTGGTACGCATTGTTAAGAGGCGTGGTGGGAATTGTTGCCACAAAGGTACGACTTTTTTCTGAATAAACAAAGTTTTTGGCAAGAAACCTTCAAAAATGACTAAAAAAAGAAGGATTTTCCGTGCCATTCCAAGTGAAATGACACAGAAAATCCAAAGAAAAGACAAGAACAATCATTTTTCTAATCTTTACGGTATGCAGGATGATAGCACTCCTCCAGTAGCTTCTCAAGGTCACTCTCACGATAGAGCACCTTGCCACCCAACTTAATGTAAGGTACAATACCACTGTCACGATATTCCTGCAATGTGCGACGGCTTATCTTCAGGCGATGCGACACTTCCAAGTCCGACAAGTACCGCTCTCCGTTCAGCAAGGGACGGTAGTTGTATGTCACCTTGTCAAACAGCGTCTCAATCTCCTTCATCGACTTCATGGCATCCACCAAGCCGTCAGTTCTCAAAGTAATCAACTCTTTCAGATAATTCTCCATGTTTTACTTTTGTTTATTATTCCATTCCACACTAAACCATTACAGCCCCGTTGGTTCTTGGCTTTCGAGGCTTTCGCCATGCAGCATCTTTCTTCCTTTCCGCGACAACCCTCATGATGCTCTCCACATCCTCCGGCTTGTAATACGTCTTGTGGCTAATCTGAGAATATGCCAGAGTGCCGTTGTCCCTCAACGTCTGCAACGTTCTCGGACTGATGCGCAACCTGTCGCATACCTCCTGATTGTCCATCCACTCGCCCAGACGCTTGTCTGAGCCACGCTTACCCATCTCCATCATCTTCTTGACGAAGTGATCAAACTGCCCTGCGAACTTCTCGTAGGCATCCTTTTCGATATTTACAATCTCCATCACTATTATATTTTTTAAGTTATACTTCATTTTTATCCAGCTCTTCTTTGAACCGTCGACAAAGGTACTTCAAAAGTTCCTGTTGCCTGTTGCTTGGAAGTTTTCTTGTCTGAATTAACACTTCAGCTTTTCTTTATTCTAATGCCTTCAGAGCTTGCTCACCAGAAAGCGAACGCGCACCTTTGTGTGGCACATGCCAGAAAGGTGCGTATTAGGCTACACCCTTCTATGGCACCTGATTGCGGCATTGCAAGCAACAGGGGGTAGTAGGCTACCCCTATTATGGGTCGGTGCAAGCACCTTTGTGCCCATTTCCTTCTTGTCGATGCGAAGGTACTACATTCCCTCCATTCTTATTGCCTTTCCAAAACAAGTGTCACCGAATGTCTCACTAAAACGGTGACATTGGTGACACGATTTCTTCAAATCCAGTGCAAAAGTAACGTTTTCCATGCCTAACTGCTACATTTCTTAGACAACTTGCGCCGTTTTGCCCTCAAAATCGGCGCAATCAGCGCAAGCAAGGCATCTGCCATTTGTTCAATTGCGGTGCGAAATTACAGATTCCTGATGTAACCACCAAATTTTTAGAGGCGGTTGGCGCTCATGGCGTAGATAATGGGTGCCACGTGTGCCACCTCTTTAGCTGAAATCGGGAAAATCAGTTGCTAAATCGCTAAATCAATCAGCCGTTAAACAGATTGTACGTACTAACATTCAAACGTACTAACATTCAAACGTACTAACAATCAAACGTACCAACAATCAAACGTACCAACGGACTTACATACCGACGGACTTACATACCAACAAGCACTACACATTATTATATATATTGGGTACAGTGAAGTCACCATAATCACTGTAGCCATTATATCCATGCAATACAATGTATCCACTATAGCCATCGGAAAAACAGGGAACCAATCACCAGAAAATCCGCACATCCTCCACGATATATGCAGAATGGGGCAGCTTAATCCAAATGCTTGGAGGGTAATTTCGATTACCCTACCTTTGCCCTGAAAAACGGTCATCAGCGACAGCTCTGACCATAGTAGTAACAATTAAACATAAATCAAATGACAGCAAAAAAGACCCAAAACGTACCTCCGACAAAGGAAGAGAAGGATGAGGCATTGAGAGCCTTCATGTATGGTGACATACCTCGCCCATTAATCAGCATGGATGAACGTTACCCAGATCTTGAAGAGAGCGATAACTCCGTCATCTCCACTGGCATCAATGCAGTGATTTCACCCACTACAAAAGAAGAAGTCCAGAAACAAGAGACTCCGCCAAAGAATGAACAAGAGGAAGAAGCGCAGCCGAAACCTGTTTCTCTTCCTGATGGCAAGCAGACACCTGCCCACCGTGTCAGCAGCAAGCAGCGTAGGCTTTCACTCGATGAGTACGGCACCGTCTTTCTTCCTGTGCCAAAGATTGATCACCCAAAGCCCGTGTTCATCAGCGAGTCACTACGCGACGAACTTGACAAGGTGGCACGAAGGCTTGGAGGCAAGCGTATGAGTGCATCAGGCATCGTGGAGAACATGGTTAAGCACCACTTTGGCATCTATGGAGAGGATATGGAACAATGGTTTAAACTGTGAGCGATAAGACTGAAGCCTGTGACCAGACTGACGGGGTTTGACACCGAAGGTGGCACAATCGTCTGGAAACTACGTTTTGAGTGCGGCGAGGTTATGTTTTCGGCATCCCGAAAACGACCTCGCCCGCACTCCCGTTGCGAGGGGAATCCGCTCCCCACTGGTCGCAGATTCAGTCAGTCCAGTCACTAAAGTGAATACACTTAAACAATGATAGTAACAGGCACTCAAAACACAAAGAAGCACGGAGGCAGACCTACGGTTGCCGAAGCAAGGCGTCTGTCAAAGGCCGTCACGGTCAAGTTCTCCCAAAAAGACTATGAGATTCTGATGTACAGGAGTAAGAAGGCAAACAAACACATGGCCGAATATATCCGAGACTCTGCCCTGTATACTGAATCCTCCCTGCCGCCAACGGAGGCAGAGACGAGAGACTTCCGTATGCTCGCTGGCATGGCGAACAATCTCAACCAACTGACAAAAATGGCACATCAGGACGGAATCTTCTACTTATACTCGCCACTGGACAGCCTGCTTAGTGAGATTACCAATGTAATAAGAACGTACAGACAGGACACCAACAAAAGAAAAAAATGATAGGCAAGATTATAAAAGCAGCATCGTTCAAGCGGTGCGTACAGTATGTGACAGGCAAGGAGGATGCAAGAATCCTTGCCTCTGATGGTGTGCTGCTGACCACTACACAGGACATCATCGAAAGTTTTGAGTTCCAGCAGCAGATGAATCCGAGAGTTTCCAAGCCCGTCGGGCATATCGCTCTGAGTTTTCTGCCAGAGGACAAAGAGAAGTTGACAGACGAGATGATGACCAAAATTGCAATGGAATACATGGAACTGATGGGCATAAAGGACACTCAGTATCTCCTTGCCCGTCATTTCGACAACGGCAATCCCCACTGCCATCTGGTCTATAACCGTATCAACAATGAAGGCAAGACCATATCAGACCAGTACGATTTTAGGCGAAACGAGC
The DNA here is from genome assembly GCA_900318815.1 of uncultured Prevotellaceae bacterium. Lineage (GTDB taxonomy): Bacteria > Bacteroidota > Bacteroidia > Bacteroidales > Bacteroidaceae > Prevotella. The sequence goes on from ONMA01000008.1 coordinate 127,103, forward strand.
AGGTTACGAAACAGCTTAAACGGAAGTATGGACTCACATTCTCAAAGGGCAAGGGGCGGACTAAAACAGAGCGGTTAAGAGGAAACGAAAAGACCAGATATGAGATCTACCGCGTCGTCATGACCGCCATCATTCAGTCTAAGTCGTGGCAGGAGTTTGAGGCAAACATCAAAAAGCATGGTGTGGAGGTTGAGATTGTGATGAAGCGGAAAGGCAGCAGGGACGTCAAGGACATACAGGGTCTCCGATTCACGAAAGACGGGCTGACCTTCAAGGCCTCGCAGATAAAGCGCGACCTTACATTTGCCAATATCGTCATGTATCTGGACGGAAATGCAAAGAAGGAACGGGTCTCCCCAACCGCTTATCAGCAGCAAATAAGACATAACGATCAGCCCAGGCAAGAGACTAATTCAAGACAGGAAGAGCGTCATGAGAAATCACATCAGCACTTGTCAAGTACTTCTTTTGGCATACCCTCATTGGGCTTGTTCGATACCTCCAACCTTGTCAATGACCCCGAAGATGAAGATTTCCGCCGCCGTTTACAAAGAAAGAAAAAGAAACGGGGACTGAGGATTTAGAGAAATGAAGTGGAATTGTGCAGAAAGATTATGTATATATTTATCATTTCAAGATAACAACTAAGTCAGACTCGGCAAATACCTCGTCATCGATGGAGGAAATGGCATGAGCATGAATCGAGTTACCAAGCGAAAACCGTATGCCTACGGTTGTCTCTATCCTGTCGCCTGTTTTTGGCTGACTTCGACATACGAAATTGTCTACCTCACAAAGATAGCCTATATATGGCGTGGTGCGGAGACGACCGTTGTTCCACGCAGAAAGTGCAAGAACTGACTGCTTCATGTGTTCGATGACTCCAGACACCAGCATTTTGCCCGTTTGGCTGACAAACATGTTGTCAGGCCGGACGTTTATGATGGTTTGGGCCATACTGTTGTCCTCCGATTCAAACTCGTCCACCATTATCATCGGATTGCGCTGTGGAATTAGTCCTTTGATTCCTTCACCATGTATCCTCATCGTCATTTGGTAAAATTTATATCCATGCTCATTTTAGACTGCAAATATCGGAAAAATTTCCAAGAGTCCTTCATCCGGATGGAAGAAATGATGGTCTGGATGGCCAATATTTTCCGTATCATACAATTCTCAGGAAATCCAGAACACCGGTTTGCGGCAAGATTGCGTTATCTTTGCATCCAGATAGGCAGAATGGATTGTTTCAAAAAGAACACGGAGATGAAGACAGGACTGGTGTTGGAAGGAGGAGCCATGCGAGGGCTATTCACCTGTGGGGTGCTTGACGTGCTGCTGGAAAGTGGTGTGTCATTCGACGGAATGATTGGCGTCTCAGCGGGAGCGGCCTTCGGTTGCAATTTCAAGAGCTGGCAGAACGGACGTGCGCTGAGGTATAATCTGGCGTATGCCAAGGACAGACGCTATTGCAGCCTGTGGTCGTGGCTGACGACAGGTAATCTTTTCGGTGCCGAATTTGCTTACCACACCATTGCCGACAGGCTCGACATCTTTGACAACGAGGCCTTCGAGCGCAATCCGATGGAGTTTTATCTCGTGGCTACTGACGTAACGACAGGGCAGGCCTTCTACAAACAAGTAGAACACGGAGGGGCAAGTCTCTACGAATGGCTGCGTGCCTCCTCGTCGATGCCCATTGTGTCGAAGACGGTCCGTATTGAAGGCCGGGAGTTTCTCGATGGTGGTATAGCCGACTCCATCCCTCTCCGCTATTTCCAGTCGTTAGGGTATGAGAGGAATGTAGTGGTGCTTACCCAGCCGATAGGTTACGAAAAGAAGCCCATGCCGATGATGCCTTTCATAAGGGTTATGTTACGGCAATATTCCAACCTGACCGATGCCATGGCGCGACGCCACGAGATGTATAACAGACAACTGCGCTATGTGGCAGAAGAGGCCATAAAGGGCTTGACGCTCGTCATCTGTCCCGATGACGTGCTCCCCATCGGCCGCATCTCCCACGACCGGCAGCGTATGTGGCAGACATATGAGATAGGTCGTCACGTAGCAAAGAAAAGATTGGGGGAGATCTTGGGATTTCTGTATTGAAAGTCCCATTCATCTCTCTTTCGTCCTCACCATCTTTAGGATGTGGCGGCGGTACATCAGGCAGGCAGTGGTGAAATAGACGGCGGCCTGTGCCCAGAGAGCGAGCCACTCCGTGCTGATGTCGCGCAGCGAGCAGCCCATGGATGTGATGCGCACGTAACCGTTCATGCCGAAGGTGCTGGGGAAGAACCACGACACGGCACGCCAGAAGGGGTGCATGGCCGACTCGGGCCACGAGAAGCCGCTGAGGAACAGCAGGGGCACCGAAAGGAACACGAAGATAAGGATGCAGTCCTCGCGGCGGTAGATGAGTGCAGAGAGCGTCATGGCCAGGAAGATGCAGGCCAGCAGATAGGGCACGAGGAAGCAGAGGAACGTGAGGTAGTGGCCCAGCTGCGGCAGCTGGAACCACCGCGTGACGAGCGCGAAGGCATAGATGCCCATGACGATGTAGATGCCGAGATAGACCAGCATTTTGCCCGTGACGATGGTGACGGGGTGCTTATACAGACGGTTGAAGGGGATGATGAAACCCATGTTGCGCTCGCGGGTGCGTCCCATCTGCATGCCGATGGCCAGCAGGAGCGTCTGCTGAAGGATGAGCATCAACACGGGCGGGATGAGGAACGAGGCAAAGCCGCTCGACGGATTGTACAGTCTGACATGGTCGTACTCCACGGGCATCCGCGTGATTTCCTCGTCGCGTGCAGTGGCGGCTCCCACGCGCTCGATGCGGATGTCCTTGTCCATCTCGAGCGACACCTCGGTGGCACTGAGCAGCAGCGCCTTGTAGTAGAGCATCGAACTCATGTCGCTGTAGAGGGCCACGACGGTCTGTCGCAGGTGACTGAGGTCGAGGTCGAAGTCACGGGGAATCTGGTAGATGCCGTAAGCCTCGTGGCGCATCACCCACCCCCGGGCCTCCTCCACCGAGTGGCAGCGGGCCACGATGCGCACGTCAGGCGAACTGTCAACTTTGCGTATGAACTCGCGGCTGCGCTCCGAGCCACATTCATCGACCACCACGGCAGGCACCTCGCGCACCACCTCGTTGGTATATACCCAAGAATAGAGCAGCGGATAGAACAGCGGCACAAAGAAGATGAAAATCCAGATGCCCTCATCCCGCAGGATGTCCGTCAGTTCATGATAGAATATATTGCGTATTACTCTCATTGCGGTAGCAAATTTTTCACTTTTCACTCTTCACTTTTCACTTCCCTACGGCATGTATTCAAATTTCAGGAACGCCTTGCGGTAGCGGTAGTTCACCACCAGCGGACAGAGGCAGAAGGCCACAAGCCAGACCACCGACGACCACACGTAGGTGATGGGGAACCCGTCGAGTGCCTGATTGACATAGATGAGATAATAGTGGCGAAGGGGGAACCACACAGAGAGCGCCTGCAGCACGGGGTGCATGTCGGTGACGGGATAGGTGAAGCCCGCTAACGAGAACGACAGGATGCCCCACAGACAACATATGCAGAGTGCCACGCGCATGGCTCCGGCCATCAGTCCGAAGAGCAGCACACCGAAACCCTGTGATGCCAGCACGGTAAGCAGGCCGAGCAGCATCATCACCCCTACGCCGCAGTGGCAGGGGAAGCCACAGTGGACAAAGAACCACCAGTCCATCAACCAGAACTGCAACGTATAGATGACCGTCTGCGGCAACAGTTTGCCCATGATGGCGACGGTCTGCGACTCTCCGGCCAATTTGTAGAGCACCCGCTGCGTGCGCTGTTTCCACTCATAGCCGATGGTATAAATGGTGGTGATGAGAATGAGCAGGATGAAGATGCCCGGCACCACCATGTTCGACAGATAGACATTGTAGTCGAGCGTGGGGTTGCCTATCGGGTGGCAGTCGATGGCGATGGGCTGCAGCCACGCCAGCATATCCTCCTCGCGCACGCCCTTGGCCCGCAGTTTCTCGCGGAAGATGGCCAGGCTGATGAGTTCGCCCGATGTCTTCAGTTCCTTCATCAGCAGGTTGGCTGGCACCAGGTAGCTGTCGTTGGTGTAGAACGACACGCGAGGTTGGCGCGAAGCCAGTGCCTGCTCGGTGGTGCGCGGCGGGATGTAGAAGAAACCGTAGATGTCGCCCCGCCGCATGGCCTCGTGGGCCTCGCTGAACGAGTGGTACTTATAGCGTATGTCGGTCAGTTCCATGGCGTCGATGACCTGACACAGTTTCCGCGTCGTGGCCGTATTGTCCTCGTCCACCATCCCTGCCGGCAGGCTGGTGGGCAGCCCCTCCCGCATGAGCGACGTGAAGAACAGCGTGCAGACCAGCGGCGCAATAATCATCACGAAGAGGAACACAGGACGATGAACCAGCATCCTGCATTCCCTCCGTGCGATTCGCCTGATGAGTTGAGTGTATGTATGCATAACTATTTACTTGATGATGATGCTCATACCGGGGCGCAGGCCGTCGGTGGGTTCCACGGGGCGCGCCTTGACCTCGAAGGTGCGCAGGTCGTAGCCGTCGTTAGCCTTGGTGGCTTTCCACACGGCATAGCTGCCCTGCTGCTTGATGTAGAAGACCTTCATCCTGATGCTGCGGCCGAAGGTGGGGATGTAGGCCGTGAACTCGTCGCCTATGCGCAGGTTGGCCAGCCGGTCTTCGCGCACATTGAATGTGGCCCACACGTCGTCCATCACCGATATGGTCATGATGGGACTGCCCGTGCCCACCAGTTCGCCCACCTTCGGATAGACGCTGCTCACCTCACCGGCCATCTGCGCCGTCTGCACGGTCTCGCTGAGGTAGCTGTCCACCTCGCTGACGGATCCCCGGGCCTGTTCTGTCTGTGCTGCTGCGGCCAGGCGGTCTTCCTCGCGGGCTCCGTTCACGGCCATGTCGTACTGGCTCTGCGCTGCCTTCTCGCGTGCTTCGGCAGCCTTGTAGGCGGCGTATGCCTCGTCGCGTTTCTGCTCGCTCATCACGCCCTCCTTGAAGAGGTGTTCCACACGCTGGTACGACTTCTCGGCTATCTCGCGCCCGGCCTTGGCCTGCTGCCACTGCTCGTAGGCACCGCGTATCTGCTCCTCGCGGGCACCGTTGCGCGCTTTCTGCTCCAGGGCCGCTGCCGCACCCTCGGCTCCCTGCGCCTGTTCGAGTTTGGCACGCAGTTCGGGAGCGTCGATGATGGCGAGCGTGTCGCCCACCTCTACATGGTCGCCTTCCTGCACCCGCAGTTCCACGATGCGGCCGGGCACCTTGCCCGACACGCGGTATTCGGTCACCTCCACCTCGCCTTGGATGGGTTCTGAGCCTTCGTCGGTGGCAAATACGCCGATGAGCACCACCACCAGCACGCAGATGTTGAAGATGGTGATGGCAAGAATAATGTTCCTGTGCTGTTTTTTTGCAGATACCATATATTTATATCCTTTCTTTACTGATTGTTTCCAAGTGTTCCAAGCGACTTCTCCAGGTCGGTCTGTGCCATGCGCACCTCTATCTCTGCATCCACCCGCTCCGACTGTGCCTGCAGCCAGGCCGTCTGTGCCTCCATGACCGTCGTGGGCGTGATGACGCCTTCGGCAAATCCAAGGTTGGCCGTGCGCAGGTTCTCCTCTGCCCGCTCTATGCTCGACTGTGCTAAGCGGAGCCGCTTCTGTGCCTCCTCCGTGCGGTAGGTACACTGGTTCACCTGTAGCTCAATCTTCTCGCGCGTCTCGTCGAGTTCCAGTTGTCGGATGGCCGTCAGCCCTTTTGAGGCGCGTACCTTATAGCGCACGTCGCCCCAGTTCCAAACAGGTATGCGCACGAGCAGACCGACGTTCCAAAATCCGCCGAACTTGCGCTCAAAGCCGTTGAAGGTGTTGGGGTTCGTCACGGTATAGCCACCCGTCAGCATCACCTGCGGCAGTCCGGTGGCCCGCATGAGGCGGGTAGCCTGGCGCGAGATGTCCACGGTGTTTTGGAGTAGTTTCAGTTCCGGACGGAGTTCAAATGAGATCGTTGATACTGACATTATATAATAGGTGTCTTCCCTGCTCTCGTCTGCCACGTCAATCTGTTCGTTCACGGGCAGTCCGCATATCTGACACAGCAACATCTTCGACAGCGACAGGCCGTCGCTCACCTTAGTGAGGGCTATCTCCGCCTCGTTCACCTTCACGCCAACGCTCAGCGCGTCGCTGCGGGTGGCCACGCCCTCGCCCACCATCTTCGTAACATCGGCATCGAACTTCTTTACCAACTGTAGGTAACTCTCAGCCAACCGCTGCTTGTGTTCCAGCGACACCACCTGCCAGTAAGTCTGATCCACCCTGTAGAGCGTGGCCTGGCGTTGCGCCTCTTCCGCATTCGTCGCCATCTCTTCCGAGAGGGCGGCCATTTTGTTGGCTGCCACGATGGTACCGCCCATATACAAGGGTTGCGTCAGCAGGATGGAGCCTGCCCAGAGGTTGCGTGTGTCGGTGCGCAGCGCATCCACCAGGTGCTCGCCCGCGCCGTTGAGGGCCGTCGCGGCCTGCCCAAGGTCGGTGCCCAACTGCTGCTGCATGGCTGCGGGCAGCATCTGTGCGTAAGTCGCCAGACTGCCTTGCAGACCAATCGCCACAGTGGTACCCAGGCTTCCCAATGCCGACTTCTGTGCATCGCTCAGCAGGGATATTTCGCGGCTGGTATGCTCGTAGGCTCCCAAGGCACTGACGTGCGGCAAATATTTAGTGCGGGCCGACCTGCGAACATCAGCCGCCATGTTGCGCCTCAACTCCGCCACCCGCATCTGCTTATTGTTCCGCAGCGCCATCGCCCGGCAACTGTCGAGGCTCAGCACCGTCTGACCATAGCAGACCGTACTTAGATCCCCCACGAGCAGCAGTAATGTTAATATGATGATAGTTCTTTTGTGTAGCATCTTCTTCGTTTTATTATTTGGGGATTAAACGGCTTCCATTGTGAAAGAGCCATGATGTTTTCTTCAAGGGTTGGCCCCGTTTCGGCCCGCTTGATTCCACGCTTCTGATAAATGGAGATCAAATCATCAAAGAACAGAGCGTTGACTCCCTGCCCCTGATAGTCTGGCCGTACGGCAATGAGCAGCATGTCCACATGATTACTACGTTTCCACTTCAGGGCTTTCAGCAGATGCCACCAGCCAAGAGGAAACAATCGGCCGTGTGTACGCTGTAGTGCGTCGGTGAGACTATGCATCGTTACAGCCACCCCGATGATGTTTCCTTTTGTATCCTCCACGACAGGTATCATTTCAGGATCGGCAAGGAAGATGAATTTCTTTATAAACTCACGCATCTGCTCCTCTGTAAATGGTGTAAAGCCAAACAGATGTCCATAACACTCGTTCAAAAGATGGAAAACTCTCAGCCCATATTCTCCTTTCATTTCTTCACGAGTCATCTTCTTGACGTGCAGACCAGTCCGTTCCCTGACATACCTGGCTGCCCTTGTGTATTTCTCGGGAATATTCTGTGGAACCGAAACTTGCATTTGTAGCCAGTCAACGGCTTTCCGATAATTCATCGCCTCCATGAAAGTAGGGTAATAAGGATGATTATAAATGTCTATCGCTGACCCCTTATACTCAAAGCCGTCTACAAGCATCCCTTCCTTGTCGAAATCGGTTATCCCCATAGGACCTTGTATCATGTTCATACCATTATCCCGTCCCCATTGCTCCACTGCTTCCATCAAAGCCTCTGCCACCAGGAAATTGTCGATGAACTCCAGATAACCAAAACGTACACAACTCACATTCCAGCGCTTGTTAGCCCGATGATTGATAATACCTGCAACACGCCCCACGCACCTGCCTTTCGCATAAGCAACAAACAGAGCCGTGTCACAGAAAGCCAACCCAGAGTTTCTGCGGGGATTGAAGGTTGCCCGCACATCAGAGTACAACTCTGGCACATAGCACGAATTCCCCTTATAGATGATTTCCACCACATGTATGAAATCATCCATCTGCTTCTTGTTTCTTACTCTTATAATACTAACACCTTCCATAAATACCTTTTCAAAAGAATGGGCAGACGGCAAGAGAGATTTGTTCTGCCTGTTCATCCATTCGGATACGGCCTTCGTGCGACAGGCAACCCAGTGCCTGATTCAGTGAGCGCGATGAAAGATTCAGCGCATGCTCCAGTTCCTTGAAACTGCAACTCTTGCTGCCGGATGTCTCCAGATAACGCATTACCAATTCCGCGTCTATCTCTACTTGTTTCTTTCTCACTCTAAGTTTTTATATGATTTCGGCTGCAAAATTACTCCAAAACCGCCACACTCTGGTGTTCCCGATTTCTCAGGTCTTGTACCCGATGGCGCAGACTGGACAAACGGAACAACATTTTTGATATTCGGTACACGATTTCTGGAAGTTTTTGACTATCTTTGCACCGTCAGAATCAGACAAATACAACAAACATCTGAAGGGTATGGACAGCGATTACGAGTTACCAGACGTCTGCGAGAAGGTTGACTATACCGACGGCGACGTGATGATTATCGACAATGTGCGGCATCTGGAAGAGCAGTATCAGCGGCTTCCAAGCCAGAATCTCATTATCCTGTGCTGCAAGGGCAGGATGCAACTCGACATGAACGGACGGACGCTGCGCTTCGGCGAGAACGAGGTGCTGTTCTCCTCACCGGGGGCCATGCTCTCAGGTTTCATGTTCTCTGCCGACTTCGACTGCAAGATACTCTGCCTCTCCAACCGCATCATCCAGAAACTGCTGCGCCTGAACATCGAGACATGGAACCGCGCCGTCTATGTACACCGCATGAACATCGTGCGGCTGCCCGACGAGGAGGTGACGCAGTTCAACCTTTACTATGCGCTCATCCGCCATAAAATGATGCAGAAGGAGCAGCGGCAGTACAGTCGTGAGACGATGCAGGCCATTATCCGTGCCTTGCTTTTCGACCTCTGTACTGTTCTGGAAAGTTATTCTGATGTGGGAAGTCCTGATGTGCGCCCCACCTCTGGCCGTGTGCTTTTTGACCGGTTCCTCTCACTCCTGGCTGCCCAGGCTATAAAACGTCGTCCCGTGGGTTTCTATGCCGACAAACTGTCCGTCACCCCCAAGTACCTGACGATGGTCTGCCAGCAATATAGCGATAAAGCCGCTTCTGAATGGATTAACCAGTATGTTGTCGAGGATGTGCGCCACGCCCTGAAGAGCACCACCCTGACCATCAAGGAAATCTCCGACAGCCTCGGCTTTGTCAATATCTCCCATTTCGGCAGTTACGTGCGCCGCCACTTCGGCATGTCACCCTCGAAAGTAAGGGAAGAAGCATCGTAAACAACATGTATGTCTCATCTGCGGGTGTTCTCAACTTCTCAGATGTTGTACTCGATGTAAAAGAACGGCTACCAGGCCGGAATCTTTAACCTTTTCAGAACAGCCGTTCTCGATACTTTTCTCTAAATTTGCACCTAAAAAAGCAGTTTTTTTTAGAATGCAGGACAATGAGTAAAGTGGTTATAAACAGTTTCGAGGACTTAAAACGGCTTGAGGGGGAACATATCGGCACCTCAGAATTCATGGTGATAACGCAAGAGTGTATTGACACTTTTGCCAGAGCCACCTATGACAACCAGTGGATTCACACGGATATGGAACGGGCCAAGGCCGAAAGCCCTTATCATACGACTATCGCCCATGGGTTTCTCACCCTTTCGCTGCTACCATATCACTGGAACCAGATTATCCAGGTGAACAATCTGCGCATGATGGTGAACTACGGCATTGACAAAGTGAAGTTTGGTCAGCCCGTGCTGTCCGGGCAGAGAATACGTGTGGCCGCCTATCTGCATTCACTGAAAAACCTGCGAGGCATCACCAAGGCAGAAATCAGGTTTCAGGTGGAAATCGCAGAAGAAGAAAAGTGGGCGATGGAAGGATTTGCCACCTTTTTATATTATTTCAATGAGAATTGTGTAGAATAAACAGGGATATACGGGAATTATCAGGAAAAAATCGTAATTTTGCAGCAGATATTCTAATAAAGCAAACAGGACAGAATCCCAGATATTGAAAGCAACCCATTCTCAGGTGCATGAACAATACTACATATCATATACAGCAATGGATTAACGAGGCCGATGCCATAGTGGTAGGTGCTGGCTCCGGGCTTTCATCGGCCTGCGGGTACAGCCATTACAACACCGTGCCGTTCTTCACGGACAACATGCAGCCATTCATCGAGAAGTACGGTTTCCGTTCACTGTTCCAAGGACTGACCTATCTCTACTCCAGCCCTGAAGAGGAATGGGCTTATATGGCTCATTATGTCAAACTGATGCATGATACCCCTGTAGGAAAGCCATACAAAGACTTGCATCAGCTGCTGAAGGACAAACAATATTTCATCCTGACCACCAATGTCGATATGCAACTGGACAAGGAGTTCCCTACTGAGCAAATCTGCCATTTTCAGGGTAACATGCGCTACCGCCAGTGCCAGCAGCCCTGCAATGACGAGGTTTGGGTGAATGATGACATCGTGAAAGCACTCGACGGTTTAGATGACCCGACGATGTTTCCCTCGGACTTGGTTCCACGCTGTCCTGACTGTGGACGCGTGATGACGCTGTGGGTGCGCGACTATCACTTCCTTGAAGGCTCACATTGGCAGCAACAGGTAGACCGCTACCGCAACTTCCTCAAAACGCATCGCAACGAGCGCATCCTCTTTCTTGAACTTGGCGTGGGCGATATGACACCCAACATTATTAAACTGCCTTTCTGGAAGATGACGGAGGAACTGCCTAAAGCCTGCTACATCGTCATCAATACAAAGGGCGTGGAAAACAAGTCCGCTCTCTCCGAACTGTGTCAAGTCTCCCCCACCTGCTGTGCCCATGGTGGAAGCAAGCATCCCACCATCCCTCAGCAACTGCAAGGAAAGGCTCTAGCACTCGACGAGGACTTGGCCATCGCGCTCCACCGCCTTGTTACATATTCTGCATGACTCCCTAAAAGAGACAAAGACAAACAAAGGCTAACGAAATGTATTGATAACGATTACAATATTTGGTGGTTTCAAAAAATCTTTGTACCTTTGCACCCGATTTGCGACAAGAAGTCATAAATGTGATTGTTCTTTGAAACTTAAGAACCTCTTGTTCCGTCAAGAGTAGCCTACCGATAGTGCGTCGCTGGTGACGGCGGGGTGCGGAGCTTCGGGACAACGTGGTGAGGCGGGGAGCATCACTCCGCTCAACTGCAAGGCTGACCGACATGGACAATGTAAGTGAACCGTTGCTATCAACCATCGTGACGAAGAACCAGCTTACGGATGCTTAACAGCTGGAGCCAAAATGGCATGTGGACAGGATAGTCTTCTATCGGGAAAGGCTACACGGACGACGTTCCACCGGTGGACAGACGGGTCCTAAATCGGACGAAGTCACATTTGCGGAACTTGGTAAACCCGTAGGCCTCCTATCCTCTGAAAGAGGAGGGTAAGCTAAAGGTAACAATGGCCGAATGACCTGCGGGCAAAAGATGACGGAGGAAGCGAATGCTGTGCTGTAATGACACGGATAGGGGTTGAAACATCATCCCACGCGAAAGCGGGCAGACTTCCGAAAGGTAACTCTCTGTGAAAAGGCGGGTAGAACCCAAAGTATGAGGAAAGGCTATGGAACAGGATTAAACCTGTGAACATCCTCAGCCAGCAATGGTAAATGAGCTACAGCCAGAGTAGCAGGTGCTCAAAAGAGCCGAATCAGTTTGAACAAAACAAAGTTCAGAGTTACACGAGCCGTGTGCGGTGAAAGTCGCAAGCACGGTTCTTGAAGGGGAAGGCGGGGGCAACCCCGCTGCCCTACTTGGTGAAGGGTCATAGAAACGGCTGGTGGCTCTGAGTCGGAGTTCTTTGAAAGCAATCCAAAGCAGAACGTGGAATTGAGAACGGTCTCCAAATCGTAACCCGCGACATTTCCCAATCCCCCGAACTGCCTTTATAAGAAAGAAAGATTGCTTTTTCTATCCAAAATTAAGAAATAAACTTGAAAACAGCAAAAAAAATGACACATCATTTGGCTAATCACGAAATTATTGCTATTTTTGCCACAAAAAGCATAACAAACAACACAAACGATGATACAAAATACCTTTAAGACTTGTGTAGTCGGAATCGATATTAGTGACGAGGAAACCATTTTCGCCATTGTTGACATACGTGGCAATATCATTGCCCAGGATTCTATCCCGACATTCGAGTATGTTAATTTTAATGACTTCATAGCCAAGTTGAGCGATAGCATTGTCATGCTGGCCGAAGCAAATGGCGGCTATGAGAACATCCGCTCAATAGGTATCAGTACGCCCAGCGGCAATTACCTTACAGGTTGCATCGAGCATTCGCCCCGCCTTCCCTGGGGAGGCAGAATCCCCTTGGCCGCCATGATGCGCGACCGTATGGGTCTTGCAACTGCCGTTGCCAACGATGCCCATGTCAGGGCTTTGGGCGAGGCCGCCTTCGGCTGTGCCCACGGCATGAGTACTTTTATAGTAGTGGTGATTGGCTACGGAGTGGGCGGTTGTCTTGTTTCCAACGGTCAGGTTCACTTGGGCAGTAACGGACATGCCGGCGAGATAGGGCATACCTGTATCATCCTGGACAACGGACGCCAGTGTGCATGCGGCAGGAAGGGCTGCCTTGAAGCCTATTGCTCCAACAACGGCATATTGACCACCGCTCAGGAAGTGCTGGCCGAGAGCAATGCCCCTTCACTCATGCGCGGATGCGAGAAATTGACACCTAAGACTATAGAAGAGTTCTGCAATCAAGGCGACGAACTGTCCATCGAGGTCTACAAGAGAACGGGTAAGTTTCTCGGACTGGGACTAGCCAACTATGCCTCAATAGCCAATCCAGAGGCTTTCATCCTCACGGGCGGTATCTCCAAGGCTGGCAAGTGGCTATTAGAGCCTGCCAATGAAGCTTTCGAAGAGAACGTATTCCACAACACCAGAAACAAGGTGAAGCTTCTTACCTCGACCCTCGTCGACTCCGAACGCGACGTGCTTGGTGCCAGCGTCCTGGCATGGGGTGTTAAAGAGTATTCATTATTTAAATAAAAAACCATCATCTTAGAAGTAGCCATGCAACCGTCAACTGTCAAGAACAAAGTCGTAGGAATAGACATCAGCTATGATAAAACCACATACGCCGTCGTAGATGTACGCGGAAAAATCATCACGCGCGACGATTTCCCGACAACCAACTATCCAGACGTTATCAAGTATGTAGCCGAGCTGAGCAGGCGTATCATCAATATTACCGAAGCCTGCGGCGGCTACGACACCATACGCTCTATAGGCATTAGTGCCCCAAGTGCCAGTTTCCTTACCGGATGTATAGAAAACCCGCCCAACCTGCTGTGGAAGGGAGTCATTCCCCTTGCCGCGTTGCTGCGCGACCGTTTGGGAATGGCCGTGGCTCTGGGCAATGATGCCCATGTAACAGCACTCGGCGAGAGTGCATACGGTGGTGCCCACGGCATGCAGAACTTCGTCATCATTGCCTTGGGCAACGGTGTAGGCAGCTGTTTCTTCTCTCACGGTTCGGCCCACTTGGGCTACGACGGCTATGCTGGCGAGTTCGGACATACCACTATCGTGCCCGGTGGACGCACGTGTGGCTGTGGCAAGAAGGGCTGCTTGGAAGCCTATTTAGGTGCTAAAGGCATTACCCAGACTGCACGCGAGTTGTTGGAAGCCTCTGACAAGCCTTCGCTGATGAGAGAATTTGAGCGTCTTTCACCACACATCATCACACAATGCTGTGAGGAAGGCGACGAACTGGCCATTGAGACCTACCGCAAGTCGGGCTACATCTTAGGCGTGGCTGCTGCCAACTATGCCAGTCTCATCGACCCCGAGGCTATCATCTTCACGGGTGGCGTGGCTAATGCCGGCAAATGGCTGCTCGAACCAGCTCACGAGGCTTTTGAGGAGCACATCTTCTACAACCTGAAAGGAAAGGTAAAGTTCATGCGTTCAACAATCGACGACCGCGAGCGCGACGTACTCGGTGCCAGTGCCTTGGCATGGTGCATACCGGAGTATTCGTTGTTTAAGTAGGGGAAAGAGCCTACCCAAGCCCTCCCAAAGGGAGGGGTGTTTAGATAGATAATGACGTAGTAAAGAGCCCACCCAAGCCCTCCCAAAGGGAGGGGTGTTTAGATAGATAAAATCGTCGATCCGCATAAAAATCGTTCATCCGTCTAACCGTCAAAAAAACGTTCATCCGTCTAACCGTCAAAAGAATCGTTCATCCGTCTAACCGTCAAAAAATCGTCTATCCGTCTAACCGTCAAAAAAATTCGTTTATCCGTCTAACCGTCAAAAAATCGTCTATCCGTCTAACCGTCAAAAAAATCGTCTATCCGTCTAACCGTCAAAAAATCGTCTATCCGTCTAACCGTCAAAAAAATTCGTTCATCCGTCTAACCGTCAAAAAATCGTCTATCCGTCAATAATAATGAATGTAGAAAGAATCAACCAGATAATCAGCGAAAAACCTAATCTCAGTACCGCCCTCGGAATGGAGTTCATCTCCACGCCCGAGGACGATACTTGTATGGCCCGCATGAAAGTAGACGAACGCAACCGTCAGCCCTTCGGTTTCCTCAGCGGTGGTGCCTCCTTAGCCTTGGCCGAGAATCTGGCTGGTGTGGGTTCGTCATCGCTCTGTCCGGGTCAGGCCTGCGTGGGCATAGAGGTAAGCGGAAGTCATGTGAAGGCCGTCTGCGAGGGCGACACCGTGACCGCCTACGCACGTCTGCTGCACAGCGGCAAGACGCTACACGTCTGGCAGGTGGACATCAAAGACACGGCTGATAACCTTATTTCTACGGTTCGCGTCACCAACTATATCATCGGTCATAAATGAACAGCTTTGCCATCTACCGGCTACCGCATGCCACCTCTTGCACGCTCATTGAGCAAACCAAAGGGCAACCCGAGGAGCTGCAGTCGTGCGCCGAACTGAACGGGCGCGAAGGCTTTGTCGTGGCCCCCTTCCAGATAACGACTGCTACGCCTCTTCTGCTCATTCGCCCCG
This sequence comes from uncultured Prevotellaceae bacterium, assembly GCA_900318815.1. Taxonomy (GTDB): domain Bacteria; phylum Bacteroidota; class Bacteroidia; order Bacteroidales; family Bacteroidaceae; genus Prevotella. Next base: position 142,281 of record ONMA01000008.1, read on the forward strand.
ACAGGATGGAAAGTCTTTCGCTTGAAGACCAGGAAGTGACAAGTAGGGGCATGAGCCATTCTGATTCTAAGAACGAAGACCTCTACGAGAAGGAACGCAGGCAATACGGCGCGACCTTTGCCCGCTTCCATGCCGAGTTGGCCAGCCACTCAACCTATAGTCAATCAGCTGCAACGAACCACTATCAGAAACTGGTGCTCTCGCGATGCTTTCCCATAGAGAACAACGGTTCCACCCCGCCTATGCAGTTGTTCTTCCGAGCCTGCAAGCTGTACCCACGCCTGTTTATTTCGTTGGTAAGCACCCCGCAAAGCGGCACCTGGCTTGCCGCCACCCCAGAGATTCTGCTCGAAGGTCAGGCAGACCAATGGCGCACTATTGCGCTTGCTGGCACCATGAAGCTGGAAGGCGAAAGTCTGAACGGCGAGGGCGAGAGCATCACCTGGAGCACGAAGAACATACAGGAACAACGCTATGTGGCCACCTATCTGGCAGAGCAACTGAAGCCTTTTGTCAGTCAGCTCGAAGAGACGGGGCCTCGCACCGTCCGAGCCGCCAACCTGGTACACCTGCGCAGCGACTTCACTTTCACCTTATATAATAATACGCGCGTAGGCGACCTGCTGCAAGCCCTCCACCCCACCCCAGCGGTATGCGGACTGCCCAAGCAACAGGCCTTCGACTTCATCCTGCGCAACGAGCATACGCCCCGTCTCTACTACAGCGGGTTTATGGGGCCGCTGTCCGTTGAACACGCCGATTCTTCACTCTTCACTCTTCACTCTTCACTCAAAAGCACCCACCTCTACGTCTCCTTGCGCTGCATGCAGATATGCCAGCACGAGTATCGTCTCTATGCCGGTGGCGGACTGCTGAAAGACAGTCAGGAGGAACAGGAGTGGCAGGAAACGGAAGCCAAGATGGAGACCATGCGACAGCTTATCACCAACTGACATCATGTACAGCAACAAGGAAAACGTCAACATACTCACCGCCTTGCTCGTGGCCCACGGCATACACCATGCAGTCGTCTGTCCTGGCAGTCGCAATGCCCCCATCGTGCATAACCTGAACGAGTGTCCCGCCATCACGTGTCATCCCGTGACCGACGAGCGTAGTGCAGGATTCTATGCGCTGGGCATGGCACAGATACTGGCCGAGCCTGTTGCCGTATGCGTTACTTCGGGCACGGCACTCCTGAATCTTTCTCCCGCCGTGGCCGAAGCCTATTACCAGCGCCAGCGGATAGTCGTCATCTCTGCCGACCGCCCCCTGCAATGGATAGGCCAGTTAGACGGACAGACGCTACCACAGGCAGATGCCTTTGTGCCGTTTGTCGGCGCATCGGTATCAGTATCCCTGCCAGAGCCACACAACGACGAGGAGCGATGGTACTGCAACCGCCTGGTCAACGAGGCACTACTTGCTACCTGGCAACGCAAGACCGCCCAAATCAACGTACCTATCAGCGAACCTTTGTTCCACTTCGAAACCAAGGAACTGCCCGAAGAGCGTAGAATTAGCTACGACGCGCCACAAAACAGCTTTGCCGACATCGTTAAAAACGGACTGGCCGAGGACTTCAGCCAAGCCAGCAAGCCCATGATTGTCATCGGACAATACGAGAAGACTGACGACGAGTTCGTTCGCATCATCAATAAACTGCAGGAACATGCCGTGGTGCTATACGAACCGCTGGGCCATCCCGAAGGGGGATTGCCCTTCGACGAGGTGCTTCAACGGATAGGAAATGACGACCGCTACCGACCCGACTTTCTGCTCTATTGCGGCAACACCATCGTGAGCAAACGGCTGAAACAGTTCCTGCGCAAGGGAGTGGAATGTGTCTGGGAAGTGACGGAAGACGGACAGATACACGACACCTTCTCTTGTGTGGGTTCGGTCATCGACAGCTCTACACATGTTGTCTTGGGCCTCCTGAGCAAGAAATTCTATCCTCTCTCCTCTCTCCCCAGCGAAGCCAATTCTTCACTCTTCACTCTTCACTCTTCACTCTCCCCTCTCTCCTCTCCAAAAAACACCTCGGAGTTTACGGGGCTCTGGCATGCGGCCTTCGCACAACAGGAGGAGATCCGACGCACATTCATCCCTCCATTCTCTCAGATGGCTGCTGTAAAATACTTCGAGGAGCATTTCAACAGCGGCATCGTCCACTACGCTAACAGCACGGCTATACGGTTGGCCAACATCTACGCCCGTCATTACGTGTACTGCAACCGTGGGGTGAATGGCATCGAAGGGTCGCTCAGCACGGCAGCTGGCTGTTCGCTCGTCACGGAGGAGAAGGCGTTCTGCATCATCGGCGACCTGAGTTTCTTCTACGACCAGAACGCCCTCTGGAACCAGCACCTGCGGGGAAACCTTCGCATCCTTCTCCTGAACAATGGCAAAGGAGGAATCTTCAACATGCTGAAAGGACTGGAGGCAAGTCCTGCCCGCGACCCGCTGGTTGCCGCAGAACACAACACTACAGCCGAAGGCATCTGTCAGCAGAACAAGGTGGTCTACTTGAAGGCCGTCGACATGCAGCAGATGAACGACGGCATACAGCAGTTAATATCCATCGAGAGTACTCGTCCTGTATTGCTGGAAGTCTTCACCGATGCAGAAACCGACAGTACCGTCTTCCGGCATTACTATGAGCAACAATGATGACGGGGCAATATCCATATAAAATTTGAAAGATTGCTACAATTTGTGATAAAAAACTTTGCGCTTTCATTTTCTTTTCGTAACTTTGCTACCGAATTGCGAAACAAACTAACCTCAAAAACAAATTACACGTATGAAAGACTTACAAATGTACATTAATGGCCGCTTCTGCGAAAGCCGTAGCGGCAAGTGGATTGACGTTCTGAACCCTTCGACCGAGGAAGTCATCTCGCGTCAGCCCGAAGGCACTATTGAAGATGTAAACGAGGCACTCGATGCCGCCCGCGCTGCACAGAAAGCCTGGGCCAAGATTCCCGCCATTGAGCGTGCCCAGTATCTGCTGAAGTTTGCCGAGGGTATCAAGAAGCGCCAGAATGAATTTACCGAGATTATCATGCGCGAACAGGGAAAGACCCGCAACTGGGCCTCTATCGAGGTCGGTGCCACCATTGCCTACTTCGAATATATGGCATCATTCGCCCGCCACATCGAGGGTGAGATTATCCCGAGCGACCGCCCCAACGAGACCATCCTGCTCACCAAGAAGCCCATCGGTGTGGTGGCCGGTATCCTGCCCTGGAACTTCCCCTTCTTCCTCATTGCCCGCAAGGCTGGTGCTGCCCTCATCGCCGGCTGCACCATCGTCATCAAGCCCTCGCAGCTCACGCCCGAGAACTGCACAGAGTTTGCCAAGGTGGTCGACGAGAGCGGTCTGCCCGCAGGCGTCATCAACATCGTGACTGGTAAAGGCTCGGTCATCGGCAACGAGATGGCAGGTTCGCCGAAGATAGATATCGTCTCCGTAACCGGTTCTGTAGCTGCCGGCGAGAGCATCATGGCCGCCGCCTCGAAGAACATCACGAAGGTAAGCCTCGAACTGGGTGGCAAGGCTCCCGCTATCGTCTGCAAGGATGCCGACCTGGAGCGTGCAGCCCAGTGGATTGTAGACAGCCGCATCGGCAACAACGGCCAGATCTGCAATAACGCCGAGCGCGTCTATGTACAGAAGGAAGTGAAGCAGGCCTTCACCGACATCCTGGTCAAGAAGATGGCAGCCGTGAAGGTGGGCGATCCCTGCAAGGACGAGACCGTTGACATGGGTCCGCTGGTAGAGAAGCGTGCATTAGAGAGCGTCACCGAGAAAGTGGAGCGTGCCATCAAACAGGGAGCCAAGCTGCTCTGCGGAGGTAAGCGTGTGGGCGAGAAAGGCTACTTCTATGCAGCCACCGTGCTCGACGACTGCCGTCAGGACATGGACATCATCCACGAGGAGACCTTCGGCCCAGTGATTCCGCTGATTGAGTTCGACACCATCGACCAGGCGATTGAGTGGGCCAACGACTGCGAGTACGGCTTGGCCAGCAGCATCTTCACCAAGGACCTGAACATTGCCACCAAGGCCTGCCGCGAACTGGAGTTCGGCGAGACCTACATCAACCGCGAACACTTCGAGGCCATCCAGGGCTTCCATGCCGGCGTGAAGAAGAGCGGCATTGGCGGTGCCGACGGTAAGCATGGCGTTGAGGAGTACCTCGTGACCCATGTGACTTATCTGGACACTTACGAAGATATGTAGTACTTATGAAAATTGGATTATTCGTACCATGCTATGTCGATGCGCTCTACCCCGAGGTAGGCGTATCGACATTGCGCTTATTACGCTCCATTGGCCTCGACGTTGACTACCCCGAACGCCAGACTTGCTGCGGCCAGCCTATGGGCAACGCAGGCTTCGAGTACATGGCACGGCCACTCGCCAAGAAGTTCGACGAGCTGTTCCGTGGCTATGACTATGTGGTGGCTCCGAGTGCCAGCTGTGCCGCCTACGTGCGCTGCTTCCACCCCAACCTCTTGGGAAAAGCTCCCCTTTCGTCCCCCGGGGGGAACACTATAGACCCGACTACTGACAGCAAAACTATAGAAGCCCCCTCGGGGGCAGTAGGGGGGGCTTTCACCTCGGGGGCAGTAGGGGGGACTTGCGCTGCCGGCAAGACTGTCGACCTCATTGAGTTCCTGCACGACATTATCAAGGTGAAGAGCCTGCCCGCACGCTTCCCCCACAAGGTGAGCGTGCATAACTCCTGTCATGGCGTGCGCGAGCTGGGATTGTCATCACCCTCAGAGCGCAACATCCCTAAGTTCAACAAGATAATCGATCTGCTCAAACTGGTCGAGGGCATAGAGGTGGCAGAACCCGAGCGTCCCGACGAGTGCTGCGGATTCGGCGGTATGTTTGCCGTCGAGGAGAAGGCCGTCTCTGCCCGAATGGGCTTAGAAAAGGTGCGCCGCCACATCGACACGGGGGCTGAATACGTCACAGGCCCCGACTCCTCCTGCCTCATGCACATGCAGGGCATTGCCCAGAAGCAAGGCCTCGGCATCAAGTTCATTCACATTGCACAGATTTTATCGTCAGGACTATGAGCACAAGACATTCAAAAGCAGCCGAGACCTATCTACAGAACGAGGCCGTGGTGACGCGCCACGACAAGACGTTCTTCGGCGTGCGCCAGAAGCGCGACAATATGGCCAAGGCTCTGCCCGAATGGGAAGACCTGCGCGAGGCAGCCAGCCAAATCAAGAAGCACACGGCCACCCACCTGGCCGACTACTTGGAGAAATTTGAGCGGAATGCTACCAACAATGGTGTCATCGTACATTGGGCACAGGATGCCGATGAGTACAACAAGATAGTCTACGACATCCTTTCCAAGCACAAGGTCAAGAAGGTGGTGAAGAGCAAGAGCATGCTCACCGAGGAGTGCCACCTGAACGAGAACTTGGAGAAGAATGGCATTGAGGTGGTGGAGACCGACCTTGGCGAGCGCATCCTGCAGATGATGAAGTTGGCACCGAGCCACATCGTCATGCCTGCCCTGCATGTTCACCGCGAGGACATCGGCAAGTGCTTCCGCGAGAAAATCAGTAACTTCGAGGAGATTTCGAAGAGCTATGGCAAGCCGCACGACGACCCCAACGACCCTACGTTCCTGACCTACGTGGCCCGCATGCACCTGCGTCAGCAGTTTGCCGAGGCCGACTGTGGCATGACGGGTGCCAACTTCGGCATTGCCGAGACGGGCGACGTGGTGGTATGTACCAACGAGGGCAACGCCGACATGTCGACATCCATCCCCAAACTGCACATCGTGTCGATGGGTATTGAGAAGCTCATCCCCGACTACAAGGCAATGGGCGTGTTCCAACGCTTCGTGGCCCGCTCCGGCACAGGACAGGAAACCACCGTCTATACCAGTCACTTCCGAGGCCCGCGTCCTGGCGGCGAGATGCATATCGTGCTAGTGGATAACGGTCGCAGCGACATCTTAGGCAATCCGGAACACTGGCAGACGCTGAAGTGCATGCGCTGCGGAGCCTGCATGAACACCTGCCCGGTCTACCGCCGTTCGGCCGGCTACAGTTACACCTACTTCATTCCCGGTCCCATCGGCATCAACTTAGGCATGCTGCGCGACAAGCACAAATACCACGACAACGTGTCGGCCTGCTCGCTCTGCTGCTCGTGCGACAACGTCTGCCCCGTCAAGGTCGACCTCTCGTCGCAGGTCTACCGATGGCGACAGGAACTTGACGACCACGGTCATGCCGACCCGATGAAACGAATGATGTCGAAAGGCATGTCGTTCCTCTTCAACCACCCCGCCCTCTACACCACCGCCCTGCGCATGTCGCCCATGGCTAACTGGGTGCCAGGCCTGCTGATGAACCTGCCGCTGAACCCGTGGGCCTACGGTCATGAGATGATGAAGTTCCCCAAGAAATCGTTCCACGAACTATGGAGCGAAGACTTGAAGAGTAAAGAAAAGTAATGCTATGAGTTCAAGAGAAGAAATACTTTCCCGTCTGCGCAAGAATACGAGCGAGACATACTACATGCCCGACCTCAGCGGGCTAAAACCCATTACGTTTGCCAACCCCGTGGCCGAGTTCATCAAGAAGACCACGACCACGGCGGGTGCCAAACTCATTGAGATGAAGGCCGACGACGACCTAAACGTAATCGTGCACCAGGCCTATCCCGATGCAAAACTCATTGCCAGCAACGTGCCAAGTGTCGAAGCTGGGATGAACCCCGACACCGTGGACGAAGCCAAGGAGCTGATGCAGGTCGACGTGGGAGTCATCGAAGGGGCTATCGGCGTGGCCGAGAACGCCTGTATCTGGATTCCGCAGCAGATGAAGCAGAAAGCCGTCTGCTTTGCCTCTCAGCAACTGATCATCGTGCTCAGTCGCGATGCCATCGTCAGCAACATGCACGAGGCCTACGACCGCATTGCCTCTTCTAAGGAATATTTCCAGACTTACAAGTTCGGCACCTTCATCAGCGGCCCCAGCAAGACCGCCGACATTGAGTCCGCACTTGTCTACGGTGCCCAGGCAGCCCGCGGTGTCACCGTCGTGCTAAGATAGCCGTTTCTCCGTCCAACCGCCCAAAAAACGTTCACCCGTCTAACCGTCAAAAAAACGTTCATCCGTCTGACCATCAAAAGCTACGTCAGTACTTGAAACTGCTTCCGCCTACGAACTCGCGCATGATGCTCGTGGGCGGAATCTCTTTGTCGCTCACGGGAATGAAATAGTGAATGAATTTCAGCAAGCGGTGTGCCTCGGCATACTCAGGGCAGTTTCTCGGAACCGACCCAAGGATAATCTCGGCATGCGTGCGAAGCACGGCAAACTCAATGTTGAGTGCCGAGTTGAACATGACGTCGGCAGTCTCCTGATAAGGGAAAATCCACTTGTCTTCGGCTGCGCATACATTCTTCCACTGGCTGATGGTCTCGCGAGCCGTATAGGCACCTTTATTATAGTCGCGGATGATGCGGCGCAACAGGCGGTTGTCGCGAGTGGGAATCCAGTTGTGATCGTCGAGCGAGATGCTGGTCAGTGCCGAGATATAAATCTTGAACTTTGCCGCGTCGGGAATGGTTTTCGTCAACAATGGGTTCAGCGCATGAATACCCTCAATAATCAGCACGTTGTCATTACCCAGTTTCAAGCGCTTGCCGTTATACTCGCGCTTGCCTGTAACAAAGTTATACTCAGGCACCTCGACACGCTCGCCCTTCATCAGACGCGATAAGTGGTCTTCCAGCAGATGATAGTCCACCGTCTCAATATTGTCGAAGTCATAGTCGCCATTAGGCAGCTTCGGCGTGTCCAAGCGATTGACGAAGTAATCATCGGTAGAGAACGACATGGGGCGAAGCCCGCAGGCCAGCAGCTGTATGCTCAGGCGCTTGCAGAAGGTGGTCTTACCCGACGACGAGGGCCCCGTAATCAGGATGATGCGGATAGGCTTCTCCGTGTCATGGAAACGCCGTTCTATCTCCTCGGCAATCTGCACAATCTTCTTCTCTTGCAAAGCCTCGCTCACCTGTATCAGTTCCGAGGCATGTCCCCGCAGGACAGCCTTGTTCACGTCGCCCGCATTCGACAGGTGCATGATGATGTCCCAACGCACCTTCTCGGCATAGATCTCAAACGTCTTGGGCATCGGGACCATCTCAGCCAACTTCGACGGGTCGTTCCAGTCGGGCACGCGCAGCAGCATACCGTCATTGAGCCGCTCCAGTCCCCACACGTTCAGATAGCCTGCCGAGGGCACAAGCGGCCCGTAATAATAGTCCACCGTCTCGCCTAACGTGTAATAGTCGCTGTAGATTTGTCCGCTCGTCTCTAACAGCTTCACCTTATCAGAAAATCCACGTTCCTGAAAGATGCGGATAGCCTCCTCGTTGGTGGCCTCATTGCGACGGAAGGGCATGTTCAGGTTGATGATTTCCTGCATCCGCTCACGAATGCGCTCCACGTCGCCATCCTCTAATGACTCGCCGTTACGCTTCTTGAAGTTACAGTAGTAACCTCGACTCAGGGGATGCTCAATAAACAGTTTCGACCCAGGGAAAAGATCCTGCGTGGCTTTGTAGAGTACAAAGCAGAGCGACCGCACGTAGACACGGTGGCCGCTGCCCTCGCGGGCATCGAGGAACTCCACGTCGCGGTTCTGATAGAGCCTGAATTTCAGGCCCTGCGAGGCGTTATTCACTTTGGCCGAGACCACGGGGAAAGGGAGTTTGATGTCGTCGGCAAACTCCTGATAGACGTCAAGCAGCGAGGTTCCTTCCGGGAAACTCTTCGTGACGCCATTGTTCTTGCAACGGATTTGGAGCATAGTGTATCGTTGACGATTATACGGTTAGACGGATGAACGTTACTTTTCACTTTCCAAAGGTACTCGTTTTTTCACTTATCACCAAAATATTTAATGAATATTACGAAAATATAATGGCCGAAAAGATGGTCTTTTTGCTGCTTATGTTAAAAAACAACAAGTTTTAAGAAAAAATCATCGTCGATGAACCCTGAACTATGAACTTTTTATTACCTTTGCACGAACGCTTTAAAAATACTGAGACCATGAGACAACTGAAGATCACAAAGTCTATAACAAATCGAGAGAGTCAGTCGCTCGATAAATATCTACAGGAGATAAGCAAGGAAGACCTTATCAGCGTAGAAGAAGAAGTGGAGCTGGCCCAGCGCATCCGGAAGGGAGACCGCAGAGCCTTGGAACGTCTTACACGTGCCAATCTGCGATTTGTGGTCAGCGTAGCCAAGCAATACCAGAACCAGGGACTCACCCTGCCCGACCTCATCAACGAGGGCAATATGGGCCTTATCAAGGCCGCCGAGAAGTTCGACGAGACACGCGGCTTCAAGTTCATCTCATACGCTGTATGGTGGATTCGCCAGAGCATCCTCCAGGCCATTGCTGAACAGAGCCGCATCGTGCGTCTGCCCCTCAACCAGGTGGGGTCTGTCAACAAGATTAACCGCATGCTCAACAAGTTCGAGCAGGAGAACGAGCGTCGCCCGTCAATCGACGAGATTTCAGAGCACGTAGACCTGCCGAAAGATAAAATCGACGAGGCCCTCAGTGTCAACAGTCGACATGTGTCGGTAGATGCCCCCTTCGCCGAAGGCGAGGACAACACCTTGCTCGACGTTCTTGTGGGCGAAGACACTCCCACCACTGACCGCGAGCTGGTCATGGAATCGCTACGGTCTGAAATCAACAGTGCCCTGAAGATTCTGTCGCCACGCGAGCGCAGCATTATCGAGGCATTCTTCGGCATCAACCAGTCGGAGAAGACTCTTGAGGAAATAGGCAGCAAATACGGACTGACGCGCGAGCGAGTAAGGCAAATCAAGGAGAAAGCCATACGCCGCCTGCGCGACAACACCCAGAACAAGCTGCTAAAGAGCTATTTAGGACAATGAAACATTATTTATATTCCCTACTCGCGGTAGCACTCATTGCCTGGGGCACCGCGCAGAGCACTTCGGCCAAGCGAGTCGTCGTGCCACAAATGTACATGTTCGGCTTTGCCGCATCGTTCAGCGACACCATCGTCTATTTCACCGACATCCAGCAAGTAGACAGCACGTGGATCGACACCAAGAACAACTTCCTCCAGAGCCGTGACGTCTACGCCGCACAGCTCCGCACCTTCCTTGGCGGAAGAAAAGGTATGCCTAATCGCACCTGTGTCGTGTTCTACAACACCAAGCGCTCTAAAATCGAGAAGAAGTACCTCAAGATGCGCCAGCTCTACACTAAGGGTAAGGACGGACAGCAGCATTTCGACATCCGCTTCCTCGACGACGGCGAGTTCCGCTTCAAGCCCATCGACCTCTCTGAGCTAAACATTCAGGAAGAGGAAGAGGCTGCACAGCTCAAGGCAGCCAAGCGAAAGGGTAAAAAGGAAAAGCCCACCCAAGCCCTCCCGAAGGGAGGGATGTCTAGATAGATGATAACGATGTAAAAAGCCTACCCAAGCCCTCCCAAAGGGAGGGATGTCTAGATAGATGATGACGATGTAAAAAGCCTACCCAAGCCCTCCCAAAGGGAGGGATGTTTAGATAGATAAAATCGTTCATCTGTCTAACCGTCAAAAGAATCGTTCATCCGTCTAACCGTCAAAAGAATCGTTCATCCGTCTAACCGTCAATAAAAAATCGTTCATCCGTCTAACCGTCAAAAAATCGTTCATCCGTCTAACCGTCAAAAGAATCGTTCATCCGTCTAACCGTCTAAAATTCGTTCAACCGTCTAACCGTCAAAAAAATCGTTCATCCGTCTAACCGTCAAATGGAGAATAGAAACTATAGAATCGCCGACCTCGACATCTGCATCAGCTATGCCGACAATGCCATTGCCGATGCAGCTTTGTTGTCCTCTTTCGCTCCGTTTCAGATAGAGGAGAGTGGAGAGAGGAGAGAGGAGAGTGAAGTGTCTGCCCTCTCTCCCCTCTCCTCTCTCCCCTCTCCTCTATTCCGTCTCACCGTCGACAACTCCATGAAGCGCGACAAGAGCAGCACGCTGATACGCTCCTTCGACACGGGCAACGGCGACACCGTGGTCTACCGTCTTCCCGATGGCGGCTACCAGTACGTCATCTGCAACCTCCGGGGCGAGGCATGCTGTCTGTTGGAGGCTCACCGTCAGTTCACCGACTGCTACTGCGCTCTTCGGGGCGATGGCAACATGCGTCATTTCGGTCTCAACAACGCCCTGATGATGTCCTTTGCCTTTGCCGGAAGCTACCACTCCACTGCACTCGTCCATGCCTCGTGCATCAAACAGGGCGAATGGGGCTACCCCTTTACCGCCAAGAGCGGAACGGGCAAGAGTACCCATACCGGCCTGTGGATGCAGGTCATCGAGGGATGCGAACTGCTCAACGACGACAACCCCGTAGTGCGTATTATCGACGGTCAACCCTATATCTACGGTTCACCCTGGAGCGGCAAGACCCCTTGCTACCGTAACATCAGAGCCCGTTTAGGAGCTATGACACGCATAGAACGCAGCATGCACAACGAGTGCGAGCGGTTAGGCACCGCCCAAGCTTTCGCCTCCATCCTCCCCGCCTGTTCCTCCATGCAGTGGGACCCGGAAGTTCACTCCAACCTCTGCGACATCATCAGCCGCATCATTGAGACAACCCCCTGCTACACCATGCACTGCCTGCCCGACGAGGAGGCGGCGCGTGTGTGCCATCAAACCATCAGCCGATGAGAACCATTACCGTCGACAACGCCATACTGCTCCCCTTCATCATCAACGAGCTACAGCAGAACCCGGGCAAGACCGTTACCCTGCCACTGCGCGGGCGCAGCATGCGTCCCTTCCTTGAGGACGGACGCGACAAGGCGCTGCTCACCTTAGCCACCAACCCGCAGGTGGGCGATGCCGTGCTGGCCGAGGTCAGGCCGAAGGTCTATGTGCTCCACCGCATCATCGCCATCAAGGGAGAGCACGTCACGCTACGTGGCGACGGCAACCTCTCCGACGAACACTGTACCCTCAGCGACATCAAGGCCACGGCCCTTGGGTTCTACCGCAAAGGACGCAACACCCTCGACAGCACCGACGCGGCCAAATGGCGCATCTACTCCTGGTGCTGGACGCGACTATACCCCATACGTCGCTACCTGCTCTTTGCCCTACATCCACACATCCCGCAACGCATCAAAACATTATTATCAATATGAAAGTAAAAGAAGGATTTACGCTACGCAATGTCTGTGGCGAAAACATCATCGTAGCCGAAGGTATCGCCAACATCGACTTCGGCTCTATCATCAGTCTCAACGAGTCGGCTGCCTATCTCTGGGAGAAGGCAAAGCAGCAGGACTTCACTACGGAAGACCTTGTCCGGTGGCTCACCGAAGAATACGACGTCGACGAACCTACCGCCCAGCACGACGCACAGATCCTCGTTAACGACTGGCTGAAGGCCGGCATCATCGAGGAATAGCCAGCTTACTATGCCTGTTTTTCGTACAGCGATTGAAAGACGCTGAAAGCGTCACCTCTCAATAGCCGTGGGCCGGTACGACCTGCGGATAGAACGTGAGAAGGTACATCGACCCCAAAGGGGTCGCCCATTGTACTGTTAGGGCACGCTCATTCCCGAGCAAGCTCGCCTACCCGTTGCCTTTCAGCGTGTTTATTTATTTTTTTCCGTTATCCGTAGGTCCTTCGGACACTACGGCTACTGAGAGGTGACGCTTTCAGCGTCTTTCAATCGCAGCACGCTATTTTTTTCCTATTCTACCTTTATCATATAGGGATAGGAGGCTGGTTCTTTGGTGTATTCCTTGGCCGGACAACCTACGACTACTAAATAGAGTTTCTTGATGTTTCCTGGATTGGTATAGGAAAGCGTCATCTTGGACGAAGAGTGAGTACCAAGATAGGTGGCATTGTTGCTATTGTCAACGGCCACAAGACCATAGCGATAGCCTATATTATTGTCCTGCGGAAGTCCCCGGAACTGAATCTTCACCGTCTTGCCGACGGGTGGAAGCATTATCTCATCTACATTGAAGCCGTAGGTCTCAGGCACGTTGACGGGCTTCTTCCACCCATTGAGCGTATCCGTCATCTCGCTCTGCAACTCACAGGCATAGCGAATACTCTCCTTGCGCTTGTCGGGGAAGTCGAAAGTAATGAGACGGCTATAGCAGTCGAGCAGTTCATCGCCCATCCTCTGAACATCCACGTTATACATACGCATATAGGTCTGGGTGAAGTCCTCATCTGCCTTGCCACCACGAAACATGTCGGCCATGTAGGTAAGCCCATGCAGGTAGCTCCAATACTCAAGGACGAACGGGGCGTGATACATGTTCTCATTGTTGAAGAGACTCAGGTGGATGTTCTTCTTGTAGGCTTCCCAATGATAGTTCTCGTCGGTAGTCCAGCGCGGGTTCACTTGCCAGAGCATCCACTGGGCACTGGTTTCAAAGATGGGGCCGCTCAAGCCTTGCGACTGTCCGTCGCAGGCAATCTGTATCTGGAACGAATGGCCAATCTCGTGGGCTATGCAATTGAGCGTCTTGTCCTGCACACGGTTGGGCGTAATCCACAGCGCACCAATCACATCGTCGTAGCAACCGCCGTAGGCCGTTCCTTCTAATGAGTATTTCAGCATCACCATCATGCGGTAGCGTTCGGCCTTGCTACCGGGCAGCAGGAAACCCATCATGTCGCGATAGACGTTGTAGAAATACTCCACACGCGCAAGCAGGTTGTCTAAGTCGACGGTCATGGGCTGGCCGTCGAGGTCAGGTGCCTTGCTGAGGTCGTCGCCGAAACCCTTCTCCCAGAAGCACACTACATTGGGCGTGCAGGCCATGCGGTAGTAGCTCCACGTCGACTCCCTATCGGTGAAATCGTTGTCGCGCAGCTCCTCCGGGATGTATATTTCCTTCCCTGAAGGAATTGCATAACCGCTACTCGTCTGCGTTTCCTGAGCTTGCAGGCCTAATAGCCCCGCAGACACTAAAGCAAAAATACATAAAATCCGTTTCATAATAGTTTGTTTTTTCATTAAGTAATCAATAACTGAAGAGTCATAATAGTCATACATACATCACATTCTGTCCAAATCGACCGACAAGCCCAGGCTGAAGGAAGTGCCCGTGGTGAGCGGAGCGCAATAGTAATAGGTCTTGGGCTTGAAATTGAAGAGGTTGTCGATGGCGGTATTGACTCTGATGCCCCGCCAGATGTGGTGCTGGAGCATGAGTTTCCAGAGGGTATAGCCCTGGTCTACATCCTTGCGTCCCGACTGCGGTTTACCAAGATAGCGGCCCGAGAGGGCTGCATCAAGGGCATAGTGCCGCGAGAAACGATGGTCGTAGCCCACTCGCCAGGTCATGGAGTGAGAACGGGGCTGATAAAAGTCGGAATAATAGACGCTGCCCGTCTCCTTCATCCAAGAATAGTTGAGCTTGAGCGAAAGTCCGCAATCCCAGATATGTCCCAGGCTGGCATCCACGCCCCATACCGTAATCCCGTCCTCGTTCCAGTAGAGCGCACTCTCCATGCCCTCATGGATACCGCCGTCGATGGTGGTGATGCGCTTGTCGAAAATGTTGCAGTAGCCCATGAGGGTAAAGTTATAGCGACCGTCCAAGAAGCCACTGTTGCGGATGCGGTTCGTTCGCTCGATGGCCACGTTGAAGTTATTGCTCTTCTCTGGCTGCAGGTCGGGATTACCTCTTAACAGATACCCCATGTTGCCCATGTCGAAGTGCATGTACATCTCCTTGAGCGTGGGAGCGCGGAACCCGCTGGCATAGTTGGCACGGAAGGTCATCCAGGGAAACTTATACACCACGGCGAGCCGCTCTGTGAGTGCTTTCTGTGCTGATGCTGAGAAATAGTCGTATCTGACACTTCCCACGATGTTCAGTTGCTCGGTGATGTTCCAGTCGAACTGAGCATAGCCGTCGATATTGTTCTGCGAGTGGCTGGTGCCCGTCACGAACTGGTAGGTCGAGAGATAGTCGTTCATGTAGTCGACCCCGACGATGAGGTTGTTCTTGCCAAACTGATTGCTGAACAGCGCATGTACTACATGCTGTCGGTTGCTATAGTCGTGGTCGTGGGTACGAGTGCCGTCTGGCAGAAAGTTGGCCTTGTCATACTGGTCGAAGGCGTAGGAGATTTCCAATCCCCCGCACCCCCGAAAGACATATCGGCCCTTCAGCCCTCCGCTGTAGCCCTTGAAGTGATAGTCGTGGGTGTCGCGCTCGCTCGTTCGGAAGAAGTAGCCGCCCCGGCCTGTGAGTGTCAACTGGTCAGTAGCACGCCACGTCAGCCGTTCCTTCACGTTATAGGTCTCCTGACCATAGAGACGGCTCAGGTTGGAGTCATCATTCAGTACCGACTCATCGTAGGGCAACCCTTGCGCCTTCTTCAGCAGTTCTTGGGCAATCTCCTCGGAAGAGTATGGCTTGGGCAGGTTGACGGGGTCAATCTTGGTGTGTTGGAAATTCGTCTGGGAGTTCCATTTTGTCGTGTTGAAAGAGAAGCTGGCCCCGTTGCGCCACTCATGGCCGAAGGTGTTGTAGCGGGAGTGTACGTTGGCCGTCCACGGCTCTAAGTTCTCACGGCTGATGATATTAATAACCCCGCCCACGGCATTCGAGCCGTAGAGAGCCGACGAGGCTCCTTTCACTATCTCAATGCGCCCCACGTTGTCGAGGTTCATTCGACTGTAGTCCACGTTGTCCATCGTCTCGCCCGCCATGCGCTCGCCGTCCACCAAGAAAAGCACAGCATTGCCGCCAAAACCGCTCATGTTGAGCGAAGTCTCCTGACTCATGGCAAAGCCAAACTCCAAGCCGGGAATCTCCTGCGTCAGCAAGTCCTGGATGTTGGTAGCATCGACTATCTTGATGTCATGGAGCGTGATCAGGCGCGTCACCACAGGGGCATCCTTCAACGTCTTTGGCGAATGGGTAGCCGTGACGACGACAGGTTCAAGTTCGACAGAATCACGTATCGACTGTGCAGAGAGACTGATAGCTGGCATAGACAGAGCCATGCCAGCTATAAGAGAATACAGATACTTGCTCAACAATTGCTCCGTCACAACTTACTTCTTTGTGCCTGTAAACTGTCCCTCGAAGTCGAACGGCATATTGCCATACTTCAACTTAAACGTCACCGCCACCGTCTTGTCGCTGAAGATAACCACAAGATCATTCACGGTATAAGCCTTCTCAGCACCAGAGGCATTGGTCACCGTACCTTCATACTTCTCGAGCTTTCCTGTAATGGTATTCCCGCTCTTGGTCAGGGGAATGTTCTTGACGGGCATCTTAGCGAGCGACATCATACCTTCACCGTATTCGGGAATCATCATGTCTACTGCGACTTCCGTGGCTTTGGTAAACTCGAAAGTCTTGGTGCCTTCATCCGGTTCACCCATGACAATCATGACCTCAGTACCGGTATAGGAGCCGGCCACTTGTTCGGCTACGGCTACCTCCGGCTCGTCATCGTCACTACCACAAGAACTCACTCCTAATACTACGGTTGCTGCTGCAACCAACATCAACAAAAACTTTTTGATTTCCATAATTAGCTTTTTATTATTTTAAACAATTTCCTATTAGACGGATGTACTCTGCATTATCTATCTAAACATCACTCCCTATGGGAGGGCTTGGGTAGGCTTTTCCGTTCCTAATTGTTGTGTTGTGTAATCATATTCCGAGCCAAATGCGCTGTGGGGAATCGTAAAGACGGCTATCATCAGCAGTACGGCCAGGCCGACCAACCACTTGTTATACTTCCACTTCAGCGTAGCCAAGGCGATGGCGAAGAACACGAAGGAAAGGAGGGTCTTGTTGTCGGTCAGGTCTGTTCCATACGGGAACCCTGTCCACCACGGTCCGAACGCTGCGTGTTGCACCAACGGGCCGAAGATGAATCCACCAACGAACAGCGTCCCGACGGTAATCTTCAACCACTTGCTGTACGGTTTTCGGGCCAGCACCAGCAAGAGCGTATAGACGGCAAAGAGCATGGCTCCGAACATCAGCAGGATATGCGGAATCAGGATGCTGGCAGGCACATCGTTACGAAAACGAATCACGACTGGTTCATCCGCAGGATAGTCATTCCCTTCAACCGTGATGTAATACTGTAGTTTTCCCCCCACGGGCTGTACGGGCAAGGCGGCCTCCCAGTCTCTGTAGGGCCTGCCGAAGTCCACGGTGGTATAGTCATCCGTCGTGGGATAGCGACGGTAGTGCAGTTGCGCATCGATGGGAGCAGCCGAGTGTACGCCTCTCAGCGTCACCATCTCATCCTTCTGCACCCCACTTCTGGGCAGTTTCATCTTATAGCTCTCCCCATTCAGTTCCACGGTCACGCTCTTGGGATGCGTGGGTCCCGTCATGCGCTGATAAATGCTCAACACCAATGTGATGACAATGGCTAATAGCCAATATATCCAATTCTTTTTCATTCTTCACTCTTCATTGTCTATATCAACATCCCTCCCTTTGGGAGGGCTTGGGTAGGCTTTCCCCTTCTTTATGGGAGGGCTTGGGTAGGCTGTGTTAACTCTACCTGAAACGTCATCTTCTCCTCGCCGCGCAGCACCTCCACGGGGATAGTGGTGCCCGGCTGTAGTTCCGACAGTCGCTGCATGTATTCCTCCATGTTGTTCACGGGTTTGCCGTCAATCTCCTGAATCACGTCGCCACTACGGATACCTGCATTATACGCGGGCTTCCCCGCCACCACGATGTCGGCACGCAGTCCGGGAATGGTGCTTGCTCCCATCACATCGGGCATCAATCCTAATGTCACCTTAAACTTAGCATGCTTCATGGTGCTGCTGCCCGGCACATTGATATAGTCGGGAGCTGCAGGCATACCTGCCACCCGCGCAACTAACTCCTTTGTGTAGTCGAGGGTCTGCTGCATACCGTCATAGTTCAGCGTTGATGGCACGTCGGCAGGGGTGTGATACTCCGTATGCCCGCCAGTCGTCAGGAAGAGCACGGGGATCTCGGCTGCCACAAACGATGCCTGGTCGCTCGGGCCATAACCGTCGGGCACACAGCTCACGTGCAGGTTCTGCGCTTCGGCCACTTCCTCAGCTAATGCCTTGAAGCCCGAACTCGTACCCGTGCCCGAGACGCTCAGCGCATGACCCCGCATACGGCCCACCATGTCTAAGTTCACCATAGCCACCACGCCTTTTATATCTTTAGGAAGGTTCCTGCGCTGCCCGTCCTCTTGCTTCATCCATTCTATGAACTTCTTGCTGCCCACAAGCCCCTGCTCCTCTGCGCCGAAGAAGGCGAAGATGATACTCCGTGGCGAGCCCACCTTCTTGAAGTGCTTGGCCAGTTCCAGTACCACGGCATCGCCGCTGGCATTGTCGTCAGCACCGGGATGAACGCCCAACGTGTCAGGACGGCGCGAGCCAGAGCCTTTTCCTCCCATGCCCAAATGGTCGTAGTGCGAGCCCACGACGATATATTCGTTCCTCAGCCGCTTGTCGTTGCCCGGTAGCACAGCTAAGATATTATGGGTAGTTCTCTGCTCAGTCTTTCCGTAGCTGAAGTCGTGATAGAAGCCCTTCTCCTTCTTGGCCTTCACCACGGGCTTCAGCTTCAGTCCGCGAAGCTTACTGGTAATAAATGCCGAGGCGAGGCTGTCGCCTGCCGTGCCAGGGTATCTGCCGCCAAGTTCTTGCGAAGCTAAGTACTC
Organism: uncultured Prevotellaceae bacterium; assembly: GCA_900318815.1. Classification (GTDB taxonomy): domain Bacteria; phylum Bacteroidota; class Bacteroidia; order Bacteroidales; family Bacteroidaceae; genus Prevotella. Next base: position 161,071 of record ONMA01000008.1, read on the forward strand.
CACCGCTTGGCGCATATCGTCCTGTCCCGTGCCTGCAACCTGCCCGCCATCACGTAGTCTCTGTGCCTGCGTCTGCGACACAAGCGCGGCGAGAGCCAGCGTCAACATCAAAAACTTTTTCCTCATGAATCTTGCGTTAATGGATTTGCCTGCAAAATTACGCAAACCATCCCATTCCCGCAATCCCTATTTATATGGATTAACAAAACAAAGCAACTTGTATGAAATAAAATTTTTTTGTTTTTTTCATACACTTCATACACTATAACGTAAGTTACTGATTTACAATACATAAAACGGTGTATGTAACGGTGTATGTGGTGTATGCAAAAATCCATCATACACCCTTTTCATCGTTGCATACACCTATTTAAACTACTGAAAATCAAAAGTTTATCATAATAGTGTATGTAGTGTATGCAAAAATCAAAAATAAAATTTTCTGTAATATTGAAAGATGCTGAAGGCTACGTAGTCTTGCTTTTTCAAGGCAACTCCCCATCATAACCATCATGTTTTCTGTATGCAAACATGATACTTACTGAGGCTAAATACCATACTTACGGAGGCTAAATACCATACTTATGGAGGCTAAATACCATACTTATGGAGGCTAAATACCATACTTATGGAGGCTAAATGCCATACTTACGGAGGCTAAATACCATACAGCTACTTCACTTTTGTATCTCTCGCAACACATCATCTACAATATACCCGTCGCTGAATGTATATAGCAACGTTGATGGTCATGCAGCAGTTCACAGGTCTTTGAGGTATAGAAAAGGTCGAGGGCTCGCTCAGACGAAATATTGAGCTGTTCAGACAGCAGGGTGACAATCCTGCCTATTTTGTTCCATAGAAGTAAGTCGCTAAGCATAACATATCAGATAATATAGGATAAACTCTCATGCCTTCGCCTCCTTTAGTTTGTTCTCTCTCACTCTCAGGGCTTCTAACACATCCTCCGTGACAATCTCTCGGCTCTGTGTGTGCAGGGTGTCGTAACAGGGGTAAATCACGTCGCGGAATAATTCCACACGCTTCATCCTGCGGTACATTTCCACGGCAGGCACCTGCATACTTCGTGCCGCAGCTTCCACGCACGACGAAGCAAAAATGTTTCGCAGTTGCGCATCCGATGGATAGCTATATCCGTTGTCGGCCATCAAGCCATTTCCGTTAACATTCATAAAACCTTATACTTGAATATGGCGACAAAGTTACAAAAGATTTCTCATATTAAACCAAAAGAGGTGAAATAATTGCAGGAATGGCTCTGTTTTCAATTGTTTTTATCGTAAAACCACATTGCCGATTCAATGACAGCCTTATTCTTTTTGATGAAGAAAGCCGCCCATGAATGGATGCCTACATATAATAAAGGTACAAACGGAAAAGAACTTCGGGAGACTGACGCTTGCGATTCAGCGTCGGCCTCCCGAAGCTTTCAGATATTCGATTTCCCCTATGATGATTTAATTGCTTTCCTCAATGCCGACACGACTTCCTTCTTAAAGTCGCCAATCATCTTGAAGAAAGGACTACCGAATCTGCTTTCGATGCAGACGGGACATTTAAAGCGTATCGTCTCGGCATCCCAGCTGTGCAGGCAGAAGTCCTCTTCGTTAAGACATTCCATGTATTCGCCTGTTATGACATAATAGCCTTCTATCTCGTTGCCGTGAACAAAGAGCATTATGTCATCCTTCCGCACGTTCTTATAGAAACTCCAGACGGCAAGAATCCGCATGTCCTGAGCATCGTTATCCAGCAGTTCCTTGCGCTCGGCCTTATATGCTTGAATGAAAGTCTTGTAATTGTACTGCTCTATGTTCATGATGGCTTCCAGCGAGAAGGGAGTTTCCTGCGCCACAGGGTCGTAGGAGTACAAGACTTCGGCCTTGCCGTCAGTCATTTCCTTAAACGGGCAGTATTTGCGATTGAGAATCCAGACGTGCCTTTTGTCAGGATTCGTGAGGATGTCTAATAGCCTTTCCATATTTTTGATTATTATATTAGCGACTTATTTCAAGACGAACTTTTTGCCACCGATGATATTGATACCTTTGGTTAGCTTCATCAACCTTCTGCCGTTGAGGTCATATATAGAGGTTAGTCCACTACAGCTGAAAAAAGCAAAGACTGCTACAAATCATGAATGCATTATTCCCGATGGCAGTCACACTATTGGGGATTACAACAGAGTTCAACTCGTTACAGCTACTGAAAGCAGAATTTCCGATGGATGTCACGCTACATTCAACTCCTTCATACACAATGGATTCAGGGATCACGATATTGCCTTTGTACTTTGGAATATCGCTTATTTCCAATGAATAAGGAAATGCCCTTACCTCTGCTGTTTTCGCTTTTGTCACAATGTAATAATTGATTCCATCAAGCACGGCTTCACCAGTAAAAGCCCTTGCTGCCATTGGAAGGAACATCGTCATTGTTATAAGAATTTTCTTCATAATGAATAAGTTTTTAATTTATACTTGTTTATACAGAAATGCGCAGGCCATTTCTACGCATTCCCGGCTCACCACAAGCCCCTGCAATCGTCGAAACGCCTGCGCACTATGCGCCGACGCTCTTTTTGCAGGTTGGCTCGTCTTTTCGGAGGTGGTGATTGGGAATGTCAGAGCCTACTATGTCTTTTGTTCCGAAGAACGGATGCAAAATTACACAAAAACTCCGATTACAATGCCTCAAACTGTGAAAATCACATAAAATCTGATAGATTTTTGAAAGATTGTGGGGAAAGACGCTATGAATAGCAGATAATTGACTAATTTTATGGCTGGAAAAACAAATACAGGCATTATGGATGAGAAGGATTTCAGACAATTGTCAGACAGATAGTTCTAAGCGGCCCTTATTGCCACGCTGAACTTGAAGAAAGTATGGATGGCCTCAGTGAATATACGCGAAAAGAAAATTGTTTGTTGACAAAAAATGCCAATGTCAGAATGGCACTGGCAAGGCAATCGTGTGGGTTTGTAAACGAAATAGCGACCCTTGTATAAGGGTGACAAGGGCGACACTAAGGTTACTGAAGGGTGAAGGAAGTAAGCCGAATACAGATAAATTCTCGAGAGAATTGAGCAGTTAGAATGCCATTTGCTATAGGCAAAGATATACTTTACGCCTCAATTCTCTCGAGAATTCAAGTGCAAACAGGCATGTTTTTTACTGGAAGCACCATGAATGCCGCAAGAGACGACAAAGGTACTGACGAATCATCCACGCCGCCGCTATGCAATAGCACGGAAAGCGTGAATCCTGTCACCCTTCTGTCACCCTTGTCACCCTCAAGAAAGGGTGCAAACGCCCTGTTTATCGGCATTCTGTCACCCTGTCACCCTTTTTTGAAAAAATCCTAGTATATAATAATCAAAAATTGTAAGACCGCAGTTAGACGCTGCAAATAGAAAATATACGAAGACTTTCTGTAACTGCAAACGCCGATGCCGATATTTTGGAAATAAGCCGAACGACTAAATCATCACACAACCTCAGTATAATTATGTGTTTTCGTTTGTCTGATATTGTTTATTCGTTTGTTTTTCACGAGAATCCTAAAATAAGGACAATTCCCATTTACACGCAAATCCTTTCCGTCATCACCTTTTCGGAATCGAACTATCTCAAATTGGTCAGGATTGTATTTATGCAAGAAGGTGATAGGCACGCCCATCAATCCGGCAAAGTCACACGGGATGTCCTGAGTCTTATTGACATTGATGCCATCACAATTGTCATACTTGGGGTAGACCGTCTCGTTGCCATAATAAACCTTAGTAAGTTCGATATCCTCATGACGCTGATCAAGTTCCAAGTTTGTAAGCCAAAGACAACTATTTGTGGCAATAATCTTTTGGCCTTCGCTATTAATACTTACTTCCGTTCCGTATTGATCATAGTCATCTGGCACAATGAACCCCGTAATGCCACGACCAAGATTAACTCCAAGCCATGCTTTGCCTTCCTGGATCAGTCCGAATATTTCCTTATACGTGATAGCATTAACATTTCCAATAACAAGGAACTGCTTATTATATCTCACAATTTGCGCTACGAACTCCCTAAATAGTGAGAACGGTGGATTTGTAACAACTACGTCAGCCTGCTTAAGCAGTCCTATGCATTCGGCACTTCTGAAATCACCACTCCCCTTGAAATAGTTAATCCTGATGTTTGCAGGATTGAAATGGTTGCCATCTTCACCATGATATTCACACCAGAAACCTTTCTCAGATACCTGGCTTAAAAACAAATCATTTACCTGCTCACGATAACAAGAAGCAATTAATTTCTTAAGACCTAATTCTTGAAAATGTATAGCAAAGAATCTAAAGAAATTACTGATCCGGGGGTCATCACAATTGCAATAAACAACTTTACCCGAAAAGCAGTCTGGATAATATTGCAACTCTCTTTCTATATCGCATAATTGCGTATAGAACTCATCGCTTTTCGATTTCTTTGCTTTTTGCAATAATTGATTCGTTGCGTTTCTTGTCATAATTCTATTTCGTCTGATTGAATAAATCACTCCATAAGACCTGAAGTGAAGTGTTTGCTATCTCAAGCATTACATTAAACATATCGTTGACATTCCAGCTTTCACCTTTGCCCTGAGTATAAATAGAAGCGGCTTGAAGCATGATAGTCTTGTCGATATGTTTTACAAACTTATTCTTGCAAAGGTTGGTGTTGATAGGCATTCCATAGTTAGCTGCTGTCAAACGGTCAAGTCTGTTCAACATTCCAGAATTATATTCCAAAGTAACAACTCTCCCGTCTGGACGGGTTACAGTAATAGTTTCAGTCAGGAAGTTTGAACCCTCGAGGAACAAAGCGTATGGAAAATGTGACTCTGCCAACATGAAATTGGCAATTTCAGAAATATTCTTGTGTGACCTTTCTATTGCATTACCTGCAGCCATCAAATCTTGATCGTTGTTCTTTCCCACGAGATTTCCCTGCCTGATGTTTTCTACATCTTTACCTTGAACCTTAGCTTCGGAGACTAAAACAACGCGCCAGTTTTCATTATCATCCTGTACCTCAATAACACCTCCATCAGGAATGATGCTCGCATTTTCAACAAACAATGTCTGCCCAAGAGCAGGATCTACCTTCTGGAGTGCTTCATTGATTTCTTTCTTTGAAATGCTTGTCCTGTATCTGAATGTTAGTTGAGGATAGTCCTTCTTCAACTGTTCAAAAACAGCAGTCTGTATTTTGCCGACAGTAGTGTCATGAAGTTTAGCTCCTGTGCCAAAGATACTGATTACTCCGTGCCCCGCTTTCTGCTGGGTGGTTAATCTTGATGATTGACTTTTCTTTGCCATAATAATTGATTACTTTTTGAAATCACTTAAAGGGCGAACTTTTTCACGGGAGCTGAAACACGTATTTCTGGCAGTCCTTGAAATGGAGGTCGAGGGAAACAGGGGTGCGGAAGAGGGCGAACAGCGCACTACCACTACCGCTCATGGCGGCATAGACGGCACCGAGGGCGTAGAGCTGCTGCTTGATGGCCCCTATCTCGGGATGGAGGGCAAAGACACTCTGCTCGAAGTCGTTGGTGAGCTGGTCGCGCCACGTCTCTACAGGCTGCATCACTATGTCGCGGCAGTTCCTGACGGGCTTCTGCGGACGGATCAGGGAGAAGGCCTCCTTGGTAGAGACAGGGATGTCGGGACGGACAACAGCCATATACCAACCACTCAGACTGAGACTGACTGGCTCCAAGCGCTCGCCGATGCCCTCGGCGTAGGCGGGGCGACTCATGATGAAGAAGGGGCAGTCGGCACCGAGACGAGCCGCATAGTTAATCATCTGCTGGGTGGAGAGTCCAAGGGAGAAAAGGTCGTTGAGCAGCCTGATCATATAGGCGCAGTCGCTGGAGCCACCTCCCATGCCTGCCTGAGTGGGAATCACCTTATTCAGATGAGCGTGTACGCGAGGCATCCAGGGGAAGTCCTGCTTCAGCAGGTTGTAGGCCCGCACCACAAGGTTGCGCTGTTCGTCGCCCTCAATGTGCAGGTTGGTGACCTTCAGGTCGCAGTCTACAGCAGAGGGAAACGCCTCGTTCATCAGCTGCACCTCCAGCGCATCGTGTATGGGAACGGGATAGAACACCGTCTCCAAGTCATGGTAGCCATCGTCGCGGCGACGCACCACGTTGAGTCCAAGATTGACTTTCGCTATCGGGAAAGCGATATTTCTCGGAGGGACGAATTCTTTCGGGGGTACGGAGGTGCGGGGGTACGGAGGTACGAGATTACCTTCATCAGCAGAACTATCCTCGTACCCCCGTACCTCCGTACTCTCCTCCCACCACTTGTTCTCTTCGCGCTCCATATCGTCAATCACGCACTCGGCAATCTTCAGCACCACCTCACGGGGTACGGCCATGCGCTGGTCGCTGCTGGGTGCTGTGATGTCGGCCAGGAAATGGCCCATCTCGCCCTTATAGACCTCCTTCATCCGGTTGCTGTCGCTGTTCTCGCCCGAACAGCTGAAGGTGACATTGGCCAGGCGGTCGCACAACTTCACGAACGGCGCGTAGGGTGTCTGCCGTATGCCGGCATAGTACCTCTCCCCTGCCCTTTCGGCACGGTTGCGCCCCTTGTCGTTGGTGAGCGCGTAGACAATCTCGGTGGCCATCATGGCCTGTACGTCGGTCATCAGCTTGCTTGCCACCTTCTTCACGTCGTTGTACGACAGGCGGGCATCCTCGATGCTGTCATGGTAGTAGGCCCCGAAGAGAAGGGGCACCACGTCGTCGGCACAGGCGCATACCAGATGACCGAAGTCCGTGACACAACACGCCACCATGTCCAAGTGGTAGCTATAGGGCAGGCCGTCGCCATAGGTCTGGTTGACACTTGCATGCAGGGCGTGGGCCGACTCCTTGATGCGGTCTATAATTTGCTGGTGCCGCTCCAGGGCGGCCTCAAAGTCTTTTCTTTCCATAAATCTAATTATTTATACGCCTAGCGTCTTGAAGAAAAACAAAATAAAACATGGAAAAACAAGAAAAAACTCAAGCCCGCAGTTCATTGAGGCGAGAGCGATAAGCTTTGCGCAGCCGACGTATGGCACGGTCGCGAATCTGCCGTACCCGCTCGCGCTTCAGTCCCATGTCATCGGCAATCTCCTGCATGGTCAGGTGGTCTTGTTCTATGCCGAAGTAGGCATTCACCACCCTACCCTCACGCTCATCGAGACTGCGCAGGGCATACTCCACCGCTTTCTCCACCGCACTATTGATGGTGCGCTCGTCGGCCTGTGGCGCATTGGCATCGACCAGTACCGACAGCAGACTGACATTGGTCTTCGAGCCCAACGGGGCATCGACCGAACGGCTCTGGCCGTCCTTACGGTTCTCCACCCGCTGTTCGCCCGACTCCTTCTTCAAGGCCAGCTCAATCTGCCTGCGCACGAACACCACAGCATAGTTCACGAAACGAAGGCCACGGGTAGCATCATACTTCCCGGCGGCCTTCATCAGTCCGATGTTACCTTCGCTCACCAGGTCGTCCATTGCCAGTCCCTTGCCCTGGTACTGGCGGGCAATAGCCACCACGAAGCGCAGGTTAGCCTCAATCAATTTATTTACTGCCCGCTGGTCACCAGCCTTGATACGGGCCGACAGACGGCGTTCCTCCTCTTCGCTGAGCAACGCCTGACGTCCTATCTCGTCAAGATATGTGTTAAGATTGTTTTCTACCATGCCGCAAAGATAAGAAAAAGAATTGAAAAAAGATTTGGTTATTCCAGATTATTTAGCGAATTTTGCAAAAAAATAAGAATCAGCATGAATGAAACGCCCCTTCCCCATCCCCTCATAGCCAGCATCCCGCTTATGGTGCTCGTCGCCCTGCTGGCCGTCATCATCTCGCTCTTTGGCAGCGACTCGCTCAGCGGCGGCAGTCAGATAGCCCTCTTCATGGGCATGACCGTCTGCATAGGCATAGGCATGTTGCGCTATCGCGTTCCTTGGAAGCGTTTCGAACAGCAGATGATCAAGACCATCGGCGACATAGCCGTCACGCTGCTCATCCTGCTCTGCGTAGGCATGTTGGCCGGGTCGTGGATGATTAGTGGCGTAGTGCCCACCCTGATATATTATGGAGTACAAATCATGTCGCCCCAGTACTTCCTCGCCTCCACCTGCATCATCTGTGCCGTCGTGTCGCTACTCTCAGGCAGTTCGTGGACTACTATTGCCACCATTGGTGTAGCCCTCTTGGGCATTGGCCAGGCGTTGGGAGTAAGTGAGGCTTGGACGGCAGGTGCCATTATCTCCGGGGCCTACTTCGGCGACAAGATGTCACCGTTGAGCGACACCACCATCCTGGCCTCGTCGGCCACGGGAACCGACCTCTTCACCCACATCCGCTACATGATGCTGACCACATTGCCCACCATCAGCATCACGCTCGTCATCTTCGTCATAGCCGGACTGAGCAACAGCCACGACGTCGAGGTGCAGGTAGCCCAGTACACCGAGGGGCTGTCAGACACGTTCCGCATCTCGCTCTGGACGCTCCTTGTGCCCCTGCTCACAGCCTTGCTCATAGCCCGCCGCGTGCCTTCGCTCATCGTGCTTTTCCTGTCCAGTCTCTTTGCGGGCGTGATGGCACTCTTGTTGCAACCACACATCCTCTGTCAGATAGGCGGGGGCGAGTCCTATTCCATGCCCGCCGCCCTGACGCGAGGCCTGGCCATCACCTATTATGGTGCTACGGCCATCAAGACGGGTAATGACGCGCTCAACGACCTGGTGGCGACGGGCGGCATGACGGGCATGCTCAACACCATCTGGCTCATCCTTTGCGCCATGTGCTTCGGGGCAACGATGGTGGCCAGCCGCATGATTGAGAGTATCACCCGCGTCATTCTCAGCCTCGTGCGCAGTCGTGTCAGCCTGGTCTCGTCTACCGTAGGTACAGGTCTCTTCCTCAACGTGGCCACGGGCGACCAGTTCATCTCCATCGTCCTCACCGCCGACGTCTATCGTCATGCCTATCGCGACCAGGGCTACGAGTCGCGCCTGCTCAGCCGAACCTGTGAGGATGCTGCCACCGTCACCTCGGTACTTGTCCCCTGGAACACCTGCGGCATGACGCAGAGTACCGTACTCGGCGTGCCCACGATGACCTATCTGCCCTACTGTTTCTTCAATCTGCTCAGCCCCTTCATGACCATCTTCATTGCCGCCATCGGCTGGAAGATCAGGAAACGCAGTTAAGGAACTGACACCTAAAAAACTTATCAAATTATTACGTTATTAGCAAAAATATGCTAACTTTGCACGCAAAATTCAAACGAACCATCTCATATTATAGTAAATGAAGACAGAACTCATATTGGCGGTGCCAACAGAGAAGGTGTGGCAACTGCTGGAATACAAAGAAAATGCGGTGATAAAAGTACAGGATGCGGCCATCATGGACAAACTGCTGCAGAACGGTATCTTTGAACATAGAAACCTGCTGGAGGATGACCCCTCGCATAAACAGATTATCCCATACGCCGTGATATGCTGCGGCGACGAGGTGTATCTCTTCCACAGAACCAAGAAACAGACGGAAGCCCGCCTGCACAACCTGTATTCGCTGGGTGTAGGCGGCCACATGAACCCATACGGCGACAAGACCGACGTAGCCTATATGCACCACGAACTGGAACGGGAGCTCAATGAGGAAGTCCTTGTGCATGACGACTGCCATGTGGAGTCGGTTGTGCCCATAGGCATTATCAATGACGATACCAACGAAGTGGGAAAGGTCCACTTAGGCATCCTCTATCATATCAACCTCAACAACAAGTCGATAGAAATCAACGAGAAAGAAAAAATGACGGGTATCTGGGTGAAGAAAAGCGACCTCCATGACTATTACCCGCAAATGGAATCGTGGTCGAAAATCTACGTTGACTTACAGAAACTGTAATACGATTGATACGCTTCGCGTCTTGTAGAAAAACAAAATAAAACCAGAAAAAACAAAATAAAACCACAGATTTGTTTTGCCTGGTTTTATTTTGTTTTTTCTGGTTTTATCAGTAGGCGCGAAGCGCAAACCTCTATCTCGTCACAGTGGCTTCCTGTCCGAAGAGATACTGGGACTGGTAGCCACCGTAGTCAACGACAATCTTCTCGAACACGATACCAGGATTTACGGGATGCAACACCAGCTCGTGGAAGTCGGCAGCGGCGACGGGCAGTTCAACCACCTTCTCCACCACGCGACGGGCAATAGTGGGATAGAACTCGGAGTACATATAGGGCTGGCGGTCGACAAGCGTCTTGTTGAAGTTGACTTCCTGCGGTTCGGAACCGTCGAGGCTGACGGTGTACTTATGGCCACCGCAGTCAAGGAAGTCGAGCGTGGACTTCACCACCACATGCACCTTTACCTTATTGCCGCAGTCCTTCGGCAGCGAGAAGCGATAGACAATCCGAGCATCACCCGTCTCCTTGGTGTAGGGCGTCAGCGCCACGGCACTCCGCGTGCGTCCATAGTAGGGATAGACACTCCACGTCATGCCTTCGGGTGTTTCGGCCTTGAAGAAATGCTCGGCCTCGATAGACAAGTAACCGGGCTTAGAGGGCGTGAGCGTGTAGCCCGAAGCGGCAGCAGGGGCAACGGCGACGGTCTTGGGCAGCATTTCGTGGGGGAAGGCATCGTTCCAGGAAGTATATCCGATGTGCTTTTGCGTCATCATGCCGTCCCACTTACCACCAGCAATCTCCTTGTTATAGGCCAGGCAGAGCAGCGAGTCGCGACGGAAGCAGTCGGCCACCTTGGCCGCCCACAGGTTAGCGTCGGGATTGTTCTGTCCGGCCAGATAGCGGTTCATGGCCTGTGCATAGTACATGTCGTAGATGTTGGCCATCGCCTGTACGGGGAAGAGAATCAACTCGCGATAGACGTCATGGCGGCTTTCAGGCAGCTGAAGGAAGAGCCGCAAGGCCCGGGCCTCCAGGCGCTGGTACTCGTCGGCCACCTGTTTCCATTCGCCCGTAGCCACATTATAGGTCTCGGCATCGAGCATCTCAGCCGTCACACGTCCCATGTATTGGCAGTTCTGGTTGTAGATACCGGCAGCCTCGACAGCCCACTCGGGACCCAGCTGCTCGGCAAAGAACCGCTCGGTGTGGGTAGTCACGTCCTGAATGGTGTACTGCTTCGGACTCCACGCCATGTCGAGGAACAGCGTGATGGGATATTCCATAGGCTTCAGGTCGCCCACGTTAAGAATCCAGAGTCGTTCGATACCGAAGTCATAGGCCAGCGAGAGCTGTTCGAACATCTGCTGCGTTTGCGTGACGTTAATCCACTTCGTGTTGCGAGGTGCCCCTACATAGTCCACATGATAGTATATGCCCCATCCGCCCTTGTGGCGACGTTCCTCGGCATTAGGCACGCGGCGGATGTTGCCCCAGTTATCGTCGCATACCAGCATGCAGACATCATCGGGCACGCGGAAGCCGGCATCATAATAGTCCTGCACCTCCTTATAGAGTGCCCACACCTGCGGTGTCTCCTTAGCCGGACGACCCGTCACCTGCTTGATGATGCGGCGCTGGTTGGCCACGATGCGCTCCATCAGGCGGGTGTCGGTCTTGTCGCTCATGGCCTCGTCGCCGTCGCCGCGCATGCCGATGGTCACGATGTCGTCGGTGCCACGCATACGCTCAATGCCCTCGCGGAAGAACTGATCCAGTTTCTGCTGGTTGGTCTGGTAGTTCCAAGGACCCCACTCGTTGCGCCGACGGGCATACTCCTGATGGTTGCGGGCCATAGGCTCATGGTGGGAAGTACTCATGATGACACCCATCTCGTCGGCCACTCGCGAGTTCTCGGGATCGTCGGCATAGAATGCCCATCCCCACATGGCAGGCCAGAGCATATTGCCCTTCAGTCGCAGGATGAGTTCGAACACCTTCTCATAGAAGCGATGGTCGCCATATCCCGTGCCGAAAGTGTTCTTCACCCAACTGGTGAGGCAAGGAGCCTCGTCGTTGAGGAACAGACCACGCCAGCGCACGGCAGGCTCGCCGTCGGTTCTCACACCATTATTAATATAGATAGCGTCGTGCTGGTCGATGGGCGTGTCGGCCCAGTAGTACCAGGGTGATACGCCAATCTGTCGGCTCAGCTCGTAGATGCCGAAGATGGCGGCGCGGCGGTCGCTACCCACGATGGTCAACTGCCCCTGCTTAGCATCCAAGAAGTACTGCTCGGTCTTGCCCTTCAGTTCCTGCTGGTGCATCTTGAGTACGGCAGCCGTACCAGCCACGATGCGTGCTTCCTGCGCAGTATTGACAAACACCACCTCGGCTCCGCACACGCGCTGGAGGTCGGTCTGCAGGTTGCGAGCGGCGTGCATCACGCCCCGCTCTTCCTGCGGGCTCACGTAGATGGTCACCCGACGGCCCTCGTTCAGCTGCCAGTCACCACGGGTAAAGTCCACAAACTTGTCGGCTGCCCCGGCACTCACCACAGCCAGACAGCAAAGAATAACACTCAAAAAACTTTTCACTTTGTTCATCATCTTTAGTTATTGATTTTCTGCAAAATTACGCATAATATTTTGTTTTTACAAACATAACCGGCGAAAAAACACAATATGATATATTTACATAGTAGAAAAGCAACATTTAGAATGACCGGACAAGAGCGTTCAGAGCATCAGCTTCACGTTTCGGAGCTTGGCTATCACCAGGTAGAGGGAGACGATGACGACATAGATCATCGTTGTTTGCAGGGCTGAAGGGTGCAGGTGGCCAATGCTGGCATGGGGCCAGGCGGCAATAACGGAAAGCAGACGATACATCCCGTCGGCCACCCAGAGCAACGCCTGGCCTACCTGCTGCATCGGCACCAACAGATAGCACAGGCCAAGCCAGAGGATGAGATATGCACAGGGAATGACAATCAGGTTGCTCAGCACGAAGAAGACAGGCAGTTGGCCGAAGTGAAAGGCCACCATCGGTGCCGTTCCTATCTGCGCTGCCACACTTACCGCCACCACGCTCCACAGCATTCGCAACAAGCGATGACAGAACAGAAACTGTTCCGGCCAGAGACTATCGAGTACGGGCATCACCAGCAGAATGGCGAAGACCGACAGGAACGACAGTTGGAAACCCACGTCGAAGAGAGAATAGGGATTCAGCAGGAGGAGCAGGACAGCGGCAAAGCACAGCACGTTGACCGTAGGCGGATGGCCTCCCCTGACAGAAAAGACGGCGGCAACGGAGAGCATCAAAGCCGAACGCACCACGCTGACGCTGAGTCCCGTGAGCAAGGCGAAACCCCAGAAGAGAACCACCATCGTCAGTCGGGTCACAAGTGTTCGTCTGCCAAAGACGGTCAGCAAGGAAATCAGGCTGAACAGTATGCCCATGTGAAGGCCACTTAATGCCAGCACATGCGAGGCTCCCGTTACGGAAAACACGTGGCGCATGTCGCTACTGACCGCCGAGCGTTCGCCCAAGGTCATGGCTACCAGCAAGCTATATGCATGATTCTCCGTGCCATCCGTCAACACCTGATAGCGTGTCAGCAGCCCGTGTCGCCATCGCAAGGCATTGATACGCAACCGCTCCCATCGCGGCAGGCGTTCCCAGTCGATAGAACCTGGCCGCCAATCTGCTGCTCGAACATAGCATCGGCCCGTGAAACCATTCACCGCCAAGAAACGACCGTAGTCGAAAGACCCCAGGCGCAGGTGTTCAGTTGGCTCTATGCGTGCTTGCAGCAACAGTCCGTCGCCAGGCTTCAACACCCTGCTGCGCTGGTCTTTATGCAGATAGGCTTTCAGTCGTCGACCATTGGAGGGAACATAGAGGTCGATGGCCACGGTCTTGGGTTTCTCGGCAGACTCAGAGATAACCACAGCCTGCAGGTCATGCGCCTGTCCGTCGTCAGGGAAGCGGAGTGATGCACGATGTGAGGCGGTAAGTGTCATTCCCAACAGCAACAGGCAAACACCTATGCCTACGCTCTGTCCTACGGGCCAACGCCACATTCCCAGCGTCAGCACGATGCCTACGGCCAACAGGTATGCGGGACACCCTGTCTGCCACACATCTTCAAGCAGGATTCCAACTATTAGCCACGGCACTAACCGCAGCATCGGCGAAGGCTGAACAACAGGATATGGTGTTTTCATATCAGGAGGCTATTCTTTTCGAACTATATGACTGAAAATGCCGAATGACGCTTAAAGCGTCACCTCTCAGTAGCCGTAGGTCGGAACGACCTGCGGATATGAGAAAGTTTGAGAACGCCGAATGACGCTAAAAGCGTCACCTCTCAGTAGCCGTAGGTCGGAACGACCTGCGGATATGAATTAGCATCAACATGCACGCTGAAAGCGTGCCCCAATAATTTAATGGGCGACCCCTTCAGGGGCGTTGTCCCCACCATTGTACGTCCATCCGCAGGTTCTGCGAACCTACGGCTACTGAGAGGTGACGCTTTCAGCGTCAGAAAGTGACGTATTTACCTCCAGAGAATGACGTATTTACCTCCAGAGAATGACGTATTTACCTCCAGAGAATGACGTATTTACCTCTCGGAAGTGACGTACTTACTGAGGGGACTCATACTCCGTTGGGTCGGCAATTCCAGCATCTGCCAAAGCCTCGCGTCGTTCTACGCAGGTTCCGCAACGGCCACAATGTTTCTCGCCCCCCTTGTAGCACGACCAAGTCTCGGCATAGTCGATGCCTAACTGCCTGCCACGGGCTGCTATCTGCCCCTTGGTGAGATGGGTGTAAGGCGAAAGCAAAGTGATGCCGGGGAAGGTTCCCGTGCGAGCCGCCTCGCTGAATGCCTCGACAAACTCAGGCCGACAGTCGGGGTAGATGGTGTGGTCGCCGCCATGATTGGCCATCATCACATGCTTCAGGCTGCGGCTCTCGGCCATGCCTACGGCAACGGACAGCATGATACCGTTGCGGAACGGCACCACGGTCGACTTCATATTCTCGTCGGCATAGTGGCCTTCGGGAATGTCCGCGCCGCCTTCGAGCAGCGAACTCTCAAAGTAACGGCCCATGAACTCAAGGGGAATGACAAGATGCTCAATGCCGAGCCGCTCGCAATGGAGGCGGGCAAAGGGAATCTCACGGGCGTTGTGCTTCGAGCCATAGTCGAACGAGAGGGCCAGCGCAATCCGCTCCTGATAGTCGTAAAGCAATGTCACGCTGTCCATGCCACCGCTTAATATTAATATGGAATCCTTCATCATCAGAACATGATAATAATAATAAATCGTTGCAAAGTTACAACGCTTTCACCACAAACACAAATTTTTTGATGAAAAAACATACAAATCTCTTTGCTATCTCATTTTTTATTTGTATTTTTGTGCCAACAATAAAAATCTCATCATCACAACAATGGCAAATAAACGTACACTAAAAAAGAGCATCCATGCTATATGCGAAGAACTTCTTGCCGAATGCGTGGCTGCATCGCTCTATGGCAACGAAAATCACAAGGACAATGAAGATGCCATGCTCTGGTCGATTGTTCACATGCAGAACAATTTTATCTGCCGTGTTTCGCATCCCGAACCGGGAATGCCCGTGCGGCAATATTACAAAGACCTGCGTGAGAAGTTCACAGCCCAAGTGGGTGAAACCATAGACCAAATCAATACACTGTAATGCTTAAAGAACTCTGTAACTGGCTATTGTACAAGAAAATGGGATGGAAATCGGAAGTAACACAAGAACATCCCGACAAGTACATCATCTGTCTGGCACCACACACCAGCAATTGGGACTTTCTCATCGGCCAGCTCTACGTTCGCGCAACGGGCATGAAGAGCCATTTCCTCATGAAGAAGGAATGGTTCTTCTGGCCTCTTGGCCCCATCTTCAGGCGCATGGGCGGCATTCCCGTCTATCGCCAAAAGAAAACCAGCATGACCGATGCCCTGGCTCAAGCTGCCATGAAGTCGGACTCCTTCCATTTGTGCATCACCCCCGAAGGCACTCGCTCGCGGGTAGAGGAGTGGAAGAAAGGCTTCTACTTCATCGCCCTGAAAGCCCAGCTGCCCATCCTGCTCTACGGACTGGACTATGAGCGCAGGCTCATCACCTGCACCAAGACCATACAACCCACTGGCGACTTAGAGACCGACATGCGCGAGATAAAACTCTACTTCAAGGACTTCAAGGGAAAGAAGCCCGAGAACTTTACCATTGGAAATATCAACTAAACAAGATTGTGAAACACAATAGGTTATCATTTCTCGTTCTACTATTTCTTCTGCCCCTATCCTGTCCCCTGCAACTGTGGTCGCAGCCGCTCGACTGGGACAACATCGAGAGCAAGGGAAAGCCGTGGGTGAAGAACACGTCGGAGCCCAACCGCATCAGTCATGGGCTGGCGGGCCACCATATCTCCGTCTGGGCAAGCCACGGACGCTACTACGACTTAAAGACCTCCAAATGGGAGTGGCAGCGTCCGTCGCTCTTCTGCACCAATGAAGACCTGTTTACGCAAACCATCGTGGTGCCCTACCTCATTCCCATGCTGGAGAATGCCGGAGCCGTGGTGTTCACCCCGCGCGAACGCGACTGGCAACGCCATGAGGTCATCGTGGACAACGACCAGATTGCCCCCCTCATCAACTATCAGGAACAAAACTATCGCAAGCCCTGGACCAAGACGGCAGCCCCCGGATTTGCCTACCATGAAGGCTTCTACCATGACGGCGAGAACCCGTTTATCGCCGGAACGGCCCGCATGGCAGAGACGACCCGCTCGAAATCGAAGATCAGTACCGCGAGCTATCAGCCCAACCTGCCAGAAGAGGGACGCTATGCCGTCTACGTGAGCTACCAGACCGTCGAGGGAAGCATCGACGATGCCCACTATACCGTATGGCATAAAGGCGAGAAGACCGAGTTCAGGGTCAACCAGCGCATGGGCGGTTCGACGTGGGTCTACTTAGGCACCTTCGACTTCGACAAGGGTTCCAACATCTGGAACCGCGTCATCGTCAGCAACAACAGCTCGCGTAGTGGCCACGTAACCACCGATGCCGTGCGCTTTGGCGGTGGAATGGGCAATATTGAGCGCGGAGGCAAGACGAGTGGCCTGCCCCGATGCCTGGAGGGTGCCCGCTATTACGCCCAATGGGCAGGCATGCCCTACTCGGTATATTCATCGAAAAACGGCACCAACGACTATGGCGACGACATCAACACCCGTTCGCTGATGACCAACTACCTGTGCGGAGGCTCACCCTACGCCCCTGATGAAAAAGGCGGCAAAGTGCCTATCGAACTTTCGCTGGCCATACATAGCGATGCCGGGCACACCAAGACAGGACTGGGCGTCTACGGGTCGCTGAGCATCTGCACCACCCAGCAAGGTTCACCCGTGCTGGGTGCCGGCAATAGCAGGGGCATGTCGGTAGACCTGGCCAACAAGTTGCTGGCCAACGTAGACAAAGACCTGCGGAAGACCTACGGGGAATGGAACATACGCGAGGTGTACGACCGCAACTACTCCGAGTCGCGCCTGCCCAAGGTGCCCTCGGCCATCCTTGAAACGATGTCGCACCAGAACTTTGGCGACATGCGCTACGGTCACGACCCCAACTTCCGCTTTACCCTGGCACGCTCGGTCTATAAGACCGTACTGCAATACATCTGCGACAAGCACGACAAGTCGGCCACCGTGACCCCGCTTGCCCCGCAGAACTTCAGGATAGAATTCTCCGGGCGGCATGGAGAGGCAAGACTTACTTGGACGGGCACGAAAGACCCCCTGGAATCTTCGGCCAAACCCACGGGCTACATCGTGTACACAGCCCAGGGTACGGGGGGCTTTGACAACGGCACACAAGTCTCTGGTACTCACTATTCCCTTCGTCTGTCGCCGGGAATCCTTTACAACTTCAAGGTGTGCGCCATCAACAAAGGCGGTCGCAGCTTCCCTACACAGACGCTTTCGGCACTCTACACTCCCGACGCCAAGCAGACGGTACTCATCGTCGACGGTTTCCATCGCCTCTCGTCGCCTGCCATTCAAGGCCAGGGATTCCGGCTCGACGTGGACGAGGGCGTCACCTACGGACGCACGGCAGGCTGGTTAGGCAGTCAGCAAGTCTTCGACACGAACCAGTTGGGCAAGGAAGGCCCCACGGCCTTGGGCTATTCGACCGACGAACTGGCCGGAAAGTTCATCGCCGGCAACGAGTTCAACTACGTGCGCACGCATGCCGAAGCCATCGAGACAGCCAGGAAATACAACATCGTGAGCTGTTCGTCGGAGGCCATCCTGCAGATGCGACTCGACAAGTACGACCTCATCGACCTGGTTCTCGGCCTCGAATACGACGACGGGCACAGCTTAGTGAAATACAAGGCCATCCCCCTGCAAATGCGCGAGGCCCTGCGGGCCGTTACCATCCTCGGCAAGTCGCTCTTTGTGAGCGGAGCCTACGTGGGTGCCGATGCCGTAGCTCCCGAGGAGAAGATGTTCCTACAGCAAGTGCTTAAATGTCAGTTCGAAGGCAAGAGCCTCTGCAAGTCGGAACTCATCAGGGGCTTGGGCACGCAGTTCGACTTTTTCCACCACCTGAACGAGCAGCATTATGCCGCCACACATACCGACATGCTGATGCCTACCGACAAAGCCGCCTTCTGCGTCATGGCCTACGACGACAACACTTCGGCAGGCGTAGCCTATCAAGGCTCCGACTACCGCACGCTCACCATGGGCTTCCCCTTCGAGTGCATCAAGCATGCCGCCCAGCGCAACGTCATCATGCAAGGCATGCTGAACTTCCTTCTGCAACAATACAATTAACCCCATAGAAATAATATGTTTAAAATTCAAGCCAATACGACCGGTACACGCAGCATCGAGATTACCGAACAGCATCTTGAAACCATCGAGAAATATCAGCTTTTCCGCGACCTCATCGACTCTACAGGCTATATCGACGAGCAAGTACTCGACAAACTGAAACTCAACATCCGCTCGTTGCTGGAGTCTGGGACTGGCCACGACAAAGCCCTGCTCGACCTCTGTCTCGACGTAGTCTATCACCCCAACATGAAAGCCTTCGGACTGGAACAGCTCGTTGTCCTGTATGTCAACTGGAAGAACAGCGGCGATGCTCCCCAGGAGGCCCCCATAGAGGAAGCTCAGGCCACAGCGACTAACTAAGGGCAAATGGAATACAAGCTCACCG
Source organism: uncultured Prevotellaceae bacterium (assembly GCA_900318815.1). Taxonomy (GTDB): domain Bacteria; phylum Bacteroidota; class Bacteroidia; order Bacteroidales; family Bacteroidaceae; genus Prevotella. The sequence continues at coordinate 180,331 of ONMA01000008.1, forward strand.
ATTTTCTGCCTACCACCAAAAAAGAACTCGAACTCCGGGGATGGGATAGCGTAGACATCATCCTGTTCTCGGCCGATGCCTACGTAGACCATCCTTCGTTCGGGGCAGCAGTCATAGGCCGCACCCTCGAGGCCGCGGGCTATCGAGTGGCCATCGTGCCCCAGCCCGACTGGCATGGCGACTATCGCGACTTCAAGAAGCTGGGGCGTCCGAGACTGTTCTTCGGCATATCGCCCGGCTGTATGGACTCTATGGTGAACAAGTACACGGCAGCCCGACGGCTGAGGTCGGAAGATGCCTATTCGCCCGACGGTCGCCACGACATGCGGCCAGAATATCCCACCATCGTTTATTCGCAGATACTAAAACGCTTATACCCCAATGTGCCAGTAGTACTTGGAGGTATTGAGGCCTCCCTTCGCCGCCTTACCCACTACGACTACTGGCAGGACAGGCTGCGCCCCTGCATCCTCTGCGACGCAGGAGCTGACCTGATTGTCTACGGTATGGGCGAGAAGCCCATCGTCGAACTGGCCCGACGCATAGAGGAAGGTATGCCCGTAAGTGCGATTACCGATATACCCCAGACGGTATATATAAGAAAGGAGGCAAACATACCCGGCGGCATCGACACCCAGCGCGACATCGTGCTGCACTCGCACGAGGAATGCCTAAGCAACAAACGCTCGCAGGCCGAGAACTTCAGGCACATCGAAGAGCAGTCGAACATGATGCACGCCCAGCGCATCTTGCAGAAGGTGGGCAACGACTACGTGGTCTGCAATCCTCCCTACCCGCCTATGACCACCGAGGAGATTGATGCCAGCTTCGACCTTCCCTATACTCGCCAGCCGCACCCGAAGTACAAGGGCAAGCGCATCCCGGCCTTCGACATGATTAAGCATAGCGTCAACATCCATCGCGGTTGTTTCGGGGGGTGTGCCTTCTGCACCATATCGGCCCATCAGGGCAAGTTCATCGCATGCCGGTCAAAGGAAAGCATTCTCAAAGAGGTGAAGAAAGTAGCGGAAATGCCTGATTTCAAGGGCTATCTGAGCGACTTGGGCGGCCCCTCGGCCAATATGTACGGCATGCATGGCCGCAACCTGAAAGCCTGCGAACGATGTAAGCGTCCCAGCTGCATCCACCCGCAGATATGCCCCAATCTCGATACCAACCACTCTAAACTGCTGGAAATCTATCAGGCCGTTGATGCGCTGCCTGGTATCAAGAAGAGTTTCATAGGCAGCGGCGTGCGCTACGACCTCTTATTATATAGGAGCAAGGACGAGGCTGCCAACAAGGCGGCACAAGCATATACCCGCGAACTGATTTGCCGCCACGTCAGCGGACGCCTGAAAGTGGCACCCGAACACACCAGCGACCGCGTACTCCACCTGATGCGCAAGCCGCCATTCAGCCTTTTCGGTGACTTCAAGCGAATTTTCGACCGTATTAACCGGGAGGAGAACCTGCGCCAGCAGATTATCCCCTACTTCATCAGCAGCCACCCGGGATGCCACAAGGAGGATATGGCCGAGTTGGCCGTCATCACCAAACAGCTCGACTTCCAGCTGGAACAGGTGCAGGACTTCACGCCCACGCCCATGACCGTAGCCACCGAGACCTGGTACACCGGTTATGACCCCTACACGCTGGAGCCCGTCTTCTCGGCCAAGACTCCGCGCGAAAAACAAGCCCAGCGCCAGTTCTTCTTCTGGTACAAGCCCGAAGAGCGTCGCAACATTGAGCAGAGCCTGCGCCGAATAGGCCGTCCCGACCTCATTCCCCGCCTCTATTCATCATTCCCGGCTCGCCCTAACCCATCGCAAGCCGGCTCCAATTCACCCCATCATGCAGATCATAGAGCAAAACATCATCCCGAAGAACCCCGCGAAGAAAAGCGAGGACGGAATCGTCGTCACCGATGACTTCATCGCCGTCATCGACGGGTCGACCAGCAAGTCCGACCGACGCTACAGCTGTTATCGCAGTAACGGACGCTATGCGATGGAACTCATCTCCTCGTTCATCAGGAAAGCTCCGAAGAACATGTCGTGTCATCAGTTCTGCGTGGGCGTCACCAAGCATATTCGCCGCCAGTACAGCAGTCTGAAAGCCCGGCTTAGCGGGGGCGGACTGCAGCAGGTGGCCAGTCATCCCGAGGATAGGCTTGCCGCCTCGGCTGTCATCTTCAGCCGTCTGCGCAGGGAAATCTGGATGATAGGCGACTGCCAGTGCCTCGTGGGTAATCAATACTACGACAATTCCAAGCCCGCCGAAGCCCGCCTGGCCCAGATGCGTGCCGACTTCATCCTGCAGAGCAAGCCCCCCTACGACCATTTCCTCGAACACGATACCGCCCGCGAAGCCATCATCCAGCCACTCATCGAGTCGATGAAAAAGCAGAATATCGACTTCTCCGTCATCGACGGCTTCCCCATTCCCGAGCAATACGTCAAGGTCATCACCCTCGACTTCAAGCCCTGGGAAATCGTCCTGGCCTCCGACGGCTATCCATTCCTGTGCCCCACACTGGCCGAGTCGGAGGAGAAACTGAACTGGCAACGGGAGAACGATCCGCTCAATATCGGGCAGTTTAAGGCTACAAAAGCCTTTATGAAAGGCTCAGAATCCTTCGATGACAGGGCTTACATAAGATTTAGGGCCTGAAAATTTGGCCATTCGCAAAATATTTTATACCTTTGCAGCCGATTAAGAGAATGGTCTCGTAGCTCAGCTGGATAGAGCAACAGCCTTCTAAGCTGTGGGTCTTGGGTTCGAGTCCCAACGGGATCACCTGACAGGGTACTTTCTGAGTACCCTGTTTCGTTTAAAATTAGTAACATTCGAATGGTTGTTTGTATTGCAGAGAAACCCAGCGTGGGCAAGGACATCGCGCGCATTCTTGGTGCGACGGCCTCGCGCGACGGCTACATGGAGGGCAACGGTTACCAGGTGACGTGGACGTTCGGACACCTTTGCGAACTGAAAATGCCCGAGGACTACACCCCCGCATGGCGGGCATGGGCACTCACGTCCCTGCCTATGATTCCACCCCGGTTCGGCATCAGGCTGAAAGAAGACCAAGGGGTGAAGAAACAGTTTGCCGTGATTGAGCAGCTCATGAAGGCTGCCGACACCATCATCAACTGCGGCGACGCCGGACAGGAAGGTGAGCTCATCCAGCGCTGGGTGATGCAGAAGGCCAAGCCCGACTGCCCGGTAAAGCGGCTATGGATCTCGTCCATGACCGACGAGGCCATCCGCGAGGGCTTTGCCAACCTGAAAGACCAGAGCGAATACCAGTCGCTCTATATGGCGGGACTCAGCCGTGCCGTTGGCGACTGGCTCTTAGGCATCAACGCCACCCGTCTCTATACCATCAAATACGGACAGAACCGACAGGTGCTCAGCATCGGGCGCGTGCAGACCCCCACGCTGGCCCTCATCGTGAACCGCCAGAAGGAGATTGATAACTTCAAGCCCGAGCCTTATTGGGTGCTGGCTACGGTCTATCGCGACACCACGTTTACAGCTACGCAGGGCAAGTTTACCAGCAAGGAAGAGGGCGAAAAGGCTTTTGCCACCATCGAGGGAAAGCCCTTTACCGTAACCGACGTGCAGAAGAAAAACGGAAAAGAGACACCCCCGTCGCTCTACGACCTCACCTCGCTACAGGTGGACTGCAACAAGAAGTTCGGATTCTCGGCTGAGATGACGCTGAACCTCATCCAGCAGCTCTACGAGATGAAGCTGACCACCTATCCGCGTGTCGACACGACCTTCCTTTCCGATGATGTCTATGCCAAGTGCCCGCAGGTGATGAACGGACTTTATCAGACCCGTTTTGCCGGTCAGGCCCCTTACGCCGATCTGGTGAAGCCCTTGGGCGGCAAGCCTTTGCCGAAGTCGAAGAAGGTGTTCGACTCGTCGAAGGTCACCGACCACCACGCCATCATCCCCACAGGCATCCCCCCGCAGGGCCTGCCCGACATGCAGCAGAAGGTCTTCGACCTCATTGCCCGCCGCTTTATTGCCGCCTTCTATCCCGACTGCAAGTTTGCCCAGACCACGGTACTGGGCAAAGTGGATGAAGTTGAGTTCAAAGTGACCGGACGCACCATCTTAGACCCCGGCTGGCGTGCTGTCTATGCAAAGGGCGTTCAGCTATCGGACGACGACGAGAAGAAGCCCGACGAAGAGGAGCGCACCTTGCCTGCCTTCCAGACAGGCGAGAGCGGGCCGCACACCCCTACCCTGACGGAGAAGATGACCACCCCGCCCAAGTACTATACCGAGGCCTCGCTGTTGCGGGCTATGGAGACCGCAGGCAAGCTGGTCGACGACGAGACCCTTCGGGCCGCCCTCAAGGAGAACGGCATAGGCCGACCCTCAACGCGGGCTGCCATCATCGAGACCCTGTTCAAGCGCCACTACATCCGCAAGGAACGAAAAAACCTCGTGGCCACGCCTACGGGAATGGAGCTTATCGACCTCATACGCGAAGAGCTGCTGAAGAGCGCCGAACTGACGGGTATCTGGGAGAAGAAGCTGCGCGACATCGAGGCCAAGAAGTACGATGCGGTACAGTTCATAGACGAACTGAAACAGCAAGTAACCGAGATTGTGCGCCAAGTCATCAGCGACCCCACCAACCGCCGCGTCACGGTTACTACCAACGAAGACCTCCAAAAAAAGACGGTTACTAAGGCAAAAACGGTCAAACCAAAACCGGAAACTGCCGATTCGCTCGTGGGCCAGCCCTGTCCCGTCTGCGGCCAAGGCACCATTATCAAGGGCAAGACTGCCTACGGATGCTCGCGCTGGAAAGAAGGCTGCACGTTCCGTCGGCCTTTCACACAATAAAACTGCCACTTCCTGCGTTATATAATGGTATGCGACGAGTATTCACCATATTATATCTTTCAGCCATCGCCGTCCTGCTGGTCTCCTGCGGGGCAGAGACGGCCATGAAGAAGGGCGATAAGTTCTACGCCCTGGGCGAATACTATGATGCCGCCAACCAATACAAGAAAGCCTACTCGCAGACCAAGACGAAAGACCGCAGCCTGCGCGGGCAACGGGCGTTGAAGATGGCCGACTGCTACCAGCGCATCAACTACACCCAGCGGGCTATTGCCGCCTACAATAATGCCGTGCGCTACAAGCAGGCCGACTCAACAGCTCTGTTCCGCCTGGCACAGATGCAACTGAAGAACGGCAATTACCGCGATGCCGAGAAGACATTCACCCTCCTACTCGACTCTATGCCCTACAATCCGTTGGTAAAGACGGGACTGGTGTCGGCCCGCAAGGCTCCTCAATGGAAACAGGATGCCGCCCTCTCCGGCTATACCATCAAGAAGCAAGACCTCTTCAACTCGCGCCGGGCTGAGTATTCGCCCATGCTGACAGGCGACGACTACGACCAGCTCTACTTCACCTCTACCCGCAACCAGGCACAAGGCGACGAACTGAGCGGCATTACCGGTACGAAGCCCGCCGACATTTTCTTCTCGACAAAGGACGACAAGGGCAAGTGGCTCAAGCCAGAATCCGCTGAAGGGGAACTGAATACGGAGCTGGACGAGGGGGCCTGCACCTTCTCCATCGACGGGAAGACCATGTACCTGACCGTCTGCAAGACCGACCCTAACTATCCGCGCTACGCCCAGATAGCCACCGCCAAGCGAAGCGATGCCTCCTGGGCCAAGGCCCAGGTGCTTGAAATCACCAAGGACACGCTATCGCTCTTTGCCCATCCTGCCGTCTCGCCCGATGATATGTGGCTCTACTTTGTCAGCGACATGCCCGGCGGCATGGGCGGACTCGACATCTGGCGCGTACAGCTCACCACCAACGGCATGGGCAGTATGGAGAACCTCGGCGAGCCTATCAACACCCCCGGCGACGAGATGTTTCCCACCTTCCGTCCTAATGGCGACCTCTATTTCTCTTCCAACGGCCATCCCGGCATGGGAGGCTTAGACATCTTTATTGCCAAGCCCGCCGAAAACGACCTGACTGATGAATCCGATGCTTCGACCACCGAACAGCAACAACAGCCGTCCTACACCCTCGAGCATCCGGGATTCCCTCTGAACTCTGCGGGCGACGACTTCGGCATGACCTTCGAGGGGCTTCACAACCGAGGCTTCTTCTCGTCCAACCGAGGCGATGCCCGTGGCTGGGATCATATCTACTCGTTCGAGAAGCATGAGGTGGTGCAGACGGTAAAGGGATGGGTCTACGAACAGGATGGCTACGAACTGCCGGAAGGACTGGTCTATATGGTTGGCAACGACGGCACCAACCTGAAACTGAGCGTCAAGGGCGACGGTTCGTTCACGCAGGAAATCAAGCCAGGGGTCGACTACGTGTTCTTAGGTACCTGCAAAGGCTACCTGAACCATAAGGAACAACTGAAGGTCGATACGGTCATGGAATCGGAGGAATATGTGCTCCAGTTCCCGCTGGCCTCGCTTACCGCCCCCGTACTCATCGACAACATCTTCTACGATTTCGACAAGGCCACCTTGCGCCCCGAGTCAACCGCCTCGCTCGACGAGCTGATCAAGCTGCTCAACGAGAATCCCAACGTCACCATCGAGCTGTCGGCCCACACCGACTATCGCGGTTCCGAGGCTTACAACAAGCAACTCTCGCAACGCCGTGCCGAGAGTGTAGTAAACTATCTCATCGAGCACGGCATCGCCGAAGACCGTCTTTCGCCCGTAGGCTACGGCAAGGAGAAGCCTAAGACCATTAAGAGAAAACTGACGGAGAAGTACCCGTTCCTGAAAGAGGGCGACGTGCTGACGGAGGAGTTTATCAAGGCTTTGTCCGACGAGGAACAACAGGAGACGTGCAACCAGCTGAACCGCCGGACGGAGTTCAAGGTATTGCGCACCACCTACGGCATGTTCGAGATTCAGAGCCAGCCCAAGGAGGCCGAGTAGTTTTATTGGGAGGTACGGGTATGTCTCCTAATCTCCATACCTCCCGAAATCTTATCCCAGTAAAATCTGTACGATACGTTCAGCCGTGCGACCATCCCAGCGTTCGGGCAGGCCGCAATGCTTCCATTCGTGCTTTTTCAACGCGGTCAGGCACGCAGCCAGTTTGTTGGGGTCGCCCCCCACCAGGACGTTGGTGCCAATGGTAACGGTCTCCTGATGCTCGGTATAGTCGTTCAGCGTGATGCAGGGCACGCCATTAAACGTCGCCTCCTCGGCCACGTTGCCCGAGTCGGTCACTACGCCCTGGGCATGGGCGGCAAGCCATCCGAACTCCAGATAGGACAACGAATCGGTAACATGCAGCCTTGGCTCTGCGCCATACAACTCGCTCACCACCTCGCGGGCTATTCCGCGAAGCGGGGCTATCACGCAGAAGCCTGCCTCCATCACCTGGTCGAGCATCTTCTTCAGTCCCTCCTTATCGGCTAATAGTGCCTTCCTGTTGAGCGTCAGCACAAGGTAAGGCGTCTGTTCCAGGTCGTCAACGCCCTTGATGACGGGCTTGCGCAACCGGTTACAGTTAAAGCGAAGCGTGTCCATGAGGATGTTTCCCACGAGGAACGTCTGCGACGTCTCCGACTGTTGCTCGCGCGTAGCCACCGAGTTGCTCTTGATGCCAGCCGTAAACAGATAGTCGCTCAGCGCATCGATGACCAGGCGGTTAATCTCCTTCGGCATGTTGATGTCGAAAGAGCGGGTGCCGGCCACTAAGTGAGCCAGCTTGATGCCGCGTTTCTTGGCCGTGATGGCGGCAGCCATCGTCGAAGCGAGGTCGTCGACCACGATGACCACGTCGGTGGGATGCAGCTCTAAGTAGCTGTCGAAGTGACCCATCACCTGTGCGGTAATATCGTTCAGACGCTGGCTGTCGACGTTCAGGAACACATCGGGGCGAGGCATTTGCAGGTCGCTGAAGAGCGACGGCTCCAGCGTCGGGTCGTCCTCACGTCCGGAATACACCAGCCGATAGCTCACGCCCGACTGCCTCTCGATAGCCCTGATGAGCGGGGCCACCTTCACGAAGTTGGGCCTGGCCCCCACGATAATACATATATTCATGGTTCAGAGACTTTCACATTCCTTAATCCAGAGCGTACTCACGGCATCGGTAGGCATGCGCCAGTCACCACGAGGCGACAGGCTTACCGAGCCCACCTTGGGGCCGTCGGGCAGACAAGAGCGCTTGAACTGCTGGTTGAAGAAACGGCGGCAGAAGGTTTGCAGCCATCGTTTGATGGTTTCCTTCTCATATTGTCTGCCAAATGCCTGCTGGGCCAGCAGGAAAATCTTGGCAGGACGGAAGCCCATGCGCAGAAAGTAGTAGAGGAAGAAGTCGTGCAGTTCATAGGGTCCCACGAGGTCTTCGGTCTTCTGCACGATGTTTCCTGCTGCGTCGGCGGGCATCAGTTCTGGTGAGATGGGCGTAGCCACCACGTCGAGCAGCGTCTCGCTCTGAGCCGCGAACTCAGGCTGCTGGGCCGCATAGCGTATCAGATACTGCACCAGCGTCTTCGGCACGCCTGCATTCACGCCGTACATCGACATGTGGTCGCCGTTATAGGTACACCAGCCTAAAGCCAGTTCCGAGAGGTCGCCCGTGCCGATGACCAGTCCCACGACCTGATTAGCCACGTCCATCAGTATCTGGGTGCGTTCGCGAGCCTGCGAGTTCTCGTAGGTCACGTCGTGCTGCGACTGGTCGTGGCCGATGTCCTCGAAGTGTTGTGTCACCGCCTTGGCTATGCTGATTTCACGAACGGTAATGCCCAGCGACTCCATGAGCTGCAAGGCATTCTGATAGGTGCGGTCGGTGGTGCCGAAGCCGGGCATGGTGATGCCCACGATGCCACGGCGGTCGAGCTTGAGCAGGTCGAAGGCACGAACGGTAACCACCAGCGCAAGCGTGGAGTCGAGTCCGCCGCTGATGCCGATGACGGCCCTGTCGCTATGGGTATGCTCCAGCCTTCGCACGAGTCCGAGGGTCTGTATGTTGAGTATCTCCTCGCACGACTTGCGCATGTCCTCGTCCTTCGGGATGAACGGATGGGCGTCGAACTGCCTTGTCAGTTCAAACTCGCGAGGACTCACCAGCTTGCAGTCGGTCACAATAGCCTGTGCGCCGTCCTGGGCCGTGCGGAAGGTCGTGTTGTTCTGTCGGTCGGAGCGCAGCCGTTCCACGTCCACTTGCTGTATGACGAGCTGCGGTTCGAGTGAGAAGCGCTTCGACTCGGCCAGCAGGATGCCGTTCTCGATAATCATGGCGTTGCCGCCGAACACCACGTCCTGCGTGCTCTCGCCGTAGCCGCACGAAGCGTAGACATAGCCGCTCATGGTGCGTGCGCTCTGCTGGCAGAGCAGGCCGCGCAGATAGTCGTGCTTGCCTATCAGCTCGTCGCTGGCCGAGAGGTTGAAGATGATGTCGGCCCCGGCCATAGCCAGGCCGTTGCTGGGTGGCAGCGGAGCCCACACGTCCTCGCATATCTCGATGCCGAAGCGAACGCCGTCGCAGGTGAGGAACAGCTGGGGTTCGGGCGTTACCCTTACCGGCGAGCCTGCCAGGTAGATGTCCTGCGCCTGCAAGTCGGTGGCCGAGGCAAACCATCGTTTCTCGTAGAACTCGTTGTAGTTGGGCAGATAGGTCTTGGGCACCACGCCCAGTATGCAGCCTCGCTGCACCACGACGGCGCAGTTGAAGAGCATGGAGCCTATCTGCACGGGCACTCCCACGATGCTGATGACATCGAGCTTGCGGGTGAAGTTGAGCAGCATCAGTAAGGCTTCCTCGGCCTTGGTCACCAACAGTTGCTGGCGAAACAAGTCCTGACAGGTATAACCCGTGAGGCAGAGCTCGGGAAACACCACGATCTCCACTCCATTCTCTTCGGCCTGCATAATGAGGCTCTCCACCTGCTGCTCGTTATATTCGGTATCGGCCACGCGAACGCTCGGTATGGCGGCGGCCACCTTGATGAATCCGTATTTCATAATCTTTTATTTTATAGTGACTTGCGTAGCCCCGTAGCCGTATTCCTGGAACGAGGCATCCTGATAGGTGTACTGCTTGTAGCGGTATTGCAGCTCGTTGATGAGCGCACGCCGCAACACTCCTTCGCCTTTCCCGTGGATGAACACAATCTTCATGCCCTTCTGCTTCTCATGCTCTTTCAGCGTCTTGCGGAACACGTCGAGCTGATAGTTCAGGATGTCGACGGGCGACATGCCGCGTGTGGTCTCCAGAATCTCGTCGGCATGCAGGTCGATGACCAGAGGCTCGTTGCCGCTGCCGTCCTTGCGGGCGGGAGCTATCAGGGGTCGTGCGGGCTTGTCGGCAGGTTTCTGGTACATGCTCTCCTTCAGCTGCTGGGCGTCGATGACGAGGCTGCGTGCGGGCTTGTCGTTCTCCACGATGGTATAGATGAGGGCCGGCTGCTCGAAGAAGTCGTTCTCCTGGAACGTGTGCAGCTTGTAGAACTTCACGCCGTCGACCCGCAGCTGCACGTCGATGACGGGGCGCAGCAGGAAGGTCTTCTCGCGCTTGTAGGCCATGAGCTGCACGCAGATGCGCTCCATGCCGCTCAGGTCCTCGCGTCCGAACTCCTCCACGTAGAGTTTCGTGTTGGGCTCTACCTCGGCCGATGCGCGCAGTCGCCAGGCATTCCCCTCGGCCGAGAGGAGGCTGAAGCGCACGTAGTAGTTGGAGTCGTTGACGAAGTAGGTCTCGAAGCGGGTCTGCGACAGTTCGCGGATGTCGAGCGGAACGAAAGCCAGGTAGGCCGAGAGCTGTTCGCCCCCCTTCCGTTCCATCGGCTTCGCCTGGAAGCTTATTGGTTTGTCGGCTGGTTCCTGTTCGGCCACGGTGGCTTTCGCGCTCTTCTGGCCCTGCTGTTTCACTTCTACCACATGCGAAGTGTCGTAGTTCTCTTCGCCGATGACCACTACTTCGCTTTTCATCATGGGCACCTCGAAGCCGTCCTCGTCTTCCACGAGCACCACATCCTTGCCTTGGAACCCCGATATGCGGCCACCGCCAATCTCACTAAGGAATCTTACTTTATCTCCTATTTTCATATTACAAACTGAATTTCTTTTTAACCACTAATTTCTCTAATTTCACTAATTCATCGATGCAAATTAGTGAAATGCATTGGTCGTATACGACCATTAGTGAAATAATTTATCATCCGCATGGTAATTCGTTTAATTAGTGAAATTAGTGGTTTTAAAAGGGTGTGAAAGTTGAGTTACATTTTCTTTATTCTACGGAATGAGCAACGAACTGTCGCCGTAGCTCAGGAATCGGAAGTCGTGAGCCAGGGCGTAGTCGTAGATTTTGTGCCAGTCGCCATGCACGAAGGCACTCACCAGCAGGAGCAGCGTGCTCTGCGGCTGGTGGAAGTTGGTGACCAGTCTCTTCACTATCTTGTAGCGATAGCCCGGGGCGATGATGATCTGCGTGCTGGAGTGGAGCGTAGAGAGCCCGTTGCGACGGAGCCAGTCGAGCAAGGCACCGATGGCCTCGTCCACGGGCGGTTCGCCGCCTTGCAACTCGTAAGGCTCCCATTGGCTCACGTGCAATTCCTGCTCCTGCAGGTCGGGCCTGCCCATCACCTTGACCCCCATGTAGTAGAGGCTCTCTAAGGTGCGCACGCTCGTGGTGCCTACGGCAATCGCCTCGCAGTCGTGGGCCAGGAGCTTCTCAAGCGTCCGTCGGCTCACGCTGATGTACTCCGTGTGCATCTCGTGCCCCGCTATTTCCTCGCTCTTCACGGGCTTGAACGTTCCTGCGCCCACGTGCAGAGTCACCTCCTCGCGGTCTATCCCGTGGGCATCGATGTCGGCCAGCACCTCGGGCGTGAAGTGAAGCCCCGCCGTAGGAGCCGCCACGCTACCCTTGATTTTCGAGTAGACGGTCTGGTAGGTGGTCTTGTCGCTCTCCTGCGTAGCGCGGTTCAGGTAGGGAGGGATGGGCAGTTCGCCGACGGCCTCCAATATCTCGGCAAACGAGGGGAGTTGCATGTCGGGGGCGGCCTGCTGGAAGTCCCACTCGAACTCAATCCTGTGGGTCGTGCCGTGCAGGATGCCCCGCGTGGCCGTGAGGGTGACTTGCTGCCCGCCGATGCTGACGGAGCGTCGCAGCGTGCCCTCCTTCCACTTCTTCAGGTTGCCCACTAAGCAGAGCCAGGCACATCGTCCGCGCGTCTGGAACATCTGTTCGTAGTCGGCCGGACTGGCAGGCTCTATCAGGAACACCTCGATGAGTGCGCCCGTTTCCTTGTGGAAGTGAAGCCGCGCCTGAATCACCTTCGTGTTGTTGAACACCATCAGCCCGCCCGAGGGCAGGTGTTCGGGCAGGTGGCAGAAGATGTCCTCGCTCACTTCACCTTTATTATATATAAGGAGCTTCGACTGGTCGCGACGGGCCAGCGGAAACTTGGCTATGCGCTCGTCGGGCAGCTCATAGCTATAGTCGCTGATATGTATATGCTTGGTTTCCATGATGACTTACACGTAGACATAGTAGCAGGCACGCAGAATGGCGTAGACGAGCGTGAACATCAGCACGCTGATCACCACGTCGACATCCTCAGTCTGATAGCCCGCCGGGGTGTAGCTGGTCGATATATAGGTCTTCTTCACCTGCTTAGTGCCCACGTAGTGGTGATGCAGCTTCCACACGCCGGTGCCCACGATGCCGCCCCAGATGAGACCGCAGAGAATGTCGCCGGGATAGTGAACGCCAAGGTACATGCGCGTCCAGCAGTTCACCAGCGACCACCCCACGAGGAAGACGGCCAGCAGGCGGTCTTTCACGAGCAGGGAGAAGAAGACGGCGATGCTGAACGTGTTGCAGGCATGGGCCGAGAAGAACCCGTAGTTGCCCCCTCGATAGCCGTTCACGATGTCTACCTCCATCCCGATGACGGGGTCATGGGTGGGTCGCCAGCGAGCCACCAACGGCTTCACCAGCAGGTCGTCGACCGAACCGGCCAGCAGGATGCACAGCCCTGCACACCCCACGATGTACATCACCTTCTGCACGTTGTCGTTGTTCTTCAACACCATATAGAAGAGCGACACGTAGAGCGGAATCCACGTCGAGGCGGTGGTCAGCGTCTTCACCAGCCCGTCGAGGAAAAGCGACTGACTGCCGTTCACAGCCAGCAGCAGCTGCTTGTCGAAATCTATGACACTATTCCAATCCATGATGCTTTCCTCCTAAATCACTTCTATCTGCCTGGTCTCTACCCATCCCTGCTTGCCGTCGGGCACGCGAATCTCCTTCCACTCGCGCATCGTGTTGTCGGTGATGTGTACCTTCGTGCCCTCATGCAGGATGAAGAGGTCGGTGCCGTCCTTGGCAGGCGTGCTCTTCACGGGCACGGTGCCCTCCATGATGATGGCTCCCCGACGGTTGAGCCGCGCGTTCTTCTGCTGCCAGGCAAAGAGGTTGCCTAAGAGGAAAAGCACGAGCATGGCCCCGGCTCCGAAGAAGCCCACCTTGCGCATCCATACGGGGTCGGAGAAGAGGTAGACCAAGGCCAGGATGATGGCCACGGCGAGGGAGACGAGGGCCAGTTGAGCCCAGCCGTCGACGCTGGCCATGCTCACTACGGCGTGATACCACGTCACGAAGAACATCTCCGACTCGGGCACCACCTTGTCGATGGTCTTGCTCTGGGCCATCTGCAGGTTGAAGCGTATGTCGGCATCGCCGGGAGCCATCTGCAAGGCCCGCTCGTAGTTGAGTACGGCCCGCGTAATCTCGTCCAGCCGGTAGTAGGCGTTGCCTAAGTTATAGTACAGCTCGGCACTCTGTCCCTTCTTCAGCACCTCTTCATAGAGGCCGACGGCCTGGTGGTAGTTGCCCTGCACGTAAGCGCTATCGGCCTCGGCCTTGGTGGCCGCCTGTAGCGACAGCGGCAGCAGCATCACGAGCAGCACCACGGCCTTGGGTGCGGCCTTTATCTTCTTCTTCATCACGTTCTCAATATGTTCTATGGCGGTCATGGCCTTCTCATACACCTTGTTCATATTGCCCTTGGCATCGCCGGGCGCATAGCGTTCAAACTCGCATTCGTCGATGGCTCCGATAAAGTCGCCGATGGTCTGCTGGTCCACGTTTCGCTCGCCCAAGCGTGTGGCAATATTGTCGTGCGAAAGCTGCTCCACGGGAATGTTCAGCTTGTCGCCCACGTAGCCCCAGAGTGCGCGCAGCACCTCGTCGTAGAAGGCACTCGGCTTATTCTCCTTCATCAGCCGTGCAGCCTGCTTCAGGCGGCGCGTGGCCACCTTGTTAGCCTTCTTGCCCCGGCTCTTCACTAAGTCGGCATTCTCGATGGCACGACGGCGGAACACAAGGAAGAGCGACACGAAGATGGCAAAGAGTACGCCCAGAGCCACCCAGTAGCTCCTGCTGCCGAAGAAGAACTCTCCAGCCTGCTTCAGTTCCGAGTCGCCCAGCTTGATGTGGCGTATGTCCTTGGCTATCATCTGCACGTCCTCCTTGCTCGTGAAGTGCTGCACGGTGCTGGGGCCGCCCTCGCCCTTGGCCACCTTCAGGTGGAAGGCCTCGCTGCGGGCCGTCTTGTATTGCTTGGAGGCGGTGTCGTAGTAGACGAACTCGATGGCAGGTATGTCGAAGTCGCCCTGATGGCGGGGTACAGCCAGGAACTCATAAACCATCGAGCCTTCCACGCCGTTGGTGGTGAGCTTGGTCTTGTCGGTCACTTTCGCGTCGTAGGTGTCAAAGTCCTTGGGGAAGTTGACCACAGGCTCCTTGATGAGCTTCAGGTTGCCCGTACCGCTTACCACCACTTGCAGCGTCACCGGCTCGTTGGCCTTCAGCTCCTGCTTGTCGATGGAGGCCTTGATGTCGAAGCGTCCCACTCCGCCTGAGAAGTTGGCCGGACGCTGGGGCAGCGGGTCTACCTGTATGGAGAGCGACGGAGCCTTGATCTGTTTCTTCATTTCCGAATAGCTGCTGCCGCCGTTGAAGAATGCCTCAAAGGGGTCTATATTGCGGTTGCGCACGAGTACGATGCCGTTGTAGGTGATGCTGGGAATCTCCAGCGTACCCGTAATCTGCGGGAACATCACGTACTGGCTCCACGTCACCGTGCGGTAGCTGCGCCCGTCGAGCTGCTCTATCTGGAAGCTCTTCTGCTGTGGCAGGGGCAGCTCCTGCGTGTGGAAGCCCTTCAGGTCGGGCATCTTGCCCTCTAATTGCGTCAGGTCGACCAGCGTATATACCTTATATGTCAGCAGCACAGGTTCCTGCTCCACCACCCGCTTCTTCGAGGCGGTGACACGGATAAAGAGGTCTTTCTCCGAGACGGGGATACGCGAGCTGTTCACCTGATCCTGCCGCTGCGTCTGCCGACCACCGCCGCCCTGATGCGAGCCGGCGGCCTGACCGCTCACCACGATTTTCAGGCTGTTCGAGTTCACCTGGTTGCCCTCGGCGGTGATGTGTGCGGGGGGAATGGTGAAGGTGCCGCTCTTCGTGGCGCAGAGGATGTAGGTGTAGGTGATAGACGACGACTGCGAGGCCTTGCCGTTGATAAACTGGTAGCTGGACTGCGTCGACGTGTTAGGCCCCATGAGCACTTCGAAGGCGTCGGGAATCTGGCCTATGCCAAACCCGCTCACGTCCTGCGTGTTCACCGTATATTGCAGGCGGAACTGCTGGCCTTCCTGTACCTGCTGCGGAGCCCTTGCCGTAAGTGTCTGGGCAAGAGCCGCACCCACGGCTGCCAAACAAAGCAGAATTGTAAGAAGAATCTTCGTTCTCATCGCTGTTTTCTTGTCTTATTGCTTATTTTGAAGATGCAAAGTTATCCTTTTTCCACGAATCATCCAAAAGTCTTAACAACAATTTGTTTTTTTATGCCGATTTGTAAAAGTTCGTCAAGTTTGGATAAGGACACTTCTCGCGCAGAGGCGCAGAGGCACAGAGGTTAATTAGGAAAAATCGTTTCTAAAAAACAACGGATTAAACGTAATTAACCACAACGGATTACACGGATTAAACGGATTTAAGCCTATCTGATAATCAGCAACTTAAAAAATCCGTTTAATCCGTGTAATCCGTTGTTTTTTAGTCAATCTCGTGTTTTGACACACATTCACGTTCGTTCATCAGATGGCAGCCATGCAGCTGGTCACTCCGAGCGTCGTTGCGATGGCCGTCAGGATGGCGATGGCCGTCTGCACAATGAATTTCCAGGTCTCTTTCTTCATAGTGTTGTGTTTTTTTAAGTGAAACATTCGTTTTTTAGCTTTGCAGGCAACCGGAGGCTACGCTTCGCGTCTTTAAGAAAAACATCATAAAACAAGAAAAACAAGAAAAAACAATAGTGGTTTTATTTTGTTTTTGGGGTTTTATTTTGTTTTTTATCAGACCGCTTGCGGAAACCTTTGCGTCAATGATCTATGCGCTTCGCGTCTTTCAGAAAAACATCATAAAACAAGAAAAACAAGAAAAAACAATAGTGGTTTTATTTTGTTTTTGGGGTTTTATTTTGTTTTTTATCAGACCGCTTGCGGTATTCGGCCTCCGATTGCCTGCTTCCGTAAGAGTTTAGACGTCGGTGGTCAGCGTCTCAATCGGCTCCAGTCGGGCGTAGGTCTTGCCGTAGCCGCTGTTCTGCGGGTTGTTGTTCTTGTACTTCTTGATGTTCAGTTTTGACATAATCGTTCTTTTTTTAGTTTACCAATTCATTTTGAGCAAATGACGCATTTGCTGTCAGCAATCAGCTGCTTTGCTTCGGGCAAGCGCGTCACCTTCATTCTTGATGTAATTTCCTTCCAACTGCGGTCGGGATACTGAAATTCTGCGCCGCTGAGATGTGCGCCAAGAACGGGTAAAAACATCGGAACGAGGGGGTCGTGCATGTCATTTGAGGCCTGTGAGAGCAGCAGTTTGATGCATTCTGTGCCCTTTCCGAGGGTTGGCATCTCGGGAGCTATATTTGTTGTGATGTCGTATTTCATTGATTATTAGCCTTTTAGATGACTTTGTCATTGGCCGAGCGTGACAGTGACAGTTGTGACAGTTGTTTTTTGAGGGGTGTCATTCCCTGTATATTATATATAACTATTTATATATCAATAAGTTATAAAGAATTATAAGGTATAATATACCCTCTTTTTTTAATTGTCACAACTGTCACTGTCACGCATCAGCCCTACGTTCTCACTCATCACTCTTCCTCTACCAAGCCCTCCAGTGCCCACA
>ONMA01000015.1 GCA_900318815.1 uncultured Prevotellaceae bacterium
CAACAGGCGGGCTTCGCTCTTGAATTTTTCACGATAACGGTTCACCATATCCACCTTACCAGCAGAGGCAACGGTCAGTGTGCGGCCATCGGAAGCACGTCCGCACTCCTCTTTCATGAAGAACTCTTTTACCACCACCTCCACATCTACAGGCATCTCACCCAATTCTCCCTTCAATACAGCAGGAGTGGTGGCAAGGTAGGTGATACCAAACCCACCTTGCCCCAACTTCTTCTTGATGGTGTACTTTCCCCTTTTCAGTTGCTGACCAACCTGAAGCGGACATTCATTATAATAATCAGGCTCCAATGTAATGAAAATGATTAAAGTTTATAAAGTTCTGCGAGCAGTTTCTCTAATTTGTTGTTGGTCTGCGCTTTCTCCAACTGGGCTATACGTTCGGTGGCATTACTGAGATCAGGCAGGCTACTAACTTTCAATTTATAACAGCGCGCCAGACGACTTGCAGCCTGTGGCGTCAGCTGATGCTGTGCTTCGGCATTCAGGTAGAGAGAGGCT
The DNA here is from genome assembly GCA_900318815.1 of uncultured Prevotellaceae bacterium. Taxonomy (GTDB): domain Bacteria; phylum Bacteroidota; class Bacteroidia; order Bacteroidales; family Bacteroidaceae; genus Prevotella. Next base: position 520 of record ONMA01000015.1, read on the forward strand.
GCCTTTACGTAATCTTGTGAAACACCGTTGCCCTCCATATATCTGTCAGCCAGCTGGCACTGTGCCTCAGCTATGCCTTCTTCTGCAGCCCTTTGTAGCAGTTCCAAGGCTTTCTCCCGATCACGTTTAACGCCCTTCCCTTCTTTATACATTTCAGACAGATACAAGCACGCGACACTACTAATTTTAGCAGCTTTCACCATCGCCTTTGCAGCTTTCTTCTCATTCAAGCTTCTCTGCGAATAAGCAACCATCGTTTGACCCTCAGCCACTTTTGCTTTAGACACTTTCTTGAAACATGCAATTGCCTTTTCAGGATTATGCTTGATGCGAAACTCATGCAGGCCAGAGAGATAATAATTATAGGTAGAGTTTTCTTCGAGAATTGTCTGCAAATCCTTTCTATAACTACCTGCATACTCAGCAATCCATTGTGTAGCCTTGAAATAATCCTGCTGTACGCCATCACCTTTGAGGTAGCATTGTGCCAACAACCAGCCACCTTCAGGACTGACTCCTGCAACTTTCTGTAAGTATGATGCTCCTTTTCGTGCATCGCGTTCAACATCGTCACCAGAAAGATATATCTTGCCCATTTCAAGACATGCCCCGACAAAATCCTTAGCTGCCGCTTGTTCCATCATGGCAATGCCCTGCTCACGATTTTGCGCTATACCAGTACCCCGATATAATAGACGTCCTAAATAGAATATTGCACCAATGTGATTGGCTTTTGCTGCCTTGCGAAGCCAAGGAACAGCTTGATCGGGTTGCTGACGGTTCAAGTATTCCAATGCAAGTTTGTATTTTTCGTCGGCGTTTCCTCCTTCAGCAAGAATAGCCCTATACTTTAACGCTTTCAAATTGTCTCGTTTTACGCCAATCCCCTGAGAATAGCACTGATACATGAGTTGTACACTGAACAAACTGGCATTCTTCCCCTCTGCAAGCCTTTCGTGTTGTGAAAGAATGGCATTATTTCCTAAGCCAATTGCCAGTTTGTAGAGAGATATTGCTTTAACAGAGTCTGCCTTAAGACCCCTACCCAACTGGTAGCAAAGGGCCAGATTACCAACGCCATCGGCATTCTCTTGTTGTGCCGACTTTGCCCACCAATGCGCAGCCTTGTTATAATCCTTAGTTGCGCCATAGCGGCCTGCATAGTACCAAGTGCCCAAGGTGTTCTGTGCAGCAGCATCGCCACTTTCGGCCCTCTTTATCATGATGCTGAGTGTGTCCTGCTTCACTTCTTTTTGGACACGAACTGTAGTCCGCTGTTGCGCATTGACAGTACACGGTAGTATGCCAATGGCAAAACCTATTATAATAACACTTTTTGCAATCTTCATAGTTGTATTCTTTTTGATGGTTTTATTATTCTTTTTCGTAAGGAACAAACTTCAATAGCGTTTTACCCAGTGTTATCGTGTCGCCAAATTTCAAATATAGCCCTTGGCCTGGCTTCAACGATAACTGATTCACTTTTACAGGGTTCTTGGCGTGAATGACTGTAAGACGGAAGGTATAACCGCTTTTGGTGTTGTCAACAATCACATGAATGGCTATAGACTGCCGACTAATAGTAGGATCATTTAGCATGATGTCCGAAGGCAAATCTTTATCCTTTCGCCCCACTATATTTTTCCCCGGCTTTAATACCATTGTGTGGCGTGTCCAACATCGTCCCCATTGTAAGCACCCTTTCTTCGTTTCTGGAATATAAATCTCACGATATGTACTTTTGTAGGCATTGTATCCAATAGCGACGCCACAATGCTCACAACGCAATTTGTTCGTGCCTGGTTCCCTGGGAGTTGTTTTCAGTTCAACACCACAGCCTGGACATGAAATGACATAGGTATTATCTACCGCAACAGCACGTTTCACCACCCAAAGGTTTGCTTTCACATGTTCTGCCGTTCCAAGCAAGGCCTGACTATTACTACTATTTTCTTCAGTTTGCAACATAATTCCTAAAGCTCTGGATTATCAATTGTATTTGTATAGCCACCCATAGCTATTTCATCAACGATTGTTTCTTCCTCTTCGCTTATTAGTCTTACTTGAGGAGTACCAGTCAACAATGCAGTTAATTCGCCATCGTCTATCTCGCTATCATTTGAGATGTTTTCTCCTAAGATGTCCTTCAAAAGTTCATCTTCCTCTTCTGGAGTCAGCCCACCCGTGACTTCATGTTCGCCACCGTCCTTTTTATTCTCACTCTCGGCAGTTTTTTTCTCCCAATTCACAATATCTTCATTAGGATGATCTGCCTCAAGCCGCTGACGGTCATCCTCTGTCATAGCCAAATTATTGTCAGCGCCCCCATTGTTAAGCAATTGTTCAATATCGCTAAAAGTAATATGTAAAGATGCTATAAGTTCGTCATAACCTACGACTCGCCCATCGCCTAATGTCACAGGCATGTCGAAACGCATCAACTCGCCATTATTATTGACCAGTACATCTCCGAAAACGCCATCACCATCAAGGTCAGTCAAAACCAAATCTAACCCCCAATCCCTGAACGGAAACCCGACGACTTCCAAACCATTATTCAACGATATGGTAACAGGATAGCTCCCTTCCAACATGCTCCCAATATCAGCTAAGTCTCGTTCGTCAACCTTAGAACCATTTATCAATTCTTCAGCTATCTTGTCTATATCTTTCTGCTCTGGATTAAGTGCGATATCTTCTTCATCGTTTTTTTCCTTTTCCGTGGGCTTTTTGTCTTCCTCAGGAGTCTTTGTTGAATCTGTAGGAACAGGCTCATCTTTACGCACATCATCAGCCTTAGTTGGTTGATCTTCCTTTTCACTGGTCGGGTTAGTTATTGTGTCTGTTTTGACTTCATCCGAGGGTACGGGCTTGGGAGGAGTTGGGACAGGTTCTGGTTTGTTGACAACTGCTCCCACGACTCCACCTATAACAGCAGCACTAACATGAGAAATGACCAAAGTGGTTTTACCATGAGTGAACACTTTTTTCTTTGCCTCTCCTTGTTGAGGAGTAATGTTTAGAGTCTCCATAATGTGAGTTCTTTTAAATGAATAATAATATAACTAACAAACAGCATTGGTAAGTTTTGGCTGTACCTTTGCAATTCTGGTACAAAGATACATAAAAACATGCCCCTTGTCAAGAGATAGAAGATGGTCTTTGACGAATACTATTGTGTTATTTGATGAACTAAACATCTTTTACTGACGAACTTTTACTTAATCTTAGAAATGACGGTATCGAATAAATGGCTATTGCCAAGCAACTGAGGATGTAGATTCAATCCGAGACTTTGACCACGATTTACCATGTCACTATGTACATAACGGAACAATTCCATAAAAGTAACTTGACGGTTGTTGTCAATATCAGCCCTTCCACGAAGTCCTTTGGCTACAGCAAAGGTAAATATAGGACTTGCCAATGCCACCAATTCACCTGTGTTTTCATTGGCACGGCAAGCCATCAAAAATGCTGGTTTTGCCCCTTTCAAATCTTCATATTCTGCAGTAGCAGTTCGTATGGCACTACCAGATTCACAAGCATCTATAATGCAAAACACCTTGTCTGTCTTTGCTTTAGACAATATAGCAATGAGCCGACTATATGAAAAGGCATTTCCATTGTAGAAATAGATGTTTCCGGCACCGCCATGCCCAATGAAATGAAAAATAATCTTGTCATTGGGCTGAGCAATCTTAACAATAGATTCAAGTTTCTCGGCAACAACCTCGGCAACGACATACCTACTGGTAAGTACCACTGTGACAGCCCCTATCTTATTATAAACCTTCTTCATACTTTTTGCTCCTTTTGCTGGAAATTCCAAATCAGGACAATAGCCCATAGGATCATCATAGGTAGACACGCCACATACCAATGCGTAAGTTTTTTGGGACGATGCAGTACTCACAAATAAGGCCACCAAGGCGATAAAAACTAATACTCTTTTCATGATTTTTTTATTTTTAAAGTTTAACTATTCATTATATTTTATTGCAATAGGGGCATTCCCTGTTTCGTATATCTTGAGAACGCAGTTTATGACTGCATTCGGGATTAGGGCAATGTCTGAATTTGTCGGCTTGAGTCCTAAGATCTGATAAACGCTTTTGTGGGTTGAAAACTAACTGAAGAATAATGCTGGGCAGTGCAGCACCAACAGCCCTAACCATATAGCTTCCCATTCCATTCTCTTTCCAAAGTAGCATAGAGAGACTAAAAACAGCCATTGGAACAATAGTCTGAATTAAACGCAATACCGTAACGTAGCGTTCCACCTTCCTCTGTTGTATATCAAACTCATCTTCTTTTGACATGATAAAACGCAGTTCATCATGGAAGTCACCTGGTGCCAACAATTGGCGAGCATAGAACGAGCAACCTTTACTGTTATCCCCCCCCAAACAAATGAATGTCATAGGATGAATCTCCATTTGGCTCACACGACGAAAATCACCTGTGGCCTCACGGATATAAGTACCATTTGCAGAATCTAAGTCTGTAAGTGTCCATGTACCTCTATCCTCATCAATGTCAACAACAGCGTGCAAACGACTCACGCCTGAAGCTTTGATAGCAAAAGGCTGATCTCCTTCTTTACCTATTTTTATTTTCATATAAACGCTGCTGTTCAATTATCACACTTTTTTCTATGGCCTCCTTATAACTTTTCAATATTGGTTTAGCTATATTGATTCTCACAGTATTTCGGCCTTTATCAGATAGTTCCAATATCTGTTTTTGCAGGTCAATCAATTGAAAATAAGCATGATTAACAATAATACTACGTCCTAAACGTACAAAATGGAATTTACTTGATTTGCTTTCATAAAGGATTTGTTCCATGCGTCCTATACCAAGAGTCAACAATATTTCATGTTGATTGATATAATAGATACGAGTATAATTGCCTTCTGCTCGTACCAAGGCAATAGTTTCCAAGTCTAATGACAGCAAAGTATCGCGGGTTTTAAAGTAAATCCTTGCCATACTATTTATGTCCCACCAAATAAACACCTCAAATCTGGCCTGTTAATCTATAGTTCTGGTTCCGCTTACGATATAAAAAAGGCGTAGGTGTCTGTTCTCTCGCCTACCCTGGCATCTTGAGCCTTCGCATTTCCTTACCACAGAGGATAGACAACGCAGTTAGTCCATGTCAGTACGCACCATATGCAAAGAATATAGATACGTACTACATAGACGTCTCGGTTATCATCTGCCTGTTGTGGTTTTGGGTTTTGCGAAGTTCAAAATGCACAACGACAGACGTTCGAAAACGTCTTTCTCATATATAAGACCGTTCCCTTACCCTATTGGGGTGAGAAGCGATGTGGCAAAATTACGAAAAAAAAATGAACTAACAAAAAAAAGAATGTTATTTTGAACAATAACAGATAAAATATAAAACAATCTGCTATTGCCTACAAGAAATCATCGAATATATTCGCCTTGTAAGGTTGAATTCAAGTGTACGACCGAAAAGTGGTAAACGCTCAATAGTCGGGGACATACTATGTTTTTTCTGTATAGGGTGACAGGATGTCAGAATGCCGATATACAGGGCGTTTGCCTTTTCGGAGGGTGACAAGGGTGGCAGAAGGTGACAGGAATCACGCTTTCCGTGCTATTGCATAACAGCGACTGTGGGGGCTGATTTATCAGTACTTTTGTCGCTTCTTGCGACATCAACGGTACTTCCGATAAAAATCATGCCTACCTGCACTTAAATTCTCGAGAGAATTGAAGCGTAAAGAGCATCTTTACCTATGCCAAACAGCATACTTGCTGCTCAATTCTCCCGAGAATTGATCTGCATCCGGTTTACTTCCTCTGTTAACCTGTCACCCTTCTGTCACCCTTGTCACCCTTCAAAAAGGGTGCAAACTCCCTGTTTATCGGCATTCTGTCACCCTGTCACCCTTTTCGATGAAAATAGTAGTAGGGGATAGCTTGTTACTCGTAAAAAAGACGACCTGGTATTGGAATCTACTATATGGACGCAAGAATGAGAGTGCCCCAACATCATTGAGAGGAGGGTATCCGTGAGTACGGGCGACTCCCACTCCCGAGCTATGCTCGCCCATTCCATCATCATGACTAATACGTCACCTGCCACTCCGTCACCGTGCGCTCGTCACGGCTGAAGTTGATGCCCACCTGGATAACCGGGCGACCATCGAAGGCAAAGGCAGCGGCATAGTCCTTGCGCTGCAGCTGTTCGGCGGCCTCTTCGGTACTGTGACCATATTTCAGTTCGATGACATAGACAGCCTTCGGCATGCGCAGCACGATATCCATGCGTCCATTGGCCGTCTGACGTTCAGCCTCCACATCGGCCCCGAAAGCAACGAGGAGGGTGTAGAGCACCGACTGGTAATGACGTTCGTTATTGTTGTTGAGCGAATAAGGATAGCCGGCAAAGAACAGGCGTAGCGTCTGCAGGAAAGGCTCTATGTCGCCGGAACGACGGAAACGGATGTAGGCCTGCCGCAGCTTATCGCGCCCCGTGGCATAATCGCCCGACACATATTTATAAAAGGTGCGGGCAAACCCCGTGCGCACCTCGCGGTTAGGGAAGCCGAGCGTATAGGTCTTCGTCTCCGCATCGTAGTCCTTGATGCTCAGGTAGCCACTCTGGAATAGCAGCGGCACCACGTCGGTGATGTTCTCGCCGATAGGCGTGTCGAAGCCGTCGGAACTGGTATCCACCCCTTCCAGTTCGTCCATCTCTATCCGCTGCCGCTGCATCAGCTCAATCATCATCGTGGGCGTGGCTGAGGCAAACCAGTAGCTGTCCACCTTCCAACTGTTAAGGGCATAGAGCAGACTGAACGGATTGTAGACATCTGTCATACGCTCAGCAAAATGATAGCCATCATACATGTCCTTCAGTTCGGCCAGAGCCTGTTCGTAGCTGACGCCCGTGTTCTGGGCAAACAGCTCTATGTCGGGCTGCATGACAGTGGTCAGCTCTTCCTCGGTAATGCCACAAATGCCTTCATACTGGAGCAGCATGGAGATGTTCTGCAGGTTGTTTAGTTCGCTGAACACGCTCATCTGCGAAAACTTGGTGATGCCCGTGATGAACACAAAGCGAATGAGCGCCCCCTGCCCCTTCAGCGGACTGAGCATGTCGCGGATGGTCTGCCGCATGATGTGGCGTTCCTCGGGATGGCACACCGAGTCGAAGAGCGGAGCGTCGTACTCATCGACCAGCACCACAATCTCCGTACCCGACCGCTGATAGGCCGCCTGGATAATCTTCGTCATGCGCGTGCCGGGTGTCGCCCCTTCAAATGGCGTAACCCCATATCGCTCCTCAAAGTCGGAGAGCATCATATTGATGGCAGCCTGAAGATGATGGAGCGTGAAGTACTTACCGTTGCTGAAGTCAATCTTCAGCACTTCGCGCTTCGTCCACTCCCGCTCATGCTCACCAATATAAAGGCCGTCGAACAATTCGCGTTTCCCTTCAAAGTAAGCCTGCATGGTACTCAACAGCAGCGACTTGCCGAAGCGACGCGGGCGGCTCAGGAAATAGTAATAGCCTTTATTCACTAATTGGTGTACATAGGCTGTTTTGTCTATATATACCATACCTTTTTTCCGTATGGTCTCAAAGCTCTGTATGCCTACAGGATAGAATCTTTCTTCTGCCATAAAAAAACTACATTTTGTTGTTATTCTTATAGTACCACGATTACTTCTCGGGAAGCATCTGCTGGTCTATATCTTCATTCTTCATACAAAATAAATGATAAATCCATTGCAAAAGTATAAAAAAAGAATCATTTAGCCAACGAGGAGGAGAAAAAACTTTAGGCCAATGAGGATATATCATGGAAAATGCGTAACTTTGCAGCAAAATTGCATCAACACTATTTGTAATCATGAAAGAACTGGAACTGAAGTACGGGTGCAACCCGAACCAGAAGCCGTCGCGCATCCTGATGCACGACGGATCGGAACTGCCCATCGAGGTGCTCAATGGCCGTCCCGGCTACATCAACTTCCTCGACGCGCTGAACGCCTGGCAGTTGGTGAAAGAGCTGAAAGCCGCAACGGGCATGGCCGCTGCCGCCTCGTTCAAGCACGTGAGCCCTGCCGGTGCCGCCGTGGGCCTGCCGCTGAGCGACACGCTGAAGAAGATCTATTTCGTGGATGACATCGAGGGACTCGACGACTCGCCCATTGCCCAGGCCTACGCCCGTGCCCGCGGTGCCGACCGCATGTCGAGCTACGGCGACTTCGTGGCCCTGAGCGACACCTGCGACAAGACCACGGCCCTGATCCTGAAGCGCGAGGTGAGCGACGGCGTCATTGCCCCCGACTACACCGACGAGGCCCTGCAGATTCTGCGCGAGAAGCGCAAGGGCACGTACAACGTCATCAAGATGGATGCTAACTACCGCCCCGACCCCGTGGAGCGCAAGCAGGTGTTCGGCGTGACCTTCGAGCAGGGCCGCAACGAGATCAAGCTCGACGACCCCAAGCTGTTCGAGAACATCCCCACGCAGAACAAGACGTTCACCCCCGAGGCCATGCGCGACCTGATTATCGCCCTCATCACGCTGAAGTACACGCAGTCGAACTCGGTGTGCTACGTGAAGGACGGACAGGCCATCGGCATAGGCGCCGGACAGCAGAGCCGCATCCACTGCACCCGCCTGGCCGGACAGAAGGCCGACATCTGGTGGCTGCGCCAGCACCCGAAGGTGATGGCACTGCCCTTCAAGGAGGGCATACGCCGTGCCGACCGCGACAACACCATCGACGTATATATCTCTGAGGACGAGCACGACGACGTGCTGCGCGACGGACAGTGGCAGCAGTTCTTCACCCGCCAGCCCGAGGTGCTCACGCTGGCCGAGAAGAAGGAATGGATTGCCAAGAACACCCGCGTGGCCCTGGGCAGCGACGCCTTCTTCCCCTTCGGCGACAACATTGAGCGTGCCCACAAGAGCGGCGTGGAGTTCATTGCCCAGGCCGGAGGCTCCGTGCGCGACGACCACGTCATCATGACCTGCGACAAGTATGGCATCGCCATGGCGTTCACGGGCGTGCGCCTGTTCCATCACTAAAAATATAACAAATACAACTTAAACAGCACAAACAACAATGACAACTCCGGCTCTGCCGGTATGCGGCAACAGCTGTCTGTGTTGTTTAAGTTGTCTTCAAGAAGCATTATGGAAGACGATTTTCAGAACATTCTCATGAATGGCATCAACTTCGGACGGGGCGGCGAACGCAAGGACCCGAACGAAGGAAAGGTGAAGACCAAGGCCAAGAAGAAACAATACATCACCGGGGCACACGGCAGCGGCTCGGCCAAACAGAAGGCGAAGTACCGCGAGCAAAGGGCAAAACGCCGATAAAAACAGACACTAACAAAACACTAATCTCTACTAAAATGAAGAAAAAACTCTTTTTACTACTACTGGCTTTCTGCGTGGTAAGCACCTTTGCCGCATGTGGTGGCGACGACGACGAGCCCACACCTGTCAAGCCCAACACGAACACGGAACAAACCGACACCACAAAACAGGAGCCAAAAGATCCCACTCCTCCCGACACGCCCACTACCCCCGACACACCAAATCCCCCCGTGAGTGAGAGCCGTTTCGTGGGCGGCGACATCTCTATGCTCAGCGAGTACGAGGCACAGCATGCACAATACCTCGACAAGGACGGCAAGGCCACGGGCGACATGCTGGCCTGGCTGAAGCAACAGGGATGGAACACCATGCGCGTGCGCTTGTTCGTAGACCCTTCGAAGGACAATGACAAATGTGTCATACAGAATCTTGACTATGTCAGGCAACTGGGCAAACGCATCAAGGATGCCGGCCTGCAGCTGCTACTCGACTTCCACTACAGCGACACGTGGGCCGACCCCGGCAAACAATGGACACCCGATGCCTGGAAGTCGATGACCAACGACCAGCTCTACACCCAGATTTATGACTATACGAAGGACTGCCTGCAGCAGATGGTGGCCGCTGGCGCCACGCCCGACTTCATCCAGACGGGCAACGAGATCAGCTACGGCATGATGTGGGGCACGAAGGCCGAAACCGAGAAAAACCAGGTCAACCGCTGCTACACCAACAGCCCGGCGGCCAACTGGACGCGCTTCACCACCCTGCTCAGGCAAGCGGGCAAGGCCTGCCGCGAGGTGTGCCCCAACGCCCAGATCATCATCCACAGCGAACGGGTAGCCGCACCCGACGTACTCACCGACTTTTTCGACCGCCTAAAGACGGCTGCCGTGGACTACGACATCATCGGACTGAGCTACTACTCCTATTTCCACGGCTCCATGAACCAGCTTGAGACCGCACTCCAACAGCTTGAGGCAAAGAACTATGGCAAGCCGATACAAATCGTAGAGACGGGCTACCCCTCGCAATATGAGATAGGCGGCACCACCTATAACTATACGTCACTATACCCCTACACCGCCGAGGGACAGCGCAAATTCATCGCCGACCTCATCGACTTGCTGAAGAAGCACACGCTGGTCAACGGACTGTCGTGGTGGTATCCCGAGGCCAACGCCAAGGGCTGCACAGGTGCGCTGAAGGAAGGCTGGTACAATGCCGGACTCTTCGACAACAACACAGGCCGCGCCCTACCCGCCCTCTACGAACTGAAGAACTTCAGATAATTTTCAATCCATCTTTTTATAACTCACTAAACTACAAAACTTATGAAAAAACTGTTTACACTCAGCATGCTCTTCGTGCTCGTAGCCACGCTGGCACAGGCACAGGGCTATCGCAAATGGGATTTCACCAACTGGAGTGCCGCAACCGTGGCCAACCTGGCCGAGGAAGCTACCAAGGGCGTAACCGGCGGAGCCTGGTCGGACGTGGAAAAGGCCGACGGCTCTAACCCGCAACCAGGCAACTGCTACTGGTCGTATGCCGAGAACCTCATCGACGGCGAACTGGCAGCCAACGGCTCGGTCATCCCCGAGACTGCCGGCCTGCAGTTCAACCCGTCCTACACATCGCGCCGTTCGCTGGCCATCGCCGTGAACTATCCTTCCACCTCATTAGGCGAATATGCCGGACCGCAGTACCTGTGGCTTGGCGGCGGCAACGCCAAGAGTGCCAGTGCCCGCCTCTACTGCTTCATCATTCCCAAGGTGCGCGTAGGCCAGAAAATCAGCATCACCGCCGAGTCGCACAAGCCCAGTGACTCACGCGGCGTAAGCCTCTTTGCCGGCGAATGCACCAACGATGCCCTGAAGATTGGCGAATCGTTCACCCCCACCGCACTGGATACCTACACCTGGGAAGAGGGCTGGACGCTGCCCGAGGGTGCCACGACTAATGCCGACGGCACCGTGGACATCCAAGTCTACAATACCAATGGCTGCCACCTCTATAGCATCGAGGTGGGCGACAACTCGCAGAAGTCAAAGGTGGCCTACCTCTACAACGGCTCCATCGAGGCCGAGACCGGCTATGCAGCCATCAGCGGCAGCGAGCTGTACACCGTAGAGCCTGTCGAGGCCACGGGTATCCTCGCCCAGGATGCTGTCTCGGCTTACGACGCCATTGTCATCAGCCCGTCGCTGACCAATGCCGAGGCCATTGCCTCGCTGAAGGACATCCGTCCCTTCGTTCCCGTGCTGAACCTGAACCCCGCCCTCTACGAGGCATGGGGCATGGGCACCACCGCCGACTCGGAGACTCCGTATGCCGACGTGACGACTACCGCAGGCAACGCCCTGTTCCGCGGACTCGACGTGATTGAGGGCGACGGCCTGCTCGGACTGGAACTGACCGAGAGCTCGTATCAGGCCGTCACGCTGGCAGGTCTCTTTGCCAGCGACCAGGTGCTGGCCACCGTCATGGGCAGCGAGGCTGTTGCCATCCACGCCCATAACATGACCCACAACGGCTACCTCTACATCCCCGCCTTCGACAAGGTGCCTGCCATCTTAGACAATGCCCTCGCACAGCTCATCAACTCGAAGGCTGCTGTAGGCCCGGCCCCGAAGCCCTCGTTCTCGCTCAGCTACAAGAACATGCAGACCTTGGTCACCATCAAGAGCGGCGTGCCCGGTGCCGAGATCTTCTACACCCTCGACGGCTCTGACCCCACCGCCAGCAGCACCCGCTATACGGAGCCCATCAGCATCACCGATGCCAACGTCACCGTGAAGGCCGTGGCCCAGGGCGAAGGCTACCTGCTGAGCGATGTGGCCGAGCAACTGATTGACCTGAAGCAGCAGGCTCCCATGCCCACTATCAGCGTGGAGCAGAACGGCAATTTCAGCATCGTCACGCTGGCCAGCAATGCCGAGGACGTGAACATCTACTACAACTATGAGGCTTCGACCGACAGCACCAAGTCGTCGAAGTACACGGGTCCCATCACCCTGATGACCCAGAAGACCATCACCGCCTTTGCCGCCAGCAGCGTGCTCGTTGCTTCGGAGCCGGCCCAGCAGGAGGTGGCCATCCAGACACCGCTCGTGTTCACCGAGACCCTGGCCCACATGGATGCCGCCAAGGATCCCTACTACAGCCTGCTCTACGATGCCGAGGAGAAGCCCAACGGCGACTCGAACTCGAAGGTGGCCTACTTCTTCAGCTGGGGTAAGTCGAAGACGGCCTATTCCTACTATGACACCGCTGCCGAGCCTACCATCACCACCGATCCCGAGACGGGCGACGAGATTGCCACCTACCCGCTGAATCCCGAGGAGAAGTTCGACTTCCAGAACGGCTGGGCAGTACGTTCGCGCGGCCAGGTCATCTGCACCGAGATTACCATCAAGCCGGGCAAGGACGTGGGCGTAGGCTCTTCCTACAACCCCGCCACGGTCGACGAGTTCGAACTGCAGGAGCAATATCCCGTCACCGACTTCTACGTGAACCTGAGCGAGTGGAACACCAGCACCGACCCGCGTAGTGCCATGATCTACACCACGAAGAAGTTCAAGGGTCCCTTCGCCATCGTCTCCTATATCTCTAACGGCAACAGCGGCACAGGCCCCATGTGCGTGTTTGAGACGGGCAGCGACATCGACGGCGACGCCGTGCTGACGGAGTGGAACCAGATTGGCGACACCTGCGTGCTGAACAAGGGGCAGCGCCTCTACCAGAAGTTCGTGCGCGTCTATACGGGCACCGACGAGGTCTATGTGCGTACCCGCATCGCCAATGGCGGCTCGAAGGCCGGCTACTACGACATCTACATCCTCGGCATCGACCCGTCTTCCTTCATCGACGGTATTGAGGAAGTGGCCGAGAAGCAGCACGCCGCTGACAGCAAGAGCATCTACAGCCTCAGCGGCATGCGCCAGAGCAACACGCAGCGCGGCCTGAACATCATCGTCAATGCCGACGGAAGCGTGCGCAAGGTGTTAGTGAAGTAACATTCTAAAAACAAGAAAAAACCAAATAAAACCACCGTTCTTCTTGGTTTTATTTGGTTTTTTCTTGTTTTATCTGGTTTTCTGTCAGACGCGAAGCGTTAGAAGCGCAGCGGCTTGCCGCGATAGAACTGTATGAGGGCGGTCTGATAGAGATATTCGTAACGAGCCTGGGTGAAGTCGCTCTCAGACTTCAGCATGCTGGTGCGAGCCTCGTTGAACTCGGTCGACGTGGCCTTTCCCACCTCATACTTGGCCTGCATCAGTCGGAAGGCCTCCCTGCTGCTCTGCAGGGCTTCCTTGCTGCTAAACAGTTTCTGCTGGGCAGTCACGGTGTTATAATAGGCCGTCTGAATCTCCTTGTAGAGCTGTTTCTTCGTGTTGTCGAGCGACAGCTGCTGATTCTCGCGGTCAATCTTCGCACTGCGGATGCTGTTACGCACGGAGAAGCGGTTGAAGATGGGGATGCTGAGGTTGAAGCCTAAGTACTGGCTGAAGTTGTTCTTCAGCTGCTTGCCAAAGGCATCGGCCTGGAAGCCCGAGGTCTTGTAGTAGTTACTGCCCAGGCCGGCACTGAACGAGAGCTGCGGATAGAGTGCGCTGCGGGCAATGGCAATGCTGGCCTCCGAACCCTTCAGTCGCAACTGCTCTGCCTGAATCTCCGGGCGCAAGCCGAGCGCCTCGGCATAGATGGCATCGGGCGAAGGGATGGGACACGAGTCTACGGAAGGGGATGAAGGCAGGATATTACCTCCGGCTTTCAAGCTGTCCACGCCCCCCCGGGCGATGCAGAAGCCTTCAGGACTCTCCAGTTCCAGCAACTGACTCAGCGAGAGCAGGGCCAGCCGGGTATTGCCATCGGCCTGCGTGGCAGTGAGCTGGCTCTGGGCCAGGGCCGAACGCTGCTGCACCACCTGAGCCTCGCTGGCACGCCCCACATCGAACATCACCTCGAGGCGATGCAACTGAGCCGAATCGATGGCTACCTGACGGCTGGCCACATCGGCAATCTCCATGTCGAAGAGCACCTGCACGTACTGCTGGGCCACCTGCACACGGATGTCGTTGCGGGCTTTCTCCAGGTCCTGCGTGGCGGCTTCGAGGTTCAGCCGATTCAGCTCGATGGTCTTGGGCAGACGGTTGCCCGTGAGCAAGGGAACGCTGGTGCCTAAAGAGAACGAGGTCGACGAGGTGTTGGTGTTGGTATAGGTGTTCTCGGCAGTGAGACCGCGGCCAAAAGAGAAGTTCTGCCCCACCGAGGCGTTCAGGTCGGGCAGACGGCTGTTGCGGGCCGTAGAGAGCTGGATGGCCTGCTGACGGGTCAGGTTCTCGCGCTGGCGAATGACGATGTTGTGGGTCACGGCATGGTCGATGCACTGCTCCAGCGTCCAGGGCTGCTGGGCACGGACGGGAACGGCGGGGAGGGAAGCAAGGGCCAGCGCAAGGGCGGGGGCGAGGGCGCGAGCCAGCGCGGGGGCGAACGAGGGAGCTACGGCAGAGCCGTAGCCTACGAGGAAGGAGGGGATGGGTTTCATCTTCATCTTGACGGGGTTTAGTCGTTGTTGTCGTCGGTAATGACCTGCGGGCCACGCACCTTGTCCTGGAGCGTGATGCCCTTCTTGATCTCAATGCTCACGCCGTCGCTCAGGCCCGTAGTCACGGCCACCCGCTCGTACTGGCGTTCCTTCTCCTTACCTTTTATTATATAGACAAACGTCGAGTCGCCACTGAACTCAATGGCACTCTCGGGCACGCAGAGGGTCTGCTTCACCTCATCGAGCACGATTTCGGCATTAGCCGAGAAACCGGCACGGATGGCACTCGACTGGGCGAGGACTGCGGGGTTGTCGGCATCCTTTTCCTTGAGCGAGGCCAGGCGCACGGCAGCCTTGATTTCAAACTGGTTGGCACCATTCGTCTGCGTGGCCTTCGGCGAGATGTATTCCAGCGTGGCATCGAACGAAAGGTTCTGCAAGGCTCCGATGGTGAGTTTCATGGACATGCCTTCCGAAAGCCTGCCCACCTCGGTCTCGTCGATGTTGCCACGGAAGATGAGGTCTTCCATGTTGGCCACGGTGGCAATGGTGGTACCGTCGTTGAAGGTGTTGGAGTTGATGACCGAGTTACCCACCTTCACGGGGATGTCGAGAATGACGCCGCTGATGGTGGAGCGGATGAGGGTTGAGGAGGCCGAGGCATTCGACTTGCTCACACCGTCGCGCACTACCTGCAAGGCATCGTCGGCAGCCGACTTCTCCTCGCGAGCCTGACGCAGTTGCTGGCGGGCCTTCTCAAACTCCTCGTCGCTCACAAGCTTCTGCTCGTGCAGTTCCTTCGAGCGGTTGAAGTCGGTCTCCACCTGGCGCAGGTTAATCTCCGAGAGGCGCACACGGCTCTCAGCCGAGGAGAGCTGGCTCATGTCGGGGATGACCTTCACCTTGGCAATGACCTCGCCGGCAGTAACGGTCTGTCCCGGCTCCTTCATCAACTCGGCTATGATACCGCTAATCTGCGGCTTCACGTTCACCTCGTTGCGCGGCTCAATGGTGCCGGTGATGATGGTGGTCTTCTGGATGTCCTTCACTTCGGGTGTTAGCTCCGAGTAGACAATCTCCTTGGGCTGGCTTTTCTGCCAGAGGAACACAAAGGTTCCGATGAAAATCAGCGCCACGATGGCGGCAATGATGAGCTTGATGTATTTTTTCATGACTGTTGGAATTTACTATGATTGGTTGGGATTAAGAAGCATTATTCATCGCGCATGGCATCGACGGGCTTGATGGCCATGGCACGGGCAGCGGGTGCGAGTCCGGCCAGGACACCCATCGCGGCAATGACGGCGGCGCAGAACAGGGCCGTCCAGAAGCCCACCTGGAAGTGGGCCTGAAGTATGCCGTCCTCGGTATTGGCCAGTTCGAGCATCTGCAAAACGGCCACCGCCAGCAATATGCCGCTCATACCGGCCACGAGCGTCAGCACAATGCTCTCGGAGATAATCTGCGACAAGATCATGCGGGGCGTGGCTCCGATGGCCCGGCGTATGCCTATCTCGGTAGTACGCTCGCGCACGGTGACCATCATGATATTGCTCACGCCGATGGCCCCGGCCAGCAGGGTGCCAAGTCCCACGAGCCAGATCAGGAAGTTGACGCCCCGGAACATATTGTCTAACAGTTGGAACAGCACCTCGGTGTTGAACACCATGATGCCTTTCTCGTCCTTCGGGTCGATGGTATGTGCGCGCCCGATGACGTCTCGCATCTTCGGTGCTAAGGTACTCATGATGACGCCGGGCCGCCCCGTCACGGCTATCATGTCGACGGCATTGCCCCGCTGGTAGGCCTGCTGCATCAGCGTAATGGGAATAGTGACCGTCGTGCCCTTCTCGCCAAACGATATGCCCTCGGACATGTTGTAGTCAACGCCCACGATATGGTAGTAAATGCCGTCGATACGGATGCTCTTGCCGCAGGGGTCGCCGCCGCCGGGGAAGAGGTTCTTGTAGACTTTCTTTCCGATGACGCACACTTTGCGCCGCTGGGCCATGTCCATCTCGTTAAGGAAACGGCCATAGTACATCTTCGGCTTGTTGATGTACTGGTAGTCGGGGGTGGTTCCCTGAGCCGTTATCGAGGATTTGCGGTCGCCATAGACGGCCGTGCCGCCGTTCGAGGCCAGCATGGGTGCCACGACGTCGAGTTCGGGCACTTGCTGCTTCAGCCGCTCCACGTCCTGATAGACCATGTACCAGTAGCGTCCCTTGCGGAAGCCCTTGTAGGCCTTGGTCGTGGGCTGCGCCCATACCATCGACGAGTTGGTGGCGAAGCCCTCAAAGTTCTCGTTGAGCAATTGCTTCACGCCCTGCCCGCCCCCCATCAGGGCCACGAGCATAAACACGCCCCAGAACACGCCGAAACCGGTGAGGAAGCTCCTGCTCTTGTTCCTCGTCAGCGTGTCGATAATCTCGCGGTAGGTATCTAAGTCTATTCTCATCTTTATTCTGCTCTGAGTGCTTCGATAGGACGGATGCGGGCAGCCTTCAGCGAGGGAATCAGTCCTGCTATGGTGCCTGCGATAATCATCACAAGGGTGGCCTCGATACAGACGTCGATACCCACGGTGGGGTCGACAAACATCGTGGCCTTGAACAGGCCGGAGTCAATTTGCGTGTGGCCGATGGTGGCATCCATGTACTCGTTGGCGGCAATGCCGAGGAGCATGCCGATGTAGCCGAAGAAGGTGGTGATGATGACGCTCTCGACGATGATGAGCCGCAGGATGTTCCACGGCTTGGCCCCGATGGCCTTGCGTATGCCGAACTCATGGGTACGCTCCTTCACGGTGATGAGCATGATGTTCGAGACGCCGACAATGCCCGAGAGGAGCGTGAAGAGACCGACCACCCAGAGGGCGGTGCGGATGATGCCCATGCCCTTGTTCATCTGCATGGCCGAAGTGAAGCGGTTCCATATCCAGATGGCATTCTCGTCGTCGGGGGCGGCCTCGTGGTTGGCGTTCAGACGCTGGCGGTAACGCTTTTCAAACTGCTCGTTGTCCTTCTCCGTGGGCAGTCCGTGGAAGGAGAACTCGATGTTGCCCATCTCGTTGCCCCGTCCATACATGGTCTGCACGGTGGTGAAGGCGGTAAACGCCTCGTTGTTCTCCCGGCTCTCGTCGTCCTTGTAGATGCCCACCACCTTGAAGACGATGTTGCCCACATTGACGTGTTTGCCGATAAGAGTGGAGAGAGGAGAGTGGAGAGTGGAAAGAGGAGAGTGGAGAGAGGAGTGTGAAGAGTTGAGCAGTTCCTTGGACTGCGAGCGACTGAGCACGACCACCTTCCGGCGCTCGCGTATGTCTATCTCGTTGACGAAGCGGCCGCACAGCATCTCCCGCTTATTAATACGTATGTTATTAGGAAAGACACCGCAGAGCGAGGAACTGACATACTCCTTGCCTAAACTGATGATGGCCGACTGGTTGATTTCGGCTCCCACATCGTCGATGTGGTCGCTAAATTCCGTCTGCGTAGCCAGCAGGTCGTTGCTTCTCAGCGTGATGCTGCGCCCCTCCTTCATGCCTCGGTAGGCTTTATCTGTCCATCCGCCATAGACGCGCATGGAGTTGGTCAGGAAGCGGTTGCTCGACTGCGTCACGGCGTTGATGAGTCCGTTGCCGGCACCCAGGAGCACGATAATCATGAAGATGCCCCACGCCACGGCAAAGCCCGTGAGCGTCGTGCGCAATTTATTGCGCCGCGCCGTCTGCCAGATTTCATTCAATAACTCCATCCTTGATCCTGATTATGCGGTTGGTCTGTTCGGCCACGGTCGGGTCGTGGGTCACGATAATCTGTGTGATATGCTCCTCGGCATTGAGCTTCTTCAGGAGTTCCATCACCTCAATGCTCGTCTTCGAGTCGAGGGCACCCGTGGGCTCGTCGGCCAGCACGATGCGGGGCCGGGTGATGAGCGCGCGTGCAATGGCCACTCGCTGCCGCTGTCCGCCAGAAAGCTCGTTGGGATAGTGGGTGGCCCAGTCCGTAAGCCCCAGCCGCTCCAGATAGTCCATGGCCATCTGGTGACGCTTCTTGCGCGACACGCCCTGATAGAACAGGGGCAGCTCCACGTTCTCCACGGCGGTCTTGAACCCGATGAGGTTGAACGACTGGAAGATGAAGCCTATCATGCGGTTGCGGTATTCAGCGGCCTTGGTCTCCGAAAGATTCTTGATGAGCACCCCGCCCAGCTCGTAGGTGCCGGAGTCGTAGTTGTCGAGGATGCCCAGGATGTTCAGCAGCGTCGACTTGCCCGAACCGCTCGCGCCCATGATGCTCACAAACTCGCCCTCGCCAATGTCGAGGTCGATGCCCTTGAGCACATGGAGCGGCTGCGCTCCGTAGTAAGTCTTGTTGATGTCACGAAGTTTAATCATCGCTATGTATCTTTGTCTGTTTGGGTGGCAAAGATACACATAAAGTTGCAAGCAGCCTTGCTTTTTGAAAAGAAATTTGAATAATTAGACTATTTTTGTCAAGTTTTTAGACATATTTACATACTCGATACATAAATATAATGAGTCCGACAAAGGACAACACGAAAAAAGGCTCCTCAGAGAGGAACCTTTGTCGATTTGGTTTATGAAGCTAATCGAGCAATTAGCCAAGGCTGATAGCCTCAGAAGGACAAACGCTTGCGCATGTGCCACACTCCGTGCAAGCATCAGCGTCGATTACGTACTTTTCAGCACCCTCAGAGATAGCCTCAACGGGGCACTCACCTGCGCATGTACCACAAGAGATACAGTCGTCTCCAATTACATATGCCATAGTTCTAAAAATGTTTAAATGGTTATTAAATACTAATTTTTGATGATGCAAAGGTAATGACTTTTTCCGACATATACTCACTTTTTGGTATTTATTTTTGCAATTTATACGTCGTCGAAATAAATTCCGGCATAATAAGCGACGGGAATTTCCGTTATTATAGATGAATATGAAGTACAGAATCCTATCTCTTCTCTTGTGGTTCTGTGCGGTCGTTCCCATGACCGCACAGCGAAGAGTCGTGCAGAACAAGCCCTACATCGACCTACGCCCCCTGCACTTCGGCATCAGCTTAGGCTTCAACATGCAGGATGCCGAGATGACAAACGTGGGCCCGCAGACAATCGACCTGCCCGAGGGCGGACAGATGGAGGGCAGCGTGCTTTGCGATGTGGATACATGGAACCCGGGCTTCAGCGTGGGCGTACTGGCCGACATGCGCCTGAGCAGGCACTTCTCGCTACGCTTCTGCCCCTCCATGCACTTCGGACAGAAGCACCTGCTGTTTCGCAACTTATTGGAAATGAACGAGAGCGGTAAGCCGCTCGAAATATCACAGGACCTGAAGAACACCTACATCTCGGTTCCCGTCGACCTGAAATTCTCTGCCGAACGCTTCAACAACTACCGCCCCTACATCATGGGGGGCTTGACGCCCATGCTGAACCTTGCTGGCAAGAACCAGGACTACGTGGCATTGAAGCGAACGGAACTGATGCTGGAAGTGGGACTGGGCTGCGATTTCTATCTGCCTTTCTTCAAACTGATTCCTGAGCTGAAGTTCTGCTACGGACTCAGCAGTTCACTGGACAAGAATCACATCAATGAACTGCGCAACGCTAACGACCTGCCCTACGCCAAGAGCATCTCCTCAATCCACTCCAAGATGATTGTGCTCACCTTCTATTTCGAGTAGCAATTTAATCAGCCTTGCGGAGTGTCAGTCCAATATCGGAGATGCCGGGCAGAATCTCGCGCTTCATGTTATGACGTATGCTGACATGAAGCGAGTCGCCCTTAGAGAGGGTGATATTGCTCAGCGGGAAGTTATACTGATAGAAACTGATTCCCTCGCCTAGGATGGTACCGTCTTCATCAATGAGGTTGCAGGAGAGGGTGTCGCTGCGCATGTAGCCCGAAGGCCAGGTCTGCTGCTCAACAATCAGCGTAAGCCCCATAAACGGGTAGGCACCATTGATGCGCAGTCCTACCTCCTCGCTGAAGTCGCCACTCTCCGGCACGGGCGACAGCGTGAACGACAGGTGGTCCACCTTCTCCCAGCCACCGATGGGCGTATGCTCATAGTGGCTGTAAATGGTTTTACGGTTGCAACCGGCCAAAGCCAGTGCAACCGTAATCATGAGCATCAGTATATTACGCTTTCGGTTCATTCTCCTTGGGCTTTTTGTCTGTTTTGGGAGCCTTAGGCGCAGGCGGTGCCGGCTTGCTCTTGGGCTGGGGAGCCGGCTGCTTGGGCTGGGCCGGTTGCTTCGCCTGTACAGGCTGAGGTTTCTGGGTCGGCTTCTTCTTCTTTTTCTTCTTGCTCTTGTCAAAGCGGTGTATATCGCCGTCGGCCAGCAGGTCAACAGGCCCTTGCTGTTCCTTGGCATGGTCGCTGGGCTGTAGCGACTCCGGCTTCTCGCCCCGGCGGTTCATCTCAATCACCTCCTTGGCCCGCTGAGCCGTGATGGTCTCTAAGTTGGCAGCAAGGCGCTTGTCGGTGGAATAGGTCACGAGTCCGGCCAGTATGTCGCTCTTGAAGAGGAAGTAGTCGGCATCCATCGTCTGCAACACCACCTCGCGGCTGGGCAGGAGCCGTCCGTGCTCAATATAGTCATCCACCTCATAGTTCAGGCAGCACTTCAGCTTAGCACACATACCGGCCAGCTTCTGCGGGTTGAGCGAGATGTCCTGGAAGCGGGCGGCAGCCGTCGACACGGAGATGAAGTTCTTCATCCACGTGGCGCAGCAAAGCTCCCTGCCACAGGGCCCCGTTCCACCAATGCGTCCGGCCTCCTGACGGGCACCAATCTGCTTCATCTCAATGCGCACGTGGAACGCGGCGGCCAAGTCCTTGATCAGTTGGCGGAAGTCCACGCGCTCGTCAGCAATGTAGTAGAAGATGGCCTTCTGCCCGTCGCCCTGGAACTCCACGTCGCCAATCTTCATCTTCAGGTCCAGGCTCTTGGCAATCTCGCGGCTCTCAATCATCGTCTCGTGCTCACGGGCCTTGGCCTCACGATACTTATCCATGTCAATCTGACGGGCCAGACGGTAGATGCGCTTGATGTCGTCCTCCGACTTCAAGTTGGCCTTCTTAATCTGCAGCTCCACCAACCGGCCGGTAAGCGTCACAACCCCGATGTCATGGCCCGGGCTGGCCTCTACGGCCACGATGTCGCCCTTTTTCAGCGGCAGGCGGTTCACGTTATGATAGTAGCCCTTGCGGGTATGCTTAAACTGCACCTCCACCAAGTCGGTCGTGTCGGCATTGCCCGGCACGTCGGCCAGCCAGTCGTAAGTGTTCAGTTGGCGGTCCTGGCGTCCGATGGCGGCCCGACAAAGCCCGCGGTCGCCGCCAGTGCGTATTTCGAATGTGCGTTGTTTCTGCTCCATTGCCTATAATTTGCGAAAAGTCAAGTTTTAAAGGTGCAAAGGTAGCCATTTTTATCGAGACTAACGAATTTTTTCCCATAATAATTTGGCCAATTCAAAAAAACATCGTACCTTTGCACCCGCCTTTCAGAAATCTAAAGGAAATCTAAGGGTTGGAAAGATCCGCTAGCTCAGTCGGTAGAGCACAACACTTTTAATGTTGGGGTCTTGGGTTCGAACCCCAAGCGGATCACCGAAAGCACGTCAAGGGAGCCAATCAGGTTCCCTTTTTTGGTGCCTGATTAATTACTATTTAGCCTTGACTACTTGCATGAAAATACCGCATAATTATCCGACGAAAAAGCGCGAGAATCGAATGGAAATCAGCAAGACGGGATTTGGTCGGAAATATGCGAGTTTTGAAGCCTTCACGTAAGCAACTAATCTTCAATCACTTATCTTTCTACTCCTTCTAAAACCACCTATCTGCACCGCTGTCGTATAATCCTTTACGCCTCGTCTAAGCATTCGTTACACCCTGTCGGAGCATTCATCTCACCCTGACGAAACATTGATCACACCGTCATGCCACATTCATCACAGTGTGATTACACGTAAATCAAAGTGTAAAGTCTATAGCATGGAGATGTAATGAGTGAAGAATGAAGGTATAATGAGTGAAGAATGAAGAGCAAAAGTAAAGAATGAAGAGTGAAGAGTGAAGAATTTCTTGCCTTGCAAGCGTCCAAAGGCCGAGCGGCTACCGCATCAGGCAGCAAAGAATCTAGTGCGGTAGCCAATTCTTCACTCTTCATTCTTCACTCTTCACTCCCTCTTCTCTATTTTGCAAAAATCATTTGTCCTAAAAAGCGAAAAGGCAACTGCATAATCATGCAGGAACAAAAAGAGCATTTTCTGTATCTTTTCTGTCAATTTCTGCCCGAATTTCACAAAAAAACCTGTTTTCGATAAGAATTTTAGAGATTTTGCTTGCAGATTCAGAAAAAAGTCGTATCTTTGCAGTGATAAATCCCACCACACTTCTCGTCCGCAAGGCCAGTGCACCAGGGTGGGACTTCGTTTTTTATGAAGATAAGTGTATGAGATATACTAAGCAAGCCATTTCCCTCGCCGAGCAGATAAAAACACTGCATGAGCGAGGGATTATTATTGAGGATTGTTGCTAACTTCAAGGCTCTGCTGTTGAAATATCCCATTGTCAATTTTGTGCTGATGGGATTTCCGACCTCATGGGGGAATGAAGCGCTGTGGCAGTAAAACCTCTTACAACCAAGAAAGATACCCCTCCCGTTAGAACAGAGAGGCTATCCCCTACTAGTATTTTCACAGAAAAGGGTGACAGGGTGTCAGAATGCCGATAAACAGGGCGTTTGCACCCTTTTCAGAGGGTGACAAGGGTGACAGAAGGGTGACAGGTTGCCAGCGGAAATAAGCCGATTTTTAGATAAATTCTCGAGAGAATTGAACGGTTAGAATACTATTTGCCATTGGCAAAGATATACTTTACGCCTCAATTCTCTCGAGAATTCAAGTGCAAACAGGCATGTTTCTTACTGGAAGCACCGTGAATGACGCAAGAGACGACTAAGATGCTGTAAGTCTATGTGCAAGCAAGCTTGCATGACTCTCGCTTAATCGCGGTTTTCAACGTCTTTCAACAGCAACAGGTCGAAATCAATTGTCATAAAAGCGAAAAGGCAACTGCATAATCATGCACTCTGTCAGAAGTGATAGTATCAGCACAGTCCATCCCGCACGATTGCTGTCGACTAATGGACTCCGGGGAGAAACCAGCCCCTAATTCGCCTGGATTGTCAGCCAACGGTCTCATGGTAGAGCTTTTCCAATAGCTCCTTTGCGGGAACCTCCTGAGTACCCTGCATGGTCTGCATATTTCGCTCAGCCTTTTTGCGCACCATCTGGTATTCAGCCCATGCGAGTCCCTCACTCATTGTCCGGCTCATTGCTTTCCACTCATTATTTGACATACCCTTTGATTATTTGATAAAGTTCTACGTTTCTGATTACAACTGGCACCTCAGCACCACCTTCCGCCACAATCACTCTTGGTATACGTGTATTGTCCACCAGCATCCAATAGTCAACGATTGGCATGAACAGTTGGAAGAGGTTGTTCAGTCCTGCATAATATCGACGGACGATAACGTCCTCAGGGATATTGTGACCACCCTCGCTGACACGAAGTGCTACGCGGCAAATGGCGTTCTCTGGTGATTCAAGCCACAAGAAAAGGAGCGAAACGCTGTATTCCTGTTCTTTTGCCCTCCGAATTAAGTTCACATACGATTTGGCGGCCAATGTGGTTTCTATTGCAAAAGTTTCGCCTTGACTCAACAGGTCATCAATGCGCTTGAGCATCAGTTTTCCTGCTTCGATGGCCATGCTGTCGGGATTGAATGGCGACAGTCCCACGGCTATGGCATCGGCATTGACAAATTCGCGGCACTGCCACACTTCCGGCAACAGCGTCATGGATGCCGTAGTCTTGCCAGCCCCGTTCGGACCACTGATGATATATAGGTGTTTGTCTGCCATTACGATTGCAAAGATACGAAATAATTGCATAACAGCCAAACGAATGAATAAAAAAGTGCTCTCAAAGTCTATACTTGCATCAGTTCTGCATCAGTCCATCAAGCCCAACCGCTGCCGACAAGAGATACATTTTGCAACAAAATTAAAGACAATTAGGCTCATTCGTTTCCAGGATCTCCACCATCACAAACCATTTCTGTATCATTTTTGGCAATTTCTTTCCCAATTTCATCTTCTTTTGCATTTTTTTGCAACAAAAGGGGCTGTATTTGATAAATATTTCGTAACTTTGAAGGCGAAAACTGGATACCTACTGAAAATATGGAATCAAACGATAATACTGCTAACTCTCCACAGGGGGCTGCCCCTGTGTTGGATAAAAATCCTTCATCTAAAACTGAAATACTAGAATGGCCCATTGCCCCTACGTTTCTGAGTCTGAGACAGGGATGTAATGAAGATTCGGCGAATTACAACACTGATGGTCTTTACAACCCATTCTACATCCGTGGATTTCTTGCAGACTTATCACAGAACGAAGACATCAAAAATGCCGTGTCACTTTTTCAGTTTGTACCCAAGGATTTCCTTCCGCACGACCCAGGTGCTAATAACCAAAAAATAATACCAACAAATCCCCGAAAAGGGACTGTCATATTAAACGAACCATTAGACCCCAAGACCAAAGAAATACTTGACGAGCGAGGAAAGAAAATCATACGTATTGATAGTGGTACGTATGTAAACAATGGCCGACTATGTGACATCTTTAGAAAATGCGATTCTCTCCATACCAGCTATTGTTTCAAACAAGATAGTATAGTAGGTTTATTTGCAGATAAAGAACTGAATAAACTTGAGCGTACCACTGATGAGTATCGTAAAAGATTAGATGATCTAATCGCAGAGTTTAATAAAAATCGTAAGAATGATATAGAAAAGATTAAATACGAACCATTTGAATTTGATGGGCAAAAAAGGTTTTGCCTGCATTACGCTTGTCGTTATTCTTTATTCGAAGAGCATGTTTTCCCGGTCTATTTACAAGGGCGTGTTATTGCCTGCCTGATGTTGGGTCAAATGGGAAGAGAAGCGTTTGATAGGGAAAAATCATTTGGTGGGCATCGAACAAAAATGGAGAATAATGATTCCGAATTTTTCAAAAACCTGTCACGCATAAAGAAACTGAATGCTGGGGACTGGGAAAAGAAGGCCAAGACTATCATCGAAAGCATCATTATTTTTGAAAAGCAACTAGAGGATAAAATTGAACATAAAAATAATGGATATATCAATCGCAAATTTGCCGACATAGAGGAAGCCTTTCGAGAAAGAGTAAAAGAAATAAATATAAAAGAGCAAACCGCAGTTTCAAAATTTACACAAGATTTGAATACGGCTTTCAGTGCTATCAGGGATACGTTTGATAATGGCAATGACAGCTTCCTCAGAATGTTTGCCTTGCCAATTGATATTGCACACGACAAACTTATTCCAATCGGGTGGTCAGGTGCTGAATTTGATGCGCAAGATGATTTCAATTTTGACCTAAAGCAACTGCAAGGTGTTGATATACTTGAAGGTGAACAGCAAAAAGAGAAAATATTGGAAGCTGCAAGTGAAAAAATAAGAAATCTATATAATGTAGAAGAAGATGTCTTGTTGCCAGGTTGGTTGGCAGGTCAGGAGGTGGCGTATATTGTGTGGAAGCGACATGATGCAGAATTAAAAAAACTAAAGAATGTAAAAGTCTTTTGTAATTATAGATTAGCATTAAAAAAATTCTATTCTGTTGCATTAGAATGTTATTCCTACATACGTAGCGCAAAGATGGAGCTACTATTAGAGACTACTATCCAAGAGACTGCGCATGAGTCTGCTCACTTTATTTTACCAGCTCTTGATGTGGTTACAAAAAACTTGTATGTAGCACCAGATAAGATGATTTTAAATGAATATGGTTCAGAATACTATATATATAAAGATAGATATAATAAGTATAAGGGTGAGGTACTGAATTTACTCAATCAATTGCGAGAAATTAATTATGGTTCTTCGCTTATCTATTCCAAAGTTCATATAGTCAAGAAGCCAGAACATGTAGCAGATCTGATATTCAAGTTGACTAAAATGCTAGAAAATCGAGTCTTTGACAGCCATAAAAACATAGTTTTTAATCAAAGGATATGGAGTTCTTTAGATGCAAATATAGATGCAAAATATTTTAACCACGCTCTTAATAATTTGCTAGATAATGCAATCAAATACGGTTATGAAGGAAGTCATATTCGCGTGAAGTTGGATGTAGATAAAAAATCTAATATGATGCATATCGAAATTATTAGCTATGGGATAAAGATTGAAGAAGGCAATAGAATTTATAACTTGTTTGAGCGAAGTGAGGATGCGACAATAATGTCCGGCGGCACAGGTATTGGCTTATATATTGTTAAAAAAATATGCAAAGCACATGGTGGGGATGTCAAACATAGAAGCGAATGGCTTAGCGACTATAATATTCCTGCATTAGTGAACTACAAATACAATTCCAAATTAGCAAGCAAGGCTTCTCCTGAGGAGCAAAAAAAATATGACAACTCTCTCAAACTTATTTCCGACAAAATAGAGAGTGAGGTTGTATGCGATTCTGCATTTATTAAATATGCTCGTGTTTTTTCTTCGAGTATTTCAGATTCAACTTATAGAAACACTTTCTGTGTTTCCATTCCATTAAATTAAAATAGTAAGATATTATTATGAGTAAAAAAGTGTTGGTTGTTGAAGATGATCTCGGTGTCTTCAATATGCTTCAAAAGGAATTAGGTCTATCTTTTGACTTGACAAGAGCCAGAACCGTAGCAGAAGCTATTGGAGCTGTGGAAGAAAACGGGCCTTTTGATTGCTTCGTTGTTGATTTGAGCATTCTCAATTCAGGCTTACAGAAAGAAGAAAAGATAAAGTATCAGCGTAGAGAAGGTTATGCTTTCTTGAAACATTATTTGTGGTCGGGTACATTAGCACACTACGAATGGGAAGGGGATAATCGAGAAAAAGTAGATGCCCTTAAGTCCAAGACTATCATTTGCTCCCGACACGCTGATGAATTTAAGAAAGAGTTTAGAAGTGAGATTGCTGGGCTTAAGATAGTTCTTAAGAACAGTGGGTTTGAAAAGAAAGTAGTCGATTTTGTAAAAAGGATATGTCTATGAGATACAAGAAATATAGAAAGAACGGAGAGCAAAGATTTGTGAAATATTTAGTTCGTATAATCATTACTCTCATTTTTCTAATGCTCGTATTAGTTGTTCATGACCGATATGTTTTCCACAAACAAGTGTACGACTGCGCTATTACAGAAATCAATGCGCATAAAAAAGCGTATGCTGATTCGGCAGCATTAGATTCCCTTAACAGGAGTGGATTATTCGTAGACACCATATCAAAACCTGTTCAAATTAGTGCATTCTCTTCGGACGCAAGAAATCATAACGAGATGAGTCAAACAGTAAATATTAACAATCCAAATCCGATAAAACAAATTACAGAAGATATTACCTCGACAATTGACACGTTAAAAGATACAGATGGTCTTATTAGTGCCAATGGCATCACATATCTGATTTCATTAATTGTTGCTCTTTTGATAGCTCTTGTGTCAGATAGGGTAATAGAAATGGAGAAGTTAATGACAGAAACGCGTGTGTTAAATGCCAATTTGGAAAAAGAAATGCCAATATTGAAGAAACTAAATAGCGAAACTCAGAAGGAGATACAATGGATCAAAACCAATAACACGTCATTTTATAGTCACTCTACGAACTACAACAATTTATTAAACAGGATAGAATCTTTATATAATCATACGATAATATTTGATATAACTTTGTCAAGTACAGGAGTAAATGATAAAACATTAGATGTCATAGATCTATTAAATTCACGTATAAATATAATATATGATAGTATTATGAATCGCCTCGATAATAAGGAATATCGCTTAGATTATATGACTATAGATGAAAAAAGCCTATTATCTACATATATCGAAGATGCACTACTTTGTTTAAATGAAAAACTCCCGACTGTTATAAAGATGAACGATGATTATTTGCTTGGAATTATACAAGACAAGATAAATATTATAGAAGAAATAAGAGACAAGATTGATACAATAGAGATAAAGGTAAATATTTATACATCATAATATTTTATAAATGCTCCGCTATTCTTTCAAACTTTACGTAGGATATAGCGGAGCATTTCTTGTGTGTTGCATTATATACATTATCGTTTAGTGCAAGAAGTAATCTTTCTTTATTATACGCTCTATAACTATTTGTGTCTTATGATCCTTGTCATTGCTACTTTTAATATATAAATCTTTTATCAACTTTTTATACGTTTCATTATGACCTTCCGTTAGATTTTTAAAGAAATCATTTTTCTTCAGCCCTTTCATAAAAGACTTATCTTCACACCTCCATCTTTTTTTAGAGAAATGCTGCAATAGGTTGATGAAATAGCAAAACAATTCATCGTAAGTCATACTTGCCTGAACGATGCCTATATAATGCTTTCTTTCGCCATCGTCTAAGGATTTTTCATCTAAGACTGTCTTTATCTCGTAATAAACATACTTGAAGCAATGGCAGAAGTAGGTGTCATCCCCCAGCCCTTCGTTATATATATCTTCAACAAAATCAGAACCGATAGATTCTGATTTCAGTGAATCAATTTTGTCCTTGAAATGATTAAATAGAGAAACGAAAGAAGATTTCGTATTCTCCTTATTCCCAAAGATAGATTTATGATTTTCTATCAACTGGGCAAAAAGAGTACTAAAAGCAGCACTCTTTCGTGCCTTTAGCGACTGCCTATATGCACGATAAGCAAAATACACAGCTAAAGATGTGGCAAAGGCAGTTATCCAATTAGCCCACCCTTCTTTTGAGACAACATTAACAGCATTGTCAATAAAACAAATCAAAAGATTCCAAAAAGAATCGAATAACCCCATCTTCACAAAATAAATCGTAAAGATTACTGTAATAATTATCAATGCTATGCTACGGTACCAGCTTTTCTTCGCTGAATGCCAATGATACAATTCATTCAGTTCATACATAAGATTTTTCGTTTTTATTTTAGTTAGAGAAATCAATGACGCACATAAACCGATAAGTCTTGTGAGGGCCGATGGCAGCACCTGCACGACAGTATGTACTATCCATGATGTTTTTCAGATGGCCACGGCTTGGCACACCATCATCGACGACCAGGCTGACTACAATGTCTTCTGCATTGGAGTTACCATAGTGGATATTCTCACCCCAATTCATTCTATCCTTCACAAAACGCATGAGGCGGTCAGTCATACTTGTACCATCGCTACTATCGTGACCAGTAAGGCCGGAAGGACCTGTGTCTGCGCAATGGAAACGAGCTGCATTGGCCAGATTCTCATCGTAAGTAAGGGGGCCTACAGGCTGCATTCCCTTTAACTCATTGATGGCTTCCTGTACACGCTTGCGCCCCTCAATTGTTACTATCGAAATTCCGTTAGCATCACGAAAGGTGGTCTCATTGACAAAACACGCCAAGTGCTTCTTCAAGGCAGTCTCAGCATATTCTTTTGGATTCTGACGACAACGGTTCATCTCTGCAATCACGGCTTGTGCCTGCTGCTTGTCATCATCAACAGGTACATTCTTAAATCCAACAGAGATGAGGCATACTGCTACAAACAATAGAGGTGCTGAAATTTTTAATAGACTGTTCCTTTTCATCACGTTAGTGTATTAATTCATTTTAGTCTGTGCAAAGATAAACATAATCTGACAAACGGCCAAAGGAAAAGAAGAAAAATGGAGAAAAAGGGGACAGAATCGGATTTATTTACTACCTTTGCAAACACAAATCGAAAACAATATGAAAAAAAGTAAAATTGTTACACTATTGTTATGCATGACATCCTCTCTAATCTGCTACTCTCAAGATAAAACCAAGATGCAGATTTGGATGAAAGACGGTAATATGTATCAACTTCCTGTGGAAACGGTCGACAGTATTGCCTTTATAATAAATAGTGAGTTTCGAGATTGGAACGAAATACTACGATCCCCTTCATTATATGAGATCAATAGGTATAATAACACGAGCGATGCAAGGTCACCATATATAGCAGCTTGGCTTGATACCGACACGGAAGAAAATTTCACTCAATTTTCAATTGATTTCAAGGCTGACTATATACCTACAGCGACTTATTGTAGTCTTTGCAATTTTCACATGGACTATAGTTCTCTTTTTGAAAAGTATGACTCTGTTAAAATAGATTGCGACATATCAGTATATGGTGGATTGCAAAGGCAAATAGAAGAATCAAAATATAATAGTATCTTGTCTTTATGGGATGTATATTGCAAAAAAGGTAATGGGGAAAGGGATACTATAAGAGCGACGCTTGTCAACCCCATTAATAAAGTTGGAATCCGTTTTAGCCATGAGGGTAATGGTGTTAGCTATCGACCAGATTATGCATGGGAGCCAAGAAAATGGTATCGTATGCTTATACAATTAGGAAAATCAGAAGTTACAGGCAACACGACTATTGAACAATGGATAGGTGATTTATCAAAAAAGGAATGGAATCAACTATGCGTATTTGATTTAGGTGCTTCTAATTTGAAATTCAAAGGGAAAACTGCGGTGTTTCTTGAAAACTTCAATGAAAAATCTTCGGGCGAAATAAGAACCCTGGAATTTAAAAACATTAGAATATATAGCCGTCAAAAACAAAGATGGATAAATGTTTATTCAGGATTATTTTATAACGATGATAGTGAAGTTATTAAAAAGTCTGGCAGTTATCAATATGGCGCCGACGATGATACTTTTTGGATGATTACCACAGGTGTTCCTGGATGCGCAGCACATCAAGAGCACATGCCATTAAATGTTTATTATTCGGAGGACGGGGATCCTCTAGATCTTAATTCGAATCAATAAATGTCGTAACTTTGCAACACCAAAACTGTCCCGCCCGGCAATCAATCGCGCCGTGAGTATAAGAGCGTTGAACTCTAAGAGAGCGCTGGGCGGGGCTTTTTAAAAGGACCCACGGGGTATGCCCTAATTGTAATTTAGCAAACAATATGACGATAGACGAGAAAACAATAAAAGATACACTGCTCAAAGGCGAGCGAGTGACGCTGGAGTGCAAGAAAGCGCAGTCGAATATCCCGAGCAGCGTTTGGGAAACGTATTCTGCGTTTGCCAACACATACGGCGGGCTTATCCTTTTAGGCGTGTATGAGGACTTGAAGGAGAAAGACATCAACAAGCGATTCACAATAACTGGTGTGGATGATGCGGATAAGATACGCAAGGATTTTTGGAACATCGTCAACAACCCAGAGAAGGTGAATGTGAATCTATTGAGAGACGAGGATGTCGAGACGGTTGTTATCGACGGCAAGACTATTGTTGCCATTAGTATACCACAGGCTGACTACAACACTCGCCCAATCTATATCAACAACAATCCAATAAGAGGAACGTTCATCCGTAACCACGAAGGAGACTATCATTGTCCCGAGGAAATGCTCACGATGATGATGCGCGATGCGAACCACGATGGTAACGATCGACTATTCTTGAAGCACTACACGATGGATGACATTGACATTCCGACATTGGAACGTTATCGCCAGCGATTCCATAACAGATTTGCCGAACACCCATTCAATGATCTTGACAATCAGGAGTTCTTACGCCAGATGGGGGGATTCACTAAGGATCGTGAGAGCGGAATGGAATGTTTGAACATGGCGGGCTTATTGATGTTCGGAAAAGGTCTGCCCATAAGAGACCGCTTTGACAATCTTCGTCTGGACTATATTGACAAGTCACACCTCATTGGTGACCAACGGTATAGCGACCGCCTGACATACGACGGAATGTGGGAGAACAACCTTTTCAACTTTGTCACAATGGTACTGCCAAAATTGACAAGGGAATTGCCACGGCCTTTCAAGATGGTTGGTGTAGAGCGCGATGACGATACTCCACAGCACAAAGCAATACGCGAAGCCATGACGAACTGCATCATTCACGCCGACCTGATGCTGAATAGTGTGTTGAAGGTGGAGAAATACGACGACAAGTTTGTGTTTACTAATCCTGGGTTGTTGAAGCTTCCCGTAGAACAAATCTATGCTGGCGAGGAAACGAGAGCACGAAATCAGCGTATTCAGAACATGTTCCGAATGATTGGCTTTGGCGAAAACCTTGGTTCTGGTTTCCCGCTTATCCTCAGCGCGTGGAATGAAAAGCACTGGCTGAAGCCGCAGCTCATCGAACAGAGGGATTTATTACAAGTCAAACTCATCTTGTCAATTGAGAGAACAAGTTCTTTCATTTCGCTGAATGACAAGAAAGATGGCAAGAAAGATGACAAGAAAGAAATATATGCTGAACTAACTGAGCGTCAGAAACTTTTGCTTTCTTATATCGAGGAGAAAGATACGATAACCATACCAGAAATGGCAAGAAAGGCCAAAGTATCAACAACAACCATTTCACGTGACATCGCAGTTCTACAAAATAGTATTCTCGAACGTGAAGGTGGACGAAAAGATGGTCGATGGATCGTTAGATCTAAACGTAAATGATTCCATGAGTCCCAGTAAGACTCACCAATAGGTTCATCAAACACAAATGAATGAGGACGATGCTCTAATCTAAGACAATCATCGATACAAGCGGCTTTATCAGGCAAGAAAAAGGCAAGGAAATGCGTACTAATGTTGAAAAGCACAAATAAATTTGGCTTTTCCCCTGATTTTTCGTACCTTTGCACCCCGATTGTAGATATGTATGTTTCGCATTAAGAAGTTAGACATCTTCATCGCGAAGCAGTTTGGACTGCTGTTCGTGGGAACGTTCTTCATCTGCCAGTTTGTGCTGATGATGCAATTCCTGTGGCGCTATGTCGACGAGCTGATAGGCAAGGGCCTGTCGCTCGAGGTCATGGCGCAGTTCTTCTGGTACATGGGCCTGATGCTTATGCCCCAGGCCTTCCCCTTAGCTATCTTGCTGAGTTCGCTCATTACCTTTGGCAACCTGGGCGAGAGTTCCGAGCTGACCGCCATCAAGGCGGCCGGGGTGTCGCTGACGCAGGCCATGCGCTCGCTCATCGTCATCGTGCTGATGATTACGGGCATGTCGCTCTTCTTCCAGGACGTGATAGGCCCGCTGGCCAACCAGAAGTTTTTCACCCTGTTGCGGGCCATGAAGCAGGCCAGCCCAGAGCTTGAGATTCCCGAGGGCATCTTCTACGACGGCATCCCGGGGTCGAACATCTACGTGCAGAAGAAGGACTTAGAGACGGGCAAGCTCTATGGCATCATGATTTACCGGCAGTCAGGGTCGTATGAGGACCAGGCCATCATCCTGGCCGACTCGGGGATGATGCAGTCGACGGCAGAGAAGATGCACCTGTTACTGACGCTGTGGAACGGCGAGTGGTTTGAGAACATGAACTCGCAGGAGATTGGCGGTACGGCCGAGGTGCCCTATCGGCGCGAGACCTTTGCCCACAAGCAGATACTCATCGACTTCGATAGCGGCCTGGACATGGACATGACCGGTATCTCGTCGAGTGCGCAGGCCAAGGGCATACGGCAGCTGGTCAACGACTTAGACAGTATCAACGAGCAGATAGACAGCATGGGACATGCCTATCACCGGGATGCCCAGCGGTCGCTCTTCTACCAGCCCCGGCTGGCGGAGAAGGACTCCGTGAAGCTGGCCAAGGCACTACCCACCGACACGACCAACATTGACTCCGTCTTTGCCCGCCTGTCGGCAGAGCAGCGGCAGAGCGTGGTGACTACGGCGGCGCAGCAGTCGAAGAGCTGTGTCTACGAGACCGACATGAAGGCCGACTGGGCCGACTACATCAACCGCCAGTCGCGCCTGCATGAGATAGAGGTGATAGGCAAGTTCACCCTCGCCCTCTCCTGCATCATCTTCTTCTTCATCGGCGCACCGCTCGGGGCCATCATCCGCAAGGGCGGACTGGGCGTGCCCGTCATTATCTCGGTGCTCGTGTTCATCGTCTACTACATCTTCGACAATACCGGCATGCGAATGGCCCGTGAGGACGAGTGGGCCATCTGGTTTGGTAAGTGGATCAGCACCATGGCACTGGCCCCGCTGGCCGCCTTCTTCACCTACAAGGCCAACAAGGACTCCACGGTGTTCAACATGGACAGCTACAAACTGTTCTTCATGCGCGTGCTGGGTCTGAGGATGAAGCGCAACATCACCAGGAAGGAAGTCATCATCGAAGACCCGAAGTACCTGGCCGATGCCGAGATGCTGAAGAACGTGAGCATCGAGATAGACAAGTACTCAGAGGTACACAAGCTGCTGCGCTGGCCCAACCCCATCCACGTGTTCTTCCGTCCTGGCGACGACCACGACATAGAGCACATCAACAGCGTGCTGGAGGTGGCCATAGAAGACTTGTCGTACTCGACCAACAGCTACGTGCTGATGAAGCTGAACCAGTATCCCGTCATTGCCACCCATGCCCACACGAGACCCTTCGAGCGCAAGTGGCTCAACGTGGTGACGGGCCTGTTCCTGCCCACGGGCCTGTTCTTCTACTTCCGCATGCTGCGCTTCAGGTTCCGCCTGTACAAGGACCTGCAGCACATCATCCGCATCAACAAG
The DNA here is from genome assembly GCA_900318815.1 of uncultured Prevotellaceae bacterium. Lineage (GTDB taxonomy): Bacteria > Bacteroidota > Bacteroidia > Bacteroidales > Bacteroidaceae > Prevotella. Next base: position 36,162 of record ONMA01000015.1, read on the forward strand.
AAACTGATTCCAAGAATACTCGAACTGGCCGACGTGAAGAGCGAGACACCGCTATATATAATATAAGGTGAAGAGTACCCCTCCAGTAATAACCCAATAACAACCCATCCGCAATATGGAACCACTGACACTCAATACCATCGACGAGGCCCTTGACGACTTCAGGGAGGGCAAGTTTGTGATTGTCGTCGACGATGAAGACCGCGAGAACGAGGGCGACCTGATCTGTGCCGCAGAGAAGATCACCCCCGAGATGGTCAACTTCATGCTAAAATACGCCCGAGGCGTGCTGTGCGCCCCCATCACCATCAGCCGCAGCGAAGAGCTGGAACTGCCCCGCCAGGTCATGGAGAACACCTCGATGCTGGGCACACCCTTCACCGTCACCGTCGACAAGCTGGAAGGATGCACCACCGGAGTATCGGCCCACGACCGCGCAGCCACCATCCGTGCGCTGGCCGACCCGGCCTCTACCCCGCAGACCTTTGGCCGTCCCGGCCACATCAATCCCCTCTATGCCCAGGAGAACGGCGTGCTGCGCCGTAGCGGGCACACCGAGGCGGCTGTTGACTTGTGCAAGCTCTCGGGCCTGTACCCCGCCGGTGCGCTGATGGAGATTATGAACGATGACGGCAGCATGGCCCGCATGCCCGAGCTGCAGGTCTTTGCCCGCAAGCACCAGCTGAAGATTATCACCATCAAGGACCTCATCAGCTACCGTCTGCGGCAGGAGTCGCTCATCGAGGTGGGCGTTGAGGCCGACATGCCCACGCAGTATGGCCACTTCCGTATCATCCCCTTCCGCCAGAAGGTGGGCGGACAGGAGCATTTCGCCCTCATCAAGGGACAGTGGACCGACGACGAACCCATCCTCGTGCGCGTTCATTCTTCCTGCATGACGGGCGACATCCTGGGCTCGCGACGCTGCGACTGCGGCGAACAGCTGCACCGCGCCATGCAGAAGATAGAGGAGGAGGGCAAGGGTGTCATTGTGTACATGCAGCAGGAGGGCCGCGGTATCGGGCTGATGAACAAGCTCGCCGCCTACAAGCTGCAGGAGGAGGGCTATGACACCGTAGATGCCAACCTCTGCTTAGGGTTCAAGGCCGATGAGCGCGACTACGGCTGCGGCGCACAGATGCTGCGCCACTTAGGCGTACACAAGATGAGGCTTATGACCAACAACCCCGTGAAGCGCGTGGGCCTCGAGGCCTACGGACTCGAAATAGTGGAGAACGTACCCATAGAAATCACCCCCAACGAATATAACCTGCGCTATCTGAAAACCAAGAAGGACCGTATGGGCCATACGCTGCATCTGTAATCGTTGGCTCTGGCCATGACGCGACATCTGTTCCTGCATGTTACTAAGATTTCATCGACACAAACCTAAATCCAAGTTTTTTGTTGTAACGGCGTTGCTGAGCGTCGCGCTGCTCCATGCTGCCTGTACAGGTAGTAGGCAGGAGACTGGCAAGGAATTGTCTGGGGAATGGTTAGACAGTATCACGAATGTCTATGTAGGAAGGGGCGAACTTGACAGTCTGCTCATTCTGGCCGATGACTTAGAGGGAGACGGCACTATCAGCCATATAAGGGCAAGCAGACTGCGGGCCCATTACTATTCCCTGAAGAAACAGACGCGCACGTCAGAGTATTACCTGCAGGAGGTCTTGGAATCGGACATACGCAGCGAAGACGACCTCCTTGACTACTTCTTTTCTGCCTCCGACATATCGAACCACTTAGTAAACAGGGGCAATTTTGAAGGAGCCTTGAATGCCGCCATCCCTGCCGCCACCAAGATGGAGAAAATGAAGAGGGACAAAGGACTTTCATACGGCACGCTGATGGAGTCTATAGGCCGTTGCCAGGTAGGCCTTGGACACAAGGAAGAGGCAGCGGCCACCTACGACAAGGCATTCCACTGCTATCAGGAATATGCCCGGGAAGACACCACGGCTTCGGGCCTGAAGCATCTCATTATCAACGCCCACAACACGGCCCTGAGCTATCTGTCAACGGAGTATTTCTCAGAGGCGCGTTTCTGGACCGAGCGGATGGACAGCATCTTGAATCTCTATGAGAGCCATCCCAGCCACAGCGACGGTTTTGCAAGGCAGGTGAAGGCCCTCGTCTTCCTGCAACGGGCCACGGCCCTGCAGGGGCTTGGACAGGAGAAGGAAGCTGCCCAGGCCTATCAGGCATTCCAGCGTACCGCCTACGGACAGACCCCCGACGGCGACATCGATGCCACGAGATACTTAGTGGCCGCAAAACGTTTTTCGGAGGCGGCCAACAACTATCAGCAGTTGGACGGGGTACTCGCCAACTGGGGCTATGACCTGTCGTTCAACAACGTGCAGCGTTTCCTCTTTCCGAAGTACAGGGCCAACGTGGGGGCGGGACGCAAAGACTCGGCCATTGCGGTGGGGTTCCAGATCTTGGATGCGCTCGATGCGGCCATCGTGCAGTTCAAGAACGACGAAGCAGCCGAGCTGGCCGTGATATACGACATGCAGGGCAAGCAGATGCAGATCGAGAAGAACCGCGCATCGCTCATCCTCCACAGGCTGGTGGCGGTAATTCTCGTATTGGTGCTCCTCATGGCCTTTTTTGTCATTTATTCGCTCTACCGTAAGAGGGCCTTGCACAAACTGGCTGTTGCACACCAGCAACTGGCCGAGAAGAACGTGCAGCTGGAGGTGGCCAACGCCAAGGCCGAGGAGTCGTCGCAGATGAAGACGCATTTCATCCAGCAAATCTCCCACGAGATACGCACGCCGCTCAACATCCTCTCGGGCTTCACACAGGTCATCACGACACCGGGCATGGAACTCGACGACGAGACCCGTGCAAGCATCAACCGGCAAATCACCGAAAACACCGACCGCATTACCGGCCTGGTGAACAAGATGCTGGAGCTGAGCGATGCTACCAGTAAGGCGGTGATTGAACGTACAGACCAGGTTTCGGCGGTGCAGATTGCCGCGCAGGCGGTTGACAACAGCGGCATTGCAATGGCGAGCCATCTGGTCTTCGACCTGCAAGTGACCCAGGAAGCCGAGCCGCTGATGGTGAATACCAACCTGAAGGCGGCGACACGTGTGCTGACTTTGCTGCTCGACAATGCCCGGAAGTTCACCAAACCAGCCGAGGCCTACGGCCCCGTAGCGATAACCGAAGAGAAGGAGTGCGTATGGCTCCGCATAGACTGCGACAAGGAAACGCAAATGGTACGCTTCCTCGTGGAGGATACGGGCAAGGCCATCCCCGCCGAAGACGCCGAGCATGTGTTCGAGGAATTTGTGCAACTCGACCAGTATTATGACGGCACAGGCATAGGACTCACCGTGGCGAGGTCGCTGGCAAGACGGCTTGGCGGCGATGTCGTGCTCGACAATTCCTACCGCGTTGCCCCTCCTGCTGAAACACCCGACGGCGGAGCCGAAGAGCGCGGCGCACGCTTCATTATGACCTTGCCGGCCAGCTAAATGAAAGGAATAATGGAAAAAAACATAAAAAATGGCCGATTTGTTTTCGGGTGACGAAATAATTGAGTAATTTTGCGCGTTATTTAAATAAAAAAGCATCATTATGCCACAACTTTCAAATCGTTTGCAACGATTAGCACCATCGGCCACACTGGCCATGTCGCAGAAGAGCGCTGAGATGAAGGCTCAGGGCATTGACGTGATTAACATGAGCGTGGGAGAGCCTGACTTTAATACGCCCGACCACATCAAGGAGGCCGCCAAGCAGGCAGTAGACCAGAACTATTCACGTTATTCGCCCGTGCCGGGCTATCCGGAGCTGAGGCGTGCCATCGTCGACAAGCTCAAGAAGGAAAATAGCCTGGACTATACGGTGAACGAGGTACTGGTGTCGAACGGTGCCAAGCAGAGCGTGTGCAACACGGTGATGGCACTGGTGAACCCCGGCGAGGAAGTCATCATCCCTGCCCCCTACTGGGTCAGCTATCCGCAGATGGTGCTGCTGGCAGGCGGTACGCCCGTCGTTGTGGAGGCCACCTTCGAGCAGAACTTCAAGATGACCGCCGAACAGCTCGAAGCAGCCATCACCCCGAAGACACGCATGGTCATCCTCTGTTCGCCCAGCAATCCTACAGGCTCAGTCTACAACAAGGAGGAATTGCGCGCACTCGCAGAGGTTATACTGAAGCATGACGACCTGTATGTGCTGGCCGACGAGATCTACGAGCATATCAACTACGTGGGCCGCCATGAGAGCATCGCCCAGTTCCCCGGCATGAAGGAACGCACCATCCTTGTCAACGGCGTGTCGAAGGCTTACGCCATGACGGGCTGGCGCATAGGCTATATTGCCGCTCCCGAATGGATTGTGAAGGGCTGCAACAAGCTGCAGGGACAGTACACCAGCGGACCTTGCTCGGTAAGCCAGAAGGCAGCAGAGTTTGCCTACACCCAGAGTCAGGAGTGCGTGGAGCAGATGCGTCAGGCCTTTGAGCGTCGGCGCAACCTCATCGTCGACTTGGCCAAGGACATCCCAGGTTTGGAGGTCAACGTGCCCGAAGGAGCCTTCTACCTCTTCCCCAAGTGCAGCAGCTTCTACGGTTCTGTATGTTCTTCAGGCGCCACACCCAAGACCATCGCCAACAGCACCGATCTGGCCCTCTATCTGCTCGAAGAAGCCCATGTGGCAACGGTTGGCGGCGACGCTTTTGGCGACCCGGATTGCTTCAGAATGAGCTATGCTACAAGCGACGATAATATCCGCGAAGCTATGCGTCGCATCAAGGTAGCGCTTGCAAAATTAAAAAAATGAGACAATTGCCACGTTAAAAGTAGTTAAACCCCTTGGAAGTACGCAATTTTGTGTTATCTTTGCGGATGATTTTAATCAAACGCAATAACTAAAACACATCAAACTAAATTTTCACTGTGACTATTTTTTTATCTATCAATCTTTTTAATAACTAAAAAAACAACTAAAAAATTATGGCAACAACAACAAAGGCTGCAGCCCCAGCCAAGAAAAGCAAGGGCTTCAATGGTATCAAGGACGCATGGATTATCCTGGTTATCTGCTGCGTACTCGCTTACAGCTTCTATTACTTCGTTCTCGGTGCTCCCGATAACTTCGTCGGTGGCGACCGTGCTGGACATCCTGCTAACCTGATGGGTACCGTGTACAAAGGTGGTATCGTTGTGGGTATCATCCTTACCTTGCTGCTCACCGTAATCGTGCTGGGTGTAGAGCGTTTCTTCGCTATCAAAACTGCTGCTGGTAAAATCAATCTGGCTAAGTTCACCTCGCAGGTGAAGGCCCTCATTAAGGATCAGAAGTTCTCTGAGGCTAAGGCTCTTTGCGACAAGATGCAGGGTTCGGTGGCCAATGTGGTGCTTGCTTCTATTAACATGTACGAGACCGTTGAGAAGGACGAGACGCTGAAGAAGTCGCAGAAGATTGCCAAGATTCAGCAGGCTCACGAGGAGGCTACTCAGCTTGAGATGCCTACCCTGACAATGAACCTCCCCATGGTGGCTACCATCGTTTCTCTGGGTACCCTGACCGCTCTGTTCGGTACTGTGCTCGGTATGATCGGTTCGTTCCAGGCTCTGTCTGCCGGTGGTGGTGCCGACTCTATGGCTCTGTCGGCTGGTATCTCTGAGGCCCTTGTGAACACGGCTTCGGGTATCTTGACATCTTGGGTTGCTACCGTTGTCTATAACTTCTTCTCAAACAAGATTGACAAACTGACGTTTGCTCTTGACGAGGTTGGTTACACTATCGCTGCTACTTACGATTCTAACCACCACGAGGCATAATTTGTTTTACCTCTTAATTCCTTAGAAAATTATGGGTAAAATAAAAATTGAGAAAAAGGACATCTGGATCGACATGACGCCAATGTCGGACGTGATGACCCTGCTCCTCTGCTTCTTCATGTTGACATCAACATTCTTGACGCCAGAGCCAGTAAAGGTCAACACCCCGAGTTCGGTTTCTGAGGTCAAAGTGCCCGAAAGCGATGTCTTGAACATTCTGATTGATCCGACTGGCAAGATTTTCGTGGGCACGGAGAACAAGAACAACATGCTCTCCATGATGCAGGACGTGACCGATAAGTTCGGCATCCAGCTCAATGGTAACCAGATTAAGCACTTCCGCGAGGATGCTATGATCGGTGCGCCGTTGGCCAAGTTTGCCGACTATCTGAGTCTCGAGCCTGAGAAGATGGCAGAGGCGATCCAGACCATGGGCATCCCCACCGATAGTATCGATGGCGGGATGAGTGAGTTCCAAGAGTGGGTGAAGGCTGCTCGTGAAGCCAACAGCGACATCAAGATTGCCATCAAGAGCGACGCTACCACGTCGTACAAGGTCATCAAGACCGTGATGTCGGAGCTGCAGGACATGAACGAGAACCGCTACCAGCTGATTACTAATCTTAAAACATCGTCGGAGGATTAAACAATGGCAAAAAAGAAAGCGAGCAAGCAGAAAAAGATGGATACCCGCGTGAACTTCACGCCGATGGTAGACATGATGATGCTTCTGATTACGTTCTTCATGCTCTGTACGACGCTGAGCAAGCCTCAGGCCATGCAGCTGACGATGCCGAGTAATGATGATCAGTTACAGAAGGAAGACAAGTCGGTGACCAAAGCATCTTACACCGTTACGGTTTACCTGGGTGGACAGGACAAGATTTACTATGTAGCAGGTCTGCCTGACTACGAGAATCCCGAATGCCTCAAAGAGACTTCATGGGGTTCGAAGGGCTTCCGCGACGTGCTTATCCACCACACCACTGAGGACGGCACCAACCCTGTTGCACAGGTGATGCAGGCCAAGGTGGAACTGGACAAGAAGAAGCTTGATCCCAACAGCAAGATGAGCGACGAGGATTATCAGAAGCGACTCTCCGACATCAAGGGTGGCGACATCTATGGTAACGGCGAGAAGATTCAGACGATGACCGTCATCATCAAACCTATGGACACGGCCAGCTATAATAATATGGTGCAGGTCCTTGACGAGATGCAGATTTGCAGTATTGGTAAGTATGTCATCGACAAAATCAACGAAGACGACATGAAGCTCCTCGAGCTGAAGGGAATCAAGTATGCCGTTGACTAACAATTAAAAAACAATAGAAAAGACTATGGCAAAAGTAGATCTTATTGACAATAGCTGGGTCGATCTCGTCTTTGAAGGCAAAAACCAGGCGTATGGTGCCTACCAACTGCGTAAAGACACTGGTAAGCGCAACATCAAGGCCCTGATTATCACCGTCGTCACGATTGTAGCTATCATGCTGCTCGTGGCAGCCAAGGTGGCCATCGAGAACCAGCTGAACAGCCACGTGGCTATTGAGACCGACGTGGAGCTGTCGAAGCTGGCCCAGAAGAAGGAAACTAAGGTAGAACGTAAGGAACAACCTAAGATTGAAATCGAGAGGCAGGTCGTCGAGAAGGTGAAGAGCTCGGTGAAGTTTACTGCCCCTGAAATCAAGAAGGACGATGAGGTGAATCCCGAAGACGAAATCAAGTCGCAGGACGACCTCTCTAAGACCAATACCGCCATCGGCTCGTTCGACGTGAAGGGTAACGATGAAGAAGGTGGTGAGGTGCTGAAAGCCCAGCAGGTTGCTATTGACGAAGCTCCGAAGGAAGAAGAGACTAAGGTGTTCGATGTCGTGGAGCAGATGCCATCGTTCCCCGGTGGTGATGCCGAGCTGATGAAGTTCCTTAGCACTCACATCAAGTACCCCGTTGTAGCCGAGGAGAACGGTATTCAGGGTCGTGTCATCGCCACCTTCGTGGTCGAGCGCGACGGCTCTATCACCGACGTGAAGGTCATCAAGAGTGTTGACCCCTCGCTCGACAAGGAGGCTATCCGTGTGCTGAAGTCGATGCCGAAGTGGATTCCTGGTAAGCAGAACGGTTCTACGGTGCGTGTGAAGTACACCGTGCCTGTGACCTTCCGACTCCAGTAATGTAATTACCGAAGTATGAAACGATTCTCATTCGATAAAATTATCGGATTAACGCTCATTTTAGGCTTGTTCCTCGCATGTGGGAACAAGCCTAAAAATGGTCAAACCGCCTACGACTATGAGGCGGCGGCCAGTTTCTTCACGGCCGACGAGAGCTTCTTCCCCATCCTTGACGAAGAACTTGACGTCTACCAGACGCTACATGCCCAGGGCGAGCTCAAGGCTGAATACACCAGTCAGGAGGATGCCATGGAGAAGCTCATGAAAAACGAGACATGGCTGGCGTTCACTACGCGCGACTTTACCGAGAAGGAACTGCAGAACCTGAAGGCCCGCAAGTTCCTGCCGCGCACCATTCCCATCGCTTACGACGGTCTGGCCATTATCGTCAACAACTCCAATCCCGACACGCTCATCACCGTGAAAGACTTTGCCCGCATCCTGAGTGGCGAGGTAAAGGAGTGGAAGGAGGTCTATCCCAACTCCAAGTTAGGAGAATTTGACGTTGTGTTCGACAATCCCAAGTCAAGCACCGTGCGCTATTGCGTTGACTCCATTCTCGGCGGTAAGCCCATCAACAGTGCCAATATCGGTGCCGTGATGAAGAGTGCCGAGGTGGTCGACTATGTGGAGAATCACAAGAATGCCATCGGCATCATTGGTTCCAACTGGCTCAACGACAAGCGCGACACGACCAATGTCACCTTTAAGAAAGAAATCACCGTCATGAAGGTATCGAAACTCGATTCGGCCACCGTCTACAATAGCTGGCGACCCTATCAGTTCTACCTATACAACGGCAACTACCCGCTTATCCGCACCATCTATGCGCTCCTCAACGAGCCGCGTAGCGGCGTGCCTTCCGGGTTTGCCCATTTCTGCCGCCTGCCCAAGGGTCAGCTCATCATCTTCAAGGCTGGTCTGCTCCCCATTCAGGGCAACATGAACGTCAGGGAGGTCATGGTCAGCTCGGAGTGAGTAAACCTTTTCACCTTTCTTTCGTCAATTAATAAAGAGAGTATTAACGTGAAGTGTAACATAAAGTAATAACAGAAGTTATGAAAGCAATTAAATATTTGTTTGTCGGAGCCCTGATGCTCAGTCTCAGTGCTCCTGTTGTCGCCCAGGACAACAAGGCCGCCATCGACGAAGCTATCCAGCTGGTCAAGGACAAGGCCGATGCGAAATTAGTGAAGGCTTTTGCCAAGAAGTACAAGAAGAACGGCGAGGTGCTCACGGGTCTGGCCCGTGCCTACTACGAGCAGGAAGACACCGCCAATGCAGCTGTCTATGCCCAGCAGGCTTCTACCTTGAAGTATGCTCCCGCATACGTGCTGTTAGGCGACATTGCCGCCCTTGCCGATGATGGTGGTCGTGCCGGACAGATGTACCAGCAGGCTATGTACTTCGACCCCAAACTGCCTGAAGCCTACACCAAGTATGCCACGATGTACAGCAAGATCGACCCTGCTGGTGCCATCTCTAAGCTGGAAGAACTCCGTACCAATGTGCCCGACTATCCCGTCGACCTGAACCTGGCCAAGCTCTACACCAAGGCCAACAAGATGGACGAGGCTATCAGCTCATACGAGAAGTGGTACAGCACCACCGACTACAGCAAGAAGGAGCCGGGCGATGTGGCTGGCTATGCACTCATTCACTACATGAAGAAGAACTACGACAAGAGTATGAATATTGTCAAGGAGGCTTCCGAGAAGTATCCTCGCAGCTCGTCCATCAACCGTATCGGCCTGATGAACACCGTGGCCCAGGAGAAGTTTGAGGATGCTCTGTTCTGGGGCGACCGTCTCTTCAACAAGTCCGACTCGTCGAACTTCAACGACTTCGACTACACGAACTATGCTGCCGCCTACGTTGGCACCGCCAAATACGATGAGGCCATTGAACTCTATCGCAAGGGTATGGAAGTCAGTAAGGCCGATGCCGATGCAGTGAACAACCTGCGCAAGGACATCTCTGAGGCCTATATGAAGAAGGGTGATTTCGACAAGGCCGTTGCCGAGTATCGCAGCTATCTGGACAATACGTCGAAGAAGACCGCCAGTGACTACAGTGCACTGGCCGAGATGTACTACAAGCACGCTGCCGACCTCGAGGGCGAGGAGCAGAAGGCTTCTATCCGCGAGGCCGACAAACTCTATGCCGAGGTGGAAGAGCTGTTTGCCAACAATGTCGACGTGCTGGCCTACGTGCTGAACCGTCGTGGTACGCTCAACGTGATTCTCGATCCCGATTCCAAGGAAGGTCTCGCCAAGCCCGTCTTCGAGAAGCTCATGCAGCTGATGGAAGAAAAGGCCGACCGTACCGATGCCGACAACAAGAAGCTCGTTACTTGCTATCGTTATATGATGTCTTACGACCTTCTGGTGGCTGACGACAAGCAGGCAGCTCGCAGCTGGGCCGAGAAGATTCTCACGGTTGACCCCACCAACGAGCAGGCTACTCAGGTGCTTGAGAATATTAAGTAATTGTTTTTTTTCTTTTCATAATTTGTTTGCCGTCAGGGGACTCGTTCCCTGGCGGTTTTTTTGTATAGCGGGATGCGTTGAACAAGGGTATGGACAATAAAAAAGGGTCGCCGCTGCGACCCAACCTTTGTTAACCTTAAATCTAATACTATGAAAAACACGTTGCAAAGTTACAAACTTTCACGAAACCTGCAAGAAAAGTTTCAGATTATTAGTGTGGTTTGAATAATTAATTGATGTAGGTCAACACCCCTCACAAAATTACAGAGAAAAATTAGGCTGTTCGGCTTATTTTACCTAACTTTGCAAGAGTTATGGAAAATCAGTATATCAAGCAGTTCCCCGAGCTCTTTGCGGGGAAGAAGATTCTCTACGTTCACGGCTTCGGTTCCAGCGGCCAGTCGGGCACGGTTGGCCGTCTGCGTCAGGTGTTGCCCCAGGCCATAGTCATTGCCCCCGACCTGCCCGTTCATCCCGAAGAGGCCCTTGCCCTGTTGCATGAGGTGTGCCGCCAGGAGTGCCCCGACCTCATTATCGGCACCTCAATGGGTGGCATGTATGCCGAGCAGTTGCGCGGCTTCGACCGCATCCTCACCAATCCGGCCTTCAACATTGCCGACACCATGAGCGAACATGGTCTCACGGGCAAGCAGCAGTTCTTCTCGCCCCGACAGGACGGCGTGCAGGAGTTCTACGTCGACAAGCCCTTGGTGAAGGAGTACCGCCTGGCCACGGAACAGAACTTCCAGGGCATTGATGCTGAGGAACAGCGTCGCGTCTACGGTCTCTTTGGCGACGAAGACCCGCTGGTACACACCCGCGAGCTGTTCGCCCAGCACTATCCGCAGGCCATTAGCTTCCATGGCGAGCACCGCATGGACGACCGTTCGTTCATGCACTCCGTGCTGCCCGTCATCCGTTGGATCGACGACCGCCAGGAAGGTCGCGAGCGTCCTATTATATATATAGGTATAGAGACGCTGAAAGACTCCTACGGCAAGCCCGCCAGCTCTGTTCAGAAGGCCGTGCGCCTGCTCATCGAGCACTATCAGGTCTTTTTCGTTGCCCCCTCCTCGTCGGCCAATCCTTCCTCGTTGACCGAAGCCATGTCGTGGCTTTCCGAGTATATCAACGTACCAGCCTGGGGACACACCGTCTTCACCAACCAGCGTCATCTGCTCTATGGCGACTACCTCATCGAGTCCGAATCTACCAAGGACTCCATGGCCACCCGCTTAGCCTACGGCAGCGACACCTTCAAGACCTGGGAGGACATTATCGAGTATTTCTCCCGTCTTGGTGGACAGTAACAATGAATTAACCACAACGGATTTCACGGACTTTTGTAAACAACGGATTTCACGGATTAAACGGATTTAAGCTCAGCTACTTTGAAAAATCCGTTTAATCCGTGAAATCCGTTGTGTTTAATTACGACACACCCGTATGCCTTATATCTTGCTCAGTGCCTGCTTGATGTCGTCCAGGATGTCCTCCACGTCCTCAATACCTACTGAGAGGCGAATCAGGTCGGGGGCCACGCCAGCCTGACGCAGCTGTTCGTCGCTCAACTGACGGTGGGTATGACTGGCGGGATGCAGCACGCAGGTGCGGGCATCGGCCACGTGGGTCACGATGTTGATCATTTCCAGGGAGTCCATCCACTTGATGGCCGTCTCGCGGGTACCCTTCAGACCGAAGGCTATCACGCCACACGACCCCTGCGGCAGGTACTTCTGTCCCGTCTCATAGTAGCGGTCGTCCTTCAGTCCGCAGTAATGAACCCATGCCACCTTCTCATTGTCGTGCAGGAACTCGGCCACGCGCTGAGCGTTCTTGCAGTGCTGTGCCATGCGCAGGTGCAGCGTCTGCAGGCCTAAGTTCAGCAGGAACGAGTTCTGCGGAGCGGGAATAGAACCAAGATCGCGCATCAGCTGTGCCACCAACTTCGTGGTAAAGCCCATCTTACCGAAAGCCTTCACGTAGGTCAGGCCGTGGTACGATTCATCAGGCGTGGTAAGTCCGGGGAACTTCTCGGCATGCTCTAACCAGTCGAAGTTGCCACTGTCCACCACGGCACCGCCCACCTGTGTGGCCAAGCCATCCATATACTTCGTGGTGCTGTGGGTCACGATGTCGGCTCCCCACTCAAAGGGGCGGCAGTTGATAGGCGTGGCAAAGGTGTTGTCTACGATGAGGGGCACGCCGTTCTTGTGGGCGATGCGGGCAAACTTCTCGATGTCGAGCACGGCGCAGCCGGGGTTCGAGATGGTCTCGCCGAAGAGTGCCTTCGTGTTCGGGCGGAAGGCCGCCTGAATCTCTTCCTCCGAAGCCTCGGGGTTCACAAACGTACACTCAATGCCCAGCTTCTTCAGCGTCACGCCAAAGAGGTTGTAGGTGCCGCCATAAATCTCATTCGACGTGACGATATGGTCGCCGGCCTGGCAGATGTTGAACACGGCGTAGAAGTTGGCAGCCTGTCCGCTGCTGGTCAGCACGCAGCCCACGCCCCCTTCCAGCGTGGCAATCTTTGCGGCCACGGCATCGTTGGTGGGGTTCTGCAGGCGGGTGTAGAAGTAGCCCTCCTTCTTCAGGTCGAACAGCTTCGCCATTTCGTCGGAGTCGTCATACTTAAAGGTGGTCGACTGCACGATGGGCAGCTCTATGGGCTCCCCGTTCTTGGCTTTGTAGCCCGCCTGCACGCAGAGCGAGCCTCTTCTCAGATTCTTTTCCATTTTTCTTGTTATGTGATTGATTTATTAATACGTATTATTGGTCGGGGGTACGAGGGTACGGAGGTGCGGGGGTACGAGGACACTATGTACGCGGTGCGAGAACACTTCTTACTGCTTCTGTAGGAGCAGGACAATCATTTGCAGGGCGAAGTCGAAGAAGACAATCTTCGCGTTGGCGTTCTGTCCGATGTCGCGGTTAGCCTTGTTAGCCAGGTCGTAGATGGCCAGCACATTGGTCTCGTTGACAAACCGGGCGAAGTTGCAGGCGAAGTCCTCCTCCTTCTGTGTCATGTAGCACAGCTCCTGATGCTGGAAGTTATACATGAAGTTCTCGCGGATGAGCGAGAGGAAATAGCCCAGGAAGCGTCGTTGCTTCTCCCTTCCGAAGGTACTCATCGTCTCGCTCCACTTCTTCAGTTCGTGAATCTTCCGTTGGTAGGCCAGTCGCATCAGCGAGATGAAGAGGTCCAGGAACTGCTCGTTCTCCGTGCCCACCTGTAGTTCCTCCATCGCCTTGAGCCAGGAGCCTCCTGCCAGTCGGCTAATGCGGTGTGCCTGAGTCTCCTCTACTCCGCAACGTTCCACCAGTGCCTTCTCTATCACCTCGGCCTTCAGACGCTTCACGTCGATGCGCTGCACGCGGCTGCGAATGGTTTCCAGCAGTTTGTCGGGTTCCTCGCACACCATGATGAACACCGTCTGCTGCGGCGGTTCCTCGATGAGCTTCAGCAGTTTGTTGGCGCAGGCAATGTTCATGCGCTCTGGCAGCCACACAATGCTCACCTTATATCCCCCTTGGCTCGACTTCAGCGACAGCTTGCGCACCAGTTCGTCGCTCTCACCAGCGGTGATGATGGCCTGCTGGTTCTCGGCTCCCATTGCTGTTGTCCACTCGTCCATCGAGAAGTATGGCCCCTTCATGATGAGCTGGTGCCATTCGCGGGCAAAGTCGTCGCTCACGGGTATATGGTCCGACCCCATCGAGGGCAGCTTGATGGTGGGATAGGTAAAGTGCAGGTCGGGGTGCTCCAGCTTGGCGAGCATCGGATGCTCACTATTCTCTCTCCTCTCTCCTCTCTCCACTCTCGACTCTCCTCTCTCCTCTCTCCTCTTATCCAACAGAAAGCACCCGAAGCTCACGGCAATTGCCAGCTTACCCACGCCCTGCGGCCCGCAGAGCATGATGGCATGTGGCAGGCGGTCTTCGCTCACCATCTGCAGCAGACGCGCCTTCACCTCGTCCTGTCCTATGACTTCTTCAAACCTCATTTCAGTCCCTTTACAATTTCCACTACCGACTCCACGGCTCCCATCGTATAGAAATGAATGTCGCAGATGCCGTGCTGATACAGTTCGCGGCACTGTTGGGTGGTCCATTCCACGCCGAGCCTGCGGGCATCTTCGTCGCTCTTGCACTTCACTATCTCGCGAGCCAGCGGCTCGGGTATGTCGCAATGGAACGTGCGGGGCACCACCGTCAGCTGGCTCAGTTTTGCCAATGGCTTAATGCCGGGTATGATAGGAATGCTGACCCCCATCTGGCGGGCCTTCTCTACAAACGAGAAGTATTTCTCATTGTCGAAGAACAGCTGTGTCACGGCATACTGTGCCCCTAAGTCCTGCTTCTGTTTCAGGTACTCAATGTCCATTTCCATGTTGGGAGCTTCCTCGTGCTTCTCAGGATAGCAGGCCACGCCGATGTCGAACTTCGGGCCGGGGTTCTTGATGGGCGTTCCGTCGGCAAAGAAGCCGTCGTTGAACCGCTGCACCTGACGTATCAGGTCGGTGGTGTGGGCATGCCCGCCGGGTGTTGGCTTGAACACCGAGTCGTCCTTGGCCTTGTCGCCGCGCAGCAGCAGCAGGTCGCGTATGCCTAAGAACTGCAGGTCGAGCAGTTCATATTCAATGTCCTCGACCGTTGCGCCGCTGCATATCACGTGTGGCTGCACCGTCACCCCGAAACGTTGCTGTATGGCAGCCGCCACGGCAATGGTGCCCGGACGACGGCGCACACGGCTGCGCTCATAGCGTCCGTCGCCCAGCTCCTTGTACACATACTCGCTGTGGTGCGTCGTGATGTTGATAAAGGCGGGGGTCAGTTCGCACAGCCTTTCTATGTCGGCAAAAAGCCGTTCCGTGCCCGTCCCCTTCAGCGGGGGCAGCACTTCAAACGAAAATTCTCTCTTCTTCGCTGTATTGATAATGTTTGCTACTGCCATAGTCTATTCAGAAAGTCGGCTGCAAAATTACGAAAAAAAAAGGGGCAAAACAAAACAAACGGCGCAATTTTTACGTTTTTACCTATCCGTTGGTGTGGTTTTTTCGTTTTTGTTTTGTCAGTTCGGGAAAAGCATGTAATTTTGTAGATTAAAATCAACTGTTTTGCAGATTCTTACAAATTAACTAAACTGAATAAAGTATGAAAAAGGTAGTCTTTTTTGTTTTCACGCTCCTTCTGCTTTGTTTCCAGGCACAGGCAGATGTGGGCGAGACGTTCTCCGTTGGTATCCCATGTGGCGACGAATCGGTCGACATCCCCTTCACGATACTCAGCGAGGAACCCAAGACTGTTGAGCTGGCCGCCTCTTCTGGCAGATACCGGGTCGAGGCTCCGCTTACGATTCCCCAGACGGTGCGCTACCATGATGCCGACTACACCGTAGTCAGCATTGCCAGTCGTTCCTTTGTGGGCTCGTGGTTCACCAGTATCACCTTGCCCGAGACCGTCACCTCCATCGGCGAGAGTGCCTTCCAGGCGTCCGACATCACCGAGATGGTCTTCCCCGACAATGTCACCTCCATTGGCAGCAGTGCCCTTTCCATGTGCTATCAGCTGCGGTCAGTGACTCTTCCTCGCATGCTTCCGGTGGTTAATCGGAGTCTTTTCTACTATTGCAAGGCCCTGACCGAGGTCATCATGCCCGAAGCACTGACCGAGGTAGAGTACAATGTGTTCACCCATTGCGAGTCCTTGGCCAGCATCACCTTCAACAGCGTCACGCCGCCCGAGGGTCTTCGGAAGAACATCCTGGAAGAGGTGCCCGAGACCTGCGTTTTCTATCTGCCGCGCGGTGCCAAGAGGAACTATCTGAGAGATTGCCCGCCCGAATACGAGTCGCGTTTCATCAGTCTCGACAACGACCAGATTTTCACCAACGATGTCGATGGGCTATCCATGTCGTTCACCATCACCAACATCGACAATCTCCTTGTCGAGGTGGGTGCTTTCGGCAGTGATTCTCCCGCCATCGACCCCGCCTACACGGGCAAGGTCTCGATTCCTGCTACCGCTACATTCCTGGACAGCATCTTCACCGTCGATGCCATTGGCTACTATGCCTTCAAGGGCTGCCAGCTCTCCGAGGTCGACCTGGGTGGTGTCACGATTGTAGGTGTCGGTGCCTTCGAGAACACCCCGCTCCAGGAAGTGACCATTCCCGTGAGTGTCACCAACCTTTACAGCAAGGTGTTCAAGGACTGTTCGCAGCTCAGCTTGCTCAACTTCGAGAGTACCACGCCCACCAAGGTCCATCACGACGTGCTCGATGGCGTGCCTGCCACCTGCGTCATCCGCATTCCTGCCGGATCGCGCGAGGCCTACCTGCAGCAGCAGTTCTTCCAGGAGCATGAGAAGCAGATACAGGAGACCAAACTGACCACCACCGTTACCGTGCCCCTGACGAATGGCAGCACCGTAGGCCTTGTCTTCGAGTCCGACAACTCTGCCAGTGGCAAGGCCACCTTCGTCAGGATGACCAACCCGAACGCCAAGAGTGGGCTCACCATTCCTTCCACGGTAGAGATGAACGGCAAGACGTTCTCCGTCGACTGCATCGGCGCCTTATCACTGTCCAGTTCGCTACTCGACTCCGTCAGCGTGCCCAATAGCGTCACCACCATTGGTGCCTATGCTTTCCAGGGCAGCACCATCCAGTCGCTCTCGCTGCCCGACGGCATCACCAAGATAGACTATAAGGCCCTGAGCGACTGCCCGTTCCTGCAGTCGGTCGTCCTTCCTGCCAGCCTACAGGTGATCGAGTCCGAAATGTTCACAGGCGACGAGAGCCTTCTGTCGATTGTCATGCCCCGAGCCCTCACGGAAATAAAATACGACGCACTCGATGGCTGCAAGTCGTTGCAGTCCATCACCTTCACGGCTGCCACGCCTCCCGCCGACCTATATTACACCGTGTGCGAGAAAGTGCCCGAGACCTGCCTCTTCTACGTGCCCCGCGGCACCAAGCAGGCCTATCTGAACACCGTTCCCTACGAGTTGAAGGATCGTTTCATCAGCTTCGACAGAGACCAGGTCTTCACCTGCGAGGTCAATGGCCTGCCCATGAAGTTCATCATCGACAATGTCGACGACCTTCTTGCCAAGGTGGGCTGCGACGATAATGAAGTCCCGGCTATTGACCCGGCCTACACGGGCAAGGTGGCCATCCCGCAGACGGTCACTTTCATGGGCAAGACCCTCACTGTCGAGGCCGTTGGCCACTGGGCCTTCAAGAACTGCCAGATTACCGGGGTCGACTTGGGCTCCGTAGAGACGATTTCCGTCAATGCGTTCGAGAACACCCAGCTCCGCGAGGTCACCATCCCCGCCACCGTGGGCTACCTCTTCAGCCACGTCTTCCAGAACTGCTCGCAGCTCACCTCGCTCACCTTCGTCAGTCCTACGCCGCCACAGGTGGACAACGACGTGCTCGAAGGCGTATCCGACGAATGCACCATCTTCATCCCCACGGGCTCGCGCGCTGCCTACCTGCAGCAGGAGTTCTTCAAGAATCACGAGGCCCAGATTGTCGCACTCGAGGACGGACAGCTGTTTACCAACACCATCGACGGACTCGACTTCACCTTCATGATTTCCGACCTCGCTCAGGGCAAGGTACAGGTGGGCGACGGCAACAATGTCGCCATCAGCCCCACTAATATAAATAAGGTGAACCTGCCCGCCACGGCCAACTTCCTGGGGCGTTCCTTCAAGGTCGATGCCGTGGGCAATGCCGCTTTCAAGGGTACGCAGGTGGCCAACATCGGCCTTGCCGGCGTCACCGCCATTGGCAACGAGAGCTTTGCCCGTACACCGATTGAGCGGGTCGTCATCCCCGCCACGGTCGGCACCATCGCACGCCGAGCCTTCGCCGACTGCGACAAGCTCTGGTTCACCCGCTTCGAGACCACCACGCCTCCTGCGGTTGACCCCTCAGCCTACGACGGCTCCTCGTCCGACAGCTGGTTTGTCGTGCCCAGCGGCACCCGTGCCAACTATCTGGCCAACCAGTTCTTCAAGGCGCATGCTTCCCACGTCGTCAGCTTCGAGAACGGCCAGGTGTTCACCAACAAGGTGAGCGGTCTGGACATGACGTTCAAGATTGTCGACATGGAGAACCACATCTGCCAGATTGGCGATGGCACGAACCCCGCCATCAGCACCGACGACACGGGCCAGGTCACCCTGCCCACTCACGCCGTGCTGCTCACCGACACGTTCAAGGTGCAGTATGTGGGCGACTACGCCTTCAAGGGCTGTCACTTCAAGGAGATTGACCTGCGCCACATCATTACCATCGGTGTCGAGGCCTTTGCCGGCGGCATGCTCACCAAGGTCATCTTCTCCGGCCCGGAGGGCGGCCTGCTGTCGGCCATGGGCAACGGAGCCTTCCTGAACAACCATATCGGCAGTGTCGACTTGCGGGGCACCAACCTGACCCGCCTGCCCGACCGCGCCTTTGCCCATAACGACATCAGCGACCTGAAGTTAGGCGACAAGATCCAGGAGCTGGGCGACCAGAGCTTCCGGGACAACTCTCTCTCCACCATCGACACCGAGAGCGTCTGCAGCCTGGGCGACGAGAGCTTCTTCGACAACCCCGTTGAGGAACTGTACTTCGGCAAAGGTCTGCAACAGGGCTTAGAAGTGGTCCATGTAGGCTCGCTCACGATTGGCGGCGCCGGTGCCTCGTTAGGCTTGCTCTCAGTAGGTGCAGCCCCGTTGGCCGTCGTCACCGAAGTCATTACCGATGCCACCATCCTGGCCGGAGCCTGCATCATCATAGCCGAGCTGCGCGATGTGTGGGATTATTTGGAGGAACTGCGCAAGACCCGCGAGGACTACAAGGACTACAAGTTTGAGTTCTGGGTCGACGAGCCCGTGGTCAAAAGCGGTGGCACCGACCCCTATCATGTGGTCTATCCTGCCGGTTCCACGGTTACCTATCAGCCTGTTGACTGCTGGATGAACTACTCGAATCAGACGGTGCAGATGCCCGACGTGACCGAGGAGACCACCGTTTCCGTCACGGCCACCTGCATCTTCCCCGGCTTCTTCTCCGGCTCCAAGAGCATCACCGTGACCATCAAGGTCGAGCCGAAGGATCCGTCAATGAAGTTCAAGGACCGCGACATCGAGATGGCCCTCAACAGCAGCAGTCCCGTCACCGTCGACATGCTGTATGAGAGCATCACCACCCGTGCCGCTCAGGGCGTGGAGTTCAGCCTCCAGGCCTACAGTGCCACGACGCCCGCCAGCTACTTCGACAACTTCTTGCAGGTGCAGAAGATTACAGGCAGCGACAACTATCCGCGTCCGCGACTCAGCGTTGACCAGACCAAGGCCGCCTCGTTCAAGTTTGAGGAGCAGTCGGAACTGAAGTCGCTCGCCACCGAGCGCAGCCTGCGTGCCCAGCTCACCGTGCAGGACAAGCAGCTCACCGATACCACCCGCGTAAGCATGGCCGACTCCATTGCCGTCGACTTCTGCACCATGCAGGTGGGCGATGTCGTAGCCCTACCCTACCTCTACGAGTTGTTCCCCTCCTGCTATCAGCCGGCATCCGGCTCGCAGCGTTATACCCGTGAGCCTCACTATGGCGTGCCCACGATGACCGTGGTCGACAAGGACGGACGCAGCGTGAGTGCCGAGGCCAGCGCCATCAAGCTGAACCGCCAGACCACCTCCGTGGCCGGCGAGAGCCTGCTCGACTCCGTGCTCATCTATGCCGTGAAGGAAGGCACTGCCTACTTGCGCCTGGCCGACCCGCAGCAGCCCAAGGTGTTTGCCGACCTGAAGATCAACATCGTCAAGCCCGCTACCGCTGCCAAGAAGAGCACTCCCTGTGAGTGGGACTTCACCGCCAAGCTGAGCGAGGCCGACAAGCAGGAACTCTTCGAGACTGCCCGCCTGCGCATAGTGCATGCCGAGGAATACTGGCACCGGCAGGACGGCAAGGACTACTACGCTACCGACCTGGGCTTCTATGGCCGCGACTACGACAAGCAGAACCGCCCGCAGAAGTGGGCTCCCGTGTTCACCAACGGCGGCAAGAACCTCCCGGCCTTCGAAGGCATTGAGGTCAGCGTCGACACTGAGGCCGGCCAGCAGTGGCGGTCGCCCGTCGACCGCATCCGCCTCTACAGCGACCGCGAACAGGGTCGCCCGCAGGTGGCCTTCAACGGCAAGACCAGCATGCACATCCTGAAGCCCGAGACGCTCAAGGTCGAGGGTTCCGCCGTGCTCAATGTCTGCGTCAAGGCCGTCGCCCTCGCGGGCAGCAACGCCTCGGCCCTGACGCTGCAGTATGACTACAAGCAGGACGGCAGCAGTAAGACCTACACCAAGGAGTACAAGCAGGCCGACATCGCCGCCGCTGCCGATAAGGACAGCGTGCTCACCTTCCGTCTGGAGTCCTCCGTCAGCAGCGACTACCTCACGCTGGAGCTGACCGACGTGGAACTGAGCAGCATTGGCATTCGCCCTGCCGCAACTCCCGACACCATCATCGACCACGGCGTAATCTACGTGGCAGTCAACAGCCAGAAGCGTTACCGTGTTGCCGGCTTCGACAAGGCCGATGCCGACAAGAACAAGATGGCCGATGCCAACGGACGCTATGCCCTGACGCTGAAGGACTCGCTGCACTATGAGAGCGACGAGGTGCGCTTCGACGCACGGGTCGACACCGTGTCGCAGCAGGCCTTTAGTGGCAACGACGTGAGCCTCATCAACAAGATGACGGTGCAGAAGGGCATTACCCGCTTCGGCAAGGAAGCCTTCGCATCTTGCGACAACCTGGCCGACCTGTACCTGCAGAGTACTGAGCCTGACAAGAACCAGTGGGAGAGCAAGGTGGTGGCCGACACGACCCGCCTGCACGTAGCACTGGAGTCGCTGGCTGACTACGGTGAGAAGTTCACCGACTATGGCGAGCGTTTCTACAGCGACTACACCATTGCTGAGGGCGGCGTGTGTACCCTCTCGCTGCCGTGCAACGCGCAGCTCGTGGGCGAAGCCACGCTCTGGATTATCAATGCCGACACGCTGGCACCCATTGGCTGGGGCGGGCAGTATGGCATCAGTGCCGTCTACGTACACGATAGCATCATCGTCAAGAACCAGGGCAGCATCGTGCGTGCCTCGACCGGCAACCGCAACATCATGCTGCGCCATACCGCGAAGGCTTCGGAGCTGAGCTACGGACAGAACAAACTTGTGGCCAACCTCACCAAGAAGAAGGTGGGCAACCCACAGGGCAACCGCTACACCGTCGCTAACGGCGTGATGAAGTCGCTGGGCAACGACGACGAGCTGCCTGCCTACACGGCCTACGTCGACATCAGCGGATGGGATACGCCCGAAAGCATCGACATCCTCTGGGAATGGGCAGGCGACGGCAGCGAACAGCAGCCTTACCTCATCTACTTGGCCCTGCAGATGGAGTCGCTCAGCAAGCGCGTCAACGACATGGCCAACAACTTTGCCACCAAGCACTTCCGCCTGATGCGCGACATCGACTTTGGCGGCAAGGAGGCTGCTGGTCCCAACGACCACAACTACCGCCCCGTGGGCATGAATAAGTATGGCATCGACCTCTCGGCCATCACCATCGAGGTCTACGACCCCTACGGCATCATCGAGGTAACAGCCGACCTGGGACTGCCCGAAATCTTCCAGGGCAACTTCGACGGCAACGGTCACACCATCAGCGGCATCTACCTCAAGAAAGTGGACACCGACACGATGAACGACTGCATGCAAGGTGTCTTCGGATGGATTGGCAAGCAGGGCTCGGTGAAAAACCTCACCGTGGCCGACAGCTACTTCAGCGGATTCAACTATGTGGGCACCATCGTGGGCCTGAACAGCGGTATCATTGAGAACTGCCACGTCAAGGAGAGCGTCACGCTCGATGTCGACGACTACAATGCTTACGCTCATGGCGGCATTGCCGGCTACAACGACAGTAAGTCTACTGTGGCAGGATGCGTCTCTGAGGCCGTCTTCGATGCTCACGACATGTATGCCGTCAGCTTGCATCACTCCTTTGCCGGCATCGTAGGTCATAACAGGGGCATCGTGGAGAACTGCCTCAACCTGGGCCAGGTTGGTAAGTTCCTGTATGGAGCCATCGTATCCTCCGACTCAGTGGGCACCTGCACCAACAACTTCTACAGCGACGAGGAGTTCACCGACAACGACGGTGGTGGCATCTCCAAGGGCGAGGAGACCATGCCCGACGGCATGGGCAATGTGGTGAAGACCTACGGCAAGGACGACTACGAGGGCATCACCGCCTACGAGGACGGTCTCTACTACAACGGCAAGTACTACTATATCCCGACCATCAATCTTGTCATGAACGGTGAGAACGAGGAAATCCTTGCCCAGTACGAAGGGAAGTATGTCAACGCGAACTACGACCGTTACTCATATGCTACAGAAAAGGAAGATGGCGAATGGGAAAGTGTAGCTGTAAGCGTTTGCATGCCCTACGACGTAAAGATTCCTTTCAAACGACTTAATAATGATGAGGTGCGTCAGTACGTCCTTCATTATATTGACAAAGAGAATCAGGAGTTTGTATTCACCAATGAAATCGGCGATGTGCTTATGGCTGGTGTACCTTACGTGTTGGTAATTAAAAAGGATACATTTACTTATAATGCCAAGAACGTAAAGATTATCACTGAACCTAAGAGGTTGCCAATTACTGAAGTAGGGGGTGAACAGGTAGGTTGGTGGACTGGAACTTTCCGAAATATCTACGCACCAGAGTTGACAGATTTGAGGGGATATATTATCCAGTCAAATGGTACATTTAGACAGGTCATCAGGAAAGACTCCAAAATGTGGATAGGTTGTTTCCGTTCTTTGTTCTATCCTGTTGATAAACTAGAAAAGGACAGGTACAAGATGGCATTCCGATTGACAACTGCAGGAGTAGGTAATGATGAGGTAACGGATTTTCCCGCATCTACCTTCGAGAGTGATGGTGATTTTGAAGACATGGATGGTATCTCTACTATACATATCATTGATATCGATGGCACCCACCGATACTTCGATCTACAGGGTCGTCCGCTAAATGGGAAACCTAATCAAGGTGCATATATTTATAATGGTAACGTTTACATGAACAATAACAAAAAATAAAAATAATGAAAGCAATAATTGGAAAGAATTATCTAAAGCCTGAGATAAAGGTTATTAAAGTTCATCAGGGGAAATATCTTTGTCAAACTTCTGATGGCAAACCTGATGGTGGTTACAATAGCAGGTCTTTTGATAAATTCATTGAGGAGGATGAATAACTTCGTTCCGTTCAGCCGGATTTCCAAATCTGGCTGCCCCGAGTATCAGGATTTTCAATCCGCCTCTGTAAATCCGTCCGAACAATAGTCGGATTACAATTCCTCATATTCGAAGCGGGTGGATTAGGAAATCCACCCGAACGGATTAGGAAATTCACCCGAACGGACTGGGAAATCCACCCGAACGGAAATCCACCCACCCGAACGGAGTAGCAGGATTGAGCATCCTCCACGAGCGAAACGATTCATCACAGAATCTCCGTAACACAAAGCAGCCCTTAAACGCGCAACGTTTAAGGGCTGCTTGTGGTTCGGCAGGGCCTGCAGCATGGATTAGGTTACGAACTTGTTCGCTTGGCTTGTCCAAGAAATCCACCCGAACGGAGTCTTGGATGGAGTAAGCATTCGTTCCACCCTGTCGAATTATTCATCACACCGTCATGCATTATTCATCACACTTTAATGCATTACAAATCACACCGTGATTAGTTATTCATTGAGGTGTGATGAATGATTCATCGCACCGTGAGGAATGTTGCGTTGAGGTGTAACGGAACATTCCTCGAAAATAAACTAATTTTTGAAACGAATTTGACTAATTTCATTTCATTTAGTTGCGAATTTAATTCGAACTTCGATTGAAAGACGCTGAAAGCGTCACCTCTCAATAGCCGTAGGTCGAAACGACCTACGGATAACAGGTCATGGTAATAACGACGCTGAAAGCGTCGCCTCTCAATAGCCGTAGGTCGGAATGACCTACGGACAATAGACAAGGGAGGGGAAAAGAAGGGGAGGGCAACCGTGAGCACGGATTACCCCAAAACCGCGTATTGGGCGACCCCTTTGGGGTCGATGTACCTCCTCACGTTCTATCCGCAGGTCGTACCGACCTACGGCTATTGAGAGGTGACGCTTTCAGCGTCTTTCAATCGCAACACGAAATAATTCGCAACTTATAGTTAAATCCAAGCAAATTAACATTTTTAACACTTTTCGCCCCCGTTTTTGTTTGTAAAAATAAATTCGGGGTCGAATTTCTCTC
>ONMA01000009.1 GCA_900318815.1 uncultured Prevotellaceae bacterium
GGTGGTGATGCGGTACGTGCATCAGGAACCGCTGAGATTAGGAAAGGCAGAGAACTTGGATGAGTGGGCGTGGAGCAGCTGGCATGAGTATGTAGGGCTAGACAGTGACTTGCCTATCGTATGCGAGAAGCCTGACACCTGCCGACCACTGACCAAGGAACAATGGCGGGAGTTGCTGGGGAAGCCGTTGCCGGCGGACACAAAGTGCTTAGAACCGAAGGAATACCGCGCCCCGAAGCCTACGGAGACGCAGGTGCTGAGCATGGTGCGGCTGATGACGACGGCCACGAACTGGGCTGAGTTTAATGCCTTCCCGAAGGACGAGCGACTGAAGACCATCAAGCAGTTGCTGCAGAACGGAGCTTCCATCAGGCAGATGGAGAAGTTGACGGGAATAGGACGAGGGATTATACAGAACTTGTGATAGAACAACAACAACGGATTGCACGGATTAAACGGAAATGGAGAGCCGGGGATGCGGATGAGCATCCCCGGCTCACTTTTTTCTACTGATTATTCGCTCAGATGGCCTATTTTACCCTAAAAATGATATATTCTGTAGGAATATAACAAAAAATTGCACAAATTTTTTGGCGATGTGCAAAAAACACGCTATCTTTGCACAAAAATTTGAAGATTGTGCAATGAACTCCTGTTCAAGTTTTAACGAATATATCTATCAGGCCATCATCAAGAACTGGGATGCCGATGCCCTTACCGACTATCAGGGTCCGACGCTCCAGTATCATGATGTGGCGAGAAAGATCGAGAAGTTGCATATTCTCTTTGAGAATTGTGACATTCATCAAGGCGACAAGATTGCCATTTGTGGCCGCAATTCGGCTCACTGGGCAGTGGCCTTCTTAGCCACGCTGACCTACGGGGCCGTAGCAGTGCCTGTGCTCCACGAGTTTAATGCGGAGCAAATACACAACATCGTGAATCACTCCGGGGCCAGGTTGCTCTTCGTTGGCGATTTCGTAGCCAAGGAAATCAATCCCGTTGAGATGAACCGGTTGGAGGGAATCATCAACCTGCCTGACTTCTCGTTGATGATTTCGCGCTCGGATAAGCTCACCTACGCCCGCGAACATCTTAATATGATGTTCGGCAGCAAGTATCCCAAGGCATTCCGTAAGGAGCATGTGCGTTATCACGAAAACGAGGCCGACGAGTTGGCTCTTATCAACTACACCAGCGGAACGACAGGATTCTCGAAGGGTGTGATGCTGCCCTACAGGGCCTTGCAGGGCAACTTAGAGTTCTGCCTGCACCGGCTGGGCCATCAGCTCAAGGCGGGCGACTCCATGCTCGACATCCTCCCCATGGCCCACATGTACGGATTGGCCATTGAGTTCATCTTCGGCTTTTGCAATGGCTGTCATCTGTTCTTCCTGAACAGGCTCCCGTCGCCCACACTGATTGCAAAAGCCTTCATCGACATCCGTCCGGGACTGGTTATCTCCGTACCATTGATTGTCGAGAAAATCATCCGCAAGAAAGTATTCCCCATCATTTCCACTAACCGCATGAAGCTGTTGCTCAGCATGCCCGTGGTATCGAAGAAGGTGAAGGAGAAGATATGCGAACAGGTGTATCAGGCTTTCGGTGGCCGTACCTACGAGATTATCGTGGGTGGAGCCGCCCTCTCGAAAGAGGTGGAGCAGTTCCTCATCGACATAGGATTCCCCATTACCGTGGGCTATGGAGCCACCGAGTGTGCGCCGCTCATTTCCTATAACGACTGGCATGAGCATGTGGCTGGGTCGTGCGGCAAGGCAGTCGAGGGCATGGAAGTGCGCATCCTGAGTAGTGACCCGCAGACGGTGCCCGGTGAGATTATTACCCGTGGCCGCAATGTGATGCTGGGCTATTACAACAATGACGAGGCCACCGAGCAGGTGCTTGACCGTGACGGCTGGTATCATACGGGCGACCTTGGCACGATGGACTACTTGGGCAATGTGTTCATACGCGGGCGCATCAAGAACATGCTGTTAGGAAGCAACGGGCAGAATGTCTACCCTGAGGAAATAGAGGACAAGTTGGGTGCCATGACCTTGGTGTCGGAATGCATCGTGATTCAGCAGAACGAGAAACTCGTGGCACTGGTCTATCCCGACCAGGACGAGCTGGTGAACTTCACGACGGAAGAACTGGAGAATATCATGGAACAGAACCGCGTGGAACTGAACAAGCTGCTGCCCAACTACTGCCATCTGTCGCAGATTAAGCTGCACGACGAGGAGTTCAAGAAGACTCCCAAGAAGAGCATCAAACGTTACCTTTATCAGAATATCTAATAGCAAACTATGGAACAAATACCAAGCTTTAACGACCTTATTGAGCAAAGCATCGTAAAGAACTGGGACCGTGACGCGCTGACCGACTTTAAAGGACAGACCCTGCAGTACCATGACGTGGCACGAAAGATAGAGAAGTTGCACATCCTGTTTGAAAACTCCGGCATTCAGAAGGGCGACAAGATTGCCCTTTGCGGGCGCAACAGCAGTCAGTGGGCAGCCGCCTTCCTGGCTACGCTGACCTACGGGGCCATTGCCGTGCCCATCCTGCATGAGTTCATGGCCGAGCAGATACACAACATCGTGAACCACTCCGACGCGCGCCTGCTCTTCGTGGGCGACCATGTGGCTTCTATCATCGACCCCATGCAGATGCCCCACTTGGAAGGCATTATCAGCAATGCTGACTACTCGCTCATCGTGAGCCGTACTGACAAGCTGACCTACGCCCGAGAGCATCTTAACGAGCTGTATGGACGCAGGTTCCCGAAATATTTCCGCAAGGAGCATGTGCATTACTATCGCGAGAAGGATGGCGAGGAAATGGCCATGATTAACTATACCAGCGGAACAACAGGATTCTCCAAGGGCGTGATGGTGCCTTATAGGGCTTTGTGGTCGAACTACGACTTTGCCGACAACGTGCTGGGCAAGACCATCAAGACGGGCGATAACGTGATTTCCATCCTGCCCATGGCCCACATGTATGGCATGGCCTTCGAGTTCCTCTTCGAGTTCCTGCACGGCTGTCATGTGTTCTACCTGAACCGCATTCCCTCGCCGGCTATCATTGCTCAGGCATTTGCCGAGGTGAAGCCGAAGATTATCATCGCCGTGCCGCTGGTCATCGAGAAAATCATCCGTAAGAAGGTGTTCCCCAAGATACAGAACAACCGCATGCGCCTGCTGTTGCAGATGCCCGTCATCTCGAAGAAGGTGCGCGAGATGATTTGCGAAGAGGTCATCAAGGCCTTTGGCGGCAACATGTACGAGATTATCATTGGCGGTGCGGCATTCAACCAGGAGGTGGAGCAGTTCCTGAAACGCATCAATTTCCCCTACACGGTGGGCTACGGTGCCACCGAGTGCGCCCCCATCATCTGCTATGCCGACTGGCATGAGTTTGTTCCCGGTTCCTGTGGACGAGCTGCCCTGCACATGCAGGTGAAGATTGACTCGCCCGACCCCGAGAATATTCCGGGCGAGATATTGGCCAAGGGCCTGAATGTGATGTTAGGCTACTATAAGAACCCAGAGGCAACAGCAGAGACCATCGACAGGAAGGGATGGTATCATACGGGCGACTTAGGCACAATGGATGGCGACGGCAATGTCTATATCAACGGACGCTCGAAGAACATGTTGCTCAGCAGTAACGGACAGAACATCTACCCCGAGGAAATTGAAGACAAGCTCAACTCGATGGCTATGGTGGTAGAGAGCATCGTGGTGCAAAGAGACTCAAAGCTCGTGGCCTTGGTGCATCCCGACCTCGACGAGGCGAAAAGCATGGGATTCACCTTCGACGACCTGAAGAATATCATGGAACAGAACAGGAACGGACTGAACCAGATGTTGCCTGCCTACGAGAAAATCAGTGAGATAGAAATACATGAGAACGAATTTGAGAAGACTCCTAAGCGCAGCATTAAGCGCTATCTGTATTCTTAGTATTCATGCCCGTCACCAGATCCTTTCACCTACCGTCAAGACGCTTCAAGTAGTGGTGGGGGAGGAGTGGACACGCAGTATGCCCGTCATGCAGTTGCATTCGACGGACATATTGCATTTAGGCTTCGACGAACTGTCGCATACTTATCATCGCTTCATCGTACATCTTGAGCACTGCAACCCCGACTGGACACCCACGGAGGGACTCTTTGAGAGCGAATGGCTGGAAGGCTTCAACGACATCGTCATTGAGGATTATGTTAATTCGCTGAATACCACCGTGCTCTATACGCATTATCAGTATGAGCTGCCCAACAG
Source organism: uncultured Prevotellaceae bacterium (assembly GCA_900318815.1). GTDB lineage: Bacteria > Bacteroidota > Bacteroidia > Bacteroidales > Bacteroidaceae > Prevotella. Next base: position 4,293 of record ONMA01000009.1, read on the forward strand.
TGAGCAGCGGCTGAAGCTGAGCGGGAACTACCGGCTCCACGTCATCGACGAGAGCGACGACGACCGCGAGGTGCTGGTGGCTGAGTTCTGCGTGGTGGAGCCCCTGATGGATGTGTCGTTGGGCGTAACCACCAATACCAGCGTTGACCATAACAATCGCTACCAGCAGGTAAGCATGGTGGTGAGCTATAAGGACTTGAGGGTGACCAATCGCAGCGAGGAGATCCAGACCTGCGTCATGCAGAATGGAAGGGAAGACAACATGAGGTGGAACGTTCCCCACAACTTTGCCACGCCCAAGGGACTGAAGTGGGAACACAACAGGGAACTGATCTTTGAAGGGGGAAATGAGTACCATAAGTTTGAGATGCTCGACGTGAGTCATCCCACCATGGGATTGGAACATGTCGTGTGGAATGAAGATGAGCGTCGGTTCCACGCCTATCCCTTTCAGTGTGAACCGCGCCGGGCCTACATCTACGACGAGGATGCCAATGGGGCTTTCTATGTGCGTAACAGCGACAACATAGAGAACGACCGCATCAGCGACTACCTTTGGGTTCACTATAAACTGAGTCCTGCCCACTATTACGAGGATGCCTGTCTGGTGGTTGACGGGCAGTGGACCACGGAGTCGCCCGAGACTTATCAGATGACTTACGATGCAGGCGACCAGAGCTACAATGCCGTCATCCTGCAGAAGCAGGGCTACTACAATTATCAGTTGTTGATGAAGGACTTGGCCGGAGAGTCGCATGTGGTTCCCGAGGAGGGTTCTTTCTATCAGACGGAGAATCAATATGAGGGAATGGTCTATTATAGGCCCGTCGGTGCCCGAGCCTGGCGTCTCGTGGGCTACCAGGAAGTAGGGTTCCGGCCATAGAGTCCTGACTGTCAAAACATTGAGCATCGACCATTTGCTACAACGTGTAGCTGATGGTCGATGCTCAAATGTTTAATGGCCAATGATTTTACTTGCTCACTTCGTTCTCTTCCTGCATGTCGATGAACTGGTGGTCTTGGTCGTAGAACTCATATTGCATGAATGCCATTTTCTGGCTGGCAATAATCTTGATGCCAAAACCGTACTTCATCTGCCAGCGGCGTTTCAGGGAAATCATGCCCTGGTTGATGTAGGCAGCGACATAAGGATGTACGTGGAGTGAAAAACGCTTGATGCCTATCTTGTTGACAAGGCGGTCAATTTTACTCTCGAGTTGGTCGGTAAACAGGAAACTTGACTTGATCTTTCCGGTGCCGTGGCAGGTGGGGCAGCTCTCTTCCACAGCGACGTCCATTGCAGGACGCACACGCTGACGAGTAATCTGCATCAGTCCGAACTTGCTCAGGGGCAGAATGTTGTGGCGGGCACGGTCTTTCTTCATGTTCTCGCACATGCGCTCATAGAGCAACTGGCGGTCTTCGGCCAGGTTCATGTCGATGAAGTCTACTACAATGATGCCGCCCATGTCTCTTAGCCTGAGCTGACGGGCCAGCTCGTCGGCAGCCCCGAGGTTGGTTTCCAGTGCGTTAGCTTCCTGTCCGTTTTCTTTCTTGATGCGCGTTCCGCTGTTGACGTCCACCACGTGCATGGCCTCTGTATGCTCAATGATGAGGTAGGCCCCACGCTTATAGTTGACTGTGCGTCCGAATCCCGACTTGATTTGCTTGGTGACGTTGAAATTGTCGAAGATGGGTACGGTGCCCGTGTAGAGCTTTACAATGTCGGCCTTATCGGGAGCAATCAGCGACACATAGTCGCGTACCTGTTCGTAGATGGTTCGGTCGTTGATGTTGATGGCGTCGTAAGTGGGGTTGAAGAGGTCTCGGATCAGAGCAACGCTGCGGCTCTGCTCTTCGAATATCAGCTGGGGCCGTTCTGTAGTCCTTTGTACTTTGGTGATGCTGTCCTCCCATCGCTTAAGCAATACCTTAAGCTCCTGGTCGAGTTCGGCTGCCCTTTTGCCTTCGGCCACCGTTCTGACGATGACGCCGAAGTTCTTGGGAACCATGCTTTGTACGAGTTGCTTGAGCCGGCTTCGCTCTTCGCCGCGCTTAATCTTAGAAGATACAGAAACCTTATCGCCAAAAGGAATAAGCACCATGTAGCGGCCGGCAAAGCTCAGTTCGCACGTCAGTCTCGGTCCCTTGGTGTTGATGGGTTCTTTCACAATCTGTACCATCACCTCCTGACCCACCTTCAAGGTGTTCTGGATGCTGCCTTCTTTGGGCAGGTCTGGCTGGTGGGTGGCTTTCTGGATGGGATAAAGTTTCTTACGGTCGCTTTGTACCTGTTTCAGATACTTTTCGTAGGAGTTAAATTGAAGGCCCAAATCAAGATAGTGCAGGAATGCGTCCTTTTCAGACCCAACGTCAACAAAGCAAGCGTTCAGGCCTGGCATGAGCTTACGCACCTTGCCAATGTAGATGTTGCCTACGGCGAACGATGCCGAACGCGGCTCGTTCTGATACTCTACCAGCAGCTTGTCTTCCAACAAGGCGATGGCTATCTCCTTCGGCTGTACATCAATGATTACTTCGCTTGTCATTTCTGGGAATTTTTACTACCTTTAATTGTTTTAGTGAACGGGTCTCTTCGCTTTTGCAAAAAGGGTGTACCAGAGATGTAGACTCTGGCACACTCCTTTCAATTCTTTACATACAGACGAGCAGTATGACTGTTTTTACTTGCTCTTATGTCTGTTCTTGCGTAATCTCTTCTTACGCTTGTGGGTTGCCATCTTGTGGCCCTTCTTTTTCTTTCCGTTAGGCATAATCAATAATTTTTGTTAAAATGTTATATGTGATATAAATTACTCTTCCTCTTCGTCGTCGGTAACGACAGCCCCCGATGCGTCCATCCGAGCGATGAAGCTCTTGGCGGGCTTGAATGCGGGCAGGTCGTGTGCGTCAATCACCAATGTGGTGTTCTTGGAGATGTTGCGAGCCGTCTTCTGTGCGCGATGCTTGACGATGAAACTGCCAAAGCCTCGCAGATAGACATTCTCTTTATTGTTGGCAAGACTCATACGAATCTCTTCCATAAATGCCTCTATAGTGGTTAAAACTGCCTTCTTGTCAATACCTGTAGTCGAGGCAATGTTGTTTGCTATTTCTGCTTTTGTCATAATATTTTGCTAATAAATTAGAATGATTCTTTTTTCGACGTGCAAAGATACTGTTTTTCAGTCAGATACGGAAATGTTTTGGGCATATTTTTTGTTTTTTTTGCTCTTTCCGCTATTCTGAAGCCGTAAAAGGCGTTTCTTTGCTCTCAAAATAATGTGTCAGCTCGCTTTCGGCACTTCTGTCTTCGTTGGGCAGATCGCGTATGATGCAGCCTTTCTCCAGCAGCGCGATGCGTGTGGAAATGTCAATCGTGTGCTGCAGGTTGTGGCTGCTAATCAGGATGGTTGCTCCCGTTGTCCTGTTGTATTCCACTAACAGGTGTTTCAGCACATTCTGGCTCGAAGGGTCAAGGAAGTTGAAAGGCTCGTCGAGAATGACCAGCTTCGGTTCGCGCAGCATGGCGGCGATGATGCCTACCTTCTGCTTGTTGCCTGCCGAGAGGTTGCGGATGAGTTTCTTCTGTCCGAACACTTCGCCTCCCGCCAACCGCTCAAACTGCTTCAGACGCTCGTTCACGGTATCTGGCGAAAGGTTGCTGATCTTGCCGAGGAAGGCAAAGTACTCTTCGGGGGTCAGGAAGTCAATAAGAAATCCATCGTCGATATGGGCACCTGTTGTGTCCTTCCACTCCTCTGATGCCGATGGGTCGATGTCGTTGAGCGTCACATGGCCTTCATCGGCCTTCAGCAGGTCGAGCATCAGTCGGAACAGCGTAGTCTTGCCTGCACCGTTGTTGCCCACGAGACCCAGGATATCGCCGTCGTTCACGGTGAACGACGGGATATCGCAGGCTACTGTCTCGCCAAATTGCTTCTTGAGATTAGATATGTTAATCATCATTCTCTGTTGTCAATTCATTTACACCAGTCCTTTGCCGTGACACTGTTTGAACTTCTTTCCGCTTCCGCAAGGGCAGGGGTCGTTGCGTCCGGGCAGCTTGTCGCGCACGATGGGTGTGCGTGGCTGCTGTGCACGGGTGTCGTGCTGTGCGGCGGCACGCTGGTTCTGATCCACCATCTGCTCCTCGGGCTGTCGTTCTTCCTGCCTGTTCTCGGTGTATTGACGGCGGTCGGTGTGCTGCTCTGGAGCGGCCTCGCGCACCTCCTGCTGTTGCAGTTCGGGGATGGCGGCACGCGACAGGATGCTCACGATGCGGTTGTACATGTCGTTGATCATCGTGTCCCACACCTTGGCACTCTCTAACTTGAAGATGAGGAGCGGGTCCTTCTGCTCGTAGCTGGCATTCTGCACCGAGTGGCGCAGTTCGTCCAGTTCGCGCAGGTTCTCCTTCCACGCATCGTCGATGATGTGCAGCAGAATCTGCTTCTCAAACTCCTTCACCACCGACTTGCACTCCGTCTCGTAGGCTTCCTGCAGGTTGCAGGCAATGTTGTACATGCGGCGACCGTCGGTAATGGGCACCATGATGCGTTCGTACATGGCTCCCTGGTTCTCAAAGACCTGCTTGATGATGGGCATAGCCACCTCGCAGATGCGGTCGGTCTTGCGGTTGAAGGCAGCCAGTGCAGCCTGGAAGGCGTTTTCGGCCAGTTCGTTGCGGTTGCCGGAAAGGAACTGTTCCTCGGTGAAGGGCACTTCCATCGCAAACAGGCGGATGAACTCTTCCTTGCATCCCTGATAGTCGTTGCGCTCGATGGTGGTGCTGACGCGATCCCAGATGGTATTGGCAATGTCCATGCCGATGCGCTCGCCCATCAGAGCGTGGCGGCGCTTCTCATAGATGGCCGTGCGCTGCTTGTTCATCACGTCGTCGTATTCCAGCAGGCGCTTACGCACGCCGAAGTGGTTTTCCTCCACTTTCTTCTGGGCACGCTCGATGCTCTTCGAAATCATCGGGCTTTCAATCATCTCGCCTTCCTTGAAGCCCAGCTTGTCCATCACGCTGGCAATACGCTCAGAAGCGAACAGGCGCATCAGCTTGTCTTCGAGCGAGACGTAGAACACGGAGCTTCCCGGGTCGCCCTGACGACCGGCACGACCGCGCAACTGGCGGTCGACGCGGCGGCTCTCATGGCGTTCGGTGCCGATGATGGCCAGACCGCCTGCGGCCTTCACCTCGGGCGACAGCTTGATATCCGTACCACGACCAGCCATGTTGGTGGCTATGGTCACGGCACCGAGACCATTGGTCGACTGTCCGGCCAGTGCCACGATGTCGGCCTCCTTATGGTGCAGCTTGGCGTTCAGCACCTGGTGGGGAATACCTTCGCGCTTGCCCGTCTCGGGGTCTACATACAGGTCGAGCATGCGGGAGAGCAGTTGCGAGATTTCCACCGACGTTGTACCTATCAGCGTGGGGCGTCCCGACTTGCGCATCTTCACCACTTCCTCGATGACGGCCCTATACTTCTCGCGCTGAGTCTTGTAGACGCGGTCGTCCATATCATTGCGGATAACGGGGCGGTTGGTAGGTATCTCCACTACGTCGAGCTTATAGATGTCCCAGAATTCGCCAGCCTCGGTAGAGGCGGTACCCGTCATGCCGGCCAGTTTGTGGTACATGCGGAAGTAGTTCTGCAGGGTGATGGTGGCAAAGGTCTGTGTGGCGGCCTCCACCTTTACATGCTCCTTGGCTTCTACGGCCTGGTGCAGACCGTCGCTCCAGCGTCGGCCTTCCATGATGCGGCCCGTCTGCTCGTCCACAATCTTCACCTCGCCGTCGATGACCACGTACTCGTCGTCCTTGTTGAACATGCAGTAGGCCTTGAGCAACTGCTGCAAGGTGTGTACGCGCTCCGACTGTACGGCATAGTGCGACATGAGTTCGTCCTTCTTGTTCACGCGCTCCTCGTCGCTCAGTCCCGGCTCCACTTCGAGAGCCGACAGTTGGCTGGTGATGTCGGGCAGCACGAACAGCTGGGCATCGTTCACTTCATTGGCCAGCCAGCCTGTACCCTTGTCGGTCAGGTCGCACGAGTTCAGTTTCTCGTCTACCACGAAGAAGAGGGGTGCTACGCACTCGGGCATGCGGCGGTTGTTGTTCTCCATGTATATCTCCTCGGTCTTCAGCATGCCAGCCTTGATACCTTCCTCGGAGAGATACTTGATGAGGGGCTTGTTCTTGGGCAGGGCCTTGTGCGAGCGGTAGAGCGAGAGGAAGCCTGCGTCGAGCAGTTCCTGACCCTGCTTCTTGTCGCCGTTTTCCATCAGACGCTGGCCCTCGCCAATCTTCTGCTTGGCTTCGGCCAGGAACTGCGTGGCCAACTGACGCTGCACGCCTACCAGTTTTTCCACTAACGGCTGGTACTCCTCAAACATCTGCACCTCGCCCTTGGGCACAGGGCCACTAATAATAAGAGGTGTACGGGCATCGTCAATCAGCACCGAGTCCACCTCGTCGACGATAGCATAGTTATGGGCGCGCTGCACCAGGTCGGCAGGCGAGATGGCCATGTTGTCGCGCAGGTAGTCGAAGCCGAACTCATTGTTCGTGCCGAAGGTGATGTCGGCCTGATAGGCCTTGCGGCGCTGGGGCGAGTTGGGCTGGTGCTTGTCGATGCAGTCGACGCTCAGCCCGTGGAACATGTAGAGCGGTCCCATCCACTCCGAGTCGCGCTTGGCCAAGTAGTCGTTCACCGTCACCACGTGTACGCCGTTGCCCGTGAGGGCATTCAGGAACACGGGCAGCGTGGCCACGAGGGTCTTACCTTCGCCTGTGGCCATCTCGGCAATCTTTCCCTGATGGAGCACGGTGCCGCCGAAGAGCTGCACGTCGTAGTGAATCATCTCCCACTTCAGGTCGTTGCCGCCTGCTGTCCAGTGGTTATGATAGATGGCCTTGTCGCCGTCGATGGTGATGAAGTCCTTGCGGGGGTCGCCGGCCAGTTCGCGGTCGAAGTCGGTAGCTGTCACTATCGTCTCTTCGTTTTGGGCAAAGCGGCGGGCGGTGTCCTTCACAATGGCGAAAACCTCGGGGCGCACCTTGTCGAGTGCCTTCTCGTAGACTTCGAGTGCATCTTTCTCTAATTTGTCAATCTTGGCAAAGATGTCGGCGCGTTCGTCCAGTGGCGTCTGCTCAATGGTTGCTTTCAGCTTCTCGATTTCTGCTTTTTGTTCCTTGGCCGACTCTTGTACCTCACGGCGAATCTGCTGTGAACGCTCACGCAGTTCGTCGTTGCTCAGTTTTTCTATGCCGGGATAGATGGCTTTTACCTCTTCGACGAGTGGCTGGATGGCCTTCATGTCGCGTGACGACTTGTCGCCGAACAAGGCTTTCAGGATGTTGTTGAAATTCATTTTATATCTTCTTTTTTATTTGCTATTGAACTATTGGGGTGCAAAGTTACTGATTTTTTTGCTGATAACAGCATCAATTGCCCATTTTCTGCTGTTAATGGGCTTATTTTGTGTACTTTCCGCGTTTTTTAGTCTCTCAGTAGCGGGGAATTAGAAAAGCGGCTCCGATGTGCAGGCATTCGGGGCCCTGATGCGTATGGCCCTGGAAATGGTCGAGGCAATACGGTCGGTGGTGACGGGCGTGCTGACATGTTGACTGGGCACGTTGGCCCCAAAGAAGATGATGGGGAAGGGGACAAACGAGGCGCAAACCTGTTCCTGCTCCTGAGTGTCCTCGTCGAGCAGGTTCCAGCCCGGGGCAATCTCAATGAGCAGGTCGCCGCAGCGTTCCGGGTTGAATCCGTTGCGCGTCTTCTGGGTATAGTCGTTGCTGGTAGTGAGCAGTTGCAGGGAGGTGTAGACGTTGCGAACGCCCGACAGCATGGCCAGAAATTCCTGCGAACGGTTACTTGCATCTGCAATGCTTATCTTCTTCTGCTCCAGTAGCTTGTGGTTGAGGAAAAGGTGGTTCTTGAAGTGAGCCTCCACATACTGCCCCTGTCCCCAGATGGCTCCGAGGTACATGTTCAGCAGGTTGGTGGTTCGGCTCATGTAGAAGGTTCCTGTGGGCACGTTGTACTTCTGGTAGTCGGCCGTCTCGTGGTCGTTGTAGCCGGTACTGGTAACGACGAAAAGCACCTTGTCTATTCCTATGCGCTCTTCGATGAAGCCGATGAGCCGTCCTATCTCGCTGTCCAGTCTTACGTAGGTGTCCTGTAGCTCGATGCGACATTCTGTCAGTGTGCGGTGGTCGTAGTTGCCTGCGTAGTAGGTCAGGCAGAGCATATCAGTCACGCGGTCGTTGCCCATGCCGGTATTGACGATGCACTGTGTGGCCAGGTCGGTAATGCTGCTGTTCACCAAGGCGCTGGCCTTGAAAGCCTCAAAGCGTCGCGGTCCGCTGAAGCGGTGCTTGAAGGGCTTTTGTAGGCCCGTGTGCATGAAGTAGCTGAAGTTGCCCACCAGCTCATTGACAGGCTCCCACGTCATATCGTCAATGTGGTTGGCCGGGGCTTGCTCGTTGTTGGCCACCTGCAGCCAGACGGGCATGCCGTTGGTGTAGTATTGCGACGTACACCAATAGCCTTCGCGGTCGTCAATCCACACGGCTGCATTGGCCGCATGACCGCCAAAGAGCACGGCGGCATCGCGCGATGGGGCAATAGCATAGACGTTGGCCTTGCCGTCGGTAGCCACTTTCAGCTCGTCGCCCACGGTCGAGGTCACAAGCTGCTTGGGCGAGGTGCCGTCGGTGGTGCCAATGCCCTCGAAAGCCTTGTCGTCTACGCACCAGACGGGGCGCAGCGTCTGTCGGTTGAGCCATTGCTGTCCCACAATACTATTATAATAAGGTGTGGTGCCGGTACACAGGGTAGCGATGGCCGAGGCACGGTCGATGGGGGCAAACGGATAGTTGGCGTTAGGGTAGACGAGGCCTTCACTGAGCAGCCTTCGGAACCCTTTGTCGGAATAGAGTGGGGCAAAGGCTTCCAGGTAGTCGGAGCGCAGCTGGTCTATGGCGATGCTTACCACCAGTCTGGGCGATTGTCCGCCAGCCTGCTGTTGGGCATGTGTTTCGGTGTTGAAGCCAAGAACGGCCAGGAGGGTGATGTAGAGATACTTATTTGTCATGCTTGAGGTGACTACAGGTTCTTAGAAGCAAACATAATGCCAAAAAATACATCCCTTCGGCATACTGCTGCCAGTAGCCGCCTGCAAAGAAGAGGAGGACGAGGATGGGAAGGATCATCCAGTAGCGCGTATTCCGCTTGCGCCTAATGATGGCAGGAAGGTAGAACAGGTGGACTGGATTGAGCAGCAGCACTTGCAGGTTGGTGCTGGTGGTGGGATGCTCGGAGAAGAACATCAGCACGACGATGATGCCCGCCAGTCCCGCAGGCAGCAACAGCGCGACATCCCACCACACCATTGTCCTTTTGCGCCGCCACTCTAAGGCGAAAATCACCATCGACACCACCAGTAGTATTACGGCGCAGGTCGTGGGCGAGACGGGAAACTCCTTCTCTACTATCTGTATGCCTGGCTTCACCGCTATTCGCCGCGTCTTCACCATTGGCCTCACCGTGCCGTCGGGATTGTATATCTGGGCTTGGGCAAAGTCGCGTTCCAGGTTCTCCGGCAGGAAGTGCTGTTCGCGCTGCGTCGTGGGCAGGTCGGCACGCACGCCGAGCAGCAGGTCGCTGCCCATAGCTGCCCAAGGGTGCAGCGCCGTGTGGTCGTGGAGCATGGAGCGGAACGAAGGCCCTTTGTCCTTCTGCACGGGATAGACGATGCGTCCCTGCACGTTGCGCTCGATGATGTTGCGCGGATGGGTGGAGCAGTTGTCGAAGAACAGGTTGTAGCGGTAGACGCGGTTCTCAGGCAGGTAGTTGATGGCCAAGGCACGCACCAGGTCGCGCTTCTCCTGTGCCGTGAGGTTCAGCACCAGCTCGCTCACCTGGCTTCCCCAATGTTGGTAGTACTTGCAAAACTCCTTGAAAGGGGCAATGCCCAGTTCGTAGTCGGTCTTGCCGAAGACGAAGCGCAGGATGAAATAGTCCTGTGCATAGTTGAACACGCCGTAGTTGAATGCAAGGTCTTCACCCGTATGCAGGTCGTGGACACGCAGGGCCGCATGTCCGTACAGACTGTAGACCTCCTCGTGAGGTGAACAGGTAATGAGTCCTATTTCTACGCTGTCGTAATATTCCGTGCCTACCTCCCGGGCGGCTTGGCCCTGTATGGCCAAAAAACAGGCCGACAGCAAGAAAAGAGTCCTAAAAATGCTTGTAAATTGTTTCACGGTGCAAAATTAAGCTATATTTTTCAGTTTCGGTGCGATTAATTCGATTTTTTTCAATAATTTTGCACGCTGATACAAAATTGTAGCAAATGAACAAGAAATTTATATGCAGCATCCTGCTTGCAATGGCATGCGTCGGCGCTTGGTCGCAGAGTGGCACCAACTCGCCTTACAGCCAGTATGGCGTCGGTATTCTTTCCGACCAGTCGCAGGGCTTCAGCCGGGGCATGAACGGAGCTGCGCTGGGTATCAGGCAAGGTAATGTGGCCAACACGCTCAATCCGGCATCCTATTCTGCCGTAGACTCCCTGACCATGATCTTCGATGTGGGCATGTCGGGTCAGACGACGAACTTCAAGGAGGGCAGCATGAAAGTCAATGCCAACAATGCCAACTTTGAGTATGCGTTATGTCTGTTCCGCCTGGCCAAGGGGTTAGGGGCCAGCTTCGGTGTCTTGCCTTATAGCAACGTAGGTTATAAATACACCTCCAGCACGTTCCTTGACAGGACGAATGGCACGGTGACCGAGACCTACAGCGGCGAGGGCGGTCTGCATCAGGCCTTTTTCGGTATTGGCGGCACGCTGTTCCGTAACCTCTCCGTCGGTGCCAACTTCTCCTATCTCTGGGGATCGCTCGACAAGGTGGTAGTGAGCAGCTCTACGACTTACATCAATTCTCTTTCCAAGAGCTATTCGGCTTCGGTCAACAACTACAAGCTTGACTTTGGACTGCAGTACACCCTGCCTTGCTCCAAGGACGATGACCTCACCATCGGTGCCACCTTCGGGCTTGGCCATAAGCTGAAGGCCGATGCCCAGTGCGATGTCATCAATGTCCGCACCTCGGGTACCAGCGACACCACCAGTGTCGTCATTTCCGATGCCCTTGAACTCCCGATGTCCTACGGCGTGGGCTTTGCCTGGCGTCATGCCAACAAGCTGATTGTCGATGCCGATGTCAGCATGCAGCAGTGGGGCAAGGTGAAGATGCCCGGCTACGATGCCAAACAGAACACCTATGCCCTTCGCGACGACCTGCTGAAGGATCGCTGGGCAGTGGCTGTGGGTGCCGACTATGTGCCCGACTGGATGAGCCCGCGCAACTACCTGAAGCGTGTTCACTATCGTGCCGGCATTGGCTACGCCACCTCTTATTATAATATTAACGGTGCCAACGGCCCCAAGGAACTGAGCGTGAGCGCAGGCTTCGGACTGCCCCTGCTGAATGGCTACAACAACCGTTCTGTGCTGAATGTCAGTGCCCAGTGGGTACATACCTCGGCCACGGGTCTCATCAAGGAGAATACTTTCCGCATCAACCTCGGCCTCACGTTCAATGAGCGCTGGTTCTTCAAGTGGAAGATTGACTAATATTCGGTCTATGCAGATGATAGCCTCGGTTCTACACGGTTCTACACGGTCTTTTCGCCAGATGATAGCCTCGGTTCTACACGGTTCTACACGGTCTTTTCGCCAGATGATAGCCTCGGTTCTACACGGTTCTACACGGTTTTTTCGCCTGATGATAGCCTCGGTTCTACACGGTTCTACACGGTTTTTTCACCAGATAATAGCCACGGTTCTACACGGTTTTATACGGTTTATGCAGAAATTAGTCGGTTGGTTCTACACGGTGTGTCATAAACCGTGTGAAAACGATAACAGTAGTATCCGCATAGCCCGTGTAGAACCGTGTAAAACCGTGGCCAGAAATATCCGCATAGCCCGTGTAGAACCGTGTAAAACCGTGGCCGGAAATATCCGCATAGCCCGTGTAGAACCGTGTAAAACCGTGGCCAGAAATATCCGCATAGCCCGTGTAGAACCGTGTAAAACCGTGGCGAGTAATATCAGCATAGCCCGTGTAAAACCGTTTAAAACCGTGGCCAGAAATATCCGCATAGCCCGTGTAGAACCGTGTAAAACCGTGGCCAGAAATATCAGCATAGCCCGTGTAAAACCGTGTAAAACCGTGGCCAGAAATATCAGCATAGCCCGTGTAAAACCGTGTAAAACCGTGGCGAGCAATATCCGCAAAGCCCGTGTAAAACCGTATAAAACCGTGGCCATCCTGATGCTCCTCTCGTGGCTATTCTTTGCCTGTAGCGAGGCTCATGAGCACATTGCCCCGGCGGTGAATCCCGAGGACTCCGTGTCGATGATGACATCCTACGGGGTCAACACGCTTATCTCCGATTCCGGCGTTATCAAATACCGTGTCGTGGCCGAGCGCTGGGAGGTCAACATTGCCCGCCAGCCGTCGCGATGGGAGTTTATGAAGGGCGTGTTCTTCGAGCAGTTCGACGAGCAGTTTCATGTGCAGGGCTACATCCAGGCCGACACCGCCTGGTACTACGACCAGATAAAGCTGTGGAAACTTCGTGGCCGGGTGAGCATCCGCAACGTCGAGGGACTTATCTATAAGAGCGAGGAGCTGTTCTGGGACTTGCAGAAGCACGAACTCTATTCGCATGTCTTCTCGCGAGTCATCACGCCCGAGCGCACCATTCAGGGGTCATACTTCCGTAGCGACGAGCACATGGAACACTACATGGTGAGCAATTCCAAGGGCTCGTTCCTGGCCGAGGATATGGCGGGCAGCAAGGAAGAGGGGGGAGTGGACACGAGCACCTTTGCCGACAGCACCCAGACAGAGCCGCAGGTAAGGCCCGCTGCCACGCACAGGGCTGCAACCCGCACGAATGAATAACCACTATTTTTTGAAGTAGCAATATGACATTACTTATCACAGGACTGTTCTTGACCATGATTCTCTCCGCCTTTTTCTCGGGTATGGAGATTGCCTTCGTGTCGAGCAACCGCCTGCTGGTAGAAATGGATCGCGAGAAGAACGGGCCCGCTCAGAAGGCGTTGGCACTCTTCTATCGGCATCCTAACAACTTTGTTTCCACCATGCTCGTGGGCAACAATATTGCCCTCGTCATCTATGGCATCCTCTTTGCACAAATCTTCGACACCTTGTTCTTCCATTCCCTGAACGATGGGGCCCGTGTCATGGCCGATACGCTCCTCTCTACGCTTGTCGTGCTGTTTACGGGCGAGTTCCTGCCGAAGACCATCTTCCGTGCCAATCCCAATACCATGATTACCTTCTTTGCCATTCCGGCATGGGTCTTCTATGTGTTGCTGTTCCCCATCTCCAAGTTGGCCACCCTCATGGCCAAGGGGCTGCTGCGTGTCTTTGGCGTGAAGATGAGCAAGACGGCCGATGTGAGTGCCTTCACCAAGGTGGATCTCGACTATCTGGTGCAGTCGAGCATCGACAATGCGGGCAGTAAGGATAAGATTGAGGAGGAGGTGCGCATCTTCCAGAACGCGCTGGAGTTCAGCGAGACCAAGGTGCGCGACTGCATGGTTCCGCGCACGGAAATCTACGCCATCGAGGATACCAGCACCATTGAGCAGCTGAAGCAGCTTTTTGTCGAGAGCGGGCATTCCAAGATTGTGGTCTACCATGAGGATATCGACCATATCGTGGGCTACATCCATTCCTCCGAGATGTTCCGGCTGAGTAAAGAGTTAAGAGAGAAGAGTGAAGGGTCGATACAGTCATCACTCATCCGTTCCATGCCTTTTGTTCCCGAGACGATGGCGGCCAGTAAGATGATGCACATCTTCCTGCAGCAGAAGAAGTCGTTGGGTGTGGTGGTCGATGAGTTTGGCGGCACGAGCGGACTCATCTCTTTGGAAGATATTGTTGAGGAGATTTTCGGCGACATTGAGGACGAGCACGACTCCAACAAGTACGTGGCCAAGCAATTGGAGGATGGTGAGTATCTGTTGTCGGGCCGACTAGAGATAGAGAAGGTCAATGAGCTTTTCGGCATCTCCCTTCCCGAGAGTGACGACTACATGACCGTGGGCGGTCTAATTCTTCATGCCTACCAGAGTTTCCCGAAACTCAACGAGGTTGTTCGTATTCCTCCCTTTGAGTTCAAGATTGTCAAGAACACCGCCACCAAGATTGAGCTTGTCAAGCTGAAGGTGGTGGGCGAGGAGTAACATGTATCCGGCATGAATACAAGTGGTATTCACGGCGAATACAAGTAGTATTCACGTTTGATATAAAGTAACTTCTATTTATTTGTTAATGGCACGCCGTCTCTCCCCTCCCTTGAGGGGAGTGGAGTGGCTGCGCGTAGTTTTTGCAATTATCGCAGAATAATTGTCGATGTCTAACTGCAAGGCTGGCAATGTTGCAATCAGATACAAGTCATCCCACTCCGGCCTCCACGCCTGAATATCTCTTCCGCGAAGCAGGGGCTTGATGAGTTCTGCACTTCTCGGGTCTTCGGCAACAAGCCGGTCCTTGATGGCTCCATCAATGAAGAAAGCGTCGTTATAGCCAGTCTTTATACCATAGTTAATAGAGAGGGGCATGTCCTTGAGGGCAACACCTGTCTGCATCTTTTGCAGGATGTTGAAATGAGCCTTTGGCGGGATAATCCATTCCTTCTCGCCATAGGTCTCTAATGGGTAGCTGGCCAACTGCTCCGGCACTTCGTGGAGGAAGTCGCCGTGATAGGTCTTCTGGTTGAGCGACAGCGCCAGCACCTCCTTGCTTCGTTCTTCGGATCTTCTCGTCACAAAGATGCAGACATAGATGGTGGCCTCGTCGAAGAACTGCACATCGCCGAAGTTGATGATCTGCTGCATATCGGTCTTGGCCATGAACTTACGCAGTTCCTTGCCGTAGGCAACCAGCATCCACTTGTTGGACATGATAAACGACTGCAAGCCGCCTGGCTTCAGCAGGCTGTAGCCTCTTTCCGTAAACAGGCAATAGAGGTCGGCACTCTTGTTGTAAGTCTCAAAGTCGCACCGGGCATAGACGTCGCTCATGGCCCCCATACTCTGTAGCTGCACATACGGCGGGTTGCCGATGACCACATCGAATCCCCCTTGGTACGCAGGTGTCTCACCTGCGGGAGTCGCAAGTGTCTCACCTGCGGTTGTCGCAAGTGGGACACTTGCGTACCTGTGGGAATCATCTGGGGCCTGCTGTCTGGCATTCCGCAGGTGAGACACCTGCGTACCCATGCGTTCCGTTTGCGGCTGCCGCAGGTGGGACACCTGCGTACCATCAATAGCGGCGGTAAATGCAGCCTCGTCAATGCCCAACTGCTGTTTCTTTTCTGCACATAGACGACCCACGGTGTTCTCCACTATATATTTAGTAATGTACTGGGCGTATAGAACACGCCGTCCTGCTTGCGCTTACCCACCGCTGCCGTATTGCCTGACTGTATCTGCTGCGTCACCTCCTCCATCTCGCTGAGCGAGTTCTCGAAGATATGGCCCAGGATGTTCACGTCGACATCGCTCTCAAAGTCGTAGGTCGAGAGCCGCTTGGTGTGTTCCACTAATAATTCGTCGGAAATCTTGATATTGTCGAGTACCTCGTCAGGCTTGAAGAGTCCGCCGTTATAGGCGAATATCTCGTACTTCTTGCCCTGATAGCCTGTGTTCACTGGTCCTCGCTCGACACCGATTCCTCCTTCAGCCGTATGGCCGTTGCCTTCTGCACCTGCCCCCAAGCCAGACAGAGATACAGCTCGCGGAAGTCCTCTTCCGTCAGCGTAAAGAGGTTCCACTCGCGGTGGTCTGCGGCATTGTCGATGTACAGACGCAGCTTCTCGAAGTTGGAGATGATGACGAGCCTCGTGCCCACATGCTGGCTCTTGTAGCCGAAGGTCTGCGCCTCAATCTTCGAGAGGTCGGTGGTCTTGTGGTCTTTCAGCTCTATCACGCCTACCACCTTGCCGTCCAGCAGGATGGCCCCGTCGGCCTTCTTGGCGTTGGTCTCGTTCTTCTGCTCCGTTATCAGATTATAGCCAGGCGAAGGATTCAGCGTGTAGCCCAGCACCTTCACAAACAGTTCGCGAAGGAAGCCCTCCTGGAACTGCTCCTCCTTCGACTGACGTATGTTCTGCTGTATTGCCGTGTTCAGGAAATACTGCCTGTACCTGTTCCAGGCCTCCTCCACCAGCTCCTTGGGCAACACGGCAAGGTGCTTCTTTACGATATTCTTCTGAAATAGCATTTTTTCCCGTTGTAGTTCATAATTCTTCCGCAAAAATAGGAAAAAAGATTGAAACACCCAAATAAATCATGGAAAATCAATGGCCTGCGATGGCTTGTAGTCGGCGAAAGGTGTAAAGAAAAATAGCAGGATTTTAACACATCATTTGCGTGGCTTCTACGTCTGCAAGAGGGGGTGGAATGGGTATTTTCATGCAAAGTACAGCCTTCGCAATGACTCAAATGCCGACTTTACCATGCAAAAACGTCACTTAGGTGTAGCCGGAACGTCACTTTGGTCAGGCCAGAAAGCCTCCTTCCTTATCGAAAGTGACGTTTGAGGCAGACCAAAGTGACGCTCGGGCCTGACCAAGGAGGCAAGCCTTGGTTGCTCCACAATTACGCATTCTGGAACCAGGAACTATTGATTTTGTAATCACTTATTAATCAACAAGATACAAAAACGCTCATTATGGGCGTATATGCGACAAGATGGCGGTTGCTGGCAACGATGCGATTCTCAGGAGGGTCGTTGTTGGGATTTGTTCAACTATTTAACAATTCCAATGGTTTTGACAATTACAAAATTTATCTACCAGATACCAATACAAATAATCTTTGACGGCTTCAACCAATTCTGGGCGAAGTTCCCATTCAAATGTACCTTCACTTCCCTTGGGCAAGTCTTTTCCCTCACACATAGGGTGTCTATCTTTAGCAACATAAGTGTCATTCTCATTTCCACTTGGGCCTGGTGTGCCCAAGTCAAACACCTTGTTTATAGAAATCCACAAACCGTTTTCTTTGGCATATTGCTCCGCTACTCTTTGCTCAATATCAAGATGGTTTACATCTTTTTCGCCATCTCGAAATTGCGCTTCATATAGTTCGCAGCGTCTACGGAGTTCATCGGCGACTTGGCGGATTCTTCTATTTTGTGGAGTTTCCTCTCCACAGACTCTTTGTGAAACTGATTCAAATATGTCATTGCTCATCTTGTTTTTAGTTTTTTACTATTCGACTGCAAATATACTCCTTTTTCTCGTTTTATCCAAGAAAGTATCAAAGATTTATAATAAAAATAGGAGCCAGTAGAGGCAATGACAAAGGTTTGGCGACCTTTATTATAGGCCGAAATGCGTTAATCTTCTAAAATCGCTTCGCTTTTACAAGCTTTTTGCGTAATTTTGCCGTCCAAAACCAAAGATGAAGAGAATATATATGGATGCAAGAAGAATCCTACAGGTAGTTGTCTGCCTGATGATGGCAGCGGGCGCGTCGGCGCAGTCGAAGTGGAACCAGCGTTATCAGCAGTACATTGACCAATACAAGGACATAGCCATCGAACAGATGTTGCGATGGAAGATACCTGCCAGCATTACCCTTGCGCAAGGACTGTTGGAGTCGGGAGCGGGCAACAGCGAGCTGACCCTCAAAGGCAATAATCACTTTGGCATTAAGTGTCACGGATGGAAGGGACGTGCCGTCTATCACGACGATGACCTGAAGAACGAGTGCTTTCGTGCCTACGATTCGGCCTTCGACTCCTACGAGGACCACTCGCGGTTCCTGGCCACGGGACAGCGGTATAAGAGCCTGTTCAAACTGCGAACGACCGACTACAAAGGTTGGGCCAACGGGTTGAAGGCTGCTGGCTATGCTACGAGTCCTCGCTATGCGCAGGCACTCATCGACATCATTCAGCTTTACGGTCTCCATGAGTATGACAAGGCAAAAACGTATGACAAGTTTGTCGTGGAGCACAACAGGGCACAACGTGGCGGCGCACTCCTGCATCCTATAAAAATATTCAATAAAAACTATTATATTATTGCAAGAGAGGGAGATACGTTTCGTTCGATAGGCGAAGAAATCAATATCTCATACAAGAAGATTGCCAAGTATAACGAACGCGACAAGCAATCGCCCGTCACGCCCGGCGAAATCGTCTGGTTGAAGAAGAAACAGACGAAGGCTCCCAAGGAATTTAAGGGACAACTGTATGAAGTGAAAGCCGACGACTCGATGTATAGCATCGCCCAGCAATATGGTATACGGCTGAAGTCGCTCTACAAGATGAACCACCTGAAACCCGACTATGTGCTGTGTGTGGGCGACAGACTGAGGTTGAGGTAGCCAAATTCTTCACTCTTCACTCTACACTCTTCACTTAAATTCTTCACTCTTCACTCTTCACTCTTCACTTTTTTAAGGGCGAATGCTTGGCAGTGTGAAAAATTAGTTGTACTTTTGCACTGCCTAAAATACGAGTGCTACTATTATGAACGACGAATTGACTAAGACAACGGGATTTGGCCAGCCCCAGAGAACCTTGGGGCCGAAGGAGCGGGAAGAAGATCTTGCCCAGCAGGCCTACGCGCAAGCAGCCAATACGGCTGAGGCAGTGAGGTGTCCCCAGTGCGGCACCATCAACAGCCCGGAAGCCATGTTCTGTGCCACGTGCGGTGCCATGCTTAAGATGGCAACGTGTCCTAATTGCGGTAGTCCGCTAGATCCCGATGCCGACTTCTGTGAAACCTGTCATAGCTATATACGTCACGACGTGTGCTCTTTCTGCGGGACTCATCTCGATGAGCATGAAGCCTTCTGCCATGAGTGCGGTTCGCCTCGTGGCGGTATCGTCTGCCCGGTATGTCATACGCTGAATGAGTTCTCGTTCTGCAAGCAATGCGGCGCGGCACTCACCGACGAGGCCCGGCAACTGATGGCAGAGATGAAGGCTACGCCCCAGTACAAGGAGCTGCTTCGTGCTGCCGAGGAGTTCAACGACCTGGAGATGCAGGTGCCCTACCTGTCGGATCGTGACTTGTTGCACGAGAAGTCGTGCGAGCAGTTGCGTGAGCGGGTGCTTCGCCTGCTGGCCGAGGATGAAGGCCTGGAGCAGATCATTATCCCCCCGTCGCAGAAGTCGCTGGTATCGAAAGAAGAACTGGATGCCCGCAAGGCCGAAATCCGTGCGAAGATAACCGAACTGCTCAACCGCATAGCCACGCCGCCCCAGATACAGCCCGTGAAAGCACGCAACTATGCCATGGCGCAGAAACCGGCAGGCATGAGGCTGGCATGGCAGTGCAACTACAAGAACGCGCTCCACTCCAGCCCGTGCGGATGTGCCAAGCCGCAACTCGGTGGCCGATGGGTGGTGCTTGGAAATGGCACGAAGCAGGAAATCAAGGATGACCTTTAAAGATTAGAAAGATGACCGACCAGAACACCTATGATGATATAACGTTGCGCCCGTCAGCACAGGGAGACGACAAGACGATAGCCAACTTGGACAGGACGATAGCCAATTTGGACAAGACGATAGCCAACTTGGACAAGCCGATGGACAAGACGATAGCCCACTCGGACATGCCGATGGACAAGACGATTGTTGCGGGTGGAATCGTGCAGCCATCGCCGATGGCAGATGCTGTTGACGACCCCACCATACGCACGCTGCGTCCTGATGACGGCGGCATGCTGGGGGCAGCAGTAGCGATGGATGGGAACGTGTTCATGCTGAAAGGCGTGGCCTACAGGCAGATAAAATGTCTGAGCGAAAGCTCTGGCGAGGCTCAGGTGTTTATTGTCTGCCGTGAGGGTGAGTCGACGGAGTATGTGTTGAAGGTCTATTATCCCAACTTTAACGTCAACAAGAAACTGCTGCAAGTCATCAGGTCGTTCAGGTTTGAGATGATTGTGCGCCTGATAGATTTCGGAAAGACCTACGTAGATGCCAAGAACCGCTATTACGAGCTGATGGAGTATCTGCGTGGCGGCACTCTTTACGACTACCAGCTGGGCGGCGACTTCAAGCAGTTTCGCCGTTTAGCCCTGCAGGGTGCAGCTGCCCTGGCCTATTGCCACCGGCACAATATCCTGCACAAGGATATCAAGCCGGGCAACTTCTTCTTCCGCAATGAAAGACACAAGGAGCTGGTACTGGGCGACTTCGGCATCTCCACACTTCTTGAGCGCGAGGGTAAGCCCATCAGGACGACACAGGCGCGAACGCCCCTCTATGCCGCCCCGGAGATGTACTCGGACGTGATTGACGGAGAAGTCGAAATCACGCCGGCAGCCGACTTCTACTCCTTGGGAATGACCCTGTTTGCCTGCTGGCTGGGCGAGAACCCGATGAGTGCCAATGAGCGGACGATGATGCGGCAGAAGAATGAGGGCCGACTGCCCCGGCTCAACGAGCTGCCCGAGAGCGTGAGGACTATTGTGATGGGACTGACGGTGGTGAATCCGCTGCGCCGGTGGGGCTACGACGAGGTGGAACGCTGGTTCCTGGGCGAGGATGTCGCTGTTGATGCCTCTTCACCCATTTTGCGCTATAAGACATTTGTCGTGGATCCCGATCGTAATATTGTTGCCGACAACGTGCAGGAGCTTGTACCCCTGCTCTTGGAGCATGATCGCGCAGCCATGAACTACCTGTACTCCGGGCGCATCGCCGAGTGGCTGGAGACCTGTGGCAACCAGAAGCTTGCAACGGCCGTAAAGGACGTCACTGCCAACCGATACCCCGTGGACAAGAAGTCGGGACTGCTGACAGCCGCCTACATCATGGATCCCACCTATCCGTATATCGACGTGCAGGGCAATAAGTGTGACGACGTTCACAGCATCGCCCTGTCGCTGCTCAGCAATCAGGAGAAGTACAGCATCGTGCTGCAGAATCCCAATGATGCCTTGTTCCTCTGGATAGAGACCCATACGCAGAAGGACATAGGCCGCCTGCGTTCCTATTTTGCCGTCGGGGCCAACCTTCAGGTGGCTGTGATGCGGCTGGTCTATGAGATAGACGAGGAACTGCCCTTCATGGCAAACAACCCCTCGGGCAGCATCAAGGAAATCGTCTATTCGTTCGGGCATTCCCTTCCTACCGATGATGACTGGCACTCGCTTACCGACGGCCGGCTGCTCTCATGGATGCATTCCCATGAGGATGTCATGGCCTGCGAGTCGCTCCGCATTCTGACCGAGAACAAGCCTTATTCGCAAAGTCTGGCCTACAAGGTGTTGTACAATCTGGACCGTGAAGCGGCCTACGACCTGTGTGAAGCCTCGACTCCGCAGAAGGTAGGCGAATACATAGCCAGCAAGCTCGTTGTTTCCCAGCACCTTTCCGATGCGGAGGTGGATGCCAGCTTCAAGGAGATTACCGACCCCGACGGTCGTTTCCACTACTTTGCCCAGTTGCACGGATGGTATCAGCAGATAGAAGAAGCGAAGCATTGTTTCGACCTGAAGTCGGAGGAGAACAGGAACCGTCTGGGCGTGTATGATTTGCGTACGGCCCTCTATCGCTTCTGCCGCATATTGGGAGCCACGCCCAAGTATGTTCTGCCCAATGGTCAGGAACTCACAGACGGCTGTGCTATTCCCGACTCAGCCACTTCGGAGATTACCAACGAGGTGCGCCGGGGAGCCTTCCCGCAGTGGCTGTCGGTATTCTTCCATGAAGACCCCAACCGTGACTTCTCCGAACAGTACAGCTATGAGCGCGAACTGGTGGAATGGCTGATAACAGTGGGCCGCTACGACTCGCAGTTCAGGTATTACAGACGCTACGTCAAGGCGTGCGATGAGACCAAGGAGCGGGTGGCCTACGTCCGTTCGCAATGGCGTCATGCATATAGTCGCGAGCGACTCTGGCGTTACACCTTCTACGCCGTATGTGCGGTGTGGATTGCCCTGGTGGCTGTCTGCGGATTCCCCAACACCGGCTACTTTATGGAGCATCCGTACCTCACGGTCATGCTGCCGGTAGGCGGCGTGTGCGGACTGATTATGATGAGCCGTGCCTACTTCAAGGGCTACGGTGCCACCATATCGGCGTTGTGGGGCAGTGCAGGAGTCCTTTCGTCGCTTATACCTATTTATATATTAAAGACGGTGGCAACGACATGGCCGGGCTTGTTCTCCGTAGCCGTCATCCTGCTTACGCTCCTGTATTTGGGAATATGCCACCTCACCGACTTTAGGAATGATAGCCACAGCGATGACAGTGCCGTCAAGGACTTGCTGAATGTGGACGACGTGAACACCTCGTTGCTCGACCCGCTCTATTATACCTTCAGGACAAAATCGTCGCATTACCAGAGTGCGAAGTTCGGTGTACTCGACGATATTGACAATCAGGTACACTCCATATCAGGCGAATCGGTTATCCACTATGCCTTGTGGTGTCTGATGGCACTGCTGATGGCAGTACAGTTTGTACTCTTCAGCCCCAAGTTGCTAAATCTCAACATTCCCGGTGAAGCAGGCAGCCAAGTAACCTCCGTCCAGCATACAGAAACAGAACAAGACGTGACAGAATGATTTGCGAACATTGTCATAAAGAAAACCGCAGTAAGGCAAAGTACTGCAAGTGGTGTGGCAAGCTGCTCATCTCGCAGAACGTACTCGACAAGCTGGTGGGCCTCGGCGACCTGAAGGCCCAGCTGAAAACCATTGTCGATACATACACCTATTTGCGCTCGAGAAAGGATATAGCCAACGTCAGGCTATCGCTAAACGCTATTATCATAGGTGAGACGGGCACAGGCAAGACGACGCTTGCCGGCATTATCCGCGACTACTTCTATCAGTGTCAGATTATTGACTCGCCCAAGCTGACTATGGTCGATGCGGTGGACTATCAGCGCTTTGTGGACAAATGGGACGAGAACATCCAGAAGGCAAGGGGGGGCATCCTGTTCTTCGACAATGTGCAGAAACTGTTGCCCGACAAGTATTCCAATCAGGTCAATCCGCTCGACAAGCTCTTTGTGGAAATGGACCGGTGGAACGACAATCCCATCGTAGTCATTGCGGGACTTCCGAAGGGACTGGACGACTTCCTTGAGAGTAATCCGGCCGTGAAGAACCGCTTTAAGTACATGTTCCGCCTGCCAGTCTATAACTTCAAGGAGCTGTGCGACATTGTGAAGCTGGAGCTGAAGGTGAAATACGGCATAACAGCCTTCTCGGACGATGCCGACAAACAGCTGACGCGCTTCTTCAAGTACCAGATAAAAATCAAGGACGAAACCTTCGGCAACGCCCATGTGGCCATCAAGACTGCCGAGGACATTTTTACTTCCTATATCAGCCGTGGCAACGAGGCCGTACAGGTGGAGCTGTGCGACATCAGAGGCTACGTGCCGGAAGAACGTTCGCTCGAAAGCATCCTTTCCGACCTGGACGGCTTCATCGGTATGCAGACAGTCAAACAGGCCGTGCGTGAGATAGCCTACACGATTCAGAACAACATCCAGCGTGCCGAGCGTGGCTTGGGCGAACAGCAGAAGATGGGCATGCACATCGTTCTGACGGGCAACCCCGGTACAGGTAAGACCACCATTGCCCGAAAGCTGGGCGAGATACTGGCCGCCATCGGCTATTTAGACAACGGACACGTGGTGGAAGTAGACCGCTCGAAGATGGTCTCCCCCTATCAGGGCGAGACCCCGAAGGTGGTAAGCCGCCTCTGCGACAAGGCCATCGGCGGCATCCTGTTTGTCGACGAAGCCTACACACTGGCCCCGCTGAGCCAAGCCGGCGAGCGTGACAACCAGGGTGCGCAGGCATTGGAGACGCTGATGAAACGCATGGAGGATGATCGCGGAAAGTTCGTCGTCATTGCCGCAGGCTACAAGACCGAAATGGATAATCTGTTCAGGGTGAACCCCGGCATGCGCAGCCGCTTTAATTATTTCCTGGACTTGGAAGACTACTCGCCCGAGGAGCTGCTGCAGATTATGATGGTCTTTGCCAAGGAGAAACGCTATGTGTTTACGCCAGAGGCCGAGGCCCTGGCCAGCAAGATGATAGGGGAACTGTACAAGTCGCGCGACAAGGACTTTGCCAATGGCCGCACCATGCGCTCGCTCTTTGACCAGATATGCAAGAAACAGGCTCAGAGGCTGCAGAACGGCGACCTCGCTTCGATGACCAATGAGCAGCTGATGACCATCATTGAGGAGGATATCCCCTACGAGGCTCCCAAGCAAGTGGACTATGACGATTGCCTGAAACGCCTGGACGGTCTGGTCGGCCTGGACTCCGTGAAGAAGGAAATCAAGAACCTTGCTGCCTTCCTGAACCTGCAGATCAAGCGCGGGGAGACGAACACCTTCCAGGGAAAGCACTACGTGTTCACGGGCAATCCCGGAACAGGCAAGACCACCGTTGCACGCATCATGGCCGACGTGTTCCGCACGCTGGGCATATTGAGTCGCGGGCAGTTGGTAGAGGCCGACCGCTCGAAGCTGGTAGCGGGCTATTCGGGTCAGACTGCCATCAAGACCAACCAGCTGATAGACTCGGCCCTGGGTGGCGTACTCTTCATCGACGAGGCCTATACCCTGTGTTCCAACGACAACGACTCGTTTGGCAGCGAGGCCATCGACACCTTGCTGAAGCGACTGGAAGACGACCGAGGTAAGTTCGTGTGCATTGTAGCTGGCTACACCGAGCAGATGCATACCTTCATTGACTCGAATCCCGGACTGAAGAGCCGGTTCACGCAAACCATCCACTTCGACGACTATAACCCGGACGAGCTGACGCAGATATTCGTCAACCTGGCCGCGAAGAAGAGCATGGTGATTGATGAGCCTACACGCGATGCCATCCACCGCCAGTTTGAGCAGCTCTATCTGCGTCGTGACAAGAACTTCGGCAATGCCCGCGAGGCACGTCGCATCTTCGATGAGGCTGTGGAGAAGCAGAGCCAGCGCTTAGTGAGCCTGATGTCTGATCCCAACTTCAAGGAAGAGGACATGTACAGGATTACGGCCGATGACCTGCCGATGGCCAAGAACGAGGCCGCCCGTCCGCTGGACGATGTACTCAAGGAACTTGACAGCTTCATCGGCATGCGCTCGGTGAAGAACATGATACGCCGACTGGCCGTTCAGAGCATGTTTATGAAGCAGCGTGCTGCTATGGGAGCCGGAAAGGTGCAGCAGATGTCCATGAACTTCATCCTTACAGGCAACCCGGGCACAGGTAAGACCTCGATTGCCCGCAAGATGGGCGAGGTGCTGCAGTCTATGGAGATACTGCCCACGTCGCGCGTCATTGAGGCCAGCCGTGCCACCTTGGTGGGAAAGTACATGGGAGAGACGCCGAAGATTGTCAACGCCATGTGCGACAAGGCTATGGGCGGCGTGCTGTTCATCGACGAGGCCTATACGCTCTCCGACCAGAACGACCAGTATGGCAAGGAAGCCATCGACACGCTGATGAAACGAATGGAAGACGACCGAGGCAAGTTTGTGGTGATAGCCGCTGGCTATCGCGACAAGATGGAGGAGTTCCTGCAGATGAACGCCGGACTGGCCAGCCGGTTTACCCATAAACTGCATATTGACGACTACAACGAAGAAGAGTTGCTGGCCATCTTCAGACAAATGGCCGAGAAAGACCAGTATGTGCTGTCGCCGTCGGCTGAGTTCAAGGCCCTTGACATCATCTGCAAGATGCTCATAGAGAAGAATGCGTCGTTCGGCAATGCACGCGAAATGCGCAATCTGCTTGACAAGACCATCGAGCAACTGTCGGAGCGCGTCTCGAAGATGCCGCCTGACCAGGTGACGAAGGAGACCTATCAGCTCATCTTGCCCGAAGATATACAAGAACCATAAAAAAGAAAATACAGAAAGAATGATTATCTGTCCGAACTGTAAAGAGGAAATAGACGACGACTCGCATTATTGCGACCAATGCGGCCAGGCTTTGTTGTATTGCAACAGATGTGGCCGGGTGGGGATGGGCCGTCGTTGCACATACTGTGGAGGTCAGATGGTATCTCCCGATGAGCATAGTCGTGGCGTCAGTCAAGAGACGTCATATTCTAATTCTATATCCAGTGGATTTGTCTCTCATCAGTTTCCTGCCACCACCCCGGGCATCAATCCCCCCAACAATGGCTTCATGCCTATGGGCGTGCCTGTATTGACGATGTACAACAGTTCGCTCAATATCAGGATTCAGGGCATCAACGGAGCCATCATTGGCAGGCGTCAGGGGCCCTATTCGCATTTCTTCCAGCAGAACATGTATGTTTCTGGCGTGCATGCACAGCTGAAGTACAAGGCGAATACGGGCTGGTGCATCACGGACAAGCATTCGTCGAACGGCACCAAGCTCAACGAACACTTGTTGCAGCCGGATGTAGACATGTCTATCAAGAATGGCGACATCGTAACGATCGCCAACGTGAATTTACAGGTAAGCATTAATTAAATTAATCAAGCGTATTATGACTTTTACCATTTATGCAGCCAGTAGGGTGGGGTGTGTAAGGGCCAACAACGAAGACATGTTGCTGGTCGACAATTCATACGTGAGGAACAGTAAGATGCAAGCCAGGACGAACCTGAGCAATACCGACCGTTATTTGCTGGCACTGGCCGACGGCATGGGAGGCCACCAGCGCGGTGAAGTGGCCAGCAGTCTTGTCCTGCACAACCTGCACTTCTTCTTCAACGATATTCCTGCCAAGTTAGTGCCAGGCGATTTCTTTGAGGCCATCTACGGCTGGTTGGGCAGCATCAACAATACCCTTGAGGCCCAGGGACAAAACGACCCCGACTATCGTGGGATGGGAACCACACTGGTGGCACTGGCATTCTACAACAAGGAGTTCTACTGGATGAACTGCGGTGATAGCCGCTTGTACCGCTTGCGTAACGGTGAACTTACTCAGATAACGACCGACCATTCGCTCAACAACCTGATGGGCAGCCGCGAGCACTCGAACGTCATCACCAACTGCATTGGCGGTGGCTGCAAGAGCAGCTATATCGACATGGTGCAGTGTACGCCGGAGATACAGCCGTCGGACACGCTCTTGCTGTGTAGCGACGGCCTGAGCGACATGCTGACCGATGAACAGATTAAGCAGAACATCCTCGACGGCGGCAACGCCGATACCCTCTGTCAGGCCGCAGAGGCCGCTGGTGGCTACGACAATGTGTCGGTCATCCTCGTACATGTATCAGATTAATCCCTCAGTAACAACAATTAAGAGATATGCCTTTAAGACTTCCTGACAAGCTCCCTGCCATTGACATACTGAAGGGTGAGAACATCTTCGTGATGGACGACACCCGTGCCCATACACAAGACATCCGCCCCTTGCGCATCGTCATCCTGAACCTCATGCCTATCAAGATAACGACGGAAACCGACCTGATTCGCCTGCTCTCCAATACGCCCTTGCAGATAGAGGTGTGTTTTATGAAACTGACGAGCCACACCCCCAGTCATACGCCTGTGGAACACATGATGATGTTCTACCGTGATTTCGAGTCGTTGCGGAAGGAGAAGTTCGACGGAATGATTATCACGGGAGCCCCTGTAGAGACGATGGATTTCGAGGATGTGAGGTACTGGCCGGAACTGATTGACATCTTCACCTGGGCCAGGACCCACGTAACCAGTACGCTGTTCATCTGCTGGGCAGCCCAGGCAGGCCTCTATTTCCACTATGGCGTACCTAAGCACGCCTTGCCCAAGAAGATGTTCGGCATCTTCGAGCAGCAGATCCTGGAGCCGTTGCTGCCCATCTTCAGGGGCTTCGACGACCAGTTTATGATGCCTCATAGCCGTCATTCCGAGATATGGAAAAGCGACATTCTGCAGCATCCGGAGCTTTCGCTGATTGCTGAGTCGGAGCAGAGCGGCGTAAGCATCGTCATGGCTCGTGGCGGCAGGGAGTTCTTCGTTACAGGTCATATTGAATATGCCCCCAACACGCTTGACAATGAATATAAGCGTGATTGTGGGGTGCGCGATGACGTAGACTTGCCCTACCACTATTATAAGAATGACGATCCCTCGCAGGGGCCATTGGTCACATGGCGGGCACATGCCAACCTGTTCTACAACAACTGGATCAACTACTACGTGTATCAGGCAACGCCGTATGACATTAACAAGATTGAATGAGAACACTTGAACTGCTTGCCCCTGCGAAGAACCTTGAGTGTGGCAAGGCTGCCATTGACTGCGGTGCCGATGCTGTGTACATCGGTGCCAGTCATTTTGGGGCACGTGCCGCTGCCGGCAACAGCATCGATGACATTGCGCAGCTCTGTACATACGCCCACCAGTTTGGCGCAAAGGTCTATGTGACGGTGAACACCATTGTCTTTGACGACGAGCTTGAGACGACCTTCCAGCTGTTACGCGATTTAGGGAATGCTGGTGCCGATGCCATCCTGGTTCAGGACATGGCGGTAGCCGACTATATCAGGCAGCATCCAGAACTGAGGCTCGGCATGCACGCATCGACCCAGACGGACAACCGCACGGTCGACAAGGTGAGGTGGTTGGCTGCACAGGGCTTCGGGCGTGTGGTGCTGGCCCGGGAGCTGTCTGTGGATGAGATAGCCGCCATCCACCGCAGCGTTCCCGATGTAGAGCTTGAGGTCTTCGTGCATGGTGCCCTCTGCGTGAGCTACAGCGGACAGTGCTATGCGTCGCAGCAATGCTTCGGACGTAGTGCCAACCGTGGTGAATGCGCACAGTTTTGCCGCATGAAGTTCGACCTGCTTGATGCCGACGGGCAGATGATAGAGCACCAGCGTCATCTGCTCTCACTGAAAGACCTGAACCTGAGCGACCATCTTGAGGAACTTGCCGAGGCGGGTGCTACATCATTCAAGATTGAAGGACGGCTGAAGGATGTGACCTACGTGAAAAATGTAACGGCAGCCTACAGCGAGAAACTCAACGCCCTCGTTGCCCGGCATCCGGACCAATATATGCGAGCATCAAGGGGAGAATGTATATATGGCTTCACCCCCAACCTGAAGAAGAGTTTCAACCGGGGTTATACCACCTATTTCCTGCATGGACGTCAGGCGGCCATTGCCTCGTTCGACACGCCAAAGGCTATCGGCGAGTACGTGGGAAAGGTGAAGGAACTACGAGGAAACGCCATCATTGTGGCTGGGCTGTCGTCCTTTGCCAACGGCGATGGCCTCTGCTTCCTCAACGACAAGCGCGAACTGGAAGGATTCCGCGTGAACAGGGTGGAGGGCAACCGCCTGTATCTGTTGAAGATGCCGCCTTCGCTGAGGAAAGGCTCACAGCTCTATCGCAATAGCGACCAGGAGTTTGAAAGGCTGTTGTCGCATTCGGCCACAAGGCGCAAGATAGGCGTGAAGATGGAGTTTGCGACGACCGATGACGGCTTCTCGCTCTCAATGGACGACGTGTTGGTGACGGTGCCGATGGAACACGTTAAAGCTAAATCGGCCCAGCGCGACAATATTGAGCGACAACTTACCAAGTTAGGCGATACGCCCTACGTATGCAGGGAGTTCATCATCAATCCCGACTTCCCCTATTTCATCCCAAGCAGCCAGTTGGCTGACTTGCGCCGACAGGTGGTTGGCAAATATCAGACGGCTGGAAATCGTCAGGTGAAGGAACTGGAAAAGTCTGGCACGACAACTCCTTCAGTACCACCACGTTACAAGATTCCCTATCTCTATAACGTAGCTAACCATAGGGCAGCCAACTTCTATGACCGTTGTGGATTGAACGTGTCTCCCTCAGCCTACGAGTTGCTGCCACAACGGGGCGAAACGCTTATCATGCAATGTCGCCATTGCCTTCGCTATGCTTTGGGCTTTTGCGTGAAGAACGGGGGGAAGCAGCCGACGTGGCGGGAGCCTTTAAGTTTGCGGCTTGGTGATGGCCGCGAGTTCCGTATTGAGTTTGATTGTCGTTCTTGCCAGATGAATGTCTATGCGAATAAAGATTGACCTCCTCTTGTCGGCACTTTTGCTCCTATGCGCCTCGTGTTATCATCAGGAAGCGCAGACCTCCGATGCCTGGAACCTGACTGAGCGTCAGATGGATTCCATCTCTTTTTACACCACCCACCACTATACGCAGAACTATAATTTCATTGTTAAGGCCGATTCCATGAGTCTCATCGTCCAGCACCCCACGGAGGTGTTGAGTGGCCTGCTGGTCGATACGATTACCGTGAGGGAAGGCGATCGGGTGGTGGTGGCCGACATTACGCAGATGCCTGCCGATAGCATAGACTCCGTGTGGGTGAAAGTGGCTCGCGACCAGCATACCATAGGATGGGTGCATGAGGCCGACCTGCTGGCCAAGGTGAAGCCCGATGCCCCCATTTCGCACTTTATCGATTTCTTTTCCGATACCCACATGCTCATCTTCCTGGCCATCTTCGTGGTGGTGGCGGCCTCTTACATCCTTATGCTTCTGCTGAGACGCAATGCTACGATAGTGCATTTCAACGACATCGACTCTTTCTATCCCACGCTGTTGGCCATGCTGGTGGCTGCCTCGGCGGTATTCTATAGTACTATCCAGCTGTTTGCCCCTGATTCTTGGCGGCATTTCTATTATCATCCCACGCTGAATCCCTTCTCTGTGTCGCTTCATCTGGGTATATTCCTTTTCTCGGTATGGGCATTGGTCATCGTGGCTATTGCGGCTGTTGACGACATTCGTCGTCATTTGCTGTTGGGCGAGGCTATCGTCTATCTGTTAGGCCTGTCTGGCGTATGTGCCCTGAACTATGTCATCTTCAGCGTTTCCACCTTATATTATATAGGCTATCCGCTACTGGTTGCCTACATTATCTTCGCCCTTTGGCGCTATTTCCGATATAGCCACTACCGTTACATCTGCGGTTCGTGCGGCCAGCAGTTGCACAAGAAGGGCCTGTGTCCGCATTGCGGAGCCATCAACGAGTAATATTCCGCTTTTGCGGGCTGAGAAAAATTAAAGAGGTCTTCGTGTAACATCAAGTCCACACGAAGACCTCTTTAGTCTTTTCAAGCGGAAACACTCAATCAGATAATCGTTTTCACGGCTTCGAGCATGCCCTTAGCCTGAATGAGGTCGAGGTACTGTTTCACCATAGCGTTCAGGCCAGCCACCTTGTTGAGGTCTTCCTGCCAGATAAACTCTGCGCCCAGTACGCCGTCGGCCACCTTCTGCGTGTCGCCCGTAGCCCAAAGCTCCTGGAGGAGAGAAACAATCTTCGGATCGTCGTTCGGGGTAATCTCAGCACCGTCCTCGCGCTTGCCGCCCTTGTAGTAGGTGATGATGGCAGCCAGGCCGAATACCAGTCCCTTGGGCAGTTCGCCCTT
Organism: uncultured Prevotellaceae bacterium; assembly: GCA_900318815.1. Classification (GTDB taxonomy): domain Bacteria; phylum Bacteroidota; class Bacteroidia; order Bacteroidales; family Bacteroidaceae; genus Prevotella. Next base: position 35,777 of record ONMA01000009.1, read on the forward strand.
GCGCTCCAGATAGGTCTTCACGCCGGGCAGGTCGCGAGCCTGGAACTTCGGGAAGGAGTTCAGCATGATGCTGGTGACCTGATGGTCGACAAACGGGTTGTCGAAGCGCTCCAGCACGTCGGAGGCGAACTTCTCCAGTTCGTTCATGGGCAGGTCGAGCGTCTGCATCAGCTCGTCGAACTGTACCTTATGTATATACTTGCTGATGACCTCATGGTTGCAGGCATCGCGCACGATGTTCACGCCGCTGAGATAAGCCACGGGGCTGAGCACGGTGTGCGGGCCGTTGAGCAGAGTCACCTTGCGCTTGTGGTAAGGCTCCTCGGAGGGAACGAACAGCACGTGCAAGCCAGCCTTGTCGGCGGGGAATTCCTGAGCCACTTCCTTCGGAGCCTCGATGACCCAGAGGTGGAAGTTCTCGGCCTGGACAACGAGGTTGTCGCGATAGCCAATCTTCTCCTGAATCTGAGCAATCTCCTTGCGGGGGAAGCCCGGCACGATACGGTCGACGAGCGTAGCATAGACTCCGCAGGAGTTCTCGAACCACTGACGGAAGCCCTCGGGCAACTGCCACAAGTCAATATACTTGCGGATGCAGTCCTTCAGCACGTGGCCGTTGAGGAAAATAAGTTCGCAGGGGAAGATAATCAAGCCCTTGGTGGGGTCGCCATTGAAGGCCTGATAGCGATGATAGAGCAGCTGGACGAGCTTGCCGGGATAGCTGGCGGCGGGCTTGTCTTCGAGCTTGCAGGCAGGATCGAAGGCGATACCGGCCTCGGTGGTGTTAGAGATGACGAAGCGAATCTCAGGCTGCTCGGCCAGAGCCATGTAGGCATCAAACTGTGCGTAGGGGTTCACGCAGCGGCTGACGACATCAATACGCTCGATGGTGTTCACTGGCTTGCCGTTCTCGCGGCCTTGCAGGTTCACGTGGTAGAGACAGTCCTGACCGTTGAGCCACTCAATCATACCGCCGTTTAGGGGCTGCACGATGACTACACTACCATTGAAGTTGGTCTTCTGGTCCATGTTCCAGATAATCCAATCTACAAATGCACGGAGGAAATTACCCTCGCCAAACTGGATGACCTTTTCGGGCATCACACTCTTAGGAGCAAAACGCTTGTTTAATGGTTTCAACATTGCTTTGTTTGTTTTAGTTTTAGAAAAAGTTCGTAAGTGTGTGCAAAGTTACGAAATAATCATTAACACACCAAATCCTTGGCCGATAAATTTAAAAAAAGTCATGGTGTGGAGGTATCGGGGGACGTTTTCCGTGCGTTGCGAAAAAACGTCCCCCGAAAAACTACTCCTTGATGTTAGGCAGTTCCAGGCCGATGCCCTTCTTCTTGTCCACCGCTTTCAGTATGAAGCCAAGGATGAGAGCAGCCACGCCGAGACCTGCCAGCATGACGAGCGGCCATGTGTAGTCTTTCATCGTGGGGTCGGTGACACCCTCGTTGGTATTGTCGAGTACCTTGCCGATGAGCAGCGGGAAGAGCCAGAGGCCGATGTTCTGAATCCAGAAGATAAGCGCGTAGGCTGAACCGATGACCTTTGCGTCGACCAGCTTGGGCACAGAAGGCCACAGCGAGGCTGGCACTAATGAGAACGAGGCACCAAGGACGAGAATGGTGGCGTAGGCAATGATGATGCCGCCCACGGCGCTACTCTTGAACAAGGGCAGGATGAAGGCAAACGTCAGGTGGCATGCGATGAGCAGTACCGAGCCGAGGATGAGCATCGTTGCGGCCTTGCCCTTGTGGTCGACATAGCTGCCGAGGATGGGCGTGATGAGGACGGCGAGCAGGGGGAACACGGCGAAGATGGTCTCAGCCGACTGGCGCATATAGCCCATGAAGCAGTAGGTGACAAGGGCGATGATGGAGACACCCAGCAGCGTGTACTTGGAACCAGTCTTCTTCTGGAAGTTGCTGGCGAAGCCTGCGACGGCCACGATGAGCATAATGAAATACTGCACGATGGTCACGGTGCTGCCAGCCCAGAACGATTCCTTTGCTGGCTCTGTGAGCGTGAGGTTGCATTGTAGCATGTTCACGGCATATTTCTGGAAGGGGAAAATGGCCGAGTAATAGAGAACGCAGAGCAGGGCCACGAGCCAGAAGCCGCTGTCGGAGAGTATCTTTCCGAGGTCGCTCACCTTGAAGGGGTCGTCCTTCTCCTCGGCCTCACCCGTCTGTGCATCGAGCTTCTTGTCCATGAAGAAGTAGACGATGAACATGATGAGGGCGATGCACAGCAGCACTACGCCGAAGGCTACTGAGCGCGACACACTGATGTTGCCCCCCAACTTGCAGAAGAAGGGCGAGAAAATCATGCACGTGGCCACGCCCAAGCGAGCCAGTGCCATCTCGGAACCCATAGCTAATGCCATCTCGCGTCCCTTGAACCACTTCACGATACCGCGGCTCACGGTGATGCCTGCCATCTCGCAACCACAGCCGAAGATCATAAAGCCGCAGGCGGCAAGTTTGGCCGACGCGGGCATGCCCTCGTAGAAGGGCGACACGCCCAGCTCGTCGAAGACGGGGATGTAGTTCAGATTCTCCGTAAACCAGGTGTCGAGCGAACTCCCGATGAAGCCGTCGGTCATAGCATACCACTTAATGATGGCACCCACCAGCATGACGGCACCTGAGAGAATGGCCGTGAAGCGCACGCCCATCTTGTCGAGGATGATGCCGGCGAAGATGAGGAAGAACACGAACACGTTGAGGAACACCTCGGAGCCTTGCATTGTGCCGAAGGCCGAGCCATCCCATCCACGAGTGTCCTGCACTTCCTTGAAGATGGGTGAGAGAATGTCCATGAAGATGTAGCTGCAGAACATGGCAAGAGCCAGCAGCAGCAACGCAGTCCACCGCATAGCGGCAGAGTCGCGAAGGGTTTTTTGAATTGCTTGTGTCATAAATATTATTTTGTCATTAATCAATTATCAATTCTATTTCAGCCATCGGTCTAACCAGTTGAAGTAGGTGCGCTGCCAGAGTACGCCGTTCTGGGGCTTCAATACCCAGTGGTTCTCGTCGGGGAAGATGAGCAACTGGGCCTCTATGCCTCGCATTCGGGCCGCATTGAAGGCACTCATGCCTTGGGTGGCGTTGATGCGATAGTCTTTTTCTCCGTGAATGCAGAGGATGGGCGTGTCCCACTTGTCTACGAAGCGGTGGGGCGAGTTCTCGTAGGTGCGTCGGGCATTCTCCGTCTGGTCCTTGTTCCAGTAGGCATCGTCGTACTCCCAGTTGGAGAACCAGTTCTCCTCAGTCTCGGTGTACATGGCTTCGAGGTTAAAGGCTCCGTCGTGGGCAATAAAGCACTTGAATCGCTTGTCGTGGTGGCCAGCCAGATAGTAGACCGAGAATCCGCCGAAGGAGGCACCTACCGCACCCAGGCGATTCTTGTCAACGTAGGGCAGGTTGCTGGTGGCATCGTCGATGGCCGAGAGATAGTCCTTCATGCATTGTCCTGTCCAGTCGCCGCTAATCTCTTCGAGCCACTCTTGGCCGAAGCCGGGCAGACCGCGACGGTTGGGAGCCACGATGATGTAGCCCTGCGAGGCCATGATGAAGAAGTTCCAGCGATAGCTCCAGAACTGGCTGACGGGGCTTTGTGGGCCGCCTTCGCAGAAAAGGAGGGTGGGGTATTTCTTGGTCTCGTCGAAGTTGGGAGGCAGGATAATCCACGTCAGCATCTCCTTGCCGTCGGTAGTCTTCACCCAGCGTTGCTGCACGGTGGGTTTCTTCAGCTGGTCGAAGATGTGCTTGTTCTCCTCAGTCAACTGCTCTATCTTGGTCTTCGACAGGTCCTTGCCGGGTGTTACCACGTAGAGGTCGGCGGCGGTGGTAAAGCTGTGACGCTCCATGAGCAGGCGCTTTGAGTCGAGCATCTGCAGAGAGCCGAAGTCGGCCCATTCGTTGGTCAGCTGCGTCACCTCGCCTTTCAGGTTGGTGCGATAGAGGTTTTCCGTGCCGTGCCACACACCTATATAATAAATGGTCTTGGAGTCAGGTGCCCAGCAGAAGTCATCCACGTTCGAGTCGAACGACTCGGTGACGTACCATTTCTTGTGTGTGTTCAGGTCGAAGATGCAGAGACGCTGGCGGTCGGCCTCATAGCCGTTGCGTTCCATCGATAGCCAGGCTATATATTTGCCGTCGGGCGAGAACTTCGGGTTCTGGTCGTAGCCCACCTGCATGTCGCCTACGTTGTCATAGCCGTTTTCCTTGAGGTGGTTGATGGGCTGGTTCTTTAGTGATTTGGTGGGATCGATACACATATTCTTGTTGCTGCAGGCTGAGACGTTAGGCAGTTCCAGACCGTCGGCCCCCCACTTGCAGAGATTTAGGTTCTTCTCGACATACCCATCCTTCTTGTCATCGAGGTCGTAGAGCCAAATGTCCGAGTCGGTCGAGATGCTGTATGCCAGTCCCTTCTCCATACGGCAGGTGTAGGCAATCTTCTTCGAATCATTGCTCCAGGCCAGTTGCTCAATGCCTCCAAACGGCTCCATAGGGCATTCGTAGGGCATGCCTTCGAGGATGTCGAAGCCCGTTTCTGCGATGGCTAAGCCATCGCCTACGCTGAACACAAAGGGATGCTGTATGGACTCCACGTAATGATCCCAATGGCGGTACATCAAGTCGGTAACCAATCGTCCTGTGGCTTTGGGCAAGTCGCTGGGATTCTCTTTAATGATTTCGTGGAAGGGAATGGATTTCAGCAGGATAACGTGCTTCTTATCGGGCGAGAACAGGAATCCCTCAACCTTTCCGTCGGTCTTGGAGAGCTGACGTCGTTCAGAACCGTCGGCCTTCATGGCCCATACTTCGCCGCCCGTGAGGAAGGCAATGGTCTCGTTGTCCATCCAGGCGGCATCGGTCTCATTCTTGTCGCTCTTGGTCAGCAGTGTCTTCGAGGTACCGTCGGCGTTCATCATGTAGAGTACGTGGTGGCTCTTGTTGTGCTTCACGCTATAGTAGCCCACCTGGTAGACGATGTGCTTGGCATCGGGCGAGGCACTATAGCTGCTGATACGCCCCATGGCCCATAGTGCCTCTGGGGTCATACGGCCCTCGGCAACGGTGATGTGCTGTTTTCCGATTTTCACGTTTTCTTGTGCATTGGCGTTGCCTGCCGACAGAAGGAGTGCGGCTGCAACGATGGTCAGTATTTTCTTCATATAATAATGTTTTACAATTCGGACTGCAAAGATAATGCAAATCGGGGAAATGACCAAATTTTTGTGCTCTTTATCCTTGTGGAGTAGTGCATAAACAGGCAATTTGTAGCGAAGAGGCAAATCGAGGTGCCATATTTACGAGGAGTAAATGCCATACTTGCGTGGAGCAAATGCCATACTTGCAAGGAATAAACATCATGTTTACGAGTTGTAAGTGCCAAAATTGCTTAAAATGTTTTGCAGGACGGGAAAAAAGTTGTACTTTTGTACCCAAATTAAAAATGCTGAAAACGCGACAGCGGGCACGTAAATGGCCTTAAACGCGATTTCGGACTTTGCAAACAAGTATTTATCACTTAACAAAAGAACAGTGGATCAGACGTTTGACAACGACAGAATTTTGAAAATTAACATTGAGGAAGAGATGAAGTCGTCGTACATCGACTATTCGATGTCCGTTATTGTGGCTCGTGCCCTTCCCGATGTTCGTGATGGATTCAAGCCTGTACACCGTCGTATATTATATGGTATGATGGGTATAGGCAATACAAGCGACAAACCGCATAAGAAGTGTGCCCGCGTAGTAGGCGAGGTGCTGGGTAAGTATCACCCTCATGGTGACAGCTCGGTTTATGGTGCGCTGGTGCGTATGGGTCAGGAGTGGAACATGCGCTACATGCTGATTGATGGTCAGGGTAACTTTGGTTCAGTCGACGGCGACTCACCTGCTGCCATGCGTTACACCGAGTGCCGCCTCTCGAAGATGGGCGAGCATATCATGGACGACCTGGACAAGGAGACCGTTGACATGGATCCCAACTTCGACAACACCTTGCTGGAACCCAGCGTCATGCCGACGAAGGTGCCCAATCTGCTGGTGAACGGCGGCAACGGTATTGCCGTGGGTATGGCCACGAATATGCCTACGCACAATCTGGGCGAGGTTATCGACGGCTGCTGTGCCTACATCGACAACCCGGATATAGATACCGACGGGCTGATGAAGTATATACCCGGCCCAGACTTCCCCACGGGTGCCTATATCTATGGCGTGCAGGGTGTGAAGGATGCCTACGAGACGGGCCGCGGACGTATCGTGATGCGTGCCAAGGCCGAGATTGAGAGTGGCGACACGCACGACAAGATAGTGGTGAATGAGATTCCCTACGGGGTGAACAAGGCCGACCTGGTGGCTTACATTGCCGACCTGGCCACGCAGCACAAGATAGAGGGTATATCGAACGTGAACGACGAGTCGGGCCGTCAGGGCATGCGAATCGTGGTGGACGTGAAGCGTGATGCCAATGCCAACGTTATCTTGAATAAGCTCTTCAAGATGACCGCGCTACAAAGCTCATTCTCTGTTAATAACATTGCGCTGGTTCCCATCAAGACGGGCGACGGCGTGCGCCTGCGTCCGCGTCTGCTCTCGCTGAAGGAATGCATCCGCTACTTCATAGACCATCGTCACGACGTGACCATCCGTCGCACGCAATATGACTTGCGCAAGGCTCGTGAGCGTGCCCACATTCTGGAAGGGCTGATTATTGCCGTGAACAATATTGACGAGGTGGTACACATCATCCGCCAGTCGGCTACACCGAGCGATGCCCAGCGCAATCTGGAAAAACGCTTCGACCTGGACGAGGCTCAGTCGAAAGCCATCGTCGATATGCGTCTGTCGCAGTTGACGGGCCTGCGTGTCGACCAGTTGCATCAGGAATATGACGATTTGCAGAAGCTGATTGCCGACCTGGAAGAGATTCTGAACAACCCGGAACGCTGCAAGCAGGTAATGAAGGACGACCTGCTGGAAGTGAAGGAGAAGTACGGCGACGAGCGCAAGACGGAGATTATCCCCTTTGACCACGAGTTTAATGCCGAGGATTTCTATCCCGATGACCCCGTAGTCATTACCATTTCGCACATGGGCTACATCAAGCGCACGTCGCTCAGCGAGTTCCGCGCACAGGGACGCGGCGGCCTGGGTGCCAAGGGTGCCCGTCATCGCGACAACGATTTCACCGAATATATTTATCCGGCCACGATGCACAATACGCTGCTCTTCTTCACCCAGAAGGGCCGATGCTACTGGCAGAAGTGCTATGAGATACCAGAGGGCGACAAGAACTCGAAGGGCCGTGCCATTCAGAACATGCTGAACATTGAGCCTGACGACCAGATTAATGCCGTGTTGCGCATCAAGAAGTTCGACGATCCGGAGTTCCTCAACTCCCACTTCGTGGTGTTTGCCACTAAGATGGGCTTGGTGAAGAAGACCTGTTTAGAGGCCTACAGCCGTCCGCGCAACAACGGTGTGATTGCTATTAATATTAATGAGGGCGATCAGGTGGTAAGCGTCCGACTGACTAACGGCAATAACGAGCTGATTCTGGCCAACCGCAACGGTCGTGCCGTTCGCTTCCATGAGGACGAAATCCGCGTCATGGGTCGTGTGGCTACCGGTGTCATCGGCATGCGCCTTGACGAAGGTGACGACGAAGTGGTAGGCATGATTTGCGTGAACGACTTAGATACGGAGACGGTGATGGTGGTCAGCGAAAACGGCTACGGCAAGCGCTCGCTTATTGTAGAGAAGGATCTCGACGGCGAGATGCGCGACATCTACCGCAAGACGGCCCGTGGTGCCAAGGGCGTGAAGACGCTCAACGTCACGGAGAAGACAGGACGATTGGTAGCTATCAAGATTGTGACCGACGAGAACGACCTGATGATTATCAACAAGAGTGGCATCCTCATCCGTCTGCATGTCAGCGAGGTGCGCGTCACAGGACGTGCCACGCAGGGTGTGCGTCTCATCAACCTGGCGAAGAAGAACGACACTATTGCAAGTGTGTGCAAGGTGATGACCGAACCTGACGATGAGATTGCCGAAGGTCTGGAAATGACCGAGCCCGGAGAAATGGAAGAAACGCCCGACGTGATTGACTTCACCGAGGAGACGGAGTTTAACGAATAACTAACTGTTTAACCAAAAACTATAAGGTAAAGTATGAAAAAACTATTCATGATGGCCATGATGGCAGCAGCTGCCACCACCGCCTTTGCCCAGGACGACCTGGTGAAAGAAGCAAAGACCCTTTGCGGTAAAGGACAATTCGACGAGGCAGCCAAAGTGCTGACTCCGGCTCTCACTTCAAGCGCAACCACTGACAAAGCAAAAGCATGGAACCAGATGGTTGACATACAGTATGGTAAGTTCTCGGCTATCCAGGCCAAGGAAATGGAGAACAAGGTGAAGCAGCAGGAAGTGCCCTACGACACGCTGGGCATGCACAAGGCCGCTGCCGAGGCTTTCGAGGCTGCTATGAAGTGCGACGAGTTCGACCGTCAGCCCAACGAGAAGGGCAAGGTGAAGATTCGCTTCCGCCAGGCCAATCAGCAGCGCATGCAGAATGTGCGCCTGTCGCTCATCAACGCAGGACAGTACATGTATAAGATTAAGGACATGCCTAATGCCTTCAAGTACTGGGCCATGTTTGTGGATAGCGGTAAAGATCCCTTCTTCGAGGGCTTCAACCTGTCGCAGCAGGAACAGTACCGTTCGGAGATTGCCTACTATGCAGCTCTGGCCGCCTACTTCCAGAAGGACTACGTCAATGCTGAGAAGTATGCCGACATTGCCGCCCAGGATCCTGAGAAGGCCGCCGATGCCAACGAAATCCTGCTCTTCTCGGCCAAGGAGAACATGAAGACTCCTGCCGACTCGGCTGCCTATCTGAAGCGCATCAAGGATTTGCACATTGCTCAGCCCACCGAGGACCGCTATTTCAACCTGCTCATGGACTACTACACCCACAAGGGCGACATGAAGGCTCTGAGTGCCTGGGCCGACGAGGAGATTGCACTCAATGCCCAGAACAAGATGGCATGGGCCCTGAAGGGTGAGGTGCAGATGAACAACAGCGAGTATGATGCTGCCGTTGAGTCGTATCAGAAGGCTATCGAGATTGACCCTGAGTTCGTACAATGTGTGTTCAACGCCGGTGTTTGCCTGAACTCGAAGGCTATTGCCATGAACGACCAGCTGGCCGACAAGAAGACGGGCGGACTGACCGCTGAGAATGCCGAGAAGGTGAAGGCCGTACTGGCCGAGGCACAGAAGTTCCTGGAGCGTGCCCAAGAACTCGACGGCGACCAGATGAAGGTGAAGTGGGCCTATCCGCTGTATCGCATCTACTACTCATTGCAGATGAAGGACAAGATGGCTGCACTCGAAGCCATTGACCCCTCGCTCAAACAATAACCGCAACTGAATGAACAAGAAGCAACACATACTAAACGTTGCCTTGCTTCTCTTCGCTATGATAACACCGTGCCTGACTTTTGCTCAGAAGAAAGAGCTCAGTCAGGCACGGAGCTATATAAAGAGCGGCAAGGACTTCGACAAGGCAGAGCGGCTGATGACCGACCTGTTGAAGAAAGACATGGCCAGTAGGGATAACAAGAAGGTGTATCTGACGTGGCTCGAAGCCGTGCAGAAACAATACAACGTGGCCAACGAGAAACTATATCTCAAACAGAAACAGGACACGGCGGCGTTCTTCGACTTAACGCGCCGCATGTTCACCATTGCCGAAACGCTCGATTCTATTGATATGCGCCCTGACAAGAAAGGACGTGTGGCTCCTGAATACAGGCAGAAGCATGCAGCCCAGCTGCATGTCTACCGTGCCAACCTCTACAACGGAGGCAGTTTTTTTGTGAGGAAGGCCAACTATAAGCAGGCGTTCGAGTATTATGAAACCTATATAGACTGCGCCCGGCAGCCGCTGTTTGAGTCCTACCGATACGACACTACCGACGTGCGCATGCCCGAGGCAGGCTATTGGACCACCTACTGCGGCTACAAGATGAACGACCCCGTGCTTACCCTTCGCCATCGCAAGCTGGCTTTGCAGGATACGGCAAAGGCTAGCTTCACCTTGATGTACATGGCTGAGGCCCGCAAATGGATGAAGGACGACGAGCTGTATCTGAAGACGTTGGAAGAAGGTTTCCGTCGCTATCCCACGTTCTACTATTTCTTCCCCCGTCTGATTGACGAGTACAACAGGACTGGACTGCAGGAAAAAGCATTGGCTGCAGCCGATAGTGCTCTGGCCGTCGATGCCGACAACCAGCTCTTTCTCTTTGCAAAGAGTACCCTGCTGCTGAGGCTTGAGCGGTGGTCGGATTGCATCAGCTGTAGCGAGCGTCTTATCGCCTTGTGCGACACGCTGGCCGAGCCGAACTTCAATGCAGGGACGGCCTACCTGAACCTTGCCGAGAAACTTGACGAGAAGAAGGAAAAGAAACTGCGCCGGCAGGCCTTCCAGCAGGCTCAGCGATACATGGAACGCTACCGTGTGCTGGCTCCGAAGGAAAAGGATAAGTGGGCTCCCGTGCTCTATCGCATCTATCTCAATCTGAACCTTGGAAAGCAGTTCGATGAGATAGACCACTTGCTCAAAAATTAGTCTGCAACCCCGTCCTGTCAGCCCATTTGTAGGAAAAGACAGGAAAGACACTTAAAAAAATAAAAAAATAAGATAGGTTGAGTGCTATTTTCCATTTATTTTTGTAACTTTGTCTTTCAGTAAACTTGAATGACAAAATCTAAAACTTAAAACCAAAACGAAATTATGGAAAATAACGCTCAGCTTATTGCTCAGTGCGAGGCGCTGGCTAAGCAGTGGCTCACTCCGGCCTTTGACGAGGAGACCCGTAAGGAAGTTCAGGCAATGCTCGACAACGAGGACAAGTCGGCCCTCATCGATGCTTTCTATCAGAACCTGGAGTTCGGTACTGGCGGTTTGCGTGGCATCATGGGTGCTGGCACCAACCGCATGAACAAGTATATCGTGGGCATGGCCACACAGGGCTTTGCCAACTACATCAACAAGGCTTTCCCCGACATTCAGCCCGCAGTGGTCGTAGGTCACGACTGTCGTAACAACGGCCGTATGTTTGCTGAGACTGTTGCCGATATCTTCTCGGCCAACGGCATCAAGGTGTATCTCTTCGAGAGCCTGCGCCCCACACCGGAAATATCGTTTGCCATCCGCCAGCTGAAGTGTCAGGCAGGTGTCAACGTCACCGCTTCGCATAACCCCCGTGAGTACAACGGCTACAAGGCCTACTGGGACGACGGCGCACAGGTGCTGGCTCCGCATGACAAGGGTATCATCGACGAGGTGAACAAGGTGAAGATTGAGGACGTGAAGTTCGAGGGCAACAAGGATCTCATCATTCCCATTGGCGGTGAGATGGACTGGGACTACATCCAGGCTGTCAAGGAGGCTATGGTCGATCAGGATGTCATCCTGCGTCAGAAGGACCTCAACATCGTCTACTCGCCGATGCACGGCACAGGCCGCGTCATCATCCCGATGGCTCTGCGTTCATGGGGCTTCCAGAACATCCACGTGGTGCCCGAGCAGATGGTCATCGACGGCAACTTCCCCACCGTCGTCAGTCCGAATCCCGAGAATGCTGAGGCTATGACCCTGGGTATGAAGCTCGGTACGAAGCTCAATGCCGACCTGGTTATCGCCTCCGACCCTGATGCCGACCGTCTGGCCATTGTCTGCCGCAACGCCAAGGGCGAGTGGGAAATCCTGAACGGCAACCAGACCTGCATGATGTTCTGCTGGTACATCATCGCTAACAAGAAGAAGCTCGGCCAGCTCAAGGGCAATGAGTTCTTGGTGAAGACCATCGTGACCACTGAGGTTATCGCCGAGATTGCCAAGAAGAACCATGTGGAGTATATGGACTGCTACACGGGCTTCAAGTGGATTGCCAACGAGATTCGCGTCAACGAGGGCAAGAAGAAGTACATTGGCGGTGGTGAGGAGTCGTTTGGCTTCCTGCCGTTCGACAAGGTTCGTGACAAGGATTCACCCGCTTCCATCTGCCTCATCTGCGAGATTGCCGCTTGGGCACGCGATAACGGCATGACGCTCTACGACCTGCTGATGAACATCTATAAGGAGTACGGATTCTCGAAGGAAGTGACCATCAACGTGGTGCGTCCCGGAAAGACTGGTGCCGACGAGATTAAGCAGATGATGACCGACTTCCGTGCTAATCCTCCGAAGGAACTGGGTGGTGCAAAGGTGTGCTTGTGGAAGGACTACAAGACTCTGGAAGCCAAGAAGGCCGACGGCACCGTGGAGAAGATCGACATGCCCGATACCTCGAACGTGTTGCAGTGGTTCTGCGAGGACGGCACAAAGGTCAGCGTCCGGCCCAGCGGTACCGAGCCTAAGATTAAGTTCTACACCGAGGTGAAAGACCCGTCGTTCAATAGCGCCGATGCCTACGAGGCCTGCCTGAAGAAGGCCGACGAGAAGATTGCCGCCATCAAGAAGAGCCTGAATCTTTAATCATCGGAACGATTATTACTATTGGTGTCCAGAGAGGTTAGCCCCCTGGACACCAGTTTTTTTTCATTTACCCCTTTCATTTGGCCGTCTTTTATGTTCACCCGCGCGACCGTGCCGAGTGCTATCCCGTCATCGGGTGAGTAGAGGGTCACGACGTCCGGTACCTCCGTACCTTCGAAATCGCACTAAATTATTTTTTTTCGATATTTACATACACCACATACACTTTTTATGATAACCCGTTCTAAATCAATTGAATAGACGGTGTATGTAACCGTGTATGTAGGGTGTATGTAAAATTTATCCTTCACCACTAAATGTCGATTGTTGTTACACCCGTAGATGCTGGTTGTCCCAACGGGTGGGACTAAACGTCCCACCCGTTGGGACATTGCGTCTTCCATATTGTTGCATTGCCTGTATGTGCCACAGTGAAACTACCACTCTGGTTTCCTACACTACTTTCACTGTTGCCTACACTACTTTTCTTTCTCATTATCAGTCTGTTACATGTTAGTGTATGTAGTGTATGCAAATTTTAAAAATAAAATTTTTGAAATATGCGTTAGCCCGTATGATTATTTCCGATACCTCCAAATTTATAGTAAACGTCAATAATATTTCTATCTGTTGCGGTTGAAACAAATTGGCGTAAAAGAATTTGAAACGAATTTTCCTAATTATATCTTAATTATACACTTAAATGAAAAAGCCCTGCCTGGACACTAATATTTTTACAGATTTATTGGTCAGTTCGTAATTTTGTTGTATCTTTGTAGGCGAATTGTAAATATTACCGAGATGAAACATCAGTTGACGCTCAATAATAATATCGAAGAAATACCAAGGTTGGCCATGTTTGTCGATATGATATGCGAGGAGGCGAATGCTCCCATGTCCATGTCTATGTCGCTCAACCTTGCTCTCGAAGAGGCTGTGACCAACGTCATGCTCTATGCCTATCCTGCTGAGACAAAAGGAAAGGTGAAAATCGTATGCCGAAAGAGGAAGCAGGGAGATTTGTCTTTCTCCATCATTGATTCAGGAAAGCCTTTCGACCCGACATTGGTGAAGGAAGCCGACATCACGCTTGGGGTGGAGGAACGCCCCATCGGCGGGCTTGGCATCTTCCTCGTAAAAGAGATTATGGATCAGGTGAGCTATAAGCATGTCAATGGAAAAAACATGCTGACACTGGTGAAAAGTCTACAGGAAACAGAGAATTTATAGATATACTTTCATGATTTTTTTGCTATTCTCTCATTTTTTTGCACCTTCGCACTCCGTATGACTAACAATTTATTGGAACAACTGAATGAGAGCCAGCGCGAAGCCGTTGTCTACTGCGACGGAGCTTCGCTTGTTATTGCAGGTGCCGGCTCGGGTAAGACGCGCGTACTTACCTATAAGATTGCCTATCTTTTGCAGGAGAAGAAAATGAAGCCCTGGAACATACTGGCATTGACTTTTACCAACAAGGCCGCACGCGAGATGAAAGAACGCATAGGCCGACTGGTGGGAACGGAGCAGGCTCGCTATTTGCAGATGGGTACTTTCCATTCCGTGTTTGCGCGTATTCTCAGGGCCGAGGCCGCTCAGATAGGCTTCAACTCTAACTTCACGATTTACGACCAGACGGATGCCCGCTCGTTGGTGAAAAGCATCTGTAAGGAAATGTTGCTGGACGACAAGGTGTATAAGCCCTCTACCATCAGCGATCAGATATCAAAGGCTAAGAATCATCTGGTATTGCCCGACGGTTTTGGACGCAGTTCTCTGTTCGACCCCAAGCGACCAGAGGTGAGTACCGTTTATTCCCGATACTGGGAACGCTGTCGCCAGGCCAATGCGATGGACTTCGACGACCTGCTTGTCTATACCTACCGTCTCTTCGAACTGCATGAAGACATAAGGCGGAAATATGTGGAGAAGTTCCAGTATGTGCTGGTCGACGAGTATCAGGACACGAACTTTGTCCAGCAAGCTATCGTCCTACAACTTACCCGTGAGCGACAGCGTGTCTGTGTCGTTGGCGATGATGCTCAGAGTATTTATAGTTTCCGTGGAGCTAATATCGACAACATCTTGAATTTCAGGGATTCATACGACGATGCCAAGTTGTTCAAGCTGGAGCGTAACTACCGTTCTACGCAGCTCATCGTGCAAGCTGCCAACAGCCTGATACGCAAGAACGAGCGACAGATTCCGAAGAATGTCTACAGCCGTAATGACGAAGGCGAGAAGGTGGTGCTGAAGACTGCCTACAGCGACAAGGAAGAAGCTCTCATTGTCTGTAACGATATTCTGCGCATCAAGCGGAAAGAGCAATGCGAGTATAGCGACTTTGCTATCCTCTACCGCACCAACTCGCAGAGCCGCTCTTTTGAGGAGTATATGCGCAAGCAGAATATTCCCTATCGCATCTACGGCGGTTTGTCGTTCTATCAGCGCAAGGAAATCAAAGATGTCATTGCCTATTTCCGTCTTGTGGCCAATCCCAACGACGAAGAAGCGTTGAAACGCATCATCAACTATCCTGCCCGTGGTATTGGAGATACGACGGTGAACAAGATAGTAAGTGCAGCCACCAACTACGGTGTATCGCTTTGGACGGTTATCAGTCAGCCCGTCCAGTTCCAACTCGCCGTTACAAAGGGGACGGCCACCAAGATTGAGGCTTTTCGTCAGTTGATAGAAGGGTGGGTGAGCCGTCGCGAGGCAGAGGATGCCTACCAGTTGGGACACGACATCATTATGCAGAGCGGTATCTCGAAGGACATCTACAGCAGTCGTAATCCGGAAGACATTGCGCGACAGGAGAACTTAGAAGAGTTTCTTAGCGGCATGCAGGATTTCGTTGAGTCAAGACGCGAAGAGGGAATGGACGACCAGATAATGCTCAGCGACTTCCTGCAGGAGGTTTCCCTATTGACGGACTTGGACAGCGAGGGCGACGATGAGGGTCCGAAGGTATCGCTGATGACGGTGCATTCGGCCAAGGGCCTTGAGTTTCCCACGGTTTTCGTCGTAGGACTCGAAGAGAATATCTTCCCGTCGCCTATGTGTACAGATTCCATGCGCGAACTTGAGGAGGAACGACGGTTGCTCTACGTGGCCATCACCCGTGCCGAGAAGCATTGCATCCTGACTTGTGCGCAGAATCGTTTCCGCTTCGGACGCATGGAGTTTGACACGCCTTCACGCTTTATCAACGATATTGACCCCTCCTTCCTGCGGATAGAGTCTCAGAAAGGAAAGGACTACGATGAGGACTACGGCACTAAGCGGCTGCCTTGGACGCAGAATCCACGACCGGTAGCCACGCAGTTCCGTGCCGACCCCATGCCGCGTGCCGTTCCTCCACGGCGCGAGGAACCTGCCGCAGATCCGTTGTCTCCCAGTTTCAGACAATTGGTTACTGGAGCTGCTGCACGCAAGTTCAAGCCGGTAGCATCCTCTTCACCTGCTCCTGCCCGGCACGATGCACCTGTTGATACGGGAGGCTTGAGGGAAGGAAACACGATTGAACACCAGCGTTTTGGCGTTGGTACGGTGCTGAGAATAGAAGGTTCGGGCGAGAACCAGAAGGCTACGGTGGAATTTCGTAATGCAGGAATCAAGCAGCTATTACTGAAATTCGCTAAGTTTACGATTATAAAATAGCGTTTATAACGCTTCGTCGTCAGGACGTTGCAAGTTTCGGCCTATCTGTGGAAGATGGCGTTTCTTCCGCAGATAGGCCTCTTTACGTGCCTCGTAGTCCTGCTGATGTTTCTCCAGATAACCGTCGGCCATGCTTGTTTATTGCTTGAATTTTGCGTAGACAACACTCATCTCAATCGGGCCATTGGCATTGTCGGGGCCACCCACAAGGCGGGTGCTGCTCAGCGACATGTCGTGTTCTACGTTGACAATTGTGCTGCTCGACGAGGAAGTGGTGTAAGTAATGGGCACCAGCAACACCTTGTTCCAGTTGGGATGCTTCTCCACCCATTGTGCATCGCTCTTCAGTCCTTCTTGCTTGTTGTTCCACAGCGAGGTGATGAGACTGGAAATGTTGGTGAAGGTGTAGGTGTTATAGTTCGACGAGAAGGTGGTGTAGTAAGATGTCTTGCTGTCGGGCACCTTGTTTTTCTCGAAGAACGATGTCAGGCTGTCCTTTTCCAGCATGAGAATCCTTTGCGGTATGCCCAGCATTCGATCGTCGCTCGATAGGCTGTTCACGCGCTGGAACGTAATCTTCGTGGCTATCAGCGAGTCGTTGGCATGGCTGTTTCCGTTGGCATCGGTATAACCCTTGATTTCATCGACGGGCAGCGTCACCTCCGTGAAGAGTCCTGCGGGGCTTTTCAGGTAGGTATGTGTTGTCTCGCTGGCCAGTTTCTTAATGGCCTCCTTGTCGTTGGTGATGCGAGCTGTCTGCAATACCTCTTTGGTTCCAGCCAAAAGCATGGTCTTGTTCTGGACACTATCGCCGGGAACGGTATAGAACACGCGCAGTCCTATGTTTGATACGTTGGCGTGGAAGCCATATCCGTCGGTGATTTCGAAGAAAAAGCCCGGGCAGACCTCATGGGCAAACGTATAGGAATTGCGGTAGCTGCTCGCCTTGTCATAATACTGGCGCAGGAGATACGTACCATAATTATTATAAGTCTTGCCGTCCTTTGCCTTATAGGTCGAACTGAGCGGTATGCGTATGTTGTTGAGGTAGCTCGTGCTACTGCGTTTCGAGGCCGAATCAGTCAGGTTCAGGTAGGTGAAGAGCTTTCCCTGGTTGATGGCTCCCTCGTCCGAGCGTAGCAACTTCCTTGCAATGGGGTCGAAGTTAGAGTAATAGAGCTGTCCTTCCTCTACGGGTTTTTCCATCTCATGCACTCTCATCTTCATGGCAACAAGGCTGTCGGTCACTCTGAACGGTGTGTTCAGGTAGAGGATGATGTCGCACGAATCGGCCATAGCCCTTCCTTCGCTGTCCTTTAGTGCAATCCTGCTTTCCGAGCCAAGGCTGAAAGCCTCAAGGATATGGAACTGCGTAGTGAACTCACTGGTCACGTCGCTACCCGTTTCCGGGTCTCTCACTTTGCCGAAATAGCAGTTGTTGCTGAGTGAGAGTACGGAGTCGGCAATGGCAGTCCGCGTGCTCACTGTGAAAGTGGCGGTGACGAGATCCAGCTTATCCGACTCGTCGGTGAGCGAATGTCCCACCGTCTGCGTATCTTCGTCACAAGAAGAAATGGCCATTGCCGCAATAGCGACCCCAGCCATGTACTTTAGTTTCATCATTGAAGTTATGTTCTGATAATTCTTAATGATATTAATCCTTTCTTAATTTGCGGAATGCCATCGGCAACCTTATATTAGTCGGGACAAATCTGGTCGTAGAACGTCTCGTAGGCATCGCCGAAATCCTCATGGTAGTCGAGCAGGGGAATCTGCTTGTCTATAGTGTGCTGCCTTAAAGTGGCATTGATGTCCTTGTCGGCAAGGATTACTCCGTCGCTATAGTCGATGGCCAGTTTGTTCAGCTCCGTTACATCGAAGTTGTCGTCATAGCTTGTCAGCATCTCGGCCTTGACATCGCGGTACTCAAGGCACTTCTTGAAGTTCTGGCCCAGGTTCTTTTTCAGCGTCTCAGCAAAGAGAGAGGTCACCACTTTCGTGTTGGCAAACGACGGTTCGTCGTGGAAAGCCGTCTTCACATACAGAGGTACCACCGCACTCATCCATCCCTGACAGTGGATAATGTCGGGAATCCAGCGCAGCTTCTTCACCGTTTCGAGCACGCCGCGTGCAAAGAAGATGGCCCGCTCGCCATTATCCGAATAGTCTTCACCCTTTTCATCGGTGGCCATCTGGCGCTTGGTGAAGTAGTCGTCGTTGTCGATGAAGTAGACCTGTATGCGGGCCGTGGGAATGCTGGCAACTTTGATAATCAGGGGATGGTCGGTGTCGTTGATAATAAGGTTCATGCCAGAGAGCCTGATTACCTCATGCAACTGTCCCCTACGCTCGTTGATGTTGCCCCACTTGGGCATGAACGTTCGTATCTCATGATTTCGTTCTTGCATGGTTTGCGGCAAAGCGCGACCCATGATGGACAAATCGCTGTCAGGAACGTAGGGAGCAATCTCTTGGTTTATGAACAAAATTTTCTTCTTAGCCATCTCTAATTCTTTTTTTATGCCATGCAAAGGTACAAAAAAAACTTCGTAAAACCGCAGAAAACGGCTGTTTTTAGGAAAAAGTGACATTTTATAGGCTTATTTTTAGTCTTTTTTTTCCTTATTTGCCAAAAATGTTGTTATTTTGCACTTCCAAATCAACAATTGTAAAGAAGTAATGAAAGTTTTTCAAAAGATTGTAGACCTGCAGAATGAATTATTCGAGGTTCGCAAGCAAGGTAAGAAGGTTGGCTTAGTGCCTACGATGGGGGCCCTCCATGAGGGGCACGCCTCTCTTGTTCGCCGAAGTGTAAAGGACAACGATGTGACGGTGGTGTCGATATTCGTCAACCCCACGCAGTTTAACGACAAGAACGACTTGAAGAATTATCCGCGCGACCTTGCGGCTGACTGCAATTTGCTCGAGGCATGCAAGGCCGACTATGTGTTTGCCCCGGAAGTAGAGGAGATGTATCCTACGCCTGACACCCGTCGGTTTGAGTATCCTCCTGTGTCTACCGTGATGGAAGGTGCCCATCGTCCCGGCCATTTCAATGGCGTGTGTCAGGTAGTAAGCCGCCTGTTCTATATTGTCAAGCCCGACCGTGCCTACCTCGGAGAGAAGGACTGGCAGCAGATTGCTGTGGTGAAGGCGATGGTTCGTCAGCTGGGATTGCCCGTCGAGATTGTGGAATGTCCCATCGTGCGCGATGCCGACGGCCTTGCCCGCAGCAGCCGCAACACGTTGCTCGCCCCTGACGAGCGTGCCATTGCCCCTCGCATCTATAAGGCTCTGAATGAGAGTCTGACCTTTGCCAAGACACACACGCTGGGCGAGACCCACGACTACGTGGTTAATGAGATTAACAGCGTGGAGGGGTTAGACGTGGAGTATTTCGCTATTGTCGACGGCAACACGCTGCAGGATGTGGCGCAATGGGAAGATTCTCCCTACATTGTCGGCTGTATTACGGTCTACTGCGGTAAGACACCCATTCGCTTGATTGATCACATAAAGTATAAAGAGGCATGATGATAGAGGTCTTAAAGTCGAAGCTGCATTGTGTTCAGGTGACGGAAGCCAACCTGAACTATATGGGTAGCATTACTATTGACGAGGACTTGATGGATGCGGCCAACCTGATAGCCGGTGAAAAGGTCCAGATTGTGGACAACAATAACGGAGAACGTTTTGAGACCTATATCATCAAGGGAGAGCGGGGAAGTGGCTGCGTATGCCTGAACGGTGCCGCCGCCCGTAAAGTACAGGTGGGCGACACGGTGATCATCATCTCCTACGCCCTGATGGATTTCGAAGAGGCAAAGTCTTTCAAGCCCACTGTGGTCTTCCCGCAGAATAACCACGTAATCGGGTCTATGATATAGTCGTTTCGTAAGTACCATACTTACGACTCGTAAACAGCATACTTACGACTCGTAAACAGCATACTTACGATGCGTAAACAGCATACTTGTGAAATGCAGGTGAAATAGAAGGGTAAAACGGATATAGATATAAAAAAAATGATTTAGCCATCTGGCTAAATCATTTTTTTAGTTATTCCAAGTTTCTGTCTATGAAAGTCATCAGCTGTTCACCTCGCAGACCCGTGCCAACGATGCAGCCTTTCTGGTCGAGAATGATGATATGCGGGATGGCTCTTACGCGGAACTGCTGCGCGGCTGCAGAGTTCCATCCTTTCAGGTCGCTCATCTGTGGCCACTTCATGCCCATCTCCTCGATGGCTTTTACCCATTGGTCGTGGTTTTCATCGAGGGAAATGCCGATAATAGCCAGTCCTTTAGGCTGATACATGTCGTATAGCTGTACCATGTTGGGCATTTCCTGCCTGCAAGGGCCGCACCAGGAGGCCCAGAAGTCGAGAATCGTCAGCTTGTTCTCCTTGACAATACTTATGACACTCAGTTCCTGGCCGTCGGGTGCAGGCAGCGAGAAATCCTGAATCTTGCTGCCTTCCTCCATGGATTGTGCCTTCTCCAGCGTCTCAACCACCTCTTTCAGCTCTTTGCGCTCGCGAAAACGCGACGGCATCTTCTTGATGAGAGCAAGCCGCTTCGTGGGAGCGAACTGCTCGTCGGCCTCAAAGTTGGTTATGAGAAAGTAGCCCACTTCATTGTCATAGTTCTTCTCGGCCGTCGTAACAATCAGGTTCACCATGTCGGCCTCTAACTGCTGCATTTGTTCAACGGCTTGCTTCTGCGTCTCTTCCGTAAAGCCTTTCTCATCGTACAGTTGCTTGGCCAGTTGCTGCATCTTGTCGTTGTACTGGGCAATCTTGCTGTTCATTTCCTGCCAGGCATCGTTCGACTTGGTGCCGCCTACATGGTTCTTGGCCTCGTCGGGCGTGAGCTTGACACGTATCGTGCCTGCTTCCAAGAAGAGGTTAATGCCCATGCCATAGCGGCCTGGCGCATAGATGGTACATAACGGGCCTGGACCCACTTCGCCTTCAACCTCGAAGCTGCTGCCTTCTACGACAAACTTCTGAACGATATCCTCTTGCGTCTCGCCCTGATTCTGTACAAGCACCAGCGTATCGCCGTCGTTAAGACCTTCGGTCTCGCCCACTATCTTGTAGGTGTTCTGCTGACAGGCCGTAACGACAATGGTCAATAGTGCCGTCGAAAGCCATTTCTTACTCATTCTCATGTTGTGTTGGTTTTAGGTGAGGATTATACCAAGTATTGGTCGCTGATGCTCTCGTTACTGATGACTCGACGGATGGTTTCGGCAAACATGTCGGCCACGCTGATTTGCTTCACCTTGTCGCACCGTTTCGTATAGGGGATGGAGTCGGTGAAGACAATTTCTGTGAGGGCCGATGCCTGTACGCGCTCGCTGGCAGGGCCGCTCATCACGCAATGAGAAGCGCAGGCACGCACGCTTTTCGCCCCCGAGGCCATCATCAAGTCGGCGGCCTTGGCAATGGTTCCGGCGGTATCTACCATGTCGTCGACGATGACTACGTTCTTGCCTTCCACTTCGCCGATAATCTGCATCGACTCAATGACATTGGCACGGGCGCGTGTCTTGTTGCACAGCACCAGCGGACAGCCCAGGTACTTGGCGTAAGTGTTGGCACGCTTTGAGCCACCCACGTCGGGCGAGGCTATCACCAGGTCGTCGAGATTCAGGCTCTGCAGGTAGGGAAGGATGACTCCCGATGCGTAAAGGTGGTCGACCGGCACATTGAAGAACCCCTGTATCTGGTCGGCATGCAGGTCCATGGTGATGACACGATTGACGCCAGCCACGCTGAGCAGGTCGGCCACGAGCTTGGCACCGATACTTACGCGGGGCTTGTCCTTGCGGTCCTGGCGGGCCCAGCCGAAGTAAGGAATCACGGCGTTGATGGTACGGGCCGAAGCACGCTTGGCTGCATCGACCATCAGTAGCAGTTCCATCAGGTTGTCTGAATTGGGGAAGGTGCTCTGAACGAGGAAAACGTCGCGTCCACGAATAGACTCCTCATAGCTTACGGCAAACTCACCGTCTGAGAACTTCGTTATCAGCAGTTTGCCTAAAGGACATCCTAAACTTTGGCAGATTTTTTCTGCCAGGTATCTCGTGGCGGTGCCCGAGAATACCATGTAAGAATTTTCTGTATTCATGATTGTTTATATCAACATGTTTGTTCTCTCCATTATCCTACTGCCTTGCTCAGCTTGTTAAAGTGCGTGATCAGGCCCTTGAAGTCAATCTCATGGTGGATGTTGAACCTGTTCCACAGGTCTCCGCAAATCACAACTCCGCCGAAGCCAAGGTCGCGTGCAATATGTACGTTGTCTATATTCATGCCGCCCATGGCGTAGACTTTCTTGTCGATAAGCCCCTGACGGGCGGCTGCCTCTAATTGTTCCATCGGCAGCGACTGCTTGTCTTCGGGGTTGGTCTGGCTGTCGAAGAGCGACTTCAGAAACACATAGTCAGACTTTCGCTTGGCTTCTTTCAGCTCGCCCAGCCTGCGACAGGTGCGGCTCAGCGTGCCTTTGTAGTTGCCGGGAGGCTCTGCGTCGGCTGTATTCAGGTGAATACCTTTCAGCCTGTATTCTTCCTTGAGGTAGAAATGGTCGTGTACCATGATGCGTCTGTGATACTCGTCGGGGATAAGCGACAGGAGCCGTTCCGAGTAGATAGGCTCTGACGCAGGCTTGTATAGGTGAAGCAGGTCGAGACCTTCTTCAAACAGCGTCATCAGTATCTTATCCTCTTCCACGAAAAACGTGGTCTGTGTCATCACTATCAGTTTCATGTCTTGCAATAGTTTCAGTTAAAGAAGTTCCACGACACGCCTAAGTGCATGATAGAGTTGTTGAGCGGGTAGTGGGGCGTAAGGAAATTCATGCGGTGGATGGAGTTTCCCGTCACATTCGTCATCATAATGAAGAAGCGTGCATGCTTCAGATGCAGGTTGGCATAGATGTCGACGAAAGGTTGATTGCCCAGCTCAACTTTGCTGGCCTCGGTCTGCTGGATGGCAAACTGATTAATCATGGGGCAGAAGTCGGGAGCATAGTATTTGGTGAAATAGGTGGCGGCGGCTCCCAGTTCGATGGTGAGCACACCGGCATAGCGGAATTTCAGATAAAGATTGGAGAATACGTTCAGGTCGGGTAGGGGAAGAACTTCCTTGTCCGACGATGACTGGTAGGTCACTACATTATCCCAATGAAGCGGACCCAGCGACAGCCGCTGGTCGAGCTGGGCCGTCAGCACGTTGATATTGCTGCTTTGCTGTTTTACAGACACGTTCATGGCCTGGCGGTTCGACTTGCTGTAGTCGTAGTTCATGCCCAAGTACAGGAAGTTCTGCATCTCTTCGACCCCCACGCGAAGCATTGTGTGCGACTTGTCGAACCTGAGTATACCTTCAATTCGTGTGCGTGTGGTCTTCTCCAAGTCGGTGTTGTCCCACCAGATGTGCTTGGAGTGATAGTGACGGAAGAAGAAATCTGGATGCAGACGATAGAAGTAAGCGTTGGCACAAAGCTGCATGGTGTCGCCGAAGAGCGGGATGTTCAGGTCGGATGCAAGGTCGAACTTCATCTGACCGGCATCCTCGCCTGTCATCCAGACCTCGCCCGTGAGGTTGTAGTGTAATGTGCGGCCTTGGGTCTTCGACAGCTTTCCGCCTATGGAAACGTTGTTCTCGGTCCACCGTTCCATGACGGCACTACCGTCGGAGGCCAGCGAAGGCATGTCGTAGTGGCGCAGTTGGTGGGTGGCAAATGCCTTGATGCCAGCCTTCGCCCACTTATTAAAGCCCTCGAGAAGACCTAATGCCAGGGTGTTCCTGACGTTGAGATGACGGGTGGAGTCGTAGATGGAGTCGCCACTATACCCCTTTGTACCTATATTATAATAGGTGTTGGCATAATAGTCTTGCGGAGTGTAGTAGGCCAGGTAGTCGTGACTGTAGCGGTCAAACTCCAACGTGTGAATGAAACTGGTGACGGGAACGAACTCTTTCTTCATCAGATTGTCGAGCGAATCCTGTCTGGCTTCCTCTGCCAGCAGGCTGTCGGCCACCTCTTTCGATGTCACACTAATGCGCGTAGTGTCTGTGGCTGTGGAGTCGTTCTTGGCTGCCGTAGGCTCATCGCCGATGATCCTCGCATTATCCGGACGGCCTTGCGGCACGGGAACAGCGGCTTTCGGGCGGCCAAGAGGCTGCTCCTCGTTACCATCCTTCTGTTTGGCATCGCGCTCCTGCTTCGATTTCATGGCAAAGTCGCGGGCCTTGATTTCCTCATCGGTCATCTTTACCTTGCGGTAGAAGCCCACGTTGTAGCGGTGAGTAAGGAAAACATGGATGTTATGGTCGCGGTTCCAGTTGTCAGAGAGAATAGTGGGAATCTCGTTCTCGGAATACGACTCATTGAACAGGTCAGGATGGGTGATGTAATTGTCGTCGGTAATGCCGCCGTTCTCCGAGTTCTTCTGGTGATTCGTAGAGAATAGCAAATGCGCCTGGTATGCATCGCCCAAGTAGGAGCCGTAGATAGACGAGCAGAAATGCGAAGAACTCTGGTTCTGGAAGTAACCACGCGCGTAGGCATAGTTGATGTCGAATCCTATACCTATTCTTTTATTGGCATTGACAGCAAACTTGACGTTCAGATGATCCTCGCCATTGTTCTTGTCGCCGCAATTATCGTACCAGAGATTGGTGATTGGCGAAAGCGTATTGGTGAAGTGGAACTCGTCGGGCCGCTGGTTCATGTAGCTGTACGACTCAATGAGGGGGAAGTAGCTGTCGGCAGGACGGTCGATAAAGATGCGGTTCTGCCGGGCGGAGTAGTTGTTGCCGGTGGTGTTATACTGGCCGTTGAGGCCCGTATTCATCGTGGCATGGGGAAAGAGATGGGGGATGGTGTCAACGTCGGACTTACGGATGTCGCCGAATTTGCGGTCTACCGTCCATACATAGATACCCTTGGGCACCTCCTTAGAGTCTTTCTGGGTGTCGTCGCCATGAGGATTGAAGTTGCCGTTTCGCCTACTGTTCCCATCAGCAGCACCAAGACTGCTGCCTGCTTCGTCGAAGACTTGGGCACCAACCGTGCAGCTGATGGTAACGAGTATGAGGGCGATGAGCGTTCTTTGCATTTTTTACTCTAAGTTTTTCCCGTAAACAGGGGTATCATAATTTCATAATTCTGAGCGAAAGTTCAATGAACTTGGGTATCGAGGCGGCTATAAGGATGTAGATGGCTACTTCTCTGTAGCTTGTAAAATAGAGGGACATGCCTGCTATTGCGCCTACTATGAAGATGAGGTTCAACCAGAAACGAAGCACACGGAAACGGCCTTCATCCCTGAATGGTCTCAGATTGCTGCGTCGGCGATGGCGAATCTGACTTTTTCCTTCCTCAAAATACTTCTCGTCCTCTATCATTGCTATTTGGTAAGCAGTTGCTCAAACTTGCTGAAAAGATAATCCTTGCGGTCGATAGTCTTGCGACGGAACTTGCCACTGACGCGGGCCAGTTTGTTCTGCTTCTTGTTCAGGCCGTAGCGGTCGGTAATCCACTCCTCGGCCTGGTAAGTTTGCGCGTCGCGTTCCTCGTCGTAGAGGTAATAGATACGGGTCATCTTGATGCTGGCCTCGCCGTCTGCACAGTCCACTATCAGGTGATAGAACAGGCGCGTGCGGTCAAGATTGAGTGGTTTGTTCTTGAATACCAGCCACTCCTGATAGGAACCGACAACCTGTTTCTGGTCTTCTGCACCGTCGAGTACGATGCGGCTTTGCTCAAACTGCC
Source organism: uncultured Prevotellaceae bacterium (assembly GCA_900318815.1). GTDB lineage: Bacteria > Bacteroidota > Bacteroidia > Bacteroidales > Bacteroidaceae > Prevotella. Next base: position 61,819 of record ONMA01000009.1, read on the forward strand.
CCGGCTCCGTGGTCATTTTCGTCATAAAGTCGAGTACCAGGGCATGGATTTGCTTCTGTGTCTTACCGGGAGCCTTGATGGTAGTCTGGAACAACACCTTGCCGTCTACCTCGGGAACGGCCCCGGCCAGGTATTTCTGGTCGGGGGTCTTTCCGTTCGTCTGCTCGTTAATAGTCACTTTCTCCCAGGTGTTGTCCTGTGCCGTCATGCTGAGTGGCAGCAAGGTCAGGAGTGCTATTAGATATTTCTTCATTTTTTTACTATGTTGTTTGAATTTAGATGCAAAGGTACTACTTTATTTCGACATGTGCAATTCCAAAATGTTAAAATGGTGTAAGCACATCAGGTACTCCCTGTTTGGGAGCCCTTTCTGCCGTGTACCTCAGATCACTTCAATACCCATCTTCTTGCAGAGTTCCAGGCTCATCTCCTTCAGCTTGAACTTCTGTATCTTGCCGGAGCCTGTGAGCGGGAACTGGTCGATGAAGAATACGTACTTGGGTGTCTTGTATCGGGCAATCTTTCCTTTGCAGAAGTCGCGCACGTCCTCGGGTTCCATCTTCACACCGTCGTCCAGGATGATGAAAGCACCCACTTCCTCGCCGTATTTCTTGGAGGGGACGGCTGCCACTTGCACATCCTTGATGCCGGGCATCTGGTAGAGAAATTCCTCAATCTCGCGGGGATAGACGTTTTCGCCGCCACGGATAATCATGTCCTTGATGCGGCCCGTGATGCGATAGTAGCCCTGTTCGTCCATGACACCGAGGTCGCCTGAGTGCAGGAATCCGTTCTTGTCGATGACTTCAGCGGTGGCCTGCGGATTCTTGTAGTAGCCTTTCATCACGTTGAAGCCGCGGCAGCACATCTCGCCCTGTACACCCACGGGGCATTCCTCGCCTGTTTCGGGGTCGAGTACCTTTACTTCCACGTAGGGGAAGTCGCGGCCCACGGTGGTGCAGCGCTGTTCGAAGGTGTCGGTCAGGCAACTTTGCGTCATGCCGGGCGATGACTCGGTGAGTCCGTAGACGCTGGTAATGGTCATGAACATCTTCTCCGAGACTTGCTTCATCAGCTCTACAGGGCAGAGACTGCCGGCCATGATGCCGGTACGCAGCGAAGACATGTCGAACATGGGGAACATCGGGTGGTTGAGTTCGGCGATGAACATGGTGGGAACGCCATAGACAGCCGTACATCTTTCCTTATGGATAGAGGCAAGTACCACAAGAGGGTCGAACTTCTCTACCATTACCTGGGTGCAGCCATGCGTCAGGCAGTTCATCGTGGCCAGGACCACGCCGAAGCAATGGAACAGCGGCACGCAGACACAGAGCTTGTCGTCCTGCGTGAATCCCATGTTCTCGCCCGTGAAGAATCCGTCGTTGGAGATGTTGAAATGGGTAAGCATCACGCCTTTGGGGAATCCTGTGGTGCCGCTGGTGTATTGCATGTTGACCACATCGTGACATGTCACCTGCTTCTTGGCGTTGCTCAGCGTCTCGTCATCGATGTTGCGGCCTAAGAGCAGCAACTCTGCCGTGTTGTACATGCCCCGGTATTTCTCCATACCTATATATACAACGTTCTTCAGATAGGGGAAACGTTCGCTGTTCAGGTGGCCGCGCTCGCAATTGCGCAGTTCGGGCAGCATCTTGTAGGTCATGTCCACGTAGTCACACTCCCAAGTACCGTTGGTAATGCACAGGGTGTGCATGTCAGAGTCCTTGCAAAGATATTCCAGCTCGGCCTGTTTATAGTTTGTGTTCACCGTGACCAGCACGGCACCTATCTTGGCTGTGGCATAGAGGAACGTGAGCCAGTCGGGCACATTGGTGGCCCAGATGCCTACATTCGAGCCTTTGGTCACGCCAATGGATAGCAATCCCTTGGCCAGACTATCCACTCGCTCGTTGAACTTGCTCCAAGTAAAGCGCAAGTCACGGTCGGAATAGACAATATACTCCTTGTCGGGCGTATGCTCGGCCCAGTATTCGAGCCAGCCGCCCAGCGTTCTTTCCGAGAGTTTTCCCCCCTTGACCACGGCGAGTGGTGCAGGGATGGCATTTGCTGATGCTGTGTTCATATCGCTCAAGAATTATGTTTAGAATGGGATATAAACCAAAGCCAGGATCTTGGCGGCCTTGCCTTCTGCACCATGCACATGGTGTTCCACGATGGAATCGTAGTAGATGCTGTCGCCTTCCTTCAGCGTGTACTTTTCCTTGCCGTATTCTATCTCCAACTCACCGCTGAGCACATAGATGAACTCTTCACCCTCATGGGCCGAAAGCTTGAAGTTCCTCTCTTCCGAAGCTTGGATGTCGATGATGAAAGGCTCCATGTGGCGACCGGCCTTCTCCTTGGCCAGCGAGAAGTACTCCATGTGTTTGCGGGCATCGGCAGTACCGTTGGAGAAACTGATGCTGCTGTTGTGTTCCTCTGCACGGCATACCACGGGGCCTAGCTCGTCGTTGTCGTCGAGGAAGGTGCCCAGCCTTACGCCTAAGGCTCTTGCAACCTTGATTAGCGGACCCAGGGAGGGCAGGTGCTCGTCGTTCTCGATCGACTCAATCTGTGCTACCGAAAGACCGCTTCTCTCAGCCATGTCTTCAATTGAAATGTTCTTGGACTCTCTGAATCCCTTGATTTTTTGTCCTACTAATGTGTTGTGTGTCATTGTAAAAAGAATTGTTTAGTCTTTATTTTGTTGAATGTTAAATTGTTAAAACTCACTGGTGAAGTGGAACTGAATGTGCTTGAAGTCTTCCTGAGCCATGCTGAGCACGTAGCCTGAATCGGCCAGGAACACGTCGCGTCCTTCTTTGTCCTTGGCCATATACTGGTACTTGCGCTTCTTGAAGGCCTCGAGTTCCTGCTCGTTGTCGCTCGAAATCCAGCATGCCTTGTACAGGTGTACGGGTTCCCAGCGGCACTTGGCGTTGTATTCGTTCTCCAGTCTGTATTGGATGACCTCGAACTGTAGCTGACCCACGGTGCCGATAATCTTGCGGTTGTTGAACTGATTGACGAACAATTGGGCCACGCCCTCGTCCATCAATTGGTCAATGCCTTTCTGCAACTGCTTGGCTTTCATCGGGTCATCATTCTCGATATACTTGAACAGCTCGGGTGAGAACGAAGGCAGGCCCCGGAAATGCAGCAACTCGCCTTCAGTAATCGTGTCGCCAATCTTGAAGATGCCGCCCGTGTCGGGCAGGCCTACGATGTCGCCCGGCCATGCTTCGTCGATGGTACTCTTGCGCTGGGCCATGAACTGTGTGGGCGACGTGAAGCGCATGGTCTTTCCCTGGCGCACGTGCAGATAGGGCTGGTTGCGCTGGAAACGGCCAGAGCACACCTTGCAGAAGGCAATGCACGAACGGTGGTTCGGGTCGATGTTGGCCGTTATCTTGAAGATGAAGCCCGTGAACTTCTTCTCTTCTGGCTGCACTTCGCGCTCTTCGGCCTTCGTCGGACGCGGACTGGGGGCTATTTCAACAAAGCAGTTCAGCAGCTCCTGTACGCCGAAATTGTTCAGGGCCGACCCGAAGAACACGGGGGCAACCTCTGCATTCCTGTAGCTTTCAACGTCGAATTCGGGGTAGACACCATCAATCAGCTCCAGGTCATCGCGCAGTTTCTCTGCATCCATTTCCCCGACGCGCTCATCCAGAACGTCGCTGTTTATGTCAACTTCCACTTTCTCCGTCACTCTTTGCTTGTCGGGCGTGAAGAGATCCAGCTTCTGTTCGTAGATGTTGTACACGCCCTTAAACTTGGCTCCCTGGTTAATGGGCCATGAAAGGGGGCGCACCTTGATTTCCAGCTCCTTTTCCAGTTCATCGAGCAGGTCGAAAGGGTCACGGCCTTCGCGGTCCATCTTGTTGATGAAGATGATGACGGGTGTCTGCCTCATGCGGCAGACGGTCATCAGTTTGCGGGTCTGCGTCTCCACGCCCTTGGCTCCGTCAACCACGATAATGGCCGAATCGACGGCGGTAAGCGTGCGGAAGGTGTCCTCGGCAAAGTCCTGGTGGCCTGGCGTGTCAAGGATGTTCACCTTGTATTCTACGTCCTTACCCTCGGGCGTATAGTCGAACTCCATGACCGAAGTAGACACCGAGATACCGCGTTGCTTCTCTATCTCCATCCAGTCAGAGGTGGCTGTCTTTTTGATTTTGTTGTTCTTTACTGCACCGGCCACCTGTATCTGTCCGCCGAAAAGCAGGAACTTCTCGGTCAGCGTGGTCTTACCTGCATCAGGATGCGAGATAATCGCAAACGTTCTTCTTCTTTCTATCTCTTGATTCATGATTAATCCAGATTATATTTTCCAATACATTCCCTCAGGCTTTCCTCCCAGTAGGGAATTTCTATGCCGTAGGTCTGCTTGATTTTCGTCTTGTCCAGCACGCTGTAGTGCGGGCGACGGGCTGGGGTGGGGTACTCTGCCGTATGCAGGGGGCGCACATGGCAGGTAGTGATACCGGCTATGCGATGAATGGCCTTGGTGAAGTCGTACCACGAGATGACTCCCTCGTTGGAGAAATGATAGATTCCCGGCACTATCCCTTTCTCAATGGCGGCGAAGATAGCTACCGCCAGGTCGCGGGCGTAGGTGGGAGTGCCTATCTGGTCGGAGATAACTCCCAGTTCGGGCTTCTCCTTGCCTAAGCGAATCATCGTCTTCACGAAGTTATTGCCGAAGGTGGAGTAGAGCCAGGCGGTGCGGATAATCATGGTGCGCTGGCAGAACTTCTGTGCGCCGAACTCTCCGGCCAGCTTTGTCGAGCCGTAGACGCTGTCGGGGCAGGGCGTATCGGTCTCTACGTAGGGCGTATGTTTCGTTCCGTCGAACACGTAGTCGGTCGAAATCTGTATCAGCCAACCGCCTCTCTTCTCGATAGCCATTGCCAAATAGGCAGGAGCCTCCGTGTTCAGGGCCGTGCAAAGCTTATTGTCCGACTCCGCTTTGTCCACAGCGGTATAGGCCGCGCAGTTCACAATGCCGTCTATTTCGTGCTCGTTGACGAATGCCTCTATTGCCTCTTGGTCTGTGATGTCCAGCTCGGCTACATCCGTATTGAAATAGTGGTGTCCTGCGTGCTCCTTCTCAAGAAGTTGCATCTCGTTGCCCAATTGGCCGTTGCAGCCAGTAATCAGTATGTTCATATCCTCTATTCGAATTTCAGTCCTTCTTCTTTGTCCTTTTTATAATAGTCGGAGAGCATGCCTACGAGGGTCGATATTTCCTTTACGGCGTGCTGAGTGCTGGGCGTTATCTCCTTTTTCTGGAGTCGCAGCATCATCACTCCGTAGAGGGCATTCATGCACGTCTCCACTTCGTTTTCCTCCTTTCGTGCCCCTCGGTTGCGCAGCTCTACGATGAAAGGCAGCACTTTGTAGTAGGCAGAGCTATAGAACGGGAACTGGGACGAACTGAGCAGTTGCTGGTGAAGCTCGCTGAGCAGTTGCAGCGTGACCTTGTTGATCTGCAGATGTCCCTGTTCCCGGCACCCTTCCTCGTTCATCATGCGTATCAGGTTGCCAAACCAGTCGGCCTCGTCTTCCTTCTGTTCCTCGGTATAGTCGAACCTTTCGATGTATTCGCGCCTGATGCGGGGCAGCGAACAGCCGAAGGCGCGTATCGTGTCTTCTATCTGCCACATGTAAAGCAGGTATTCGGCGATGTTGTTCTTGCGAAGCTCTTGTGCTATAAACATAATCTTGTGTCAGAAAAATCTTAATAGGTTGGTGGTCGTTCCCAAAAGCATGATGATGCTCCCGATAATGACGGCCACGCCAATGACCTGGTTGATAATCTTGATGCCATTCTCGTCGAACTTCAGGCGTATCTTGTCCACCAGCCAGGTAAGGCCCCACCACCAGAGCAATGCGCCGCCTACGATGCTCATGAATCCCACAACCATCTCGAAAGGATGGTCGGGGAGCACGAAGGCAAACTGGGCGTAAAGTGCCATGAAGAGGAAGATGATGAGCGGATTGCTGAGGGTGACGAGGAAAGCCGTCACCGTGTTATAGGTCAGCGTGCCTTTGGTCTGGCTGGACTGGTGCATCTTCTTGGTGGGGTCGGTGTGGTAGGTGTACAAGCCGAAGGCGAGCAGCATGAGCGAACCGATGATTTGCAGATAGAAACGGTTGCGGGTGTTGCTCACGAAGTCCATGACGAATGCCATTCCGAAGCCCGTGATGGCTGCATAGATAATATCGCTTGCAGCGGCACCCACGCCGGTGACGAATCCGTACCAGCGGCCTTTCTTCAGCGTCCGCTGTACGCACAGCACGCCTACGGGGCCCATTGGTGCCGACACAATCAGCCCTATGAGCATCCCCTTGAAGATGAAATCCAATATGTTAATTGGCATGTGGAATGGCATAGTGGCTGCAAAATTACAAAATAAAGCTGTAAACGACGAACATTTTCAGAAGATTAACGCGACTATTGCTTTCTTACAGGGTCGCAAGTCAGTCCACAACCGAGTTTCTTGAATATCTTGCGGTCTACTTCGCCGAGCATCACGGTGGAGTGAACTTGGCAGTCGCGCAAGTGGGGCAGCTGTTCCAGAGCACGCCGGCACAGCTCATCGTCGGGCGATAGCACGCTCAGGGCCACAAGCACCTCGTCGGTATGCAGTCGCGGGTTCTTTCCTCCAAGGTAGTTGATTTTGGTGTTCTGTACCGGCTCGATGAGACTTTGGGGGATGAGTCTTACCTCATGGTCGATGCCGGCCAGGTGCTTGGTGGCGTTGAGCAGCAGGGCTGCACAGCATCCGAGCAGCGGCGACGACTTGGCCGTGATGATGGTACCATCCTCCAGTTCTATGGCTGCGGCCGAGTGTCCCGTCTGTAGTTTCTTCTCGTAGGCGGCTGTCGTGGTGCGTCGGAAGGCTGTTGAGATGCGTGCCTGGTTGAACAGCAGGCGTATCTTGTTCACCTCGTTCTCGTTATCTGCCCCGCAGGCCATCTTGTTGGTGGCATCATAGAAGCGGCGGATGATTTCATTGCGCGAGGCTTGGCAGCACACGTCATCGTCGGAGATGCAGAAACCTATCATGTTCACGCCCATATCGGTGGGCGACTTATAGGGGTTCTCGCCGTATATGCCCTCGAACAGGGCGTTCAGCACGGGGAATATCTCGATGTCGCGGTTATAGTTGATGGCGGTCTTCCCGTAGGCTTCCAAGTGGAAGGGGTCGATCATGTTGACATCGTTCAGGTCGGCGGTGGCCGCTTCGTAGGCAATGTTGATGGGGTGTTTCAGCGGTAGGTTCCACACGGGAAAGGTTTCAAACTTGGCATAGCCGGCCCTCACGCCTCGTTTGTTCTCATTATACAGTTGGCTCAGGCAGGTGGCCATCTTGCCGCTGCCGGGTCCGGGAGCCGTAACGATAACGAGTTCGCGTGAGGTCTCCACAAAGTCGTTCTTGCCGAAGCCTTCGTCGCTGGCGATAAGGTCTACGTTGTGGGGATAGCCGTCGATGGGGTAGTGTATGTACGACTTGATTCCCATCCGTTCCAGCCTGTGGCGGAATTGGTCGGCGGCATGCTGGCCGTTGTAATGCGTGATGACTACGCTGCCCACCGTGAAGTTGCGGCTCATAAACTCATCGCGCAGGCGGAGCACATCTTCGTCGTAGGTGATGCCCAAGTCGGCGCGTACCTTGTTCTTTTCAATATCTGCGGCGCTGATGACGATGACAATTTCAATTTGGTCGCGCAGTTGTGCCAGCATGCGCAACTTGGAATCTGGCTTGAAGCCGGGAAGAACGCGCGAGGCATGATGGTCGTCGAAGAGCTTGCCTCCCAGTTCCATATAGAGCTTTCCATCAAATTGGGCGATGCGTTCGCGAATGTGTTCTGACTGAATCTTCAGATACTTCTCGTTGTCAAATCCTATTCTCATTTGTTTCTTACACTTTATAATTACGGTGCAAAGTTACTATTAAGTGCTTAAAAATCAAAATAAAATTGCCATTTTCTTTCCTTTTTGGAGAAAAGAATGATATTTAGCAGTTGGAAAAGCGTCAAAAGAAAATCGTTCGTCCGTCTATCCGTCAAAAAAAACGTTCATCCGTCTGCTTCAAGAGTGAGCAACAGTATGCGCGTCGTAGTGCCGTCAATCTTGACACGGTTGTCGGGGCGTTGCCCCACTAACCAGAGTTCTTTCCCGTCGGCATCCGTCAGGATAAGCTGTCGTCGTTTGCTGAAAACGGACATCTTGCGGTCGGTGAGATAGTCGCTGACCAGTTTGCTCCCATGCGTCATGCCCAACGGAACGAAACGGTCGCCCGTCTGTACGGGGCGCAAAGTAAGGGGAAAGCGCACCTTGTCGGCATCGAGCGAGGCCATATTGACGTCTCTGCTAATGCGCATGTCGGTTGAAATGCTGACCCGTATCTTGACCTCTGGCTCGTAGACGTAAGTCCCCGTCTCTGGGATGTGCAGGGTAGGGCGTGTTGGTTGTCGTTCCTGTAGCAGCAATTTCCCCCGGTCAACACATAGCTCATGGGTCTCCGACATCCACGTACTGCCGTTCTTAGCCGTCTCGATTTGCTGGGCAATCTGACTAATCATGGCTGAAGAGAATCCTTTCTTCCCCAACCAGGCGAACAGGATGCTACGTCGATAGTCAGATGATAATAATTTGTTTAGTGACAGAGAATTATCATTTCCCATTCGAGCAAGGGTCTTGCTGATGGCTTCGTCTGCAATCTGGGCAGTCTCGGCCAACAGTCCGGCTGTGTTGAGAATGTTCCGGGGGGCCTGTGGAGTGATGTCAAGCAGTTGCGGAATGACGTTCAGGCGGAGCTTGTTGCGCCACACGTCGGCCACTAAGTTGCTGGAATCGGTCACGTAATCCTGTCCTTGTCGTTCCAGCCAGTTCTCAATCTCTTTCCTGCTGACGCACAACAGCGGTCTTACGATGTGCCCTTGTCGGGGGTGAATGCCCGTCAGTCCGTGAATGCCTGTGCCGCGCAGGAGGTTCAGCAAGATGGTTTCCACGCTGTCGTCTTGGTGGTGGGCCACGCAGATGTCTGTGGCCTGCAGGTCTGTTCTCAGTTGCTCGAAATAGCGATAGCGCAGTTCGCGGGCAGCCATCTCGATGCTCATCTTATGCAGTTCGGCGTAGGTCTTGGTGTCGAAATGGGCCAGGTGTAGCCTGATGTCATGCTTCGTGCAAAGAGCCTTCACAAACTCCTCGTCGCGCCGACTCTCTTCGCCCCGCAAATGAAAGTTGCAATGGGCGGCTTCTATGTTGTATCCGTCTTGCTTCAGCAGGAGCAGCAGGGCCACACTATCGGCTCCACCGCTCACGGCCACAAGGTATCTGCCCTCGCGAAAAAGTAAATGGTGGTCTTCAATAAACCGATGAATGGTCGATTCGAAATTCATTATCAGTCAGCGTCTTACTCCTTCTAACTTATTCAACATAGAGAACCAGCCCTTTCAGGTATTCTCCCTCGGGGTGATAGATGTTGACGGGATGGTCGGCAGGTTGATGCAGCTGGTGCAGGATGCGTACTTTGCGGCGAGCCATTGCTGCAGCCGTGAACACGGCGTTGCGGAAATGATCCTTCGTCACTACCTGCGAGCAGGAGAAAGTGAACAGGATGCCGCCGCGTTCTATCTTCTCGAATGCCTTCTGGTTGAGCCTTGTATAGCCTTTCAGCGCGTTGTGAAGTGCGCCGCGATGCTTGGCAAAGGCCGGCGGGTCAAGGATGATGAGGTCATACTGGCTGTCGGCCGACTCTAAATACTTGAAAGCGTCGTCGCAAAACGCCTGATGACGCATGTCACCGGGGAAGTTCAGCTCCACGTTCGCCTTGGTCAGCTCTATGGCCTTGGCCGAACTGTCGACTGAGTGAACCAACTGTGCCCCGCCACGCATGGCATAGAAGGAGAATCCGCCCGTGTAGCAGAACATATTGAGTACGCGCTTTCTCTGGGCGTACCGTTCGAGTAGTGCCCTGTTCTCGCGCTGGTCTACGAAGAAACCCGTCTTCTGGCCCTTCAGCCAGTCAACATGAAACAGCAAACCATTCTCCATCGCGGTGTTCTCGTCGCTTCCGCCTATCATGAACCCGTTTTCAGGCTCCACGAACGAAAGGGTGGTCTCGCTCTTATAGAACACGTTCTTGATGCGGCCGTCCATCACCTGCATCAGCGCACGGGCAATGTCGTGTCGGCTCAGGTGCATGCCTACGCTGTGGGCCTGCATCACGGCGGTCTCGCCATATACATCTATAATAAGGCCGGGAAGGTGGTCACCTTCGCCATGTACCAGCCGGTAGGTATTGTTGTGCGTGGGTTGGTTGGCCGAAGCGTCGGTGCGCTGTTCCAGTCCGATGGCCAGTCGCATCTGCAAGGCTGATGACAGGCGGGAAGTCCAGTAATTCTCGTCGATGCAAACGTCGCTGAACGACAGCACGCGCACCGCGATAGAGCCGTTCTGATAGTGTCCCACGGCGATGAAGTCGCCCGTGTTGGTGACTACGCGCACCACTTCTCCCTCCTTGATACCTTCGTCGGCGTGGTGCAAAGCCCCGGAGAAGATCCAGGGATGGAAACGCAGCAGGCTCTCTTCCTTGCCTCGTTTCAGTTGTACTTTCTTATAGTTATTCATTTTGTATGATCTGTTCATTCAAAAATCCGTTCCTCCGTCTATCCGTCAAATAATCGTTCATCCGTCTACCCGTCCAAAAAAAATCGTTCCTCCGTCTATCCGTCAAAAAATCGTTCATCCGTCTACCCGTCCAAAAAAATCGTTCCTCCGTCTATCCGTCAAAAAATCGTTCATCCGTCTACCCGTCAAAAAATCGTTCATCCGTCTACCCGTCAAAAAATCGTTCCTCCGTCTACCCGTCCAAAAAAATCGTTCCTCCGTCTATCCGTCAAAAAATCGTTCCTCCGTCTACCCGTCCAAAAAAATCGTTCCTCCGTCTATCCGTCAAGAAATCGTTCATCCGTCTACCCGTCCAAAAAAATCGTTCCTCCGTCTATCCGTCAAGAAATCGTCTAACCGTCAGAGATTGATTTCGAGGAGGTAATCGCCCGTCCGCTCCAACCTCATCAGCTCCTCATAGAGCATGATGCAGGCCCAGGCGTCGGTGGCAGCATAGAGTTTCTGCTTGTCGTTGAGCACGTCAGCCTCCCAGTTGCTCAGCTGTTGTCGTTTGCTAATCTTCTGTCCGAACATGTTGGCATAGAGCTTCTGCAGGCTCAGGTCCTCTATCCCTATGTCGCGCACCAGGTGTTGTAGGTCGATGAACCATCCCGGCGTGAAATCGCCCAGACGGCGCAGCGAACTGATGTCATCGTGCCAGGAGAGTCCTATCTTGGGCACGGTGACGTCTTCCAGCAGCGTCTTCAATGCCGGAGTAAAGCCCGTATAGTTGAGTCGGAACAGGAAGCAGGTGTCGTAAGTGGAGACTTGTAACAGCGAGACCTTATACTGGAAGCCACGCTTGAATGAAGGGCGTGTCTCCGTGTCCACTCCTAAGATGGGCTGTGTCAGCAGATAGCGTACCGCCTTCGCCGTTTCCCCAGCCGTTAGGATAGTGATGATTCGTCCTTCAAACGATGCTACAGGAAGCGATGAAATCAGCTTTTTATCGTACTTGTTGTAAAGTGTCTTTGTCATTGCTTCGAATTTCAAGATGCAAAAATACGAAATAAAGATGACATACGAAAGCGATTTTTGAATAATTTATCTTGTCAGACACTTTTTATGCCTCGTCGGGCGCTTTTCGACCAGTTCGCTTTCATCATATATAAGAATTTTTTCAATAAAGGGTGACAGGGTGACAAAATGCCGATGTACAGGGCGTTTGCACCCTTTTTCAAGGGTGACAAGGGTGACAGGAGGGTGACAGGAATCACTTTTTCGTCAGCACCTTTGTCATCTCTTGCGACATTCACGGTACTTCCAGTAACAATCATGCCTGTATGCACCTAAATTCTCGAGAGAATTGAAGCGTAAACTACCTCTTTTCCTTTGCCAAACAGCATACTTACTGCTCAATTCTCTCGAGAATTGAGCCGCATTCTCGTAACTCAACTGTCGGAAGTGCAACTTAAGAAACGAATTTCCGTAATGCCCGTAATTTCTCGTTCGATTGAAAGACGCTGAAAGCGTCTTTCAATCTTACAGCTCGGTTTTTTATTCTAAGGATTATAGGATTTTGGGATTTACCCTTCGGCGCATGCGCCGACGATCCTTAATTCTTGCGTCCCTTTGGTAGCAAGCGTCTCCTTCGTCGCCGAGCGCCTAAAATCCTTAGAATTATAACATCCGCAGAGTTTCTTCTAAGGATTATAGGATTTTGGGATTTTTCTCCGTCCGAACGGGATAAATTAAGGAAAAGCCTCCCTACAGTCTGCGCTGTAGGGAGGCTCGTACATGTTCTCCTGAAAATCAAGTTTTTACCAATCCTCTTCGTCATCCCATTCGCCGCCGCCACGGGAGTTGGCTCCGCGGTTACCGCCTGCACCGCGGTATAAGAGATTTGCATTGCCGGCGACATCGGTAACGCTGTCAGCGAGGATGTGGTTCTTGTGCTGTAACTTCACCACTTTCATGGTGGGCTGCTGATATGCTTTCTTGTTCATAATGCTTACAATCTTTTTTAATGAATGAATTAATTGAAGTTTCCCATCTTTTATTTATTTATCAAGAATTAGAGAGATTTGTCGAAGACCCACGAGGAACGCAGTAATTAGAGAATTTTTTCTCTAAATTCGAAATATCTTCAGTTGGAGTTATCATTGTGAATAATTCTCTAATTCTCAAATTCTTGATAATACTTTACTCACTTGATCACGACTTTGCGTCCGTTCCTGATGTAGATGCCCTTGCGGGTGACGTTCTGCACCTTGCGGCCATCGAGGGAGTATATACTCCCCTCTCCCATGCGAGAGGGGTCGGGGGTGAGGCTTCTTATCCCCGTCTGCTCGCCGTCGATGTTCAGCACGAAGGCGCGGGCGTTGTTGCCATTGGGCAGGTCGCCGGCGGTGAGGCCGTTGTTCAGCTGGAAGTAGGCGCGGAAGCCTTTGATGGTCATTTCCTGAGAGGGATAGTAGAGCGTGTTCTCGCCGCCCAGGTAGAGGACGGTCTTGTCTTCGCCTGTGAAATCTTTCTTTTCGAGCACGGGGACGAAGGTGGCATAGCCACCGGTGGCGGTGACTTCATTAGTAGTCGTCCAGTCCTGAGTCACGCCCTCAAACGTCGGGTTTACGACTTCGGCATCGACCTGCACGAGGTATGGCGTGCCAGCCACGATGCTCGTTGCGTCGCTGAAGTCGAGGGTCAGCGTCTTAGTGCTGGCGTCGTAGCTGGAGCCAGTGAATTCCTTCACCGTTGCACCCTCAAGGGATGTGCCGTCGAAGTGATGGCCAGCCTCGGCTGCACTGTTGCCGATGTTGAACGGGGCGCAGAACGTGCTCCAAGTGCTGTTGTTCAGCGTCCTCTCCAAGAACACGTTGGCCTTCGTCTTGTTGCCGTCGGGGGTGGTACCGTCGGCCCTCAGCTTGTACCACATCTCCGTGCTCACCTCCACGTTGTAGGCGGGCATGAGGAACGTGCCGCTATAGTTGTACGTGCTGCCAGACTTGGAACCCGTCATCGTGACGTCGCCAGTCTGTGCCCATGCGCCCGTCGTCGCCATCAGCGCGACGAGCAAACTAAGAATTATCTTTTTCATTGTTGTTTATTTACTGTTATTTTGTTGTTACTTTTATGATGTCGTCCTCCGACGATACTGAGACAAACGGATAGAAGACCCACCCCCAGCCCCTCCCTGCAGGGAGGGGAGTATATAGACGGAACCGCCGGGGCATCACGGTGGATGTCTCGGCGGATATTTTACTCTGGGTGGAACAACCTATTCAAGGCCGTTTTTCTTCATCAGTTGTCGCAGTTCCTTGTTGGAGATGCTCTCCTGGTCCGACTTATCGTAGATGGTGACGAGCGTGATGTCAGCGCCGTAGGTGGCCACGAGCACTGTGTGGGTGATAACCCTTGCGCCGCCGCTCTTGCCCTTGCCCTTCGAGGCGATGGCGAAGCGCACCTTGCGCAACTTCTTACCAAGCTTCGTGCCCATGAGCGGATTCTCGCGCAGTTCTTTGAGGAACGTCTTGTAGTCGTCCCTTATCGACGGGTAGCGCTTGGCGAGCTGCTTCAGCTCCAGGGCGAAGTCGGGCGTGGTATCAATGTTACAGTTCATTGAGCAAGTCCTCCGCTTTTACGCCCTTCAGCTTGCCCTCCTGCATCTGTCGGAGCTGGCCGAAAGAGTGGTCAATCTTGTCGAGCGTCTGCTGCTTGGTCTGCGTCTGCTCCGCAGCGTAGAGCGACCTGATGAAGTCGATGGTCTTGCGGAGCATCACTTCGCTGTCAAGCATGGGACTTATCTCGCGGAACAGTTCCTCACGTAGTTGTACTGTAGCCATAATTCTCTTTGTTTAGGATTTCTGGCTGCAAATTTAAATAAAATTTCCGAGATTATAAGCCAGTTGAGATAAAAACTGAAACAAATTGCCCCGAAAAGTTAGAAATCAAGGCCGACATACGCCCAATCCTATCCTTTTACGTGCTCTAAGTCACAATAATTTGTTATATTTGAGGTCTCATTTATTAACCCTCTAAATTTGTAGGCTTATGAGAACAGTATGTGGCCTTGACGTGCACAAAGATTTAACACTTTTAACTTTATGAAAGCACAAAATGGATGAGAAAGTGCAGATTTTGGGGGGCGTTATTATTGCTTATGCGGATAGTTTTTAGATGACGAGCCATTAATGCGACGGACTGTTGCGGCTTTCTTTAGGGATATACTGGATTTGATGTAAAATTTCGGGGACGAAGCATACGAAAGTGCTCCGTCCCCGAATGATAGTAGGTGAATGAATGTTTATTGCTGTCCGCTCCCTTTAGTTTGCATCCCAGATGTTGCCCCAGCTGCTGCCGTCGTAGTCGGGGTTGTCATCGTCGGTGCTATTCTTAGACTGAATGCCTGCGTATGACCCGGCGAGGATGTGCTGACTGTGCTGCAACTGTTCCACTGTCGTGGCGGGCTTCATATATTCTTTCTTAATCATAATGCTTACAATTAAATTATTAGTAACTAATTAATGGGCAATTTGTGGCAATTCGTGTTAAACAGAAATACATCTTCTTTTCTTTGAACATATAATTACCGTTAATGGATCACGAATTTCTCATGAATTTATTTCACCACGACCTTTTTGCCGTTCTGGATATAGACGCCCTTTTGTGTGGGCTGGCCCTGGATGCGGCGGCCGCTGAGGTCGTAGGTGCCCTCGGCTGGGGTGGTGCCGTTCTCCATGCGGATGGGCTGGATGCCGGAGGTCTCGCCGTCGCCGAAGTTGATGACGAAGGCACGGGCCAGGTTGGCTGCTGCCTCATGCATCAGGAAGTAGCCGCGGAAGCCCTTCATGTTGCCCACTGCGCTGGGGTGAACCAGGGTGCCGGAGGTGTTGAGGATGAGGATGTCCTTCACGTCGCCTGTCACCTCGGTCTTGCCCAGTGTGGGGACGAAGTTGACGTGGGTTTTCTCGGTCGGCGTGGCTGTTGCGTCGTTGAGGTTAACGCCTGCGAACTCCTTGCCGTTGGCGCTGAAATCGACGGTGGCGGCGGGCTTCACTAAGTAGGGCTGGCCGGCCACGATTTCGGTGGCATCGGTGAAGTTAAGGGTCAGGACGGTGCCAGCCACCGAGGTGCTCTCCAGCTGGCGCACCTTGGCTCCTGCGCCGAAGTATTTCTCCATGTCGCCTGCTGCGATGGCGAAGGGTGAGGCGAAGGTGTTCCACACATTGGCTGTCAGCGTGCGGTTGAGGAAGAAGTCGCTCTGCGTGCCGTAGGC